>NZ_JASGDO010000081.1:0-53821 GCF_047607225.1 Microbacterium sp. | reverse complement strand
TCGAGAGTGCGAGCCGCGATATCGACCCGTATCAGATCACCATCGCGCACGAAGGCGATGGGACCAGCGTCCACCGCTTCGGGTGCTATGTGGCCGATGCACAGGCCGGTTGTGCCGCCTGAGAATCGTCCGTCCGTCAAGAGTAGTACATCTTTTCCGAGCCCCGCGCCCTTGATGGCAGCGGTGATGGCGAGCATCTCGCGCATCCCGGGGCCGCCCTTGGGTCCTTCGTAGCGGATGACGACGACGCTGCCCGCCTCGATCTCTCCCGCGGCCAGGGCATCGATGGCACCGCGCTCGCGCTCGAAGACGCGGGCCGGGCCCTCGAAGACGGCGGCGTCGAAGCCGGCGGTCTTCACGACGGCACCTTCCGGCGCCAGCGAACCGTGCAGGATCGTGAGGCCGCCGGTGGCGTGGATCGGATTGTCGAACGTGTGGATGACCGTGCCGTCGATGGGGTCGGGATCGAGCTCGGCCAGGTTCTCGGCGAGCGTCTTGCCGGTCACGGTGAGCGCGTCGCCGTGGAGGAGCCCCTCGTCGAGCATCGCCTTCATGATCACGGGGATGCCGCCGTGACGGTCGACGTCGTTCATGACGTACTTGCCGAACGGCTTCATGTCCGCGACGTGGGGCACCTTGTCGCCGATGCGGTTGAAGTCGTGGAGGCTGAGGTCGACGTCGGCTTCCCGAGCGATCGCGAGCAGGTGCAGCACGACGTTCGTCGATCCGCCCAGCGCCATCGCGAGGGCGATCGCGTTCTCGAAGGCCTCCTTGGTGAGGATGTCGCGGGTCGTGATGCCCTGACGGAGGAGATTCACGACGGCCTCGCCCGAGCGGTGGGCGAAGTAGTCGCGCCGGCGGTCGGCCGAGGGCGGCGCAGCCGACCCCGGAAGGCTCAGGCCGAGGGCCTCGGCGACGGACGCCATGGTGTTCGCGGTGTACATGCCGCCACAGGCGCCCTCACCCGGGGCGATCGCACATTCGATGCGCTTGAGGTCGGCCTCGCTCATCTTCCCGGCCAGGCATGCGCCGACCGCCTCGAAGGAGTCGATGATGGTGACGTCCTTCTCGGTTCCGTCGGAGAGCTTGACCCATCCGGGCGCGATCGACCCGGCGTAGAGGAAGACGCTCGACAGATCCAGGCGTGCAGAAGCCATGAGCATGCCCGGGATCGACTTGTCGCAGCCGGCGAGCAGCACGGTGCCGTCGAGACGCTCGGCCATGACCACCGTCTCGACCGAGTCGGCGATGACCTCGCGGCTAACGAGGGAGAAGTGCATCCCCTCGTGTCCCATCGAGATGCCGTCGGACACCGAGATCGTGCCGAACTGCAGCGGGTACCCGCCGCCGGCGTGGACACCCTCCTTGGCGCCCTGGGCCAGGCGGTCGAGGCTCAGGTTGCAGGGGGTGATCTCGTTCCAGCTCGAGGCGATGCCGATCTGGGGCTTTTCCCAGTCCTCGTCGCCCATGCCGACGGCCCGGAGCATGCCGCGGGAGGTCGTTGCCTCGATGCCGTCGGTGACGACGCGGCTGCGGGGCTTGATGTCGATGGAGTTCTCGGGTGATGATGCGGGCGAAGGCATTCTCGAAGTCTATTCCCGTGCGACGCTGCGCCGGTCCGCCAACTCACGCAGGAGCACGGCGAGTTCGTCGATCGAGGCGACGCGCAGTCGCGCGGCAGTCTCCCCCGGCCCGACCCGGATCCCGAGGTCGCCGGGGCCGAGCGAACGAATCGCGTCTTCATCGGTGACGTCGTCGCCGGCGAACAACACCGCGGTGGCCCCCGTCGCCTCTCGGAGGCGGGCGACCGCGTCGTCTTTCCCCTCGTCGCGGAAGGCGAACTCCGTGATCGAATGCCCCACCCGGCGGCGCCAGTGCGGCGCACGTTCCGCCATGAGCGCGTCGATGCGTTCGTGCACCTCAGCGGCCCGCTCGGGAGCGACCAGGCGGGAGTGGACACCGAACCCGACGGCCTTCGGCTCGATCCACGCCCCGTCCACATCGGCGGCGATCGCTTCCGCCGCGGCGCGCAGTTCGTCCCGGAGTTCCGACTCGTCGACACCCGCGCGGGGCGCGGCGGCCGGCGCGGCCCGCAGGTGCTCCGGCCACCAGAACTCGGCACCGTGCGAACCCGCGAGCACGATCGATGAGACGTCACCGTGCTCGGCGATCACCCGCAGGTCGGCGAGGCTCCGTCCCGACACGAACGCGACCGTCGTCCGCGGTGCCGCCGCGAGCGCGTCAATGGCGGCAGCGGTCGATGGCGCCATGCGCGCCTCGATCGGGACGTCGACGAGCGGGGCCAAGGTGCCGTCGAAGTCGAGGGCGACGAGGAGCTCGGGCGTCTGGACGAGTCCGTCGAGCATCATGAGCGCGCCTCGTGGACGCGCCGCAGGTCGTCGAGGAACCGACGCGACCACGCCGCCACGTCGTTGTCCCGCACGCGTCGGCGGAGCGCTCGCATCCGCCGACGCTGCTCGTCGACGGGCATCTCCACGGCGGCCATGATCGACTCTTTGAGCCCTTCGATGTCGTGCGGGTTCACTCGCACCGCCTGGGTCAGCTCGTCGGCGGCCCCGGCGAACTCACTGAGCACGAGGACGCCGCGACCGTCCACGCGACTGGCCACGTACTCCTTGGCGACGAGGTTCATGCCGTCGCGCAACGCCGTGACGAGCATCGCGTCGGCCGCGAGGTACAGCGCGACCATCTCCTCGCGCGGGTAGGAGTGATGGAGGTAGAGCACCGGGGTGAATCCGACGGTGCCGTAGTCCCCATTGATGCGCCCCACCGACAGCTCGATCTCGTCGCGCAGCTGCATATAGGCCGCCACTCGCTCCCGGCTGGGGCTGGCGACCTGTACGAGAGTCGCGTCGCCGACGGCGAACCGGCCGTCTTCGAACAGCTCCCCCACCGCCTTGAGCCGGTGCCGGATGCCCTTGGTGTAGTCGAGTCTGTCCACGCCGAGCAGGACATAGCGCGGGTCGCCGAGCTCCGCCCGGATCTCTGCGGCACGCGCCTGGATGTCGGGGCGGCGAGCGAGTTCCTCATACGTCTCGGTGTCGATCGAGATCGGATAGGCCCGCGCGACAGCCTGACGGGTGCCTCCGCCCTCGACGGGCACCTGGATGGAACCCGCCTTCGTGTCGTAACCGAACCGACGGCGCACGGCACGCGCGAAGTTGCCGGCGTCGGCCACACGCTGGAACCCCACGACATCGGCGCCGAGGAGTCCCTCGAGCACCTGGGCGCGCCAGGGAAGCTGCGAGAAGATGCCGTATGCCGGGAAGGGAATGTGGTGGAAGTAGCCGATCACCAAGTCGGGCCGTGCCTCCCGGAGCATTCTCGGCACGAGCTGGAGCTGGTAGTCGTGGACCCACACCGTTGCCCCGGGGGCGGCGACCGCTGCGGCGGCCTCGGCGAAGCGGCGGTTGACCCGCACATATGCGTCCCACCACGCCCGGTGATAGGTGGGCGCTGCGATCACGTCGTGGTAGAGCGGCCAGATCGTGTCGTTGGAGAAGCCCTCGTAGTACTGCGCGACCTCCGCCGAGGACAACGCCACCGGAACGAGGAGCACGCCGTCGAAGGTGAAGGGGTCGACCTCCAGGTCGGCCTGTCCGGGCCAACCGACCCACGCGCCGCCGCTGCGACGGACGACCGGTTCGAGCGCGGTGACGAGTCCTCCGGGTGACCGTCGCCACGGTTCATCGTCGTCACCCGACCTGTCCACGGGGAGTCGGTTGGCGACGACGACGAACTCGGCGGCGGTGGCGCTGGTCACGAAAAGCCTCTCTCCAGGTGTGTCTAGTCAGGCTAACAACGCGATGGCAACCCCCTGCCGCTCCTTGCCGCGGACGGTAGCGTGGTGGTATGCGCAAGTACGTGTTCGGCACCGGAATCATCTCTGCGATCACCAGCGGACTCACCCTGTTGCGCGCTGCCCGCGACGACACGCCCTTCAGCTGGCGTACCGCACTCGCCTGGCTGAACTGGGCGATCACGCTCGCATTGGCGATCGGCGCGATCGTCGACACCCGTCGTGCGTCACGGGGTGGGCTCGTTGCGCCCGACTCCCCCGTCGCGGGACGCGAGCAGAAGCTGCTCTCGCGACGACTCCGCGACTGATCCCGGCGTTCGGGCGATCCGCGTCACCGAAGGGACTCAGACGTCCCGGACGTCGTCACGATCTGGCGCACGTGCAGCGATCGGCGGTGGCGACGCCGGCCAGTGCCTGGTCGACGTGCTCGCCGCAGCCGGCCCAGGTCGTCTTGCCGCAGGTCTGGCAGCTCACGGGGTAACACACGGATGGCGCTCCTCTGTCTCGTCGGAGAAAGCCTAAGCCCGACCGAGGGCGCGCGGGTCACGCGCGGAGGATCAGCGCCTCTCCCTGTCCGCCGCCGCCACAGAGCCCCACGGCGGCGACACCTCCGCCCCGACGCTGCAGCGCGTGCACGGCGTGGACGACGAGCCGGCATCCCGACGCCCCGATCGGGTGACCGATCGCGATACCGCCCCCGTCGGGGTTTATGACGTCCTCCGAGACGCCGAGCACCTGACGCGATCGGGCGACGACCGATCCGAACGCCTCATTGATCTCCACGAGATGCAACTCCTCCGGGCGGATGCCCTCTTTCATGAGAGCGCGCTGTATCGCCCGCGCCGGCTGCTCGTGAAGCGAGTTGTCGGGCCCCGCGACCTGACCCGATGCGCCCACGGTGGCCAGAACCTGCCATCCGCGGTCGTCCGCATGGGCACGGGTGGTGAGGACGACCGCCGCCGCGCCGTCGGAGATCTGTGAGGCATTGCCCGCGGTGATCGAGCCGTCGGAGGCGAAGGCGGGCCGGAGGGCCGCGAGACTCTCGACCGTCGTCTCGGGGCGCACGCCCTCGTCGCGTTCGATCGTGACCGGTTCGCCACGTCGCCGCGGGACGGTCACCGGCACGAGCTCCGCGTCGAAGAGCCCACCTGCTTGGGCTGCGGCGGCGCGCTGGTGCGACAGCGCCGCGACCCGGTCCTGCTCCTCCCGAGTGACCCCGAAGCGGGCGTTGGCCCGCTCGGTGGACGCTCCCATGCTCTCGTGGTCGTACGCATCGGTCAGACCGTCGTAGGCGAGGTGGTCCAGCACCTCGACGGAGCCATAGGCCCACCCGTCGCGAGAGCCCATGAGGAGGTGGGGCGCTCGCGTCATCGACTCCATTCCTCCCGCCACGACGACCGTCGCGTCACCTACCGCGATCATCCGCGCCGCGTCGATCACCGCCGTCAAGCCCGACAGGCACACCTTGTTCACCGACGACGCCGGCACCTCCCAGCCGATCCCGGCGAGACGCGCCGCCTGCCGGGCGGCGTTCTGGCCCGTCCCTGCGGGAAGGACGTGGCCCATCACGACGGCCTCGACCGCGTCGGCGGGCACGCCGCCCCGCGCGAGCGCTCCGGCGATGGCGGCGGCGCCGAGCTCGGGGGCCGTCAACCCCGCGAGCTGCCCCCTCATCCTCCCCTGCGGAGTGCGGGCAGCTGCGACGATCACGATGTCGCTGGTCACAATGCGATTGGTCACGATGTCGCCGGTCATGAGGTGAGCTCCTCTCGAGCGTCGATCAGGGGTGGTTGAGTTGCGGCGCGCACGTCGTCGATCGTCACGCCGGGTGCCGTCTCGATCAGGGCGAGCCCGTCAGGGCGGACGTCGATGACCGCGAGATCGGTGATGATGCGATCCACCACGCGACGTCCCGTGAGCGGCAAAGTGCACGCGTCGACGATCTTCGCACTGCCGTCTCTCGCGACGTGCTCCATCACGACGATGACCCGCGCCGCGCCGTGGACGAGATCCATCGCACCGCCGGGGCCCTTCACCATCTTTCCGGGGATCATCCAGTTGGCCAGGTCTCCCGCCCGCGAGACCTGCATGGCACCGAGGATCGCCGCGTCGATCTTGCCGCCGCGGATCATCCCGAAGCTCATGGCCGAATCGAAGAAGGACGCGCCCGGCCGCACCGTGACGGTCTCCTTCCCGGCGTTGATGAGGTCGGGGTCGACCTCGGCGTCCACGGGATACGGACCCACGCCGAGGATGCCGTTCTCCGACTGGAGGACCACCGTCACGCCGGAGGGCACGTAGGCGGGGACGAGGGTCGGGAGTCCGATGCCGAGGTTCACGTACGACCCGTCGGCCAGCTCCCGCGCGGCGCGGGCAGCCATCTGCTCTCGCGAGAGCGCCACGTCAGTCCTCCCTCTCCTTGCGGACCGTGCGTCGTTCGATCCGCTTCTCGATGTCGGCACCGACCTCGACCACACGGTGGACGTAGACGCCGGGAAGATGCACGTCGTCCGGATCGATACCTCCGGCGGGACGCAGCTCCTCGACTTGTGCGATGCAGATCCGCCCGGCCATCGCTGCGAGGGGGGTGAAGTTGCGAGCCGCGCGATGGAACACCAGATTGCCGTGGACATCTCCCACGGCCGCGTGCACGAGGGCGAAGTCGGTGACGATCGCCTCCTCGAGCACGTACTCCGCGGGCTGCCCGCCGACGGTGAACCTCCGGACATCCTTCGGCGCCGAGGCCAGGGCGACGCCTCCCGCACCGTCATACCGTTGCGGGAGGCCACCCTCGGCGACTTGCGTGCCGATGCCCGTCTGCGTGTAGAACGCGGCGATCCCCGCACCTCCGGCGCGGAGCTTCTCGACCAGCGTCCCCTGAGGTGTCAGCTCGAGCTCGAGCTCGCCGGAGAGGAACTGCCGCTCGAACTCCCGGTTCTCCCCGACGTACGACGACGTCATCTTCCGGATCCGCCCCGCCGACAGGAGAATGCCGAGACCCCAGTCGTCCACACCACAGTTGTTGCTCACCACGTGGAGCGAGCGGGAGCCACGGGCATACACGGCACGGATCAGCTCCATCGGATTGCCCGAGAGGCCGAACCCCCCGACCGCGAGCGACGCACCGTCACCGATGTCGGCCACTGCGTCCGCAGCCGAGGCCACTGTCTTGTCCACCGTCCGCACACCCTCGTATCCGACGGCCGCGCCGACGCCGCTGCCGACGAGCCACCTCCACCTTCCCGCCGCCGATCGCTCGCGGCAAGAGGCTGCTTGCGATGTGGACGGAGCCCCTCTTAGGGTCCACATTGTGGAACGACGTGGCGACTCCTCCTCCGCGGTGTCGGGCGCACCGGTGCCGGGCGCCCAAGCGATCGCCCGCGCCGCGCGCCTCCTCCGGCTGGTCTCGGCCGCCGGTCGCGATGGCCGCGCCGTGAGCGACCTCGCGCGAGAAGCAGACCTCTCCCGCTCCACGGCTCACCGCCTCCTGACGGCACTGCGAGCGGAAGGTCTCGTCGACCAGGACGAGCGGACGGCGCACTGGCTGCCGGGGCCCGAGCTGTTCCTGATGGGGTCCGCCGCCGCGCCACGCTACGACATCTCCGGGTTCGCGAGCGACATCGTCCGCTCGTTGGCCGTGACGACCGAGGAGAGCGCGTTCCTGTCGGTGCGGCGCGGGGACGAGACGGTCTGCGTCCTCCGCGAAGAAGGCGCCTTCCCCATTCGCTCCTTTGTGCTCAGCGAAGGCGTGCGCTTCCCCCTCGGCGTCGCGTCGGCCGGGTTGGCGATCCTCTCCTTCTTCCCTCCCGACGAGGCGGAGGCCTACCTCGCACGGCATCCGGAGCTGGGCAAGACGTGGGGTGCGTCCCACGATGCGGAGCGCCTGCGCGCTCGATTGGCCGACACCCGCGATCGTGGTTACGCCGTGAACCCCGGCCTCGTCGTCGAGGGGTCGTGGGGACTCGGCGCCGCAGTGTTCGATCCCCTCGGCCGGCCCGAATGGGCTTTGAGCCTCACGGGCGTCGAGTTCCGCTTCGGGCCTGACCGCCTTCCCGCGCTGGGCCGCACGCTCCTCTCGCACGCCCACCAGCTCACGACGCGGCTGCAGTCGATGCGACGACCGTGAACCCGGAGGTCGTCCGGATTCGATCCTCGTTTCCATACCGTCGTTATATACTTACGCTATGGATACGGCCGACGACCTCCTGCGCATCGTGGTCGGGGCGAACGCTCTCACGCGGATCGCATCGATGGAGACCCGGAACGAGGCTCCTGCAGCTCAGTGGCGCACACTGTCGCTCTTGAGGACGCACGGACCCCAGCGCGTGGGTGACCTCGCATCCCTCAGCCGCGTCACCCAGCCGGGTATGACACGTCTGGTCGGGCAGCTCGCCGATGACGGTCTCGTCGCGCGCTCCAGCGATCCGGCGGACTCTCGCGCGATCGTGGTCTCGATCACCGACGCCGGCGCGCGGGCGCTGGAGGGCTGGCTCGGGGTGCTGCGTTCGTCCTGGGAGCCGCGCCTGGCAGACCTCGACGACGCGGACCGTGCGGCCCTCGCCCGGACGGCGGATCTCCTCGAACGCGTCGCCACCCTCCCCGGAGTCATTCGATGAGCAGGGGTCATTCGATGAGTCGGGCCGGCAACACGGTCTGGTCCCAGCCGCTCCCGGTGTGGGCGGTCGCGTTCGCCAGCGTCGTCGCGTTCATGGGGATCGGGCTCGTCGACCCGATCCTCCCCGCCATCGCGGAGTCGCTCGAGGCGACGCCCGTGGAGACCGAGCTGCTCTTCACGAGCTATCTCCTGGTCACCGGCCTCGCGATGCTCGTCACGAGCTGGATCTCCAGCCGCATCGGAGCAAAGGCGACGATGCTCGCGGGGCTCGCCCTGATCGGCGGTTTCGCGCTCCTGTGCGCGGTCGCGGGGTCCGTCGAGGCGGTCATCGGCTTCCGCGCCGGATGGGGTCTCGGCAACGCCCTGTTCATCTCCACCGCCCTCGCCACGATCGTGGGAGCCGCCGCCGGCGGCAGCGCAGCCGCCATCGTCCTCTACGAGGCCGCCCTCGGACTCGGTATCGCGATCGGCCCGCTTCTCGGCGGCCTCCTCGGTGAGCTCAGCTGGCGCGGTCCCTTCTTCGGCGTCGTCACTCTCATGGTCATTGCGCTGCTCGCCGTCTCGATCCTCCTCCGCTCGCCGTCCGAGAGGCCGCAGCCGCTCCCGCTCCTCGCGCCGCTACGGGCCCTGCGGGTTCCGGCGCTCGCGATCCTCTCCCTCGCGGCCCTGTTCTACAACATCGGGTTCTTCATCCTGCTCGCCTTCTCGCCGTTCCCGCTGGGATTCGGCGCCCTGGGCATCGGCTTCACGTTCTTCGGATGGGGCGTCGCCCTCGCGGTGACGAGCGTGTGGGGCGCGCCGCTCCTGCTCCGTCACGTCACGCGGACCACCGCGCTCCTCCTGTTGCTCCCACTCCTGGCAGTCGACCTCGGGGCAGCAGCGCTCTTCTCGGCGACCCCCGCCGGACTCGTCACGTGCATCGTCGTGGGCGGTCTGCTGCTCGGGTTCGTCAACACGATCCTCACGGAATCGGTCATGGAGGCGACCGACCTCCCGCGGTCAGTGGCGAGTTCCGCCTACTCGGCCGTGCGGTTCCTCGGAGGCGCGGCCGCCCCGCCGCTGGCCGCCGCCCTCTGGCACGCGTTCGGCGCCGCCGTGCCGTTCCTGGTCGGATCCCTGTCGGTACTTATCGCCGCGTCGGTGATCCTGGCCGGCCGGCGGCGACTCCGTCACATCGACCGGCGCGAGGCCGACGCCGTGGACGAGGCCGCCGCCATCGTCGCGGGCGACGCCGCCTGATCGCCGGTCACGAGGAGCGGGCGTCGAGCGAGCGGCGAAGCTCCGCGATCTCGTCACGGAGGGCGTCGACCTGCGCCGAGGTAGCCGCCGCGGAGGACCGGTTCTCCAGCGACACCTTCTCGACGATCCACGAGGCGAGCGTCGCCGTCACGACGCCGATGAGTGCGATCCCGCCCACCATCAGACCGACCGCGATCACTCGGCCCTGCACCGTGATCGGGGTGAAGTCGCCGTAGCCGACCGTCGTGATCGTGACGACCGCCCACCAGAGGGCATCCCCCAGGCTCGTGATGGTGCCGCCCGCGGACTGCTCCGCGTCGAGGACGGCGAGAGCGGAGACCACGACCGTCAGCACGGTCGCTCCCACCGTGTAGATGACGACCTTCCCGCGCAGCATCGCGCCGGTGTTTCGCTGGATCAGCGCGATCACCGTCAGGAATCGCATGAGTCGCAGCGGCCGAAACACCGGCAGCAGCACGATCGCGAGGTCGAGGAGGTGACGGACGAACCAGCGCCCTCGGGGAACGGCGAGGGTGAGCCGAACGAGGTAATCCACGACGAAGGCCGCCCACGTGACCCAGAGGACCACTTCGGCGATCCCCTGGATCGCGCCGTGCGATCGAGCCAGGATCTGCGCAGCGTACGCGCCGAGGAAGGCGACCGCCGCGATCGTGAGCGGCCATTCGACGGCGCGCTCCCAGCGCGCGAGGCGTTCCCCGTACATGACGGAGACGCTACCGCGCCGCGCCGGCACCGGTCGCGGAGAACGACGAAGCCCCGGCGGACTGATGTCGCGCCGGGGCTTCGTGCCTGGTGCACCCCCTGGGACTCGAACCCAGAACCCACTGATTAAGAGTCAGTTGCTCTGCCGATTGAGCTAGAGGTGCAGGCTGTTCGCACGAGGCGAACCGAGGGTCAACGTTACCATCCCGATGCCCGCTCACGCCAATCGGGCCGGGAGGCGCCGGTATCCTTGAGACGTGACCCCCGAACCCCTCGTGCGCTCCTGGAACGAACCGTTCACCGACGACCTCACGAGCGATCTCGAGCTGGCACTGCGCATCGCCGACGCCGCCGACGCGGCGACGATGTCCCGCTTCGACGCGGCAGACCTGTCCGTGGAGACCAAGGCCGACGCCTCGCCGGTCACCGAGGCCGATCTCGCCGCCGAACGGGCGATCCGCGAGCTGCTGGCCTCCGAGCGCCCCGCCGACGGCGTGTTCGGAGAAGAGTACGGCACGTCAGGCGACGCGAGTCGTCAGTGGATCATCGATCCCATCGACGGCACCGCCAACTACCTCAAGGGGATCCCGATGTGGACGACGCTGATCGCCCTCGCGATCGACGGCGTGCCACGCGTAGGAGTGGCCAGCCAGCCTGCCCTCGGTCGCCGATGGTGGGCCGCGACGGGCCTCGGCGCGTGGACGGACGGCGACTCCGCCGGCCCCCGGCGACTCCAGGTCTCGAACGTGTCGACCGTCGCCGAATCGAGCATCAGCTTCCAGAGCATCTCGCAGTGGGACGAGGTCGGTCGTGCCGACACGCTCGTGCGGATGAGCCGCGCCGTGTGGCGCGACCGGGGCTACGGCGACACCTGGCCCTACATGCTGCTCGCCGAGGGACGCTTGGAGTTCGTCGCGGAGTTCGGCGTGAAGGAGTACGACATCGCCGCTCTCGTCCCCATCATCACCGAAGCGGGCGGACGCTTCACCGACATCGACGGCAATGACTCCCTGTCCTCACGATCGTCATTGGCGACGAACGGCCTCCTCCACCACGCCTTCCTCGATCTGGTCCACGACCGCTGACCTCGGAGTCCCGCCCATGTCCGCTCGTCTCCCCCGTCTCCTCGCCGTCTTCGGCACCTCGGTGGCACTGGCCGCGGCGTTTGCCGCGTGCAGCCCGTCGTCTGCCGCGCCCGCGCCCGGCGCCTCCACACCCCTCGCTCCCAGCGCCCCAGCGCAGACCTCTCCCGCAGCCCCTGCCCCTTCGGAGACAGCGGGCGTGGTGGATCCGGCTGACGTGACGTGCGAGAACCTCCTCCCCGCCGACCAGGTGGCCGAGCTCACCGAGCAGGGGTGGACCTTCCGCGAAGATCCCTTCCTGATCGGCGACACCGAATTCCCCGACGGCATCTCCTGCACCTGGGGCGACTTCGAGCAAGAAGTGGAAGACGACCTCCTGCTGTTCGGCTGGTCTCCGATCACCGCGGAGGAAGCGACGACGGCGCAGACAGCGCTGGAGTCCGAAGGCTGGATCATCGAGCAGGGCGCCGACGGCACCTACGTCACGGAAGACCCCGAGGGGGCCATCAACCGCGACGAGGACGGCTACGGAATGACCTATCTCTTCGGAGACGGCTGGGTCACCGTGTCGGACACGAAACAGGGGCTTCTGCTCATCCAGCGGCCCACTAGCTGAGCGGGTCGTACGCGAACGCGCGCACCTCTTGCGCGCAGCGGCATGCGCGGGCCATGCGGGCCGCCCACGCGTGAGCCTCATCGACCGTCGGGAGCTCGAGAATCGTGTAGCCGCCGCGCAGATCGCCCGTCTTCGCGTACGGTCCCGCCGTCACCGTGCCGTCGCCCGAGACCCGCACCGGGTCGACGGTCTCATCGATCCCCCCGCCGAACACGTAGACACCGGCGTCTTTCGCCGCCTGGATCACGGCGTGGGACTCGGCCACCACGAGGTCGAAGTCCTCCGGCGGGAACTCCATGACCCCGGTCGGAAAGGAGATGAGGTACTTGGTCATGCGCCGATTATCGCGTCGCCTCGGCTCGACCGGTAGCGTCGAGGCCACGTCGACACGAGCCGAGGGGCGGCGAGAGGGCGTGAGGCACGGAGGATCGATGGACGAGTTCGACACAGTCGTCGTCGGCGCGGGAGTGGCTGGTCTCACGGCCGCCAGGCTCCTGCGGCGGGCGGGCCGCTCCGTCGTGGTCGTGGAGGCACGGAGCCGCGTGGGCGGCCGCGTCCACACCGATCGCACGGACGGGCGGATCACCGACCTCGGCGCATCATGGATCCACGGCATCACCGACAGCCCGGTGGCTGCCGCCGCGTCGGCGTTCGGTATGTCCACGATGGAGTTCACGGTCGGCGGCTATCAACCCGACAGCCGCCCCATCGCCCACTACGACCCGTCCGGGTGTCGACTGTCCTCGTCTGCGGCGGCGAGCTACGTCGCTGACATCCACACGGTCGACGCCGCACTCGTCGATGTCATCGCCGCCTCCGCGCCGAGGGCGTCGTACCTCGAGGTCACCGAGGAGGTGATCGCTCGCCAGCTGTGGACAACCGAGCGCGCCGACCGCGTGCGGGAGTACTTCTCGCATCGCGCTGAGGAGCAGTACGGAGCGGCCATCGATGATCTGGCGGCCCACGGTCTCGACGACGACGCGATCGACGGCGACGAAGTGGTCTTCCCAGACGGCTACGACCGGCTCCCCCACCACCTCGCCGAGGGACTGGACGTGCGCCTCGGTCATGTCGTGACAGGCGTGCAGTGGAGCGCGGAGGAGGTGCGTGTGACGACCCGCCAAGGGATCTTCGTGGCGCAGAGCGCCGTCGTCACCCTCCCCGTCGGAGTGCTGCAGTCCGGCGATGTCACCTTTGACCCCGACCTTCCCGACGAAATCTCCGCTCCGCTCTCACGGCTGCGCATGAACGCCTTCGAGAAGGTGTTCCTCCGATTCCCATCGGCCTTCTGGGACGACGACGTCTACGCCATCCGCCAGCAGGGTGCCGAGGGGGCGTGGTGGCACTCCTGGTACGACCTCACTCGCCTCCACGGTGAGCCCACGCTCCTGACGTTCGCCGCCGGCCCCGCCGCGATCGCCACGCGAGGTTGGACGGCCGACGAGGTCGCAGACTCCGTCATGGCACAGTTGCGCCGACTGTATGGCGACGATATCCCCGCGCCCACCCGCGTTGATGTGACGGCCTGGCAAGACGACCCCTTCGCGCGCGGGTCGTATGCGTACATGACGCTCGGCTCGTCCACCGACGACCATGACGCCCTCGCGGCCCCGATCGGCGGAGTTCTGCACCTCGCGGGAGAGGCGACGTGGACCGACGACCCCGCCACCGTGACGGCCGCGCTCCTCTCCGGGCACCGGGCGGCCGAACGCGTGCTCGGCCGCGCGGTCGACCTATCGGAGGCGTGGACCGACTGACGCACCTCGCCCGGCACGACGAAGCCCCTCGACGCGGGCGAACCGGCGGCGAGGGGCTTCCTCCATCGTGACAGTGGATTCGTGGAGCTGGGGGGAATCGAACCCCCGTCCAACGCTGTGATACTGCGTCTTCTCCGGGCGCAGTCTGTAGAGACGTTCTGCTCGGCCCCGACCTTTGTCACAGACACCTAAGTCGACAGGCCCAGTCTGGGAAGAGTCCCGCGTGACGTCCAGACGCCGTCACACAGCAAGATTCCTAGATGACGCCAGGATCCGTGTCGGAATCACACACGGTCTGACGGACTATCGGGCTCGCTTAGGCAGCGAGGGCGAAGTCAGTGCGCTTTGCATCGGCACTTATTGGTTCGCAGAGATCGTTAACGAGATAACCCTGCATCCTCGGCCCGCTTCCCGCAGCTTCGCAGGCGCTGTCGAAACCGATCAGCCCCGTGAGCCTTGCGGCAGAGAACCACTGTCACGCTGTGGAGTTGTCACGCTCCGGCACCTCGATGCCAGAGCATTACAGCCTACAACGCTTCGCCACCCCGCGCCATTCCGCGGCGTAGAGTCGAGGCATGAGCGAGGTCATCATCACCGTCCGGGGCGAGCATGAGACTCGGGTCGCGCCTGAACGCGCCGTCGCCCGGATCTCTGCCGTGGCTGATGGCCCCGTACGAGGCACGGTCGTTGACCGGGTGTCCGCGCTCTCCTCCCCCGTGCGCGAAGACCTCACCACCCGCGCGGAGGCCGGCGCGGTCGTGGAGTGGAACAGCGGCCGAGTCACCGTCTGGTCCGATCGCCCCTGGAATGCCGACGGTGTGCAGCTCGACCTCGTCCATCATGCGTCCGTGGAGCTGTCGGCCACGTTCGGCGACCCCGAAGCCCTTGCGGAGTGGCTCGACACCGTCGCCCAGCGAGACGGACTTCAGGTGGGCGGTGTGGAGTGGCAGCTCTCGCCGGAGACACGGGCACGTATCGAGCGCGAAGCCGCGACCCGTGCCGTCGCCACCGCCGTCGAGCGGGCCACCGCCTACGCGCGGGCGATCGGACGCAGCTCCGTCGTCCCGCTGGAGATCGCCGACCTCGGGCTCCTGCGCGGGGCTGAGGTCGACGCGACACCGCGCGTGTTCGCGAAGGCCGCGATGGAGATGGACGCCGCCGGATCGCCCGGCTTCGCCTTCCGCCCGGAAGAGATCGTCGTCCGCGCCGCGGTCGAGGCACGTTTTCGCGCCGAGTGACGGGACCTCGGGAGGCCGATCAGTCGCCGAGGCGGTTGCGGGTGCGCATCGCGCGCTCCGCCTCGCGCTTGTCCTCACGTTCGCGGATGGTCTGCCGCTTCTCGTACTCGCGCTTGCCCTTGGCCACCGCGATCTCGACCTTGGCTCGTCCATCCGAGAAGTAGAGCTTGAGGGGAACGAGGGTGTAGCCGCCGGCCGAGATCGCGTGAGAGAGCTTGATGATCTCGTCTTTGTGGAGGAGCAGCTTGCGGGTGCGCTTGGACGCGTGATTGGTCCAGTGCCCCTGCGAGTACTCGGGGATGTGCACGGCGTCGAGGTAGGCCTGCCCCCCGTCGATGTAGGCGTAGCCGTCGCTCAGGTTCGCGCGCCCCTGTCGCAGCGACTTCACTTCGGTCCCCGTGAGCACCAGCCCCGCCTCGTACGTCTTCTCGATGGCGTACTCGTGGCGCGCGCGACGGTTGGTCGCGACGACCTGCTCCCCGCGTTCCCTGGGCATGATGACTCCTCGTGTCCGATCGCCGTCGGTTCTCGAACGGGCTCGAGAGACGGCAGCCGACCAGCCTACCTCAGGCGCGGAGCCAGCGTCGGATCGCGAATCCGGCCGACAGCGCCGCGAGCACCAGTCCGATGAGGATGATCGCGGGAATGACGGCAGCCGCGTCGGACAGATCCACCCAGGTGGTGATGAAGTTCACGCGCTCGCGGAGGTACCCGCGCACGCCGAACTGGATCCCCGCCAGGATCGCGCCACCGGCCAACAAAGAACCGATGAAAGCCGCGAAGACGCCCTCCAGGATGAACGGGGTCTGGATGAAGCGGTTGGACGCGCCGACCAGCCGCATGATGCCGAGCTCCTTCCGCCGCGCATAGGCGGAGAGCCGGATCGTGGTCGCGATCAGCAACACGGCCGCGACCAGCATGAGGGCGGCGATGCCGACCGCGATGTAGGTGGCGACGGTGAGCGCCGTGAACAAGGGATCGAGGTACTGCATCTGGTTGATGACGGCGTCCACTCCGTCCATCGCGCCGAACGCCTCCGTGATGACGGCGGCCTGCCCCGGGTCGTTCAACGTGACGTAGTACGTCTCGTTCATCTGGTCTTCGGTGACGAACTCGCGGTAGTCGTCTCCGTACAGGTCGAGGACGGCTTGGTAGGCGTCGGCGCGCGACTCGAAGCGCACTCCCTTGACCACCGACTGCAGGGCTTCGCTGTCGAGCTTGTCTTTGACGGCGGCGACCTGGTCCTCTGTGGCCACTCCGTCGACGCAGGTCTTGGAGGTGGAGATCGAGCTGCACAGGGAGACCGCCACCTGCGCGCGATCCACCCAGTACGAGTACATCTTCGTGATCTGGAGCTGCATGAGCATCGCGGCGCCGACGAACGTCAGCGACACGAAGGTCACGAGGATCACCGAGATCACCATCGACGCGTTGCGACGGAGGCCCGACAGGGCCTCGCCGAGGATCAGTCCGACTCTCACGACGTGGGCCCCACTTCGTCTTCGTCGGTGGACAGGCCGAGGCGGTCGGCGGCGCCGAGCCCGTCCAGTCCCAGTTCCTCGAGGTCCACCGAGGGTGCCGCGATCGGAATGGGTCGTGTGCCCGGTGACGGCTCGGCGGCCGGCTGCGTGAGCGCGGGCTCGGGCGAGGCGGAGGCGGCGCCGTCCGCGGCGTCGGGAGCAGCGTTCGCGGTCGGGGTCGGCGCAGGCGGCACGGGCTCGGGAGGGCGGGAGGCGATCTCCCGCTGCAGTTCGAGGACGGCAGTCAGGGCGGCCGTCGCGGCGACGCCCTTCTCTTCCAGCGGGGCAAGACTCGGCAGCGCCGATGTGTCTCCGTATCCGCCGTGGCGGTCATCCCGCACCATCGTTCCCCCGCGCAACTCGATCACGCGGCGCTGCATCTCGTTGACGAAACCGGCCTCGTGCGTGGCCATGACGACCGTGGTGCCGCCTGCGTTGATGCGTGCGAGGAGCTGCATGATGTCGACCGAGGTCGCCGGGTCGAGGTTTCCCGTCGGCTCGTCGGCGAGCAGGATCTGGGGCCGGTTCACGAGCGCCCGCGCGATCGCGACGCGTTGCTGCTCACCGCCGGACAGCTCATGGGGAAGGCGCTTGTCCTTGCCCTGGAGCCCGACCAGCGCGAGCGCCTCGGGCACGGCCTGCTGGATGAACGCGCGCGAGGAGCCGATCACCTGCAACGTGAAGGCGACGTTCTGGAACACCGTCTTTCCCGGGAGCAGCCGGAAGTCCTGGAAGACCGATCCGATGTGACGCCGGAAGTAGGGGACTTTGCGGGTGGAGAGCGATCGGAGATCGCGGCCGAGCACCACGACTCGTCCCTCGCTCGGGGTGTCTTCCCGCAGGATCAGCCGAAGACAGGACGACTTCCCGGAGCCGGACGCCCCGACGAGGAAGACGAACTCACCACGTTGCACCTCGAAGTCGACATCGTGCAAGGCGGGTTTGCTGGTGCCGCGATATCGCTTGGTGACCTGCTCGAACCGGATCATGACCCGTCGAGCCTAAGCGCGGCGCGTGCGGTTGCCGGTCACGACACCCGCAGGAGCGTACGATCCCCGCCCCACGGACGCGCCCTCGCCGCGTCTGCGCCGCGCGCGCCCTCAGGCATCGCCCGGGCGGGGTCAGTCGTCGTCGTCCTTGCGCTTCCGCCACCGGATGCCCGCGGCGATCAGACCGTCGAGGTCGCCGTCGAACACGGCGGCGGGGTTTCCCACCTCGTAGCCGGTGCGGAGATCCTTCACGAGCTGCTGGCCGTAGAGGAAGTAGGAGCGCATCTGATCGCCCCAGCTGGCGGTGATGACCCCCGCGAGCTCCTTCTTCTTGGCGGCCTCTTCTTCCTTCTGCAGGAGCATGAGCCGCGTCTGGAGCACGCGCATGGCGGCGGCGCGGTTCTGGATCTGGCTCTTCTCGTTCTGCATCGAGACGACGATGCCGGTGGGGATGTGCGTGATGCGCACGGCGGAGTCGGTGGTGTTGACCGACTGGCCACCGGGGCCCGAGGAGCGGAAGACATCGACGCGGATGTCGCCCTCGGGGACCTCGACCTCTTGGGCCTCCTCCATGACGGGGATGACCTCGACGGCGGCGAAGCTCGTCTGGCGCTTGTCGGCGGAGCCGAACGGGCTGATGCGGGCGAGGCGGTGGGTTCCCGCCTCGACCGACAGGGTGCCGTAGGCGTAGGGGGCGTCGACCTCGAACGTCGCCGACTTGATCCCGGCGCCTTCGGCGTAGGAGGTGTCCATCACCTTGACGGGGTACTTGTGACGCTCGGCCCAGCGCAGATACATGCGCAGGAGCATGTCGGCGAAGTCGGTCGCGTCGTCACCGCCGGCCCCGGAGCGGATGGTGACGACGGCGGAGCGCGCGTCGTACTCGCCGTCGAGGAGCGTCTGCACCTCGAGCTGCCCGATCGCGTCGCGGAGATTGGCGAGCTCGGTGCGGGCCTCGGCGGCCGAGTCCTCGTCTTCCATCTCGTTGGCGAGCTCGACGAGCACCACGAGGTCGTCGAGGCGCTGGCCGATCTCGCTGACCCGCTTGAGCTCGGCTTGACGGTGACTCAGGGCGCTCGTGACCTTCTGCGCCTTCTCGGGGTCGTCCCAGAGGTCGGGGGCGCCGGCTTCTTCGGACAGGCGGTCGATCTCGGCGCGGAGCCCTTCGACGTCGACCACCGCCTGGATGTCGGCGAAGGTGGAGCGCAGGGCCTGGATGTCGGCGGAGAGATCGAGTTCGAGCATGACACTCCAGACTAACGTGGAAAGGGTGACCGCCGCCGACTCCCCCGACGCCATCGGGAGGATGCTCTGGCGACTCGCGCCGATGATCTACGGCCCGACGGTGCTGTTCGCGCTGGGCGAGGGCGCGCTCCTTCCGCTCCTTCCCGTCTTCGCGTCGCAATTGGGCGCCGACGTGCCGACCGCAGCCCTCGTCGCCTCGGCCCTCGTGGTGGGCCAGCTCTGCGGCAACCTGCCGGCGGGCTGGGCCGTCGCCCGCATCGGCGAGCGGGCGGCGATGGCGATCGGTGGCGCCGTGGCGATGGCGGCCGTCGTGGGCGTGGTCTTCGCGCCGAATCTGGCGGTGCTGGCACTCTCGGTGTTCGCGATCGGGCTGAGTGCGCGGCGTTCGGTCTCGCCCGGCACGCGTTCATGACCACACGGGTGCCGCTGTCGTTCCGGGCACGGGCGCTGTCGCTGCTGGGCGGTACGTTCCGGCTCGGCATGTTCGTCGGCCCGTTCCTCGCGGCGGCACTCCTCGCGGTCTTCGACGACCCGCGGGCGACGGCGTGGTTCTTCGGGATCTGCCTGGTCGCGGCCGTGTCGATGGTGCTGACCGGACAAGACCCCGAGCGGCTGGTGCCGGCACCCCGCCTGGCCGGTGCCGGTCCGTCAGAGGCCGCGGACCCCGATACCGGCGAACCGGTGACCGGACCGGTCCAGGTTCCGCGCCGCGAGCCCGGAACCGGAGTCTTCCGCACGATGTGGCGTCATCGGCAGGTGCTGTCGCGTCTGGGGGTGGCCGCGGCGTCGCTGTCGGCGGTGCGCTCGGCCCGGCAGGTCGTGCTGCCGCTGTGGGGCGTGTCGATCGGCCTGGATGCGCAGACGATCGCCCTCGTCGTGGGGGTCTCTGGAGCGATCGACTTCGCCCTCTTCTACGCCAGCGGCCAGGTGATGGACCGCTTCGGACGGCTGTGGGCCGCGCTTCCCGCGATGCTACTGATGGGCGTGGGCTTCCTCGCCCTATCGCTCACACATGACGGCGATCAGGCCGCGATGTGGTTCGGCGTGTTCGCGGCGGTGCTCGGGGTGGGAAATGGCCTGTCGAGCGGGATCCTCCTCACGCTGGGGGCAGACGCGGCCCCGCAGACCGACCCCGCGGCGTTCCTCGGCTCATGGCGGACCCTCACCGACGCCGGTGGCGCGGTGGCACCGCTCCTCGTCTCGGCCATCGCCGCCGTGTTCTCGTTTCCGGTGGCCACCGGAGTCATGGGAGTGATCGGCCTTCTCGGTGCCGCGGCCTTTGTCCGCTGGGTGCCACGCCCCTGAGCCGTCGAGGCCTACGCGTGTGAGTCGTCGCGGGCCGACCGCATGATGTCGCGTTCCAGCCAGCGAGAGCCCAGACACTGCAGGCCCGCGAGCAGCAGCAGGCCGACGGCGGCGACGATCCACCACGAGACGAAGGGCTCCATCCACAGCGCCGCGACGTAGTACGCCGCGAGCACGGCGGCCACGAGAAGGATGCGCGGCAGGCTGCCGAAGAGGGCACGCGTTGCGTGAAGGCTGAGGACTCTTCTCATGAGATCCATCCTTCCGGCTTCATCATCTGACATTTTCATCCCAGTGCCGTCCGGCTCGTCGCGGTCGAGGTGAGGACGACACCGTCGGGAACGAAGAGGCTGACCACCGGCGGCCGCCACACCGCCTCGACCGTCACCCGCGCGGACGAGCCGTCGGGGGTGACCGCGCGGACGATCCGCATGTCATCCGCCCCGCCGAGCAGCAGACGCGCCTGCTCAGCGACGCCCTCATCCGTCAGACGCGCGACGGGGACGCCGCCGTTCACGTCAATGACGAAGCCGTCCGCGCCCGCGAGAGCAGCAGCGTCCGCGACAGCGTCGACACGCTTCTGCATCAGATAGAGGCTCGTCGCGCTGACGCTCACAAATACCAGAGCGATCGCCAACAGCGCGTATCCGAGCGTCAAGAGCAGGATGCTCCCCTCCTCGTCACGTGCATCCCGCTCGGTAACCGACTCGCTCACGGCTGGCCGCTCCACGTGCGCGCCACCTTTTGAGAGGCCGCGGCATGGACCGTCACCCGTGCCGCGCGCTCCAGCCCGAGGACGGGCGGCACGAGCGGCAGCGCGACGTCGGCGCGCAGCGTCACCGTGATCACTGCTCCCGCGCGAGGACACTCGGCTCCCTGCGGACGGCAGCGCAGTTCGACCCGCACGGAGCCGGGCTCCATCGCATACTCACGTTCGATCGTCGCCAAAACACGCTGTGACCGCAGGTCGGCGTCGCCTCGGCTCTCCGACGTGGCGATCGCGCGCGCCAGGTAACGCGCGCCCGCCTCCACGGCGAAGGCGTGGCCCTGGATCTGGCCGAGTGCGAGGATCAGGTAGACGATCGGGACGAGGAGTACGACGCCGGCAACGATGAACTCCAGAGACGCCGAGCCGGCGTCGTCGCTTCGCGAGTGGTGACTCGTCGGCCGCGGCTCACGGGAGCGTCTCGGCAGGCGCACGGCCGACCACCTCCCAACCACCCGGGACGCCGAAGGGGCCGACCAGGGGAAGCGTCGCCGTCACTGTGACCTCGACCGACGGCTCGCCGAGGTAGGTGACCTCTCGCGCGGTGACCCGATCGACGAAGCCCTGTCCGACGGCACGCTCGACCACGCTCCGAGCGCGGATGGCACCGTCCGCAGTATCCACGTCGGCGAGCGCGCCGTAGTAGGCGCCTTCGACTGCTGCATCGTGCACGACGTTCCGGAGGTACACAGCCACCCCGACCTGGAGAACTCCGAGCGTGAGGAACGTCACGAGAACGCCGACCAGGAGGAACTCGACCGAACCTGAGCCGAGATCGTCGGTGACGTCCGTCAGAACCCTGAGACGCGACTGATCGCTTGCTCGAAGAGGTTGGCGAGTGCTGGTCCGGCCAGCGCCCAGATCGCCACCACGAGGCCTGCCGTCATCAACGTCACGAGCACCCAGCCGGGAACGTCCCCGCGGTCTTCCTCGTGGAGCCCAGAGGCCCCTCCACTCCACCTTTGCCACAGCCTGTTCCACATGTTCTCTCCCCTTTTCTGTGATCACGGCACCGCTCACCCCACACCCAGGCGCAACATGACGATGCCGGGAAAGACCGCGAACAGCACCGACAACGGGAGCAGCAGGAACACGAGCGGGAGGAGCATCGCGATCTCCTTGCGCCCGGCCAACTCCAGCAGGTCTCGCTTGGCTCCCTCTCGCGCATCGGCCGCTTGATCCTGCAGCACCTGCGCGAGGGGAGCGCCGCGGTCGATCGCCGCGACGATGTGATCGACGGCCCGGCCCAGGGCCGCGACATCCAGCCGTTGAGCGACGGCTCGCAACGAGTCGCTCAGGTTCGACCCCGTGCCGCTCTCCACCACCGCTCGACGGATCTCGCTCGTCAACTCGCCGGTGCCCACGTTCCCGACACGGTGCAGGGCGTCACGCAGCCCCTCGCCGGCCGCCAGACACAGGGAGAGGAACTCCAGAACCGTGGGGAGCTCATCCTCGATGCGGACCCGTCGCTGCTGGGCCCGCCGGGTGAGTCGCATCTCACATGCTGCCGCGGCCACCCCGCCACCCAGAGGTGCGATCAGCGTGGCGGCGGGGCCGCCCTCGCCCCACACGGCCGACGCCACAGCGATGAGCGCGCCGGTCAGCACTCCCCCGAGTGCCCAGCCCAGTTGCACCGAGCGAAAGGATGCCACCGACTGCAGCGATCCCGCTTGTTGGAGGCGTCGAGCGACCTGCGCGTGTCCGCCGATCTGTCCGAGGAACCGGTGGAGCCGCGGGATTGCCGTCGCCGACCCCGCGGGTCCCGCGACCGGTGTCAGCCCCAGCGGGTCGGCGATGTCGCGCAAGTACGGCGCAATCCGGCGAGTCAGAGTCGGCGCCGCCCACTGCGGAACACGCGTTCCGAGGAGGAGCAGACCCGTCGCGAGCGCACCGCCGAGGACGACGGCCAGGGCGACCTCGCTGAGCAGACTCACCCGAACCACCGCTGCGGCTCTGGCAGCCGGCCGAGCCGGACCATCAGTCGATACGCCACGACCGACACGCCAGCCCCAGCCAGGATCAGGATGAAGCCCTCGGGCGATGCGTACGCGCGGGACCCCTCGGGGCGGGCAGCGAGCAGTCCCAGCACGAGCCACGGCGCCACGACACCCAAGACGGCAGCGCCGCGTGTCCACGACTGACGCGCCTCGATCTCTCCCCGCAGCGCCGCGTCGGTGCGGACTGACGCCGACAGTGCGCGAAGAACCGCGGTCAGTTCGGTCCCTCCCACCTGGCGAGCCATCCGCAGTGTCTCCAGGATGCGATCGCTCACCGGATCCCCCAGGACGGCTTTGAGCCGGAGAAGCGCCGAGTCGAAGTGCCCAGACGCCGCCAGATCGGCAGAGAAGACTCGAAACGCCGGGCGCAGGGCCGGCGGCGCAGAGTCGGCGAGCGACGCCACGCCGTCCGGAAGCGACATCCCCGAGCGCACGGATGCCACGAGCAGATCGCAGACGTCCGGCCACAGCGTGCGCCGCGCGCGACGCAGGCGACGAGCCCTGGAACGCAGCCACACAGTCGGGGAATGGGCGCCGGCTGCAGCGGCGGTGAGAGCGACGGCGAGAAGCCCCGTGGCGAGCCACGCCGCCGAGGCGCTGCCTGCGGCCGCGGCGATCGAGAACATCGCTACACGTCCGGCGGGGATGTGCGCGTAGCCTGCCACGTCGAGCAGGCGGCGCGCACGCCCCGACTCCCGCGGCACCATCCGCCGATCGCCAGGCGGCCAGAGCCATGGCGACAGGGTGAGCAGGATCCCCGCCGCCAGCACCCCGCCGATAAGGACGATCACCGGAGCGTTCCTTCGTCGAGCGCGCGCGTCTCGACAGCCCCGCCGACGACGCGGCCAGTGACCTCGACGACCTCCGACACGATCCGTCTGCCGTCTCCACGGCGAGCGCAATGGAGCACGAAGTCGACCGCTGAGGCGACGGCGGGAACGACGAATGACGAGTCGATGTTGCCTCCGGCCAAGAGCGGAAGCGACGCGAGCCTGCGCAGAGCATCAACTGCGGAGTTCGCGTGAATGGTCGCTGCACCGGGAACACCCGTGTTGAGCGCGAGCAGCAGGTCGAGCGCCTCCGCCCCGCGCACCTCACCGATCACGAGCCGATCCGGCCGCATCCGAAGTGCCTCCTTCACGAGTCGGCGGAGGGTGACCTCGCCCGTTCCCTCCAAACCGGGCTGCCTCCCCTGCATCGCGACGACGTCGGGAGCAGTGATCGCCAACTCGAAGGTCTCCTCCACGGTGACGATCCGGTGGGACTCGTCGGCGGCAGCGATCAGCGCTCCCAAGAGCGTCGTCTTTCCGGCATGCGTCGCGCCGGACACGAGGAACGACTTCCCGGCGTCGATCGACGCGACGATCCAGTCGGCGGCCCGCTCACTGAGGGATCCACCGGCGACCAGCGCCGGAAGGCTCCGCACGTCGGGCAGGAACTTGCGGATATTCACCGCCCAGTGCCGATGCGTGACATCGGGGATGACGACGTGGAGCCGCGAGCCGTCAGGGAGGGATGCGTCCACGAATGGATGGCTGAGGTCCACCCGACAGCCCGTCGCGTGGAGCATACGCTCGACGAGGTCCCGGACATCCTCCTCCGTCAGCCGCAGGGGCAGTCGCTCGGCGCGTCCCCCACGGGCGCAGAAGACACGGTCAGGTGCATTGATCCAGACCTCCTCCACCGTCGGGTCGTCCATCAACGGCTGCACGGCGCCGTACCCGGAGACCCTCGCGAGAATCGCCCGGACGGCCGCCTCCTCATCGTCGACCGGGGCAACCCCGCGCGACGGGGCGAAATCGTTGTGACGCTGAATCTCGACGAGGGCCAGACGCCGTGCGCGTTCCGGCTCCCGCAGCGGATCCACCTGCTCCACGCGGAAGACATCGCGCACTCGCTCACTCAACGCGCGCGTCACGGAGAGGTCCTCGGCGGCATCGATCAGCGGAAACATCGCGATCATCCTGACGAACCCGCAGGCGACGCCTCCGAAGTTATCCACACCGCCGATCGGCGGCGCCGAGGATCAGAGGTCGCGGCGAGCGTAGAGGCGCGTGGCGACGATGCGAGAGGCCATTCCGAGGCCCAGCACGAGGACGAAGGCGCCCACGGTGAGCCACACCGGGGGGACCGAGACCAGCGCGGCCACGAACGCCTCGCCCGCCTCGGGCACGAGGCCTCCGACAAGGACGACGACCACGACGATCGCCGCGGGCACCGCGAAGCCCACCGTGCGCGCACGGGTGGCCCCCACCGCGAAGTACAGCGGCAACTCGATCGAGAGGACCACCCCGGCAACGGCCAGGCTCCCCGCGGCGATCCCGAGCGCGAGCGGCAGGTCGAAGCCTGTCGACAGCGCCCTCGCTGCCACCGGTGAGATCAGGAGCCCGACAGCGGCCATGACGACGAGGATCACGAGGGCTGTCGCGTAGCGGCCCGCCACGACCCTCTGCCGCTCGATGCCGAGGGCCCCGTAGAGAGTGTCGAGTCGGCCTCTCTCATCGTTGCCGAACAGGTACTGCGGAGCGATCATGACCGCGAACACGCCGGCGGCGGGGATGACGGCATAGGGGCTCTGTGACGGCAGGGCGGCAGCGACGAGAAGCACGAGCGCCGGGAGCATGAGCGACCGGGCGGATGGCCGCAACGAGCGCAGGTCGAGTCGGATGAACTGCACGACGGAGTTCATGGGTCACACCTCCTGGGGCTGTTGGCGCTGGTGGTGGACGACGACTTGCTCGATCGTCGGCGCCTCGATCTGGACCGACGGCCCGAACGCCGCGGTGTCTGTGGTGCGGATGATGCCGTCGAACGTGTCACGGCCCCGCCGCAGCCCCCTGACGAGGGCCGCATTCTCGGTGGTCACGTCCTCGAGCATTCCCCGGACGTAGGCGAACTCGGTCGTGAGCTCATCGGTGGGGCCCGCGTAGACGACCTTGCCCTCGTCGATGAACAAGAGGTGGTCGGCGAAGTTCTCCAGGTCGCTCGTGATGTGGGTGGAGAAGACGAGCGATGCTTCCGGCCCCGTCATGTAGTCGCGGAGGACGTCGATGAGGTCCGCGCGTGCCGACGGGTCCAGTCCGCTCGTGGGCTCATCGAGGATCAGCAGCTCCGGCCCCTCGGCAAGGGCCAGCGCGGTCATCATCACGCTCCCCTGGCCTCGCGAGAGGTCCTTCACCTTCGCGTCAGCGGACAGCCCGAACCTCCGGCAGAGCCGGTCGAACAGCGACGCGTCCCAGCCCTCGCGGAACTGCGCATAGGTTGCCGCAGCATCACGGACGCGCCAGTCGGGAAGGACGAAAGGCTGATCGAACGCGACACCCACGCGGTCCGGCGACGGAAGCTGGATGGTCCCCTGGTCGGCGTGGACGAGACCCACGAGTGTGCGCAGAAGGGTCGTTTTTCCTGCGCCGTTGGCCCCGACGACCCCCGTGACGAAACCGCGAGGTACAGCAAGGTCAAGCGGGCCGACGACGAAACTCCCCCGCCGCTTGACCAGCCCCGAGACCTCCACCACGTTGTCCATCGTCCTCACCGTTCCCACTCCTCCTCGATCATCGTCATCAGCTCCTCTCGCGACACCCGGCCCGTGGCGCGAGCGCGCGTCACCACCTGGCGGACCCCCGCCCGAGCGCGGTCGAGCGCGCCGGCGCGGGCGACGTCGGCGTCGATCTCGGCGACGAACGACCCCTTTCCCGGCACGTTCACGATCAGCCCTTCGGCGGCCAGCTCGTTGTACGCGCGGGTCGTGGTGATGAGCGACACGCGCAGCTCCTCGGCGAGAGCGCGCAGCGACGGCAGGGGTGATCCTGCGGAGAGCTCGCCGGACATCACCTGCGCGCGCAGCTGCTCCACGATCTGTTCGTAGAGCGGGACGCCGGAGGTCGTCGAGACGATCATGCGCATGTTCACTCCTCCCCGGCGTCCTACTGTATATACACACTATATACACTTCTCAGACGCGGCGCCACGCCTGCTTTTCTCCAGCCCGTCGCGGGTGCATATGGTCTGACCACAAGTAGACTCGCCGCAGGCGGTCATCGCCGCGAAAGGAGCGGATGCGATGCTCAGCATCCCGGACACCCTCGACGTCCAGGCGGACGCCGCCGTGCACAAGGCCGATGGGCTGCGCACTCCCCTGCGCTTCACGCTCTCGGGCATGCTGGCAGGCGCCTACATCGGGATCGGCGTGGTTCTGATGGTCGCCACCGCCGGGCCGCTTCTGGCGGGTGACACGGGTCTCGGCAAGCTCGTCGCCGGGCTCGTGTTCGGCGTCGCACTCACACTCGTGGTGTTCGCCGGCGGTGACCTCGCCACCTCGGCGATGATGGTCCTCCCCCAGGGAGCACTCATGCGAGCGATCAGTCCGTGGCGGGCGGTGGCGACTCTCCTCGCCACCCTCGCCACGAATCTCCTCGGGGCGCTCGTGTTCGCCGCGCTCATCGTCGTGTCGGGCGTCCTCCACTCCAACGCCGCCGCGGGCGACATGCTGCAGAGCATGCTCTCCGCCAAGGCGCACGAGTCTCCCGCTGAGCTCCTCGTCCGCGGGATCCTCTGCAACCTGCTCGTGTGTCTCGCGATCTGGATGTGCGCTCGCGTCCACTCCGAGGCGGCGAAGATCCTGCTCATCTTCGCCGCGATTCTGGCCTTCATCAGCTCGGGCTTCGAACACGTCGTGGCCAACATGACCACCTACGGCATCGGCCTGTTCGGCGGCTACGCCGACACCACCTGGCTCCTGTTCGCCTCGAACCTCTGGTGGGTGGGCCTCGGGAACCTCATCGGCGGCGGACTGTTCGTCGGCGTCGCCTACTGGGTCATCGGCGGCTCCCCGCGGCGGGTCGGCGCCGGATCGACGACGCTGGCGACCGCCGATTCCACGGCGGATTCGCAGACCCGCGCCGTCTCGGACGCGAAGGCCGCCTCGATAGACTGAATCCCCCGCGGGAGTGGTGGAATTGGCAGACACGCAGGATTTAGGTTCCTGTGCCGAAAGGCGTGTGGGTTCAAGTCCCACCTTCCGCACGGGACGAGGCAATCCGCGTCGTCCGTCATGACCGCCGACCGCATGTCCGACCGACGGGACCTCCGTGCATTCCATCGCCCTCATCCCCTGGCTCGACCCCACCACGATCATCGAGGCGGCCGGTCCCTGGGCTCTGCTCGTCGTCTGCTTCATCGTGTTCGCCGAGACCGGACTGCTCGTCGGCTTCCTCCTGCCGGGCGACACCCTCCTGATCATCTCGGGGCTGCTCACCCACACGAACGAGATCTTCGGCGTCAACATCTGGGTCGTGTCGCTCCTGATCGCCCTCGCGGCGTTCCTCGGCGGAGAGGTCGGCTACTACATCGGACACAAGGGCGGGCCCGCCGTGTTCGAACGCAAGGAGTCCGGACTGTTCAGCCGCAAGAACGTGGAGCGGACGAACGCCTTCTTCGAGCGGTACGGCGGTCTCACGGTGATCCTCGCCCGCTTCGTCCCTATCGTCCGGACCTTCGCGCCGGTGGCGGCGGGCGTCGGCCACATGCCCTGGAAGCGATACAGCCTCTACAACTTCATCGGAGCGATGATCTGGGGCTTCGGGCTCACGATGGTCGGCTTCCTCGTCGGCTACATCCCGTGGGTCGCGCACCTGGTCACGGAGTACATCGACCTCATCCTGCTGGTCGCCGTCGGCGGTACGGCGGTCTTCACCCTCTGGCACTACTTCTCGGAGCGCCGCAAGGTGCGCAAGGAAGCGGCGGCAGGCGTGGAGCCTCGCGTCGACGCCCGCGAGGCGGAAGAGCTCGCCCTCGAGCCGGAGGTCTTCGACGATCCGCTCACCCCCGACGCCGAGAGCAGCGCCGAGCACCGACAGCGCGACGAGCCCCGCACCGAGGCCTGAGCGAGCGCCCGTTCAGGACGCCTTCTTCGCCGCCTTCTTCGGCGCGGCCTTCTTCTTCGTGGACGCGCCATCGCCCGACGCCGTGCCGGTGGATCCCTTCTCGTTCGACACACCGCGTGCCGCGCGACTACGCTCCACGCTCGCGCGGAGCGCTTCCATCAGGTCGATGACCTCGCCACCGGAGTCGGCGTCGCCCGCTTCGCCGAAGGTCTCGCTCGTGTCGAGCGCGTCGCCCTTGTCGAGCTTGGCCTCGATCAGCGTCCGCAACTCGGCCTGGTAGGCGTCGGTGTACTCCGCCGGATCGAAGTCGCCGGAGAAGCTCTCCACGAGGGAGGCCGACAGGTCGAGCTCCTTGTCGGAGATCTTCACCTCGGTCTCCAGCGCCGGGAACGACGCCTCGCGCACTTCGTCGGCCCACAGGAGCGTCTGCAGCACAAGCACGTCTCCGCGCACGCGGAGCGCGGCCAGCCGCGTCTTCTGGCGGAGGGAGAATCGGACGATCGCCGTCCGGTCGGTCTGTTCCAGCGTCTTACGCAGGAGCACATAAGCCTTGGGTGAGGACGAGTCGGGTTCCAGATAGTAGGCACGGTCGAGAGTGAGCAGGTCGATCTGCTCGGACGGCACGAACTCGACGACCTCGATCTCGCGACTGCGCTCGGCCGGCAGCGACGCGAGGTCTTCCTTGGTCAGCACCACGGTGCGTTCCCCGTCGTCGTACGCCTTGTCGATATCGGCGTAGGGGACGACCTCGCCGTCGATCTCACAGATGCGCTGATAGCGGATCCTGCCGCCGTCGCCCGCGTGGACCTGATGCAACGGCACGTCGTGGTCTTCGGTCGCGGAGTAGACCTTGACCGGCACGTTGACGAGGCCGAACGTCAGGGCGCCCTTCCAGATGGATCTCATCGTCCCAGTAGACACCGAGGGCGCCGATGGTCGCCAGGGGTTGCCCGTTAGCCTTACGCCATGGCAGATGCTCCGCGCCGCGCTTCCCCGCAGACCGTCGAGGTCGCCGGGCGCCGGTTGCGCGTGAGCAACCTCGACAAGGTCCTCTACCCCGAGACCGGCACGACCAAGGGAGAGGTGGTCGACTACTACGCCCGGATCGCCCCGCTCCTCCTGCCGCACGTCGCCGGCCGCCCGGTCACCCGCAAGCGCTGGCCGGAGGGCGTGGAGTCGGCACCCTTCTTCGCCAAGGCCCTCGAGGCCGGTGCCCCGTCCTGGATCCCGAGGCGTCCGATCGCCCACAGCTCGGGATCGAAGGACTACCCACTCATCGAGGAGACGGCAGCCCTCGTCTACTTCGCGCAGACCGCGAGCCTGGAACTGCACGTGCCGCAGTGGCGGTTCACCCCCGAGGGCGACCGCGGCCGGCCCGACCGGCTCGTGCTCGACCTCGACCCCGGGCCGGGCGTCGGCCTCGTCGAATGCGCGCAGGTGGCCCGCTGGGCACGGGCGGTCCTGAGCGACCTCGGAATGGACGCAGTCCCGGTCACGAGCGGCAGCAAGGGCATCCACCTCTACACGCCCCTCGACGGCTCGCGCACGAGCGAGCAGATATCCGCGTTCGCGCACGAGCTCGCCCGCGCGCTGGAAGCAGACCACGGAGACCTCGTCGTGAGCCAGATGAGCAAGGCCGCTCGACCGGGGCGGGTGTTCCTCGACTGGAGCCAGAACAACGCAGCGAAGACGACGATCGCCCCCTACTCGCTCCGCGGTCGCGCCCAGCCGACCGTCGCAGCACCCCGCACGTGGGCCGAGCTCGACGACGTCGACCTGCGCCATCTCACCTTCGCCGAGGTCCTCCAGCGCGCCGACGACGCGAGCGACACTCCGCCGGCGCCGTCCCCGCGCGCTGCGAGAACATCCTCCGCCGACGCGCTCGCCCCTTACCTCGCCAAGCGCTCCGCCGACAAGACGCCGGAACCCATGCCCTCGCCCGGAGGACCCGCCGTCGCCGAGGCCGACGGCACGGCGGCGCGGTTCGTCATCCAGGAGCACCACGCCCGACGGCTCCACTACGACCTCCGCCTGGAACGCGACGGTGTGCTGATGAGCTGGGCCGTTCCTCGCGGCGTGCCGGAGACCGGCGCCCAGAACCACCTCGCGGTGATGACGGAGCCGCACCCGATGGAGTACCTCAACTTCCACGGCGAGATTCCCCAAGGGCAGTACGGCGCCGGGACGATGACCATCTGGGACGTCGGCACGTATGCGACCGAGAAGTGGCGCGACGACGAGGTGATCGTCACGCTGCGGGGCCGGGAGACGGGACCGCTCGGCGAGGCGCGGCTGGCCCTCATCCGCACCGGCGGAGAAGGGGAGAAATCGCAGTGGCTTCTGCATCGGATGACCCCGGAGCCCGCCACTCCGTCCGGCCGCGCGCACCACCGGCCGTCCGCGCCGGCTTCCCGTTCTCACCGGCGTCCTCCGGCAAACGGCGAGGACGGCCCCGCGATCGCTCCGATGCTCGCGACGCCGTCCACGCCGGAGTCGGCGCGACTCGCCCTGCGCCGGTGGTCGGCGCCGTGGGTGGAGTTCAAGTGGGATGGGGTTCGCGCGATCGGGACCTGGGACGGACAACGTCTGCGTCTGACCGCGCGCAGCGGCACCGACATCACGGACCGCTACCCGGAGCTCTCCGACGTGGATGCCGGGTTCGGCCCCATCCCGTGCGTCGTCGACGGAGAGATCGTCGCCCTCGACGCCTCCGGCCGTCCGAGCTTCACCCGACTGCAGAACCGCATGCACCTCGCCTCCCCCGGAGAGATCCGCCGCGAAATGACGCGCACCCCCGTCCAGTACTTCCTTTTCGATCTCCTCTCACACGGCGGCACCGATGCCAGCCCCCTGCCTCTCGCACAGCGACGTGAGCTCCTGGAGGCCGTGGCCTCCGACACGATCGAGGAGATCAGCGTTCCCCCGGTCGTCGACGACCTCGACGTGGCCCTCGCCACCGCAGAGGAACTGGATCTCGAAGGCGCCGTGGTGAAGGACCCCGAGTCGCCCTACCGCCCGGGCCGGCGCAGCGAGCAATGGCTGAAGGTCAAGCGCACGCACACCCTCGAGGTCGTGATCGGCGCGATCCGCCCCGGGAAGGGGGGTCGCGCCGGCCAGATCGGCTCTCTCCTGGTCGGGATCCCGGGACCGGACGGCCTCCGCTACGCCGGACGCGTGGGGTCGGGATTCAGCGACCGCACGCTGCGCATGCTCGACGGCGCACTCGCACCGCTGCGCTCGGCGACGGATCCGTTCGTCGGCACTCCGGCCGCCGATGCCGCCGATGCACTCTGGGTGCGCCCGCGCCTGGTCGCAGAAGTCGAGTTCGCCGAGCTCACCCCCGACGGCATCCTCCGGCACGCGCGCTGGCGCGGGCTCAGGTCGGACATCAGCGCCGACGACCTCTCCTGACGCCGTCAGTGCGCGTCGTGCTCCACGTGTCCGGCCGTCTCGAACTGGAAGGTGGAGTGCTCGACGTCGAAGTGCTCGGCCAGGCACGTCTGGAGCTCGGCGAGGAGCTGCGTCGTGCGCCCCTCGGACAGCACTTCCGCAGCCACGACGACGTGCGCCGTGAACACCGGCGCGCCACGCGTGAGCTGCCAGACATGCACGTCGTGGACCGCGGTGACGCCGGGCTTGCTGAGCAGGTGCTCGCGGATCTCGGCGACATCGGTGCCGCGCGGAGAGGACTCCCCCAGCACCGCGAAGACCTCCCGGAGCAGCGTCACGGCCCGCGGCACGATCATGACGGCGATCGTCAGCGACGCCAGAGCGTCGGCGGGCATCCAGCCGGTAAGCCAGATCACACCCGCCGCGACGATGACGACCACCGACCCGATCAGGTCGCCCATCACCTCCAGGTAGGCGCCACGGACGTTGAGGCTCGTCCGTTGTGCGGCACTCAGCAGCCACATCGAGATGGCATTGGCCACGAGGCCGGCCACAGCCACGATGAGCATCGCCCAGCCGGCCACCTCCACCTCGGACGGGTCGACAAGTCGCTGGATCGCTTCGACGACGATCCACGCGCAGAGCAGGATCAGGATCACGCCATTGATGAGGGCACCGAACACTTCGGCGCGCTGATATCCGTAGGTGTTGCGGTCATTCGCCGGTCGGGCGGCGATGATGCTCGCGACGAGCGCGACGACGAGCGCCGAGGAGTCGGCGAACATGTGCGCGGCATCGGCGAGCAACGCGAGCGATCCGCTCCACACCGCGCCGGCGATCTGGACGACCATGACCGTCGCGGTGAGAGTGAGCGAGATCATCAGCAGCCGGCGATTGCTGGCAGAACGAATCCCCGGCGTGGGTGCGTGGTCGTGCATGCCTTCGAGGCTATTGCCGAAAAAGCGTGATCACGGCCGATTCCCGCAGTCGGGAATGATCGTGATTTTCAGTCGCCCGAGCGCGGCACCCGAGCCAGCAGCGGACTGAGCTCACGGAAGGCGCGGCCGCGATGCGACGCCGCGTTCTTCTCCTCCGCCGACCACTCGGCCACCGTCCGTGCGGGCTCATCCTGACCGTCGGGAATGAAGATGGGGTCGTAGCCGAAGCCGCCCGCGCCCGCCGGGGCCGTGGCCAGCCGCCCCGGCCACACCCCCTCGACGACGTACTCTTCGCCGCCGGGAAGCACGAGCGCGATCACCGAGACGAACTGGGCGCTCCGGCGAGGGTCGGCGATGTCCGACAGCTGATCCAGCAGCAGCGTCACGTTCGCCACCGCGTCCTTCTGGTGGCCGGCCCAGTAGGCGGAGAATGCACCCGGAGCCCCGCCGAGCGCGTCGACGCAGATCCCGGAATCGTCCGCGAGGGCCGCGAGGCCCGTGTGCGCGCACGCCGCGCGGGCCTTGATCAGCGCGTTCTCGGTGAAGGTGACGCCATCCTCCACCGGCTCGGGGCCGTCGTAGCCGACCACCTCGATGTCCGGCCGCTCGTCGCGCACGATCTGGGCGAACTCCGCCACCTTGTGTGGATTGTGCGTGGCCAGCACGATGCGCGTGGCAGCGCTCATTCGGCTGCCCCGGCGGCGAGGGTCTCCTGCTGGATCTCCCGCAATTGCGCGCAGCCGTTGACACCGAGCTCCAGGAGGGCATCCAGCTCCCGCTTGTCGAAGGGAGCGCCCTCGGCCGTTCCCTGGACTTCGACGAAGAGGCCGCGACCGGTGACGACGACGTTCATGTCGGTCTCGGCACGCACGTCCTCCACGTAGGCCAGATCCAGCATCGGCGTTCCGTCGATGATGCCGACCGAGACCGCCGCCACCGAATCACGCAGCACGTCTGCCTTCTTGGCGACGAGTCCCTTGGCTCGGCCCCACTCGATGGCATCGGCGAGCGCCACGAACGCACCGGTGATCGCCGCGGTACGCGTGCCGCCGTCGGCCTGCAGGACGTCGCAGTCGATCACGATCGTGTTCTCGCCGAGTGCTTTCGTGTCCACGACCGCGCGGAGGGCTCGGCCGATGAGGCGGGAGATCTCGTGCGTGCGGCCCCCGACCTTGCCCTTCACCGCTTCGCGGTCGTTCCGGGAGTTGGTCGCGCGCGGCAGCATGGCGTACTCCGCGGTGACCCAGCCCTTGCCCTTGCCGGTCAACCACCGCGGCACGCCGCCGGTGAACGAGGCGGTGCAGAGCACTTTGGTGCCGCCGAAGGAGATGAGCGCCGATCCCTCGGCGTGAGCGCTCCATCCTCTTTCGATCGTGATGGGGCGCAGCTGGTCGGCGGTGCGGCCGTCGGCCCGGACGTCGGTGGTCATGCCTGCTCCTTCGGAAGGTCGATGGCTCCGGTCTGGACGAGACGGACGCGGGAGACGCCCTGCCCCATCAGTCGATGAGCGAGGCGGAGGAAGTCGTCGGCGGAGTCGCCTGTCGCCTCGTAGACGTGAGTGGGTGTCGCGTCAGGGCCGGCCAGCAGGTCACGGGAGACGAGCTGACGGTAGACATCCTTCGCCGTCTCGGTGTCGCTGGAGACGAGGGAGACGTCGGGACCCATCACATAGCTGATCGCGCCCTCGAGGAAGGGATAGTGGGTGCACCCGAGCACCAGCGTGTCGACACCGGCATGCCGAAGCGGCGCCAAGTAGTCCTCGCACGCCTCCAGCACAGCCGGCGAATCGGTGATCCCCGCCTCGACGAACTCGACGAAGCGCGGACACGCTTGCGCCACCACCGACAGCTGCGGATTGACGGCCAGCATGTCCTGGTACACACCGGACCCGATCGTGCCGGTCGTGCCGATGACCCCGATCCTCCCGCTGCGAGTGGTGGAGACCGCGGTGCGCACGGCGGGGCCGATCACCTCGACCACCGGCACGTCGTATCGTTCCCGTGCATCCCGCAGCATCGCCGCAGACGCGGTGTTACAGGCGATCACGAGCATCTTCACCCCCTGATCGACCAGGGTGTCGAGCACCTCGAGCGAGTAGCGGCGCACGTCGGCGATCGGTTGGGGTCCGTAGGGAGAGTGCGCCGTGTCACCGATGTAGAGCAGCGACTCTCTCGGCAGCAACTGCGAGATCGCGCGGGCCACCGTGAGCCCGCCGACGCCGGAGTCGAAGATCCCGATCGGCGCGTCATTCACGATCCCCCAGCCTACCGTCCGCGCTCGGCCGGCCGTCGCGCCACCCGATCGCCTCGTGCCCCGACGTCGATAGAGTGTCGCCATGAGCGCCGCGTCCCGCACCGCACTGCTGACCGACCGCTATGAACTGACGATGATCGATGCCGCGCTGCACGACGGCACGGCATCGCGCCGTTGCGTCTTCGAAGTCTTCGCACGCAGGCTCCCCGGCGCCCGCCGCTTCGGCGTCGTCGCCGGCACGGGACGACTCCTCGAAGCCCTCACCCGCTTCCGGTTCGAGGACGAAGAGCTGCGGTACCTCCGCGACGAGCGCGTGGTGAGTCCTGAGACGATCGCCTTCCTGGAGGGCTACCGTTTCCGCGGCTCGATCACCGGATACGCGGAGGGCGAGCTGTACTTCCCGGGCTCCCCGGTGCTCACCGTGGAGGGCACGTTCGCCGAGGCGGTGCTCCTGGAGACGCTGTGTCTGAGCATCCTCAATCACGACTCGGCCGTCGCGAACGCCGCGGCCCGGATGAGCGTCGCCGCCGGTGATCGTCCCCTCGCCGAGATGGGCTCGCGGCGCGCCGCCGAACATTCGGCCGTCGCTGCCGCCCGAGCCGCCTACATCGCCGGTTTCGACGCCACGAGCAACCTGGAGGCCGGTCGCCGCTGGGGCGTCCCGACGATGGGCACCGCTGCGCACGCGTGGACACTGCTCCACGACAGCGAGGAGGAGGCGTTTCGCAGCCAGGTGGCCACCCTCGGCACGGGCACCACGCTCCTCATCGACACGTACGACATCCGCGAAGGCGTCGCGACCGCCGTCCGCGTCGCGGGACCGGAGCTCGGCGGCGTGCGGATCGACTCCGGCGACCTTCCGACCGTCGCCTCGGAGGTGCGCGCGCAGCTCGACGCGCTCGGCGCCACGACGACGCGCATCACCGTCACCAGCGATCTCGACGAGTTCGCCATCGCCGCCTTGGCCGCCTCCCCCGTCGACGCGTACGGCGTCGGCACCTCGGTCGTCACCGGGTCAGGCTCACCGACCGCCGGCATGGTCTACAAGCTGGTGGCGCGGCAAGGCAGCGATGGCGGATGGGTGCCGCTGGCCAAATCCTCGGTCGACAAGGCCTCCCGCGGGGGCCGCAAGTCGGCGTTCCGAACGCTCGAGCGAGGTACCGCCACCTCGGAGCTCATCGCCATCGCCGACGGCTTCGACCGCGAGCCAGCGGCCTCCGACCACCCCGGGGCGCGCTCCTTGCAGGTGCCGCTCATGGCAGACGGTGATCCCGAGACCGCGGCGCTCGGCCCCCAGGGCGTGCAGCGCGCGCGGGCTCACCACGCCCTCGTACGCGAAGAGCTCCCGGTGCAGGCGCTGGCACTCAGCAGGTCGGACCCGGCGCTGCCGACCGTGTACGTCGACGTCGCCTGATCAGGAGATCAGCGACTCGTAGATCTCTTTGCACGTCGGGCAGACCGGGAACTTCTCCGGATCGCGTCCCGGAGTCCACTTCTTGCCGCAGAGGGCACGCACAGGCTTGCCCGTCAACGCCGATTCAAGGATCTTGTCCTTCTTCACGTAGTGCGAGAAGCGCTCGTGATCTCCGGGCTCGATGTTCTCCTCGCGAATGAGCTCCTCGAGTTCGCGGTCGAGGGTGGCAAGCCCGCCCTGATCGGGACTGTCGAGGGGCTGGTTGCTGGCCAGGGGCATGCTCATGGACACCGATTCTAGCCGCGTGCGCCGCCGCTGGATCGGGTCAGCTCGCCTCGGCGAACTCCATCACGCGACTGGAGCGCCGGACGAAGAGCCATCCGCCCGCGAGCACACCGGTCACCAGCGTGAACAGCCCCACGCCGATCCCGAGCCACATCGCGGTCCAGGTCAGCGAGGTCTCGCCCGACAGGGCGAGCCATGCCGCCCAGCAAGCCGGTGCCGTCAGAACGAGAGCCCCGGTCAGCACGATCCCTTGGCTCAGCGGCCCTCCCGTGCGCTGGGGCTGCTCGAAGGGGCTGTCCCCGGGGCCCGACACGGGGTAGGGGGCGGCGACCGAGGAGATGGACGACAGCCCGAAGCCCGAGAGCAAGAGGCCGGCACACACGCCGATCATCGCGGGAAGGAGGCTCCAGTCCCCATGGACGCCGACGGCGACCGAGACCGAGACCGCGAGAGTGGGGATCGCGAGGAGCGTCACCGGCACGAGCCGTCCGATCCGGTCGGCGACACCGCTCACGCCGCTGGCCACGTGCATCCAGATGGCGGTGGAGTCATACGCGAGGTCGTTGTGCGCGAGCCAGCCGAAGAAGAGCGCCATGAGAGGCGCCGGTACGAGGATGGCTGTCTGGAGCGGAACACCGACGACGATGAGCGGGACCATCACGACCACCGCCGCGATCGGGATGACCACGACGTTGACGATGTACCGCGGATCGCGCAGCCAGTAGATCAGGCTGCGCGCCGCGATCGCCCCCGTGGGGGTCCCGGGGGTGACCGTGAACCAGCCGAGCCCTCGCGCAGACCTCACCGAGAGGGGGCGCTCGGTCGTTCCCAGGATCCAGCGCACGACGGCCCACCAGCCGAGCGCGAGCGCGACGAGCGTGAGGAGCGCGACCGTGAGCGGCCCCGCGGGATCACCCTCCTGCCACCGCCACGGGACCGCCCACGCTGCGCCGAACGGTGTGAGGGCGAGGACGTCGACCGCTCCGGCGAGGTCGCGCGGCACGTTTACGTCCCATTCCAGTGATGCGGCGAACACGCCCACGGGGACGGCCACCACGAGGAGGGCCAACAGGAGCACTCCGGTCAGTTCACGTGAGCGCCGCTCGCGGAGGACACGACTGCTCACGGCGAAAGCGATGCGAGCGAGGAGCACGGCGGTCATGACCCCGGTTACCGCGGCCAAAACCGAGACGGGAAGCGGCACACCATGCGCGTCCCAGACGAAGACGAGCGCCACCGACGCGGTGACCAGGGCGAGTGCGGGCAGACTCAGGACGCTCGCCAGAGCGGTCGTCGGAGCCAACGATCCTGGCGTCGCTCCGACCACGGCGAACCGGCGGGGATCGAGCGGGTCGTCCGGGCCGCCCAGGAGCGGGGCGACGAAGAAGCCCGCCACGACGGTCGCTCCCGCGATGACGGTGACCGCTGCCGCCGCGTCGTCGCCGAGGCGGTCGATCCGCAGCAGCGCCCACACCGCGGCGCCGGCGGCCACGACGGCGAACAGACCGGAGAGCACCGCCGAGGTCACCTGGCGGCGATCCCCGCGCACCGCTCCGAACAGGAGGGCGAGCCTCAGTCGGAGAACGTGTGCAACCACTCGAGTCCCTCCACGTCGCTGAGTCCCCCGGCGAGCTCGACGAAGCGCTGTTCGAGGGTGAGCTCTCCGCGGACGTCGCTGACGCTCCCCTCCGCCAGCACACGGCCCGCGACGATGACCGCGACGCTCGTGCAGACCCGTTCCACGAGATCCATCCCGTGGCTGGAGAGCACGACGGTGCCGCCATGCGAGACATAGGCGGACAGGATGTCGAGGATGACGGCGCTGGAGACCGGATCGACGGCTTCGAAGGGCTCGTCGAGCACGAGCACTCTCGGCGAGTGGATCATCGCGCCGGCGAGCATGATCTTCTTCGTCATGCCGGCGGAGTAGTCGGCCACGCTCCGCCCGAGCGCATCGGTGAGGTCGAAGGCACGAGCGAGATCAGAGGCTCGGCTGTCGGCGACCGCCGGCTTCAGGCCGCGCAGTACTCCGTAGTAGTGAAGGAGTTGCCGGCCGGTGAGTCGATCGAACGTGCGCAGGCGGTCGGGAAGAACTCCCATCGCGCGTTTCGCGCCGCGGGGATCGACACGCGCATCGATGCCTGCCACCTCGATCGTTCCGGCATCGGGCGCAAGCAGCCCAGCGATCATCGAGAGCGTCGTGGTCTTGCCGGCCCCGTTGGGCCCGACGATGCCATAGAACGTGCCCGCAGGGATCGTGAGGTCGATCGCGTCGACGGCGCGCGTCGCGCCGAACGACTTCGACACCCCGCGGACGCGTACCGCGTCGGAGGTTCCCGCGTCGACCATCGCCTCGCCGTCGATGTCGGCCGACGGGGCCTCGTCGTCGGTCCGGACCACGTCGAGACCTTCCCCGTCCGCACGCGACGAGAGAGGCTCCGTGGCGATGCTCTCCTCGAGGAAGTCCGCATCCGCGACGGCCTCGGCAGCGGCCGACTCCTCCGGTGGCGCCACCGACTCCGCGGGTTCGGCGTCCGGTGGCGCGGTGCGCTCCTCGACGGAGACGGGATCACCCGCCACCCCCCGGCGCTCTCCGCTTCGCGCGTCGATGGGGTCTGCGGTCGGCACGGGCTCCGCCGTCGGGCTCGGCTCTGCGGTCGGCGCCGACTCGGCAGGGGCATCCGCGGCGCGCGCGAGTGCTGCGTCGTCCGCGACGGCGTCGCCCATCCCGACCTCCGCAGAAATCGGCGGCACGTCCGTGGAGGCCGCGCTCGCATCGAGCGTCGCTGCGGCCCCCTCCTGCCTGCTCTCCACGGCATCGGACTCCGACGCGAGTGCCTCCGGGCGGCCCTCCTCGGCAACGGCCGAGTCCGGAAGGCCCTCGATCAGTGGCGCACCGCCCTCGCCCGGCTCCGTGACGGCGCTCGGCAGCGGCGGCACAGGAGGCACCGACGGCGCGGAGGCAGCCGGCCCTGCGGGGGGAACCGGCGGCACAGGAGGAACCGGCGGTACCGCACGCCCCTGCTTCTTGGCCGCGCCCGACTTCTTCGCGGCCCCGGGCCTCTTCCCGGCCGCAGGCTTCGCGCTCGCCGGCTTCTTGGCGGCGCCTGGTCTCTTCGCAGCACCGGGCACTGCCTTTGCCTGCGATCCCGTGGTTGTGGGAGCGTCGCCCTCTCTCCCGGAGGTGGACGCGCTCCCGGAGGTGGACGCGGCCCCCTCGTTCGCAACGGGCACAGGAGGAGCGGCAGGCGCCTCGGGCGCCGTTGCAGCCGGCACTCGCGAAGCGTCCGGGGAAAGGCTCTTCGATGCAGCGCTCGCGGGGCGCTTCTTCACCGGCGTTCGGGGCGTCCGGGGTGAGGCCGAGCCCGGCTTGCGAGGAGTCTTCGGGACCGACGACGCGGCCTCTCCCGCCTCGGCAACGCGTCGGGCCGCCTCCGCCGCAGACACCGACGGAAGTGGCGGTGGAGTCGCGGGCACGCCGATCTCGTCGATCGACTCGTCGCGCGACGGCGAGGAGGAGGCTGTCACCCATCCAACCTAGCAACTAGCCCCGAGGCTTCCTCCGAGGATGCCGCACGCCGACACGAACCTCGGCGGAGATCACGAATGGGCAACGGCCGCGCGACATCCTGCGCCTTCCCAGGGGCCTCCGATACCATGACAGACGGCACGAAGGCGTGTCTCTCCGTCTACATGACAGTGAACACCTTCAGGAGCACAGCTTGACTCTTCAGATCGTCATCCTCGCGGCCGGCATGGGCTCGCGGCTCGGACGCAGTCTGCCCAAGCCGCTCACCGAGCTCGCCGACGGCCGCACCATCATGCAGCAGCAGCATGACAACATCCGTGCCGCTTTCGGCACGTCGGCGCGCATCACCGCCGTCGTGGGGTATCGAGCAGAGACGATCGTCGAGGCGTTCCCCGAGGCCGACTACGTCTACAACGACCGCTACGACCAGACCAACACGTCCAAGAGCCTCCTGCGTGCCCTCAAGGCGACGGGTCGCAGTGGTGTGTTGTGGATGAACGGCGACGTCGTGTTCGATCCGCGCGTCCTGGGACGGGCCATTGAACTCGTCGAACGCGAGCAGTCGTTCGTCACCGTCAACACGGCCAAGGTCAGCGACGAAGAGGTCAAGTACACGATCGATGCCTCCGGGAACATCCAGGAGCTGTCCAAGACCGTCGTGGGTGGCATCGGAGAGGCCGTCGGGATCAATTACGTCTCCGCCGCCGACAAGCGTGCGCTGATTGCGCAGCTGAGCCGCGTCGACGATCAGGACTACTTCGAACGCGGGCTCGAGCGCGCGATCGCCGAGAACGGCATGGTGGTCCGCCCCCTCGACATCTCCGACCTCTACGCGGTGGAAGTCGACTTCGCCGAAGACCTCGAGCGCGCGAACCTCTTCGTCTGACCGCCCCACAGCCGCCCTTCAGGCCGCGACCATAGGATCGGGCGATCATGGCCAAGGTCCACCGCATCCACTCGCTGCCCGATGACGCGCCGTGGGCGGGTGGCCTCCCTCCCGAAGGGTCGCCGGAGCACCCCGTGATCGTGAGGGCACTCGATCGGGTTCTGAGTGTGCAGCGCCCCGTCGTCGTCGCGCACCTGCGAAGCATCCGTCTGCGCCATCCCGATGCCTCGCCCGCGACGATCGTCCGGATGCTCGAGCGGCGGTATCTCGCCGCGGTGACCACCGGCGGCGCCGCGGTGGGAGCGACCGCCGTCGTACCGGGCATCGGGACCGGCATCACCCTCGCCCTGAGCGGAGCGGAGACCGTGGGCTTCTTGGACGCGACCGCGTTGTTCGCGCAATCGCTCGCCGAACTGCACGGCATCCGGGTGGAGGACCCCGACCGCGCACGCGCCCTCGTGCTCACGATCATGCTCGGCACGGAGGGGGTCGCGCTGGTGTCGCAATGGGCCCGACAGGCATCGGGCTCGGGCGTGCCTCGAGACAAGTATTGGGGCGAGCTCATCACCAAGTCGCTCCCTCGCGCCGCAGTCGGCCCCCTCGTCGACCGGCTCAAGTCGACCTTCGTGCGGCACTTCGCATCCCGCGGCGGTGCGTCGGTGCTCGGCAAGGCGCTTCCCTTCGGGATCGGCGCCGCCATCGGCGGCGGCGGGAACCACCTTTTGGGTCGCCGCGTCGTGGTCACCTCTCGTCGCGCCTTCGGCATCGCTCCGGCCGCGTATCCGCCCGAGTTGGAGCCGAAGCCCGGCGCCCGCCCCGTCGAGAACGCACTGGCGGGACGCATCCGCCAGGTCGGTGGGGCGGTCGCGGGGCTCGGTGACGTCGCCGCCGGGACGGTGGCAAGACTCACGCGGGGACGGCGGCGGTCGTCCGATACCGCGGGCATCGCCCCGGCGGAGCGCGACCCCGACGAACACTGACGCCTCCCCGGGCGGCTTGGTTCATCCGCTCTCCACAGCACGACGGTGTTGCGCCCGACGCGGAGCCTCGGACGTCGGACAGTGCCCATAGCGTTCCGGCATGCTGCAGTTCTTGGAGGATGAGTCACCCCACCCGTACCGCGTTCCCTGGCGCGTCGACCGCGTCCACGACTCTCATCCGCTGATCACCCATCGCGGTACCGAGCCCGCCGATTTCGTCCGGGTGTTCCGCAGCGACGGCCCCGACGAGTACTGGGGACGCGTCGTTCCCGGCGACACCGCCGAGCTCTGCCTCTGCGATGGCGACCTCGACTCGTTGACGATCACTCTGTCCTGGTTCCGTGCCGGCACCGACCTGGAATACGTATGGCGCTTCGTCGTCTGAGGCCAGGTGCTGGCCTCGATCCACCCTCGACGCGCAGAATGGGGTCATGGGATTGTTCCAGAGCCGCCCCGAGGAACCCACGGAGTGGGCAGGCCTGCCTGCCGAGCCGTGGGATGAGCCGAGCCCCTCCGAACGACTGACGGATCCGACGGAGGCCTCCCCCACCGCGGTCGATCTCGACGCCCTCCGCGCCCCCGAAGGGCATGCGTACCTCGCGGTACCGATCGAGACCGTGCAGTTCGCCGCCGGAACCGAGGCTCCCGAGGCCGACGGCGACGGCGACTGAGCTGTCGACGTCGACGGCTGGTCTCGGCCGACTCAGGCGGACGCGGCTCGCCGGCGCAGCTCTCGACGGAAGTCGGCTTCCGAGTAGGGAGCGATGTTCGCCGGCAGGTCTTCGGCGGTGAGCCCTCGGACGAAGACCTCGGGAGCGACGTCGAGAGCCGTGGCCAGCTGGATGAGCACGTAGAGGGTCGGGTTTCCTTGCCCGTTCTCGATACGCGCGAGATGCGACACGTCGAGGTCCGCGCGTTCGGCCAGTGCTTTCCGACTCACTGTGTGCTTGTCGCGAAGAGAGCGCACGAGCATACCCACATGGGCAGAGGCTCGAGATCGCGGTTCGGACATGCACCCAGCATCGACGCGATCGACGCACAGGCAGGAGGCTTTCATGAGTGGGCCTTTACGCCTACACTGTCCCGGGGTCTAGGCTCGCGGCGTGGGTGACCTGCGACGACGACTGCTCTCCTTCTCCGAGATCACTTCCGTCGACGCCGACACACGGGAGCTGGTCGCCCTGGTCCAGGAGTGGATTCCCGCGCAACGCTGGTTCGCCTCGAAGGGCACCGCGCCTCGACTGCGCCTCCTCGCAGCGGCGACCCTCCCCCCGGAGGTCCCCGAGACCCGCGTGCACGTGCTGATCATCCGCGATGAGGCGACAGCGACGGGGGTGACCTACCACGTGCCCGTCGTCGATGCGGAGAGGAGCACCCCGGCGACGTATGCCGGCATCATCGGTCACCGGGGCAACGGCAACATCCTCGTCGATGGTCCCCGCCACCCCGCCTACACGGCGGCCCTGGCCCACGCGGTGGCGCCCCAGGTCGAGGCGGCGGACGGACGCGTGCTCGACGGCGAGCAATCCAATACGTCGATCATCTACCGCGGCGAGGGTCAGCCTGTCATCTGCAAGATCTACCGTCAGCTCCATGTCGGCTCCCACCCGGACATCGATCTGCAGAGCGCGCTCGCGCGGTCGGGATGCCGAAGGGTCCCCGCCGCGGTCGGCGTCTGGGAAGGCGCGTGGTCGCCCACGGCCTCGGGGGCCCTCGCGTTCGCGCAGGAGTACTTTCCCGACGTCCAAGACGCGTGGCGGGTCGCCCGATCGGCTGCCCTCGCCGGCCGGAGCTTCCTCGACGATGCCCGGACGCTGGGCGAAGCGACCGCCGACGTCCACCTCCGCCTTGCCGAGCTCTTCCCCACGCCCCCCTCCGATGCCATTGCTCGTCGCGCGATCGCCACCGCGTGGGACCGGCGGCTCCGCCTCGCCGTCAGCGAGGTTCCCGCGATCCAGAGGCACCGCGCAGCGATCGCGGAGGTGTACGCGGCCGCTCTCGAGACCACGTGGCCGCCGCTGCAGCGCATCCACGGCGATTATCACCTCGGGCAGGTCCTCCAGGTTCCCGGACGGGGATGGGTGCTGCTGGACTTCGAAGGCGAGCCGCTCCGGCCGATGACCGAGCGCCTGCGGCCGGACGCCGCCCTGCGAGACATCGCAGGAATGCTGCGGTCCTTCGACTACGTCGCGGGCTCGCTGCAGAACGAGGGCGACCCGGAGCGTCTCCGCGAATGGGCCGCGGCCGCACGCAGCGGGTTCGTACGCGGATACGAGCGCCGCACGCAGCATCCGTCCACGGGAGCGCTCTTGGACGCGTTCGAACTCGACAAAGCGGTCTACGAAGCCATCTACGAGGCCCGCAACCGCCCGTCGTGGCTCGAGATCCCCCTGACGGCGATCGACCGGCTCGTCGACACGGATTGAGCGCGTTCGGCGTCCACTCAGGGCAGTTGTGGATACCGTTGACGCGATGGTCTCCACTCCTCCCCCGCGCGCGAGCGGCCGCATCAACAGCCTCGACGGATTGCGCGGGGTTGCGGCGATAGTGGTGCTGCTGCACCACTGGCTCCTCATCGCGCAGCCATGGCTGCAGGGCACCGTGGTCTGGGCGTGGATCTCGCAATCACCCGCCAAACTCATCACGGCCGGCAACGAGGCCGTACTCGTCTTCTTCGTCCTGTCGGGGCTGGTCGTGGTCCTTCCCGTGTTCCGTCCCGGCTTCTCCTGGATGGGATTCCTGTCCGCGCGGGTCGTGCGCCTCTACGGCCCCGTCATCGCGGCGCTGCTGTTCGCCGCCCTGCTGATCCTCCTGGTGCCCCGCGATCCCTCGCGGATGCCTGCGGGCTCGTGGATGACCGACACACACGCGACGCAGGTCTATCCGCCCAGTCTGCTCGCGCAGATGACACTGATACCGCGGTCCTACCCTCTGAACAACCCGCTCTGGTCACTGCACTGGGAGCTCGTGTACTCGATCCTCCTCCCGTTCGCCACGGCACTCGCACTTCTCGTGCGCCGGTGGGCGCTCACGGCGGTCCTCGCCTGCGCCGCTCTGAGTCTGATCGGTCGGATGCTGGAGCAACCGGAGCTTCTCTACTTCCCGATCTTCCTCATGGGAACGATCATGGCTACACGCCTTCCCGACATGCTCGCGTGGGTCGAGCGGCCACGACCTCGCTGGTTCATGCCGTTGTTCGCCGCGGGAAGCGTCTTGCTCCTCATCGCGAGCTGGCTCGCTCGCCCGATTGCGCCCAGCGGAGGGATCCTCAACACCGTCCTGTGGTCGTTGGCCGCGCCGGGAGCGGCGGGACTGGTCGTGGTGAGCCTTGCGTGGGCGCCGATCATGCGCTTCTTCGAGACCCCTGTGATGCAGTGGCTCGGGAAGATCTCCTTCAGCCTCTACCTCGTGCACGTGCCGATCCTCGCCACGCTCGCCTACGCGGTCGGCTCACAGAACTGGCAGCTCGTGGGCCTCCTCGGCATCCCTCTCAGTCTCCTGGTCGCGTGGGGGTTCTATCAGCTTGTCGAAGCTAAAATGCATCAGGCGGCGCGTCGTGTTCACCGCGCCGTCGCCGCACGAGCGCGGCGTCGGGCGAACGAGATCGCGCCCTGACGTCGGCCGATGATCGAGAGCACCGCCCACCCATGCGCCTGAGACTGCCCGCTGTCGTGACCAAGACCCTTCGTCGGGCTCGGCGGATGGTCGCCGCCGAACAGATCGCCCTGGCCCGGCTCCTTCCGATTCGACCGCGGACCGTCCTGTACGAGTCGTTCGCCGGCAACGGCGCACTGTGCAATCCGGAAGCGATCTTCCGGCGGCTCCTCGCCGACCCAGAGTTCGCTGATCTGGAGCACGTCTGGGCGCTCAGCGATTCTGACGCCGCCGACGCGCTCCGCCGCGAGTTCGCCGGCCGCCGAGATGTCCGGATCGTCGCTCGAGGAAGCGCCGCCTACTGGAAGGCCGTGTCGACCGCGGGGTACCTGATCAACAACGCGACCTTCCCGCCGTCGTTCGGGAAGCGTCCCGGACAGGTCTACCTCAACACGTGGCATGGCACCCCGCTGAAGCTCATGGGTTTCGACATGCCCGGCGGCGCGCGCGAATCGGCGAACACGCTGCGAAATCTGCTGAGCGCCGACTATCTCCTGGCCGCCAACCCCTTCATGACCGAGGTCATGTACGAGGACGCGTATCAGCTGCGCAACATCTACCCCGGCTCGATCATCGAGGAGGGATACCCGCGCATCGATCGCCAGCGCCTCAGCGACGCCGATCGGAACTCGGTCCGCAGGACGCTCACCGACCAGCTCGGCGTGGAACTCGGCGACCGCCGTATCGTACTGTTCGCACCCACGTGGCGCGGCGCCTCGTTCCAGTCGCCCGATGCCGACCTGGCCCATCTGGCCGATCAGGCGGCGGAGCTCCAGCATGGTCTCGGCGACGACGTCGTCGTGCTCGTCAAGACACACCAGGTCGTGCATTCGCTCGCACAGGGTGTCCCGTCGCTGCGTCGCCTCCTCGTGCCCAACACCATCCCCGCGAATGTGCTCCTCGGAGTGGCGGACGCCTTGGTCACCGACTACTCGTCGATCTTCTTCGACTACCTCGCGACAGGACGACCGGTCGGCTTCTTGGTCTCGGACGCGTCGAGCTATGCCTTGGAGAGAGGGACCTATCTCCCTCTCGACGAGCTTCCGGGCCCCGTGGCGACCGACGCGGCCGCCTTGGCCGCGGCGCTCCGCGACCTCATGGCACCCGACGCACCGCGCCACGCCCGTTACGACGACTGGGCCGACCGATTCGTCCCCTACGAGGACGGTGAGGCCGGCGCCCGCGTCATCGACGTCGTCTTCCGCGGGCGGGTCCGCGACCGCCGCATTCGCACCGCACGACGGGAGGGGAAGCCGCGATTGCTCTTCTACATCGGCGGCATTCGGATGAACGGCATCACGACCTCCGCCGTGAACCTCCTCAACTCCCTGGACCGGGAGAAGTACGACGTCACCGCATTGATGGCGTTCCCCAAGGGCGAGACGACCCGCCGCAACCAGGCCCGGCTCGACCCCGGCATTCGACAGATCTTCCGTATCGGGGGAATGAACGGTCTCAAGGGCCGCCAGCTCTTGCGCCGGCTCGCCGACGTGAGCACCGACCCGCTCCGCGCCCATCGACGATTCGGTCACCGCACGCTCTGGCGTGACGAATGGACGCGGGTCTTCGGTACCGCCCGCTTCGACTGGGTCGCCGACTTCAGTGGCTACAGCCCCTTCTGGGCGCACCTGATGCTGCATTCTCCCCGCGCCGTACGCGCGATCTGGCTGCACAACGAGATGGCGGCCGACCGGGAACGCACCGTCGCCGGGAAGCAGCCCTTCCGCCGCTCCCTCGGACGGGTCTTCGCGATGTACCGGGCCTACGACCAGTTGGTCTCGGTGTCCCCGTCGCTCACGGAGCTCAATCGCACCGAGCTTGCCGGCTACGCGCCCGCCGAGCGGTTCCGGACGCTGCGGAACCTTCCGGACCGCGTCGAGGCGACCGTGGATGCCGAGCCGGAGGTGCCCCGCACCGAGGCGGACGACGCATGGCGGCAGGCCTTGGAGATCGACGGCGTACAGCGCTTCATCACCGTCGGGCGCCTTTCGACCGAGAAGAACCACGCTCGGCTGATCCGCGCGTTCTCGCGCGTCCACGCCGAGCGGTCGGCGACGCAGTTGTTCATCGTCGGCGGCGGTCCCCTCGCTGCCGACCTGGAGCGCCAGGTGCGTGCGGCCGGGCTGACCGGAGCGGTCTTCCTCACCGGTCCACAACCCCAGCCGGGACGGATCATGGACCGCACCGACTGCTTCGTCCTCTCCAGCGATTACGAGGGTCAGCCGATGGTGCTGATCGAAGCCGCTCAGCGGGGGATGCCGATCGTCTCGACGGCGTTCGGATCTGCGCGCGGCGCCTTGCCGGGCGACGATATGCACGTGGTCGACCGCGACGACGATGCGCTGGCCGAGGGGATGCTCGCCTTCCTGGAGGGCCGAGTGGCGCCGGCGGCGCTGGACGTCGAGCGATACACGGCGGAGGTTCTTGCCCAGTTCGACGAACTCGTGCCGCGTCCGGAATGATCGACCATATGACCCGTGACGCCGACGTCCCCCCCGAGGGGTCGGGTGTCACCTTCGTGATGCCGGTGCTCAACGAACGGGACTATCTCGAACGGGCGGTGCGCACCGTGCTCGCACAGGACGTCGACGGCCCCTCGGAGATCATCCTCGCCCTCGGCCCCTCACACGACGGCACGACCGAGCTGGCGCACGAGCTCGCCAAGAGCGACGAACGTATCCGTCTGGTCGACAACGCGGCCGCCGACATCCCCGTCGGCCTCAATCTGGCCATCCGTGCAGGCTCCTTCCCGACGGTGGTGCGCGTCGACGCGCACTCGGAGCTCGCACCCGGCTACACCGCGAGGGCGTTGCAGACCCTCGCCCGGGAGCGTGCGGCCAACGTCGGCGGCATCATGCGTGCCGAGGGGCGCACCCCTTTCCAGCGCGCCGTCGCCCACGCTTACAACTCCCCCGTCGGCCTCGGCGGGGGGGCATATCACGGCTCCGGCGAGGCGGGCCCCGCGGAATCGGCCTACCTCGGGGTCATGCGACGCTCCGTCTTGGAGGACGTCGGCCTGTTCGACGAGTCCATCCGTCGCGGCGAGGACTGGGAGCTCAACCTCCGGATCCGTCGCGCCGGCTACCGCGTGTGGTTCGATCCAGCGCTCTCGGTCACCTACTGGCCCCGCGAGAGGTGGACCCGACTCGTCCGCCAGTTCCGCGCAACCGGCACGTGGCGAGGGGAGCTGGTGCGACGCTATGGATCCGGCAACTCCCTGCGCTACTTCGCCCCTCCGCTGCTCGTGCTGCTGGTCGCGATCGCGGCCGTCGTCGGCGTCCTTCAAACCTCCCGCGTCCTCACAGGCCCCGCGGCGCTCGTCGCCAGCGTCGTCTACGCGCCGCTGGCGGTCTACGTCCTCCTCGTCCTCGCCTTCGCCGTCGCTCCCGGAAGGGCGCGTGGCGGACGGGAACGGCTGTGGAGCCTCGCCGTCCTTCCCTCGATGCACCTTGCGTGGGGGGCCGGGTTCGTGTGGGGACTGATGCGTGGCGCCCGGGAGACCGTCGACACCTCGCGGCTGGAGCGCAACACACCGTTGCCGTGACCATCGCGACGGCACGACCGCCCACACACAGGGAAGCGCCGCCGGTCAGCGGTCGACGAACCCCTGATCCAGAATCCGGGCCACGACGCGCTGGGCCGCCGCGCCGTCGTCGCGCGCATTGAACCGCCGTCGCCACGCGCGATAACGCTCCGCGAAACCGTCGACGAGGTCGTCGTCGGCGAGATGAGCCTCCAGCTCGTCCTGAGTGACACTGATCGGTCCGGGCGCCTCGGCGAGGAGGTCGAAAGAGAACCCCCGCAGCTCGCCGCGGTAGTGATCGATGTCCGGGGCGAAGAAGAAGACGGGCTTCCCGGTCACCGTGAAATCGAACATGACCGAGGAGTAGTCCGTGATCAGGACGTCTGCGGCCAGCAGCAGATCGGACACGTCGGGGTACGACGTGACGTCGACGACGCGGGGGCCCTCCGCGTCGTCGCCCGCCGCGAGAGTTCGCGAGTGACCACGCACGAGCACGATCGCGCCGGTGACCGACGCCAACCGTTCGAGATCGAGGAAGTCGACGATGTCCGCGCGATCGTCTCGCCAGGTCGGCGCGTAGAGGATCACGCGCTCGTCGTCGGCGATCCCGAGGCGACGCCGCACCGGACCGGCCTCGCCCGTCACGAGGACGTCGTTGCGGGGGTATCCCTCGATCCAGATCGGACGACGACGGAACGCGTATGCACTCCGCAAGACCCGCGCCGCATAGGGGTTCTGCGCCAGCAACACGTTCCACCGCCGCGACTCCTTCAGCACCGCGAGCGCTCGTCGCGGATCGAAGCCGGGGCGATGCAGCGCGAGGCGTTTGAGGGGCGTGCCGTGCCAGGTCTGCAGCACGATCTGCCCGGGGCGTCGCGAGAATCGGCGGCGCAACCAGTCGTTGACCACAAGCAGCCGCGCCGCACCGCGCGCCCGCCACCATTCCGGACTTCCCTCCACGACCGCGACCGCCCCGTCGGGCACCTGCACCGACAGATCGACCACGCTCCAGTAGCGGAGGACGTTCGGAGCCCGCTGCGCGAGCTCGCGATCGATCGCCCTCGGGTTGCAGCTGGCACTTCGCCCGTAGAAGCTCTCGAAGAACACGGCGTTCTCGAGCCCCTGGGGCCGCGTCGCGTACCGGCGTTCCAGAGCGTCCTGGCCCTCGCCCGAGTCGTACGCGGGATCGATGGGCGGTCCGACCCGGAGCACCCCATCGCGCAGCTCAGCCCGCAGCGAGGGCCACTGCGTCAGGGCGAGCGCAGGTAGTTCCTCCGCCGCCGCGTCGCCGTCGAACGCCGTCTCCACGAGATAGTCGCCGGAGGGGAGCGGAAGAGTCGGCCCCTCCCACCGCGCCGCCTCCAGCGGGATCACCGCCCGCCACGTCTTTCCTCGGCCGGTGATCCGGCCCTGGACGCGCGCGCGAGGGCCGCGCAGCTCGACGCGGCGGGGTCGCTCGCCGCGCCCGGTGAGTTCGAGAGCGGGGTGGGGTGTGAAGCGTGCCTCGATCATCGCCGCTGCCCTTCCAGGATCTCGCAGATACGCGCGTACACGCGTTCGGTGTTCCGCCCGTCTCTGAAGGCGTGAACAGTCGCATCGAGTGCTCGCGCGCGTCCCAACCGCCGGTCCCGCTCCGCTCCGTCGACGAGGACGGCGGCCAGCTGGTCCGCCGCCTGACTCCAGCTGCGGGCGTGCTCTCCCCCGGACACGTCCTCGTAGCGCCCGTAGAATCCGCGTTCGGATCGGTAGGACTCGAGGTCGGGAGCAAGGAAAACCACGGGGACAGGCACGAGCGACGCGTCGAAGATCAGGGAGGAGTAGTCCGTCACGAGCGCCCGCAGTGCCGGGAGCAGTGGCGTGACGTCGGGGACGAGATCGCTGCCGAGCAGACGCACCCGATCACCGACACCGGCGGCGTAGTCGCCCGCCCCGAGCGGATGAGAGCGGACCAACAGGACCGCGTCCTGCTCCTCCAGGACCTCGAGGATGCGTTGCCACTGTGCCGCGTCGGGTACGGCGGGGTCGGGAGCGCCGTCGCGCCAGGTCGGCGCGTACAGCACGAGCGCGCGATCACCGATCGGACCGACGACGCGCGCGATTTCGGCACGCGCCGTGTCGTACCGTTCCTCCGCCCGCCCCGCCGACAGCACATCGACGCGCGGCTCGCCCGTCACCGGAACACTCGGGTCAGGGAGCGCGAAAGCAGACTCGAGGCGCCCCCGCACGACATGCGATGCCGCCGGGATCAATCGGATCCGTCGTTGCGTGCGCCGATAGAGCGCGGCGATCAGCGGCCGGAGGATCGCAAGAGGGGCGCGCACCGTGGCCGGCGAGTCGAGTCCGATGCGCTTGAGGGGAATGCCGTGCCACAGCTGGACCACGACCGCGCCGGTCGTCGCGTAGCGATCGACGTCGCCGAAGCCGTGCGTCACGACGACGACCCGCGCCCGCGCGGTCCGCCAGAAGGCACGGGCGCTGCCTTTCCGCAGGGTCTGGATGCCCTCCGCGGCGGCCGCTCGTTCCTGTTCGACATTGGCGACGAGCCACACCGTCTGCTCCCCCGCAGCCGACGCGGCACGCCAGAGGGCGAGGGCACCGTCGGCGATGCCGACCGCGGAACCGAAGACCCACTCGCGTGAGGAGCGCGGGACGACCAACGTGGCCACCCGTCCGACGACGTACAGCGGGATCCGCACCAGCTTGGCGACGTTTCCCGCACCGAAAGAGAAGGACGCCACCTCGCGAGCCTATCGCGGGGTGGCGTCCTTCTGAGCCGTCAGTCGGAGAGCGTCCCGAGGGTTACCTCGACCGAGGCGGTGGCGCCGTCACGCACGTAGACGACGGTCGCCGTGCTTCCCGCCGCAAGCGCACGCACCTGCGCGGTGAGGTCCGTCGCGTCGGTGATCGGCACCCCGTTGAACGAGGTGACCACGTCACCGGCCTTGAGCCCCGCCTTGGCTGCCGCGCCGCCGGAGGACACCTCGCTGATGTAGGCACCCGCCGTCGTCGCGCCCTTCTGTGAGGCGGCGTCGCCGACCATCGCGCCGAGGAGTCCGTGGGTGGCCGCCCCGTTGTCGATGAGCTCGTCGGTGATGCGCTTGACGACGTTGGACGGGATCGAGAAGCCAACGCCGATAGAGCCGGCCTGGCTCGAGCTGGATCCCCCGGTGGAGGCGATCGCGACGTTGATGCCGATGAGCTTCCCCGCCTCGTCCACCAGAGCGCCGCCGGAGTTTCCGGGGTTGATGGCGGCATCGGTCTGGATCACGGCGATGGAGATCGAGCTCTTCGGCGACTGCTGCTGCTGACCCTGCCCGAAGTCGAACTGGAACGGCGACTCGTTCTGCCCCTGCGGGGAGTCGTCGTCCGCGCCGCCGTCGGGAGCGGCGGACGAGGCGATCTGGATCGAGCGGTTGAGCGCACTCACGATGCCCGTGGTGACGGTGTTCGAGAGCCCGAGCGGTGCGCCGATCGCGACGGTCTGGTCTCCCACGTTCAGCGACGACGAGTCGGCGAACTCGATGGGCGTCAGACCACTCGCGTCCTTGAGCTTGATCACGGCGAGATCGTAGGTCGGGTCGGTGCCCACGACAGTGGCCTGGTAGACCTTGCCGTCAGAGGTCGTGACCGTGATCGCCGCGTCCCCGGTGGCACCGTCGAGGGTGACCACGTGGGTGTTCGTCACGACGTAGCCGTCGCTGCTGAGAACGACCCCGGAACCCGTGCCGCCGCCGGAGCCGGACGTCGCGGCGATCGTGACGACGCTCGGAAGGACCTTCGCAGCGATCGCCGTGGTCTGGTTGACCGACTCACGGTTGTTGACGGTGACAGTGGACGGTCCGGAGGTCACGACGGTGGAGCCGTTCGCCGCGAAGAACGATCCGCCAGCGGCCGAAGCGCCGAGACCGGCTGCACCACCGACGAGGGCGGCGGCGACCATGATGGCGACGATCTTGCCCGCTCCCACGCGCCCGGACGATTCGGCTCCTGCCTGCTCGGCCGCGTGCGGCGCCGGCCCGGGCTGCCCCGGCGCCGAGGCGTAGGGGCCCGGGGCATACGGCTGCGTGGGCTGAGTGTGGAACGCACCACCGTACGGCAGCGGCGGACGTGGGGGAACGGCCTCACCGGCGGCGGTGTCGGGCGCCGCGGCGGCGGCTCCGGGCGCCGCCGCG
>NZ_JASGDO010000080.1:0-7092 GCF_047607225.1 Microbacterium sp. | reverse complement strand
TCCGGGCGCCGACCCGGCGGTCAGCACGCCCGCGGCGGCGACCCGCACGGTCGAGCACGCGCGCGGCACTGCGACGGTGCCGGACGAGCCGCGGCGGGTCGTCGTGCTCGAGCCGGTGGAGCTGGACACGGCCGTCGCGCTGGGCGTGACTCCGGTGGGGGCAGCGGTGGCCAGCAACGTGGCGGGTGTTCCGAGCTACCTCGGCGTGGACGGCGTGGAGCCGGTCGGCACGGTTCCCGAGCCCGATCTCGAGGCGATCGCCGCGCTGAAGCCCGACCTCATCCTCGGCACGGAGTCCCGCCATTCCAAGCTGTACGACCAGCTCGCGGCGATCGCGCCGACGGTCTACATGCAGACTCAGGCAGACCCATGGCAGCAGAACGTGCTGCTGATCGGGGAGGCGCTCGGGCAGAAGGAGCGCGCGCAACAGCTCGTCGACGGCTTCAACGACCGGTGCGCCGAGATCAAGGACCGCTTCGACGTCGCCGGAAAGACCGCCAACATGATCCGTCCCCGCGACGAGACGACCCTCAGCCTCTACGGCCCCGTCTCCTTCGCGGGTGGGGCGCTGGAGTGCGTGGGGCTCAGCATCCCGGAGCAGAACTGGGAAGACGGGCTGCAGGCCGACCTCTCGCCCGAGAACATCCTCGACGCCCGCGCCGACTACGTGTTCGTCACGACGGCCGACGTGGACGACTCCTCGACCATCCCGTCCGCCATCACCGAGAACGCCGCGGAGTTTCCCTCGGTGACCCTCGTGGACACGAGCTACTGGGTCTCGGGCGTGGGCCCGAAGGGCGGCGAGCTCGTGCTCGACGACATCGAGCGTTTCCTCGACGCGCAGCAGTGACGACGGCCCGAGACGGGCGACCGCGCACGAGCGCGAGCGTGACGACAGGACGGCGAAGCCGGGTGACCCTCGGTTTCGCCGTCCTCGGCGTGCTCCTCATCGTGGCCGTGGCGCTGTCGCTCACCGTCGGGTCCAACCCGCTCGCGCTCGGAACCGTTCTCGATGTGCTCCGAGGCGGAGGGTCGGCGGAGGCTCGATACGTCGTCGCCGACCTGCGGGTCCCGCGCACGGTGGCCGGGGTGGTCGTGGCCGCGGCGCTCGGAGCCGCGGGAGCGCTCGTCCAGGCCTACACGCGCAATCCGCTCGCCGATCCGGGCATCCTCGGGGTCAATGCCGGTGCCGCGTTCGCGGTCGCGGTCGGTGTCGCGTTCTTCGGGCTCCGCGACATCTCGACGTTCGTCTGGTTGGCCTTTGCCGGCGCCCTGGTGGTGACCCTCGCCGTCTCGGTGATCGGATCGGCGGGTCGGGGTGGGGCCGACCCTCTGCGCCTGACGCTTGCCGGGGTCGCCCTCGGCGCGGTCCTTGCGGGGCTCACGACCGGCATGACCCTCAGCAACCCCGACGCCTTCGATCGGATGCGGTCATGGAACGCGGGATCGCTGCTCGGCCGCGACCTCGACGTCGTGGGGGCTGTGATCCCGTTCGTCATCGTCGGACTCGTGCTCGCGCTCTTCCTCGCCCCCGGCCTGAACGCCCTCGCCCTCGGCGATGACGTGGCTCGCGCCCAGGGGGCGAGAGTGGGGGCGATCCGCGTCGGCGTGATCCTCGCCGTCACGGTGCTCGCGGGGGCGGCCACCGCCCTTGCCGGCCCGATCTCTTTCGTCGGTCTCATGGTGCCCCACGTGGCGCGGTGGCTGTTCGGGGTCGATCAGCGCCTGATCCTTGCGGTATCGATGCTGTCGGCGCCGATCGTCGTGCTGATCTCGGACGTGCTCGGAAGAATCCTGATCGCCCCCGCCGAGATCCCCGTCGGAATCGTGACGGCGTTCGTCGGCGCTCCCGTCCTGATCGCTCTGGCGCGCCGACGGAAGGCGAGCACACTGTGACCTCCGCCCCGCCCCGCCCCGCTCGGCCCGCGATCGATCCCGGCTATCGCCGTCTCCGCCTGCACGTCGGCCCGGCGCGCCTCGATTGGCGCGTGCGCAGCCTCATCGTCGGCGTCGTGCTCGCCGTCGTCATCGCCCTGCTCGGCGTGCTCTCGCTCGGTCTCGGGTCCTATCCGCTCACTCCGGAGGCTGTCGTCCGCACGCTCCTCGGGGGCGGCGACGCCCTCGATCGCACGGTCGTCACGGAGTGGCGGCTGCCGCGCACGACGGCGGCGATCGCCTTCGGCGCACTCCTGGCCGTCGCCGGTGCGCTCTTCCAGACCGTGACCCGCAATCCCCTCGCCAGCCCCGACATCCTCGGCCTGTCCAACGGAGCCTTCACGGGGATGCTGCTGACGATGGTGTTCGTCTCCACGAGCTGGCCCGTCCTGATGGCGGGAGCCACCGTGGGAGGGCTCTTCACGGCACTGGTCATCTGGGCGCTCGCTCGGCGGGGCGGTGTGCAAGGGTTCCGGCTCATCGTCGTCGGCATCGGCGTCGCGGCCCTGCTGTCGTCGCTCAACACCTGGATGCTGCTGGAGGTCGAGTTGGAGACGGCGATGTTCGCCTCGGCGTGGGGCGCGGGAAGCCTCAACGGTGTCGCGGCGCCGCAGGTCGTCGGCGCGATCGCCTGCGCCGTTCCGCTGCTGATCCTCCTCGTCGCCGTCGCCCCGCGCCTGCGTCAACTCGACCTGGGCGACGACGTCGCCACGGCGACCGGTGCGACGCCCCAGCGGGTGCGCACGATCGCGCTGCTCGTGGGCGTCGCCCTCGTCGCGCTCGCGACCGCCGTCATGGGTCCCGTGGCCTTCATCGCCTTCGCCGCCCCGCAAGTGGCGCGCCGGATCGCCCGCACGCCTTACCTGTCGCTCGGCGTCTCGGCTCTCGTGGGCGCGCTTCTGCTGCTGGCCTCCGATGTCGTCGCCCAGCACGTCCTTCCCGTCACCCTCCCCGTCGGCGTCGTCACCGTCTCCGTCGGGGGTCTGTACCTCGTCGTCGTCCTCGTCCAGGAGATCCGCCGCCGTGCCTGAAGACCTCTCTCGCCTCGGTTCCGTCGTCCCCGCTCGGCTTCGCGCCGAGGCCGTCCGCCTGGGCTACGACGGTGCTCCTATCATCGATGGGCTCACCGCCGAGATCCCCGACGGCTCGTTCACCGTCATCATCGGCCCCAACGCGTGCGGCAAGTCGACGCTGCTGCGCGGACTGTCGCGCTTGCTCGCTCCGCGCGCCGGGGCCGTGATCCTCGACGGGAAGGAGATCACCGAGCGGCCGGCCAAAGACGTGGCCCGGCGCCTGGGGCTCCTCCCGCAGACCGCGCTGGCCCCCGACGGCATTACCGTCGCCGATCTCGTCGGCCGGGGAAGGTATCCGCACCAGGGCTTCCTGCGACAGTGGTCCGACCGAGACGAGCAGGCCGTGCACGACGCACTCTCCGCCACCGGCACGACGGAACTCGCCTCCCGCCGGGTGGAGGAGTTGTCGGGAGGGCAGCGTCAGCGTGTGTGGGTGGCGATGGTGCTGGCGCAGGAGACAGACCTGCTGCTCCTGGACGAGCCGACGACCTTCCTCGACATCGCGCATCAGGTGGAGCTCATGGAGCTGTTCGCGCACCTCAACCGCCAGGGTCGCACGATCGTGGCGGTCCTCCACGATCTCAACCATGCGGCGCGCTACGCCGACCACATCATCGCGATGCGTCAGGGGCGGATCGTCGCGGCGGGATCCCCCTCGGAGGTGGTCACGAGTGAGCGAGTGGAGGAGATCTACGGGCTCCCCAACGTCGTGATCGCCGACCCCGTCACGGGAGGTCCGCTCGTCGTTCCCCGGGGCGTTCCCGTCTCGACGGTCGAGGGGAGTGGTCGGTGAGCTCGGTGGCCGAGGCCGGCCGCAACTGGGAGTACAGCGCGTTTCCGGTGCGGGTCGCCGCCGTCCAGCGGATCAGCCCCGGCTTCGTCCGCATCACTCTCGCCGGTCCTTCCCTGGTCCACTTCGCCGCGTGGGGACTGGATCAGCGGATCAAGCTCGTTCTACCCATGCCCGACGGCACGCGACCCGAGTTCGGACTGCTCGACGAGCCGACACCGCATCCGCAGGAGTGGTACGCCCGGTGGAAGCAGCTGCCGGTGGAACGGCGCAACGTCCTGCGCACCTACACGCCGTCGGCGATCCGCCCCGAGCGCGCCGAGATCGATGTGGACGTGTACGTCCACCAGCCGGCCGGGCCCGCATCCGCGTGGGCGCTCTCGTGCGCCGTGGGCGATGAGCTCGTGCTGACGGGTCCCGACGCGCGGGTCGGCTACACCGGCTACGGCATCCATTACACGCCGCCGAGACCGCCCTCCCACGTCGTGCTGATCGGTGATGAGTCCGCGCTTCCCGCCATCAACAACGTCGTCCGGCAGCGGGGCGACGACGCACGGTTCGAGGTCTTCGTCGAGCTCGGCGACCCCGCGGACGACATGCTCGTGCCGCTCCGCGACGGCGACCACACGGAGATCGTGCGGCGTCGGGGCGTCGGGGGTGAAGCCCTGGAGGAGGCGATCATGCGGTGGGACGGCGCCGAGGAGGTCGCCGCCGACCCCGGCGCGTACGTCTGGATCGCGGGGGAGACGGGGGCCGCGGCCCGCATGCGACGGCACCTGACCGCCACGATCGGGATCGACAAGGAGAGGGTCGCGTTCCTCGGGTACTGGAAGCACGGCGGTCCGCTCGTCTCCTGACCGGCCGCGCGGCGGTTCAGCCCCGCAGGAAGATGCGCTCGCCGTCGATCTCCTCGCCGGTCGCGACGAATCCGGCGTCGAGGTACAGCGCGATCCCACGCTCGTTGTCGGGACGGACGCCGAGCAGGGTTTTCTCGCCGCCGTCGAGCGACGACATCCGCGAGAGGATCTGGGTGAGCGCCGCCCGCGCGTACCCGCGACCCTGAAAGCGCTGATCGATCATCAGACGGTAGATCCAGTAGTTGCCGTCGTCCGGGTCGAGCGCGTACATCGCGAATCCCACGATCTCGTCGGCGGCGCGGACGACGAGCGGCGTGCAGAACGAGTGGCGCGCCGCCTCGTCCAGCGACGCCTCGTTCGTTGCCACGAAACCGTCCTGCTCGGGTCGTACCGAGAGGGCGATCACGGCGTTCCGGTCCTCCGGCAGGAAGGGAGTCACGCGGACCGCGACGTCGGCGCCGTCCGGAAGGCGGGTGATCTCGTAGCGGCGCTCGATGCCGACGGTGGCCTCGCCCCACGGACTCGCGGCGACGTTCCGCTGATGTTCTGCGAAGGCGGCCTCGTCGGTGAAGAGCTCTTCGACGCTCCAGGTCCTCGCCTCCGTCGTCGGATGCACCTCGAAGCGCAGGCATCCGGGCTCGGTGCGGGTGCGGGAGACGTGGTCGGGGAGATGGCGCTCGACAACGGCCGCCTCGGCGTCGTCACGGCAGATCAGCCGACCCGTGAGGTGGACTCGTGGCATTCGTGGTCTTTCGTCGCGCGTGTCGGCGGTCCAAAAGCAGGCCGGATCGTCGCCACGCCACCACCGGGGCCCGCGGATGCGGCTCGGGCCTGCTTTTCGCACCTGGATGCCGCCCAGGCTATCCGGCTCGCGGCGATACGCGGTCTCTCGGAGGGCGGCCGCCACCGCCGACGCAGCCGGGTAACGTAGACAACCACACGTGACACGGGGTGCCCGTCAGGGCTGAGATCACACCCGTCGAACCTGATCTAGTTCGTACTAGCGAAGGGATGTCGCGCCATGACGCGCACGCCACCGCCTCTGATCGACTCCACCTGTGCGGCCTGGGAGGAGGTGCGCTCCCGATCGCCGCTCGTCCACTGCATCACCAACAGCGTGGTCGTGGGAATGACCGCCAATGCCGTCCTCGCCCTCGGCGCCGCCCCGGCGATGGTCGACATCGCGGGGGAGGCGGGGCCGTTCGCCGCGGCGGCGTCGGGTCTCCTCGTCAATCTCGGCACGCCCACGACCGAGCAGCGCGAGGCGATGCGCGAGGCCGTCGCCGCCGCGAGGGGTGCCGGAACCCCGTGGGTGCTCGACCCGGTCGCAGTGGGCGCCCTTCCCGTGCGCACCCCGCTGGCCCAGGACCTCGCGTGGCAGGCACCCACGATCGTCCGCGGCAACGCCTCGGAGATCATCGCGCTCGCCGGTGGCGGGGCCGGAGGGCGCGGTGTCGACGCCACCGACGACGTCGACGCCGCTGCCTCCTTCGCGGTCGCTCTCGCCGCCCGCACCGGCGGCGCGGTCGCCGTCTCGGGCCCCGTCGACCTGATCGTCGCCGACGGACGTGTCGCCCGCGTCCGCAACGGTCACGCCCTGCTCACGCGGATGACCGGGGGTGGCTGTGCTCTCGGGGCGGTGATGGCGGCGTTCGCCGCGGTCGAGTCAGACGCGTTCGTCGCTGCGACGGCGGCTTCGGTCGTCTACGGGGTGGCCGCCGATGTGGCGGCTGAGACTGCCGCGGGGCCCGGGACCTTCGCGGTCGCCTTCCTCGACGCGCTCGCCGGTCTTACCGCCGACGCGATCCTGACTCGGGGGGCGGTCGCATGATCGACCTGTCGCTGTGCCTGGTGACCGACTCCGCGCTCGCGGCGCGCGCGGGCCACGATCTGGCCGACGTCGTCTCCGAGGCCGCCTCGAACGGCGTGACCTCGGTGCAGGTGCGGGAGAAGACCCTGTCCGGCCGCGCTTTCCTCGAGACGGTCTGCCGGATCGCCGAGGTCGTCCCCGACGGCGTTCCGGTGCTCGTCAACGACCGTGTCGACGTGTACCTCGCGGCACGCGCGGCGGGCGCCGCCGTCGCAGGCGTCCATGTGGGGCAGTCCGACCTCCCGCCCGCGCTCGTGCGCGCTCTCATCGGCGACGAGGCCGTGCTGGGCCTGAGTGCCGGTACGCCCGAGCAGATCACCCGGGCCGTGCGCGACGAGGGGCGGATCGACTATGTCGGTATCGGAGCGCTGCACCCCACGCGGACCAAGCACGACGCACCGCCCGCGCTCGGTCTCGCCGGGGCGCGGGCGGTGCTGGCGTCGTCCGCGCTTCCGGCCGTCGTGATCGGCGGCGTCACGGCGGTCGATGTCCCGGGGCTGCGCGCCGCCGGCGCCGCGGGGGTCGCCGTCGTCGCGGCGATCTGCGGGGCTCCGGACCCCGGATCGG
>NZ_JASGDO010000079.1:0-9237 GCF_047607225.1 Microbacterium sp. | reverse complement strand
TCGTGGCCGACCTCGCCGCGGCGGCCGCTCCGCCCGCGGCCGTCGGCGTGGGTGCCGCCGGGGTCGTGGATCAGCTCACCGGCGCGATCCGCGCCGCGTCGGAGACCTTCGTCGGATGGGCGGGGTACCCGCTCGCCGAGAGACTCGCCCAGCGGCTCGGGCTGCCCGTGCGGGTGGAGAACGACGTCAACGCCTTCCTTCTCGGCGAGCGTGCGTGGGGGAGTGCCGACAGCGGCGACGCTCTCGGCATGATGCTCGGGACCGGCGTCGGCGGGGCGCTCCTCCTCGGGGGAGAGCTCTGGCACGGTCCCCACGGCGCGGCGGGAGAGATCGGCCATACCCCCGGCTACGGCGATCTCCTGTGCACCTGCGGACGCACCGGGCACTTGGAGACGCTCGCGTCGGGCACCTCGATCGCGCGCCGCTATTGCCGGGCGACCGGATCCGCACCGCTGTCGGCACGCGTCGTCGCGGCTCGGGCGCGGGCGGGTGACGATGCGGCGCGCCGTGTGTTCGTCGAGGCCGGCCGCGCCGTCGCGCTCGCATGCGTGTCCGCGGCGACGCTCCTCGACCTTCCCCTCGCCGTCATCGGCGGCGGGGTGACCTCCGCGTGGGATCTCCTCCAGTCCGGACTCGACGAAGTCCTGCGCGAACAGCCGCCCGTCTCCGGCATTCCGCTGCGGATCGTCCCCGGCACGTTGCGTTCCGACGCCGTCGTATTGGGTGCCGCCGCACTCGTCGCAGGCCCCCTGCCCCTCCCGACCGAAAGCGAGCTCGTCCGTGAACACCGCTGACCCGTCGTCGGCTCGCGCCGACGCCCACCTCGTGTGGAAAGGCCCTCTCCCGGAGCGCCATGCTGCCGGACTCGCTCGCCCGCGCATCGGGATCGCCGGGATCTCGATCGAGTCGAGCACCTTCTCCCCGCACGTGTCGGGCGACGAGTCGTTCACGATTCGGACGGGCGACGAGCTTCTCGATTATTACCCGTTCCTCGCGGAAGGGACTGCACTCCGGGACGCCGCGGAGTGGGTGCCCCTCACCCACGGGCGCTCGCTTCCCGGTGGGGCGGTCGATCCCGCGACCTACGACCGGATGAAGCAAGAGATCCTCGCGGGCGTGCGGGAGGAGGGCCCCTTCGACGGCTTCTTCTTCGACATCCACGGCGCGATGAGCGTTGTGGATCGGGACGACGCCGAGGGCGATCTCGCGGCGGCGCTCCGGGCCGAGCTCGGCCCCGATACCCTCGTCTCCACCTCGATGGACCTGCACGGCAATGTCTCGGAGGCGTTGTTCGAGGCTGTGGACCTGCTCACGTGCTACCGGATGGCACCGCACGAGGACTGGCTGAACACCAAGGAGCGCGCGGTCCACAACCTCCTCGTCCGCCTCCGCGGCGCCGCCGGCGCGGATCCCGTGGCGCGGCGCCCGCACAAGGCCTGGGTGCGGGTGCCGGTGTTGTTGCCGGGCGAGAAGACGAGCACGCGGATCGAGCCGGCGCGCTCCCTGTACGCGGCCCTTCCGGAGGTCGAAGAGCTGCCGGGTGTCCTCGACGCCTCGATCTGGGTCGGCTACGCGTGGGCCGACGAGCCACGCTGCCACGCCACCGTCATCGTGCTCGGCGACGACACCGCCACCATCCGCGACCAGGCGGAGCGGCTCGGTCGCGCCTTCTGGGACGCCCGGGCCGACTTCGCGTTCGTGGGCCCCGTGGACTCTCTCGACGGGGCACTCGACGAGGCGCTTGCCGAGGGGGCGCCCCGTCCCTTCCTGATCTCCGACTCCGGCGACAACCCGACGGCCGGCGGGGCGGGAGACGTCTCCTGGACCCTCGGCCGGGTGCTCGAACGCGAGGATCTCAGCCGGGGCGACCGCACCGTGATCGTGGCGTCGGTGTTCGATCCGGACGCTGTCGGTCAGGCGGCGCGTGCGGGGATCGGAGCGCGTGTGCGGCTGTCGGTCGGAGGGCGGATCGACGGCCGCCCGCGCGGCCCGGTAGAGATCGACGGTGAGGTCTTCTCCGTGACCGCTGGAGACCCCGTCGCCGGCACTCAGGTGGTCGTGCGCGGCGGGTCGGTGTACGCGATCGTCACCGAACGCCGGAAGCCCTTCCATCATCTCGACGACTTCCGGATGCTCGGCCTGGATCCGGCCGGCGCCGACATCGTGATCGTGAAGATCGGATACCTCGAGCCCGAGCTCTACGAGCTCGCCGCCGGCTGGGTCATCGCCCTCACGCCGGGCGGCGTGGATCAAGACCTCCTGCGCCTGGGGCACTCCCGGCTCCTCCCGGGGGTCTACCCGTTCCATGACACCGGGATCGAGCCGGAACTCACCGCTCGGGTCGCGCGCCGGGGCGAGGGGACGGGAGCATGAACTTCGAGACCCGCACCGGTCCCGATCTCGACGGCGATGCCCCGACCTATCCGCCGATGGATGTGCCGGAGTGGTACCGCGACGCGAAGCTCGGCTTCTTCGTGCACTGGGGGCTGTACTCGCTGCCGGCGTGGGCTCCGCCCCACCCGCCCGGAGGAGTGCCGGTCGAGGACGCCTACGCCCACCATCAATATGCCGAGTGGTACGCGAACACCGTGCGGATCACGGGAAGCCCGACCTGGCGTCGCCACCAAGAGCTCTACGGCCCGGGCCGGACGTACGAGGACCTCGCCGATGACTGGGACGTGACCGGCTTCGATGCGGACGCCTTCGTCGCAGAACTCGTGGCCGCCGGCGCCCGGTACGTCGTCCCGACCACGAAGCACCACGACGGGTTCTGCCTGTGGGACTCGGCGACGACGACCTTCACGGCGCCCCGGCGCGGGCCCGGTCGCGACCTCATCGCCGAGCTCCATGATGCGACCCGGCGGTGGGACACGCGCTTCGGCGTCTACTTCTCGGGAGCGCTGGACTGGCACGTCAGCGACTTCCCGCCGATCGAGTCGGACACCGACCTCTTCCGGTTCCGCCGGGCCGACGAGTGGTTCTCCCGCTATGCGGCAGCGCAGGTGGAGGAGCTGATCGAGAGATTCCACCCCGACCTCCTGTGGAACGACATCGAGTGGCCGGACGGGGGCAAGGGCGGCGACGAGTATGGCGTGGCTGCGCTCTTCCGGCGCTACCTCGACGCGGTGCCGGACGGCGCCGTGAACGACCGGTGGGGCGTGCCGCGGCACGGCTTCCTCACCCGCGAATACACGCACGTGCCCGACATCCTGGATCACCCCTGGGAGTCCACCCGCGGCCTCGGGTACTCGTTCGGGTTCAACCAGGCCGAGGGCGACGAGCATTCCCTCTCGGGCACTGCGCTCGTGCGGCTTCTCGTCGACGTCGTGAGCAAGAACGGCAATCTCCTTCTCAACGTCGGTCCGCGCGCCGACGGATCGATACCCGACCTCCAGCGTGCGGCGATGCGGGAGCTCGGTGCGTGGCTGCAGCGCGACGGCGACGCGATCTACGGCACGCGTCCCTGGCTCCGTGCCGGTGAACCGGTCGGTGTGCCGCGCGCCTACACGCAGTCGGCGACGACGGTGAACGCGATCGTCCTGGATCCTGCCTCGGGTGTCGTGGAGCTTCCGGGCGACCTCGCCGGCGACGTGCTGCCGTGGAGCGACGGGAGCAGCGCCGTCGTGCGCACCCGGCCCGACGGGGCGAGGGAGGTCGAGCTCCCGGAGCGCCTGCGGGGAGAGCCTGCGGTGGCGGTCCGCATCGCTACGGTGAACTCGTGAGCAATCGGATCGTCGTCGAGATCGCCGTCCAGGACGGCGCGGGTGCGCGGACGGCCGTGGCGGCCGGCGCCGACCGGGTGGAACTGTGCAGCGCCCTCGGCGTGGGCGGCCTCACCCCCTCGGTGGGCGTGCTCGACCGTGTGTGCGCCGAGATCGGCGCCGACCGCGTCAACGTGCTCGTGCGTCCGCGCGCGGGAGGGTTCGTCTACGACGACGAGGAAGTCGACGTCGTGTGCCGCGATATCCGTGCCGCCGTCGAGCGCGGAGTCGGGGGCGTCGTCGTCGGCGCGCTCACCTCCGCGGGGGATCTCGACCGCGACGCCCTTCGACGGTGGCAGGACGCCGCAGGGGAGACGCCCGTGGTCTTCCACCGTGCGATCGATGCCTCCCCGGTCCCGGACCGCGTCTTCGACGCGTTGCTCGACCTGCGGATCGCCCGCGTCCTCACCTCCGGTGGCGCACCCCGGAGCATCGACGGCATCCCTCAGCTGGGCAGGTACGTCGCTCGTGCGGGCGCCGACCTCGAGGTCATGGCGGGCGGCGGCGTGCGACCGGCCGACGTCACAGCCTTGGTGGCCGCCGGCGTCCCCGCCGTGCATCTCTCGGCCCGCGGACGGATGTCCGACGGCGCGCCGTCCGGACCCGGTGGCGGCGCTGACGAGGGCTACGACGTGACCGATGCGGCCATCGCACGGGCGGCGGTCGCGGCAGCACGCGGGGCGTAGACGGACCGGCTACGCTGGCGTCGTGACAGATCCCCGCGACGACGACGGCTCGGCCGACGCCTTCTCGTGGGACGGCGACGACGACCCGACCCTCGTTTCCGGCGGCCGGTCCACCCCGGCGTCCCCCGACCTCCCGGCCGGGTTCACGGCTGTCGGCAAGGGCAGCGACCGGGTGCGCAGATCGACAGGGGAGCGCAGCGCTCCGGGCGGAGCGGAGTCGCACGACGTGGCCGAGTCCGACGGCGCTCGGCGCGGTGCCGACGTGGCGCTCGTGGCTCTCGGAGTCCTCGCGGGGGTCTATGCCCTCTATACCGTGGGATGGATCGTCGGCGGGATGCGCCTGCAGAACGTCGCACAGTTCCTCGTCTCGCCGCTCGCCTCCGTTCCCGCCGTCTGGCTGGCGGTACTCGCTCCGGCGCTCTGGTTCGCCGGGACCATCTGGTTCACCCGCGGACGGCCGCTCTGGCAGCGGTTCGTCTGGCTGATCGCGGGGGCGGCTGTCCTGGTCCCCTGGCCGTTCGTTCTCGTCGGAACGGTGGGAACATGACGACGACTGCGCCGCAGCCCCGCACGCCGCTCTGGCTCACCGCGACGATCTCGGGCTTCTTCGGGCTCTTCTACGCCTACGCCGTCTGGAACGCCGTTGCGTTCCTCATCGCGCAGGCCCAGGGGACCTTCGGCCTCAACGGCGGCGGATGGGCCCTCCTGCTGTCGGCCGTGCTCTTCCCGATCCTCGTGTTCGCCGCGGCGTTCGCCGGCGGTGTCCGCCGCTCGGCCACCCTGCTCGGCGGGTTGCTGCTCATCGGTCTCGGCGTGGTCGCGGTGTTCTGGCTCAACGTCCTCGCCTACGCGGCGGTGCGCGGCGCCTCTCTTCTCGGCGCCGGCTGATCAGACCGAGCCGACTAGACCCTTCCGCAGCAGGGCGTTGGCGTAGACGCGGGTCTCGCCCGTGCGGATCACGACGAAGGCTCCGCGCGCCAGGTCGTAGTAGTCGAACCGGTCGACGAAGCGCGTGGTCTCGGCGGACGTGCCCGCCGCCTCCATGAGCTCGTGCTGGATCTCGAGGATCTCGCCCGTGGCCGAGGTCATGAGATCGAGCGACGGCGCATCGTCGAGCGGGACCACCGTGCGAACGGCCGCGAGCGCGTCGGGCGTCGAGGTGCCGGGGAGGGTGACGAGTCGGCGCGCGACCGCCGCCGCCGGGAAGTGCGCATCCGCGATGACGACCGCGTCGGAGTGCCCCATCGCGTCGAGGTGCCAGAGGAGCTCGCCCGTGAGGAGCGGGTGGATGCCGTCGAGCATGAGAGTCCTTTCGGGTGGATGAGCGATCGGCGGGTCAGGCGTCGATGAGACCGCGGTCGGACAGATCGTCCCACAACGCGTCGGGCACGGGGAGGGCCATCCATTCAGCGCTCTGGCGGACATGTGCGGGGCGGCTGCCACCCACGACCACCGACCGCACCGAGGCCTCCCGCAGCGGGAACTGCACGGCGGCGGCCGGGAGCGGGACGCCATGGGCGTCGCACACGGCGACGATCTGCTGCAGGCGATCCCAGAGGGCGTCGGGAAGGCTGCCGTACTCGTATCGCCCGTCGCGGGTCGGGTGGGCGCTCGCGAGCAGGCCGGAGTTGAAGACGGAGGCCGCCACGACGCCGGTTCCGCGGGCCCGGCACGCCGGCAGCACCTCGCGGGCCGCGGGCTGTTCCAAGAGCGTGAAGCGCCCGGCGATCATGACGATGTCGAGCGGCGCGGCCTGCACGGCGGCAGCGAGGGCCTCCGAGACCATGGACCCGACCCCGACTGCGCCGACGTCGCCGTTCGCGTGCAGCTCGACGAGCGCGGGCAGGGCTTCGGCAAGAGCGAGGTCGAGATCGTGACGCTCGGGGTCGTGGAGGTAGGCGATATCGATCCGCTCGATCCCGAGCCGCTCGCGGGACTCGTCGAGGCTCGCGCGGATGCCCTCGGCGCTGAAGTCCCACTCCCGGCGGAGGGTGGTGGGCACGTGGAAGTCGTGGGCGAGATCGAGGCTGCCGTCGTCGTCGGGATTCGGACGCAGGAGCCGCCCGACCTTGGTGGAGAGGACGTACTCGTCGCGGGGCTTGGTGCGCAGGAATGCGCCCAGGCGCTGCTCCGACAGTCCGAGACCGTAATGGGGCGCCGTGTCGAAGTAGCGGATGCCCGCCTCCCACGCCGCCGTGAGGATCTCCCACGACTCGTCGTCGGAGAGCGGCCGGAAGAGATTGCCGACGTTGGCAGCCCCGTAGCCGAGGCGGGGGAGTGCATCTCGCTGGGTCTGTCGCGACTCAGACACGAGCGTGCGCACCCGTCCATGTGTAGGTGGCCCGGCTCTCGGGGTGCATCTCCATGCCCGTACCGGGAGTGAGCGGCACGTGGTACACGCCGCCCCGTACATCGGTGGGCGTCAGGAAGTGCTCGTGCAGGTGGTCCACGTACTCGATCATGCGGCCTTCGCGGGTGCCGCTGAGGGCGACGAAGTCGAACATCGAGAGATGCTGGACGGCTTCACAGAGGCCGACGCCTCCGGCATGCGGACACACCGGCACGCCGAACTTGGCGGCGAGAAGCAGATTGGCGATGTTCTCGTTGACCCCGGCGACGCGCACGGCGTCGATCTGCATGACGGCGAGAGCGTCTGCCTGGAGGAACTGCTTGAACATGATCCGGTTGTGTGCGTGCTCACCGGTCGCCACGCGGATCGGGGCGACGCCACGGGCGATCTCGGCGTGACCCAGCACGTCGTCGGGGCTCGTCGGTTCCTCGATCCACGCGGGAGAGAAGGGGGCGAGGGCGTTGACCCACTCGATGGCCTGCGTCACCTCCCAGCGCTGGTTCGCGTCGATCGCGATCGGGAAATCGGGGCCGCAGACCTCTCGTGCCACACGGAAACGGCGAATGTCGTCGTCGAGGTCTGCCCCCACCTTGAGCTTGATCTGCCCGAACCCGTCGGCGATGGCTTCGCGGCACAGGCGCGCGAGCTTCTCGTCGGAGTAGCCGAGCCACCCGGGCGTCGTCGTGTAGGCGGGGTAACCCGTGGCCAGGAGCTCCGCCTCGCGCGCCGCGCGTCCGGGCACGGCGGCCTCCAGGAGCGCACGCGCGTCGTCGGGCGTGAGCGCGTTGCCCAGGTGTCGGAAGTCGACCAGGGAGACCAGTTCCTCCGGCGACATGCGGCTGAGCAACTGCCAAAGCGGGAGGCCCGCCCGCTTGGCCTTGAGATCCCAGAGAGCGTTGACGACCGCGCCGATCGCCATGTGCATCACGCCCTTCTCGGGGCCGAGCCAGCGCAGTTGCGAGTCGCCCGCGAGTTCCCGGTTGGTGGCGCCCATGTCCGCGAGCAACGGCTCGACCTCGCGACCGACCAGGTGGCCCTCGAGGGCGCGGATCGCGGCGACCTGCACGTCGTTCCCCCGCCCGATCGTAAAGACGAACGCGTGCCCCTCGAGCCCGTCGTCGGCATCGGTGAGCAGTCGCACGTAGGCAGCCGAGTAGTCGGGGTCGGGGTTCATGGCGTCCGAGCCGTCGAGCGTCGCCGAGGTGGGGAAGCGGATGTCGGCGGTATCGAGCGCGACGATGCGGGTCACGGTTCACTCCTGGTCGATGGGAATCCGGCGATCGAGGAGGTCCTCGGGGCATCCGGACGGGGTCACGGGTTCCCACAGTAAACATCCGATGTTTATACTGTCAACTGGCGCGACCGGCCGTGGCGCCCCACCCTGTGGAACCGTGGACCGTGATGCGAGGAGAAGCATGCGATTTGCCCGACTTGGCCCGCTCGGCCAGGAGATCCCGACCGTCGTCGTCGACGGGACGTACTACGATCTCCGGCCGCTGACCTCCGATGTTACGGGCGCCTTCCTCGCCGATGACCCGGTGGCCAAGACCGCCGACGCGCTCCAGCGTGACCAGCTGCCGCCGGTGCCGGATGCGGATGAGCTGCGCGTGGGCGCGCCGATCGCCCGCCCCGGCGCGGTCATCTGCATCGGGATGAACTACGCCGCCCACGCCGCGGAGTCGGGATCGGCGCCGCCGGAGCTTCCCGTGATGTTCCTCAAGGCGCCCAACACCGTCGTCGGGCCGGCCGACGAGGTCGTCATTCCTCGAGGCTCGACGAAGACCGACTGGGAGGTGGAGCTGGGCATCGTGATCGGTCGCACGGCGTCGTACCTCGACTCACCGGCAGACGCAGCCGCCCACATCGCCGGCTACGTCACGGCCAACGACGTCTCGGAGCGTGACTTCCAGTTGGCCGTCTCGGGTGGGCAGTGGTCGAAGGGCAAGTGTGCCCCGGGATTCACCCCCACGGGGCCATGGCTCGTGACGGGCGACGATGTGGAGCCGGGGGGCCTCCGGCTCCGCAGCTTCGTCAACGGCGAGGTGCGCCAGGACTCCACGACGGCCGACATGATCTTCTCCGCGGAGTACATCGTCTGGCACCTCTCGCAGTATCTGACGCTGGATCCCGGTGACCTCGTCCTCACGGGGACGCCGGAAGGGGTGGCTCTCTCCGGCCGGTTCCCGTATCTCGCGGACGGCGATGTCGTCGAGGTCGAGGTGGAAGGCCTCGGTCGCGGGCGTCAGACGTTCCGCTCGTGGAAGGAGCAGACAGATGTCCGATGAACTGCATGGCAGGGTTGCGGTCGTGACCGGCGGCGCCTCCGGCATCGGCGCCGCGATCGCCGCGGAGCTGGCGGCGGCCGGGGCGCCGCCGGTCACGACCGCAACCCTGCCATGCAGTTCATCGGACATCTGTCTGCTCCTTCCACGAGCGGAAC
>NZ_JASGDO010000078.1:0-9052 GCF_047607225.1 Microbacterium sp. | reverse complement strand
GGTCGATGTCCCGGGGCTGCGCGCCGCCGGCGCCGCGGGGGTCGCCGTCGTCGCGGCGATCTGCGGGGCTCCGGACCCCGGATCGGCCGCGCGAGAGCTTCGACGAGCGTGGGAGGAGGCGGCATGAGCGGGCAGCCCGTGCGCATCCCTCGCGTTCTCAGCATCGCGGGGACAGACCCCACGGGCGGTGCGGGAATCCACGCCGACCTCAAGAGCATCGCGGCGGCAGGCGGGTACGGCATGGCGGTCGCGACGGCGCTGGTCGCGCAGAACACGCGTGGCGTGCGTTCAGTGCACACGCCGCCGGTGGCGTTCCTCGTCGAGCAGCTGGAGGCGGTGTCCGACGACGTCGAGATCGACGCCGTGAAGATCGGGATGCTCGGGGGTGCGGAGGCCATCGGCGCCGTCTCGTCATGGCTCGATCGGGTCCGCCCGCCCATCGTCGTGCTCGATCCCGTCATGGTGGCCACGAGCGGCGACCGCCTTCTGGAACGGGATGCGGAGGACGCCCTCCGCGACCTCTGCCGCCGCGTCGACCTCGTCACTCCCAACGTGCCCGAGCTCGCCCTCCTCGTCGGGGAGACGCCGGCCCGGACCTGGACCGAAGTGCGGGCTCAGGCGGAGCGGCTGTCGCGCACCCTCGGGGTGCGGGTGCTGGCGAAGGGCGGCCACCTCGACGGGCCTGACGCCGTTGACGCCCTGGTGGATGCGGCGACCGAACCGCCGACCGTGGTCGAGTACCCGGCTCGGCGGGTCGCCACCACCAGCACGCACGGGACGGGATGTTCCCTGTCCTCCGCGATCGCGACCCGGGTGGCCTCAGACGGCGACTGGGACGCGGCGGTCGCGGAGTCCAAGCGGTGGCTCCTGGAGAGCATCCGCGGTGCTGACGGGCTGCACGTGGGCTCGGGGAACGGCCCGGTGCATCACTTCGCGGGGCTGTGGGAGCGCGGGGGCCTCCGAACCCGCCCGACGCCCGACGAGGTGCGTGAGGAGTGGTGGCGCTCGATCGCCGACGTCCGCGCCGAGATCGACCGCCTGCCGTTCGTGCGCGGCCTCGGCGACGGCACGCTCCCGCGCGAACCGTTCCTCTGGTACCTCGCGCAGGACGCGCTCTACCTCCGCGACTACGCGCGCCTGCTCGCGGAGGCGAGCCGGCAGGCGCCGTCGCGGGACGAGCAGGCGTTCTGGGCACGGAGTGCATCCGGCGCGCTCGACGGCGAGCTGCAGCTGCACGACGAGTGGTTGTCGCCGGTTCCGGGCGGCGAGGTCGCTCCCGCTCCGTCGACCACCGCCTACCTCGACCACCTCCACGCCTCGGCCCGGGAGGGGTACGACGTCCTGATCGCCGCGCTCCTTCCGTGCTTCTGGCTGTACCAGGACGTCGGGGCCCGGCTGGAGCGGCGGTCCCACGCCGCGCACCCCTATGCCTCGTGGCTGGAGACCTACGCGGATCCGGGCTTCTCGGTGGCGACGGAGACCGCCCTCGGATGGGTGGCGCGGGCCGCCGCACGCGCAGGCGAGGACCACCGCCGTCGGATGGCCGACGCGTTCCGCGCCTCCGCCGTTCACGAGCGTGAGTTCTTCGCCGCCCCGCTGCTCGAGGAGTCGCCCTCGTCGGCTGGTTCGCGTCCACGCTTCAATAAGTCTACAGTGTAGATAAACGGAGTCGCGAGAGCCGCGATCCCGCGACGAGGGAGCGACATGAACGCGCGAGTGAGCACCGACAGCAGGGGACTGGAGGCGCGAGAGATCGCGGTGCGACGCGCAGGCCGGCGGGTGCTCCGAGCCGCGACCCTCGCCGTCGCGCCCGGCGAGGTCGTGGGTCTTCTCGGGGCCAACGGTGCGGGAAAGTCCACGTTCATCGAGGTCGCTTCCGGCCTCCGGACGCCGGACCGCGGATCGGTGACCGTCGGCGGCATCCCCGTCGGCGAGCGGGGGGCCGCGGCGAGGGTGGGGCTGGCCGCACAGGACACCGCCGTCTACCCGGCCCTGACCGCGACCGAGAACCTCGAGGCGGTCGCTCGCCTCTACGGGGCGCGACGGAGGGCCGCACGGCGACGCGTCGCCGAGGTGCTGGAGATGCTCGGTCTCACGGCGCAGGCGACGACCCGCGCCGATCGTCTCAGCGGCGGGCAGCGCCGGCGATTGCATACCGGCATGGCGCTCGTCCACCGCCCGTCGGTGCTCTTCCTCGACGAGCCGACGGTCGGATCCGACGTCGAGTCGCGGCGGCGGATCATCGACCTGGTCCGCGCGCTCGCCGCCGAGGGGGCAGCCATCGTCTACACCACCCACTACCTCCCCGAGCTCGAAGAGGTGAACGCTCGCATCGCCCTCCTGCACGACGGCACCATCCGCTCTCTCGGTACGGTCCGTGAGGTCGTGGACGTGTGGGGGAGCGGCCGCGTGGCGCTACGGCTGCGCAACGCCGAGGGCGTCCCACTGCCGCCGGGATGGCGACAGGAGGGCGATCTGCTCGTGCGCGATGCGCGAGGCAGCGATCTGGCACGGGTCCTTGCTTCCGGCATCGACGAGCTCGGCGCACATGCCGGCGAGGTCGTCGATGTCCGGGTGGAGCGCTCTTCGCTCGATGTCGCATATCTCCGGCTCCGCGAGCATGCCGAGGCGACCGCCCGCTACGAAGAGGGCGACGCGCATGTGGCGGCATAGCCTCGCCGTCGCCGCCATCGACGCGCGGATCCTGCGGAAGGATCCCGCTCCGGTCGCCGTCATGATCGTTCTCCCGCTCCTGTTCGTTCCGTTCTTCGCCCCCGGCGCCAGTGCGCAGTTGGCGGCGGCCGGACGGGCCGGTCTCGACGGGGCCGCGTACGCCGTCCCGAGTCTCGCGGTGCTGTTCGCACTGCTGTGCGTGCAGCAGGTCATCGGCGCGCTGTATCGGGATCGGCAATGGGGGACCTGGGATCGCCTCCGGGCCTCGCCCGCGCCGCGGTCGGCTGTTCTCCTCGGCAAGTCGCTGACCGCGCTCGGGGCGCAGGTGGCGCAACTTCTCGTCGTGCTCGTCGGCGGCGCGGTGCTCTTCGGCTTCCGTCCACGCGGCGACGTGGCGGCTCTGATCCTCATCGCCACTCTGTTCGGGGCGGTCATGGTCGCCCTCGGCCTCGTGTTGTTCTCGCTCTTCCGCTCGGATGTGCATGCTCTCGTCGTCTGCAATATCGTGGCGATGGTGATGGCGGGTCTCGGCGGTGCGTTCGGGCCCGTCACCGGTCTCCCCGCGGCGATGCAGGGCGCCGCCCTCGCGTCGCCGGCGTACTGGGCGATCGAGGCGATGACCTCTCTCAGCCTCGACGGCGGGGGCTTCGTCGACGTCCTTCCCACAGTCGCGGTTCTGACGCTGTGGACGGCGGCGCTCATCGCGTTCGCGGCACTCCGGCTTCGCCGTCGCGGGGGAGGCTCCTGATGTCGCCGCGACCGGCGCGCTTCACTCGCGAGGACGCGGTCTCGGCCGCCTTCGCCCTCGCCTCCGCGCACGGCGCCGAGCATGTGACGATGCGTCGCGTCGCGGGCGAGCTGGGTGTGGATCCCATGGCGCTCTACCGCCACTTCTCTGCGCGCGACGAGCTCATGGCGGCGATCGCCGATCGTTTCTGGGAGCGCCTGGAGCTGCCGGAGGAGTCCGCGTCGGCGTCGTGGCAGGACTACGCACACGCACTCATGGCCGGCGTGCGCGCACAGCTCGGACGCGATCCCGGGGTGATCCCGATCGTCGCGACGCATCCCATCGGCTCTCCCGCGGCGCTCGCGGCGGCTGACGGGGCCGTGGGCGCGCTGCTGCGGACCGGGGCCCCCGTCCACGCCGCGCTCGGCGATCTCGTGAACGTGCTGGTCATGCTCACGGTGGCCTCGGCGCTGGGCGAGTTCGCGCCGCGTGCCGGCTCGTCGCCCCCCGGCATCGCCGACGAGCGGGAGACACCGTCGGAGGACGCGGACGCCCTGGCCGCCCTTCCCCATCTCGGTGCGCTGATGGCGGCCGGGTGGCGGTCCTCACAGCAAAGACAGTTCGACGCCGCGATCCGGGCCGTGCTGGCCGGCTGGAGATGGCAACCATGACGATCGTGAAGAAGGGACGACGCGCATGAGGACGCTCTACATCGTCACGCACCCCGAGGCCACTCATCACGTGGAGGGACGTGTCGGGGGCTGGTACGACTCCGAGCTCACCCCGACCGGGCTCGATCACGCCGCCGCCGTGGCTCGCCGGCTGGAGGAGCGGATCCCGCACGGCGCGCGCGTCGAGCTCTATACGTCCGACCTGTGCCGCACTGCGCAGACCGCCGAGGCGATCGGTCGTCGTCTCGGCGTCGCCGCGATCGAAGACGCCCGCCTGCGAGAGAAGTCGTACGGCGCGGCCGAAGGCCGGCCGCAGTCTTGGTTGGACGAGCGCTTCCTCACCCCGCCGCCGCATGGCGAGCGGCTGGAACACGACGAAGGGATCGACGGGGCAGAGACCATGGCGCACTTCGGCGCGCGCGTCTACGCCGCGATGGACGACATCCTCGCGTCATCGAGTGACCACCAGATCGTCTCCACGCACGGTGGGGCGCTGACGTTCGTGGCCGCGGCCTTCCTGCGCCTTCCGCTCGAGGGCCTGCAGTACTTCCGGTTGCGTGCTCGCCCGGGCGGGATCACCGTGCTGCAGGAGGATGACCACTTCCACAACCGCTCGCTCCGGGAACTGAGCGACACGACCCACCTCCCCGCTCCACCCGCCCCCGCTCCACCCGCCCGAGTGTCCACGACGCGCCGCGCCTGACCGGCCCGAGTCGGCGTGTCGTGGACGCTCGCCGGAAGGATCAGGGCGTGGCCGCGTCCAGTGCGGCGTCGAGCTCGGCGAGGATCTCCGCGCACCGTGTGACGTCTTCCGGGGTCCCCGCGAGCTCGAACTCGAAGAGGATGGGGCGCCCGGAGCGGGCGGCCAGCCGGCGCGCGGCCGCTTGGTAGTAGACCCCGAAGTTGCGGTTGCCGGATCCGATGATGCCGATGAGTCGTCGCCGGTTCATGGGGGAGCGGAGGAAGGAGCGCACCCCCGCCGGGAGGGTCACCTCGTTGGCGTTGCCCGCTTTGTACGACGGCGTGAGCAGCACCCACGGTCCGGCGACCTCGTGGCGCCGCACCGGCGCGTGAGCGAGGTTGAACACGTCGCGCCCGTCGAGGCGGGAGAGTGCTTCGGCGAAGCGGCCGGTGAGGTTCGACACCGAGGAGTAGTAGTAGAGCGGCACCTTCGGCATGGCTCCAGTGTGATCCGGAACCCCTGCCCCCCGCCGGTCGGATCGACGTGAGAAAGAGGGGATCTCCGCCGCCCGCCTTATTCACGGCGCGAACCTTGTGTGGTCAGACCACAGGGTGCATAATGAAGGGACAAGGGCGGGGAACGATCCCGACCCGAACCAGCAAGGGTGCGGATCCTGCATCCGCGCCGGGTAGGAGAACCCAATGTCCACGTCGATCGATGCTCTGGTCGAACGCGCTCAGGTCGCTCTCGCGGAGTACGCATCATTCACGCAGGAGCAGGTCGACCACATCGTCCGCAAGGCGTCTGTGGCCGCGCTGCACCACCACGGTGATCTCGCGGTGCTCGCGGTGGAGGAGACCGGTCGCGGCCTGTTCGAAGACAAGGCCGTGAAGAACATGTTCGCGTGCGAGCACGTGACGAACTCGATCATCAACCAGAAGACGGTCGGGGTGATCTCCCACGACGAACTCACCGGGATCACCGAGATCGCCGACCCCGTGGGCGTCATCTGCGCGCTCACCCCGGTCACCAACCCGACGTCCACCGCCATCTTCAAGTCGCTCATCGCGCTGAAGACCCGCAACCCGATCGTGTTCGGCTTCCACCCCTCGGCTCAGAAGTGCTCCGTCGCCGCGGCACGCATCGTCCGCGATGCGGCGGTGGCGGCCGGCGCCCCCGTCGACTGCATCCAGTGGATCGAGGAGCCCTCCATGGAGGCCTCCGGTGCCCTCATGAACCACCCCGGCGTGGCCCTCATCCTCGCGACCGGCGGCAACGCGATGGTCCGCGCCGCCTACTCCTGCGGCAAGCCGGCCCTCGGCGTCGGCGCCGGCAACGTTCCGGCGTTCATCGAGCGCACGGCGAAGGTCGGTCGCGCCGTCAACGACATCGTCCTGTCCAAGTCGTTCGACATGGGCATGGTGTGTGCCAGCGAGCAGGCCGTCATCCTCGACGAGCCCATCGCCGACGAGGCTCTGGCCGAGTTCGAGCGCCTGCACGCGTACCGCGCGACGCCGGCGGAGAAGACGATGCTCGAGGAGTTCATCTTCGGTGTCGCGGCCGGGAGCGAGAACTGCGCGGGTGCGAAGCTCAACCCGACGGTCGTCGGTCAGTCGCCGCAGTGGATCGCCGAGAAGGCGGGCTTCACGGTCCCGGAGGACACGTCGATCATCCTCGCCGACGTCACCGGCGTCGGGCCCCACGAGCCGCTGACCCGCGAGAAGCTGGCCCCCGTGCTCGCCGTGCTGCGTGCCGCCACGCCCGACGAGGGCATCGACCTGGCTCGTCAGATGGTCGACTTCGATGGCCTCGGGCACTCCGGTGCGATCCACTCGAACGACCAGGCCGTCATCGCGAAGTTCGGCGAGGTGGTACGGGCCGTCCGCATCATCGAGAACAGCCCGTCGGCTCTCGGTGGTATCGGCGACATCTACAACGCCTTCATGCCTTCGCTCACGCTGGGCTGCGGCTCCTACGGTCACAACTCGGTCTCCAACAACGTCTCGGCGGTGAACCTCTTGAACGTCAAGCGCATCGGTCGTCGCAACAACAACCTGCAGTGGTTCAAGGTGCCGGCCAAGACCTACTTCGAGCCGAACGCCATCCGCTACCTCGCCGACATGCGGGGCCTGGAGCGGGTGACGATCGTCACCGACGAGACCATGACCAAGCTCGGCTACGTCGACAAGATCATGGACGTGCTGAACCGCCGTGAGAACCGCGTGCAGGTGCAGCTGCTCAACCAGGTGCGCCCCGAGCCGAAGGTCTCCGAGGTCCGCGCGGGTGCCGAGCAGATGCGCCAGTTCCAGCCCGACACGATCATCGCGCTGGGCGGCGGGTCGCCGATGGACGCGTCGAAGGTCATGTGGCTGCTCTACGAGAACCCCGAGGTGGAGTTCTCCGACATGTGCGAGAAGTTCTTCGACGTCCGCAAGCGCGCGTTCAAGTTCCCCGAGCTCGGAAAGCTCGCGAAGCTCGTCTGCATTCCGACGACCTCCGGCACCGGCTCGGAGATGACGCCGTTCGCGGTGATCACCGACGACGAGACCGGGATGAAGTACCCGCTCGCCGACTACGCCCTCACTCCGTCGGTCGCCATCATCGACCCCGAGCTGACGAAGGTGCTCCCCGGCTTCCTCGTCGCCGACGCCGGGTTCGACGCCCTGACCCACGCCACCGAGGCGTACGTGTCGGTCTACGCGAACGACTACACCGACGGGCTCTGCCTCCACGCGATCAAGCTCATCTTCGAGAACATCGAGCTGAGCGCGAAGGCGCAGCCGAACTCGACCGACGCGGCGGAACTGAAGGCGCGCGAGAAGATGCACAACGCGGCATCGATCTCGGGCATGGCCTTCGGCAACGCGTTCCTCGGGATCGTCCACGCAATGGCCCACGTGACCGGTGCGACGTATCACCTGATCCACGGGCGCACGAACGCGGTCTACCTGCCGCACGTCATCCGCTACAACGGACGGGTGCCCTCCAAGCTCACGAGCTGGCCGAAGTACGAACGCTACGTCGCCCCGGAGCGGTTCCAGGAGATCGCTGCTCACCTGGGTCTTCCGGCTTCGACGCCGGAGGAGGGCGTGGAGAGCTACGCGCGGGCCGTCGAGGCACTGCGTGACCGCGTCGGGATCGAGCGTTCGTTCCAGCAGCAGGGCGTCGACGAGACCGCGTTCATCGCCGGTCTCCACGACCTCGCCATGGCCGCCTACCGCGACCAGTGCGCGCCCGCCAACCCGCGGATGCCGATGATCGAGGACATGAAGACGCTCATGGAAGCGGCCTACTACGGCACGTCGTTCGACGAGGTGCGGGCCCAGCGCAAGGGCACCCACGCCGAGAGCGAGGCCGTGACCGGCACCGTCAAGACGGTCAAGAAGGGCCGCTCGAAGACCACCGCCTGATCGGACGGGCCACTGCGGGGCCGGGGGAGCATACCCGGCCCCGCAGTGGTGCGCCCGGGCGCCGGGCCGACGCGCGTCGGTGGCGGCCGCGCCATTCCTCCCCAAACGAACTATCGCCCGATCCCTCCACAGAACGTCACCTGATCGGCGGTTTTGTGCCGAGAGCGTCGGTGCCCCCGGAAAGGATGGGGGCATGGCGAATGACGTGGCGATCACCCCCGGCGGCGGGCACGCCCGCGTCGAGGCGCTCCTCAACGCCCTTGACCACAATCGCCGCCGCCGCGCCGCTCTCGATGCGGAGGAGACCGTCCTTCTGGCAGCCGCCGTCGATCTGGCGCAAGACCAGGCAGACGCACTAGGCACGTCATCAGCCCGTGACATCCCGATGCGATCGCTCTGCGCACAGATCGGAGCGATGTGGCGCGTTTCGGATCGGACGGTGCAGCGCCGCATGTCCGACGCTGTCGTGGTCGCGGGTGCATTCGGCGCCACGCTTGCCGCGCTGGCGGCGGGGGAGATCTCGCGAGCGCACCTGGCCGTGATCGTCGAAGCCGGCCTCGCGCTCGCCGACGACTCTCGGGGGCGGTACGAGGCGGCGGTGCTGGAGGTCGCTCGACGCGAGACGCCGGGGCGGACGAAGCCGTCCGCGCAGCTGCTCGCCGCACGCCTGCATCCGATCCCGATCGACGCGCGCCACGCGGTGGCCGCGGCGACCAGAGACGTCCACGTGCGTGATCTCCCCGACGGCATGGCGGAGCTCATCGCCACTCTGCCCGCGTACCTGGCCCACGGGATCCGTGACCGTCTCGACGGGTTCGCGCGACGCGAGATCGCCGCGCGCGCCGCTGGGAGCACGGCCCGCGACGGGGGCGACGCCCGCGACGGGGGC
>NZ_JASGDO010000077.1:0-4715 GCF_047607225.1 Microbacterium sp. | reverse complement strand
GCCCCGACGGCGAGGGCGCCCGCCCGTGCGGCGGCGGCCGCGACGAGCAGGCCGATGGGGCCGGCCCCGATCACGAGCACGCGGCGACCGGTGAGGTCGCCCGCGAGGCCCACGGCGTGCAGGGCTACCGCGAGCGGTTCCGCGAGGGCGGCACGCGTGAGGGGAAGCCTCGGCGGCAGCAGGCGGATCATGTGGTCCTCGACGAGGAGAAGTTCCGACGCGCCGCCCTGGCGGTGCGGGTCGGCGGCGGCGCTGCCGAGGTAGTCACCGCCGGGGCGCAGGTGCGGGCGGTCCTCCAAGCCGGCGACGGCGGGACCGAACCGGGCGGGGTGCACGGTCACCGGCGTGCCCGGGGCGAGGGTTCCCGAAGGGTCGAGGTCGATGACTCCCGAGAGCTCGTGCCCGGGAACGAGTGAGCCGCGGATCGTGTACTCGCCGTTGGCTCCGTGGAAGTAGTAGTGCAGATCGGAGCCGCAGATCCCGACGTAGTGCACACGGATGCGCACCTCGCCCGAGCCGGGCTCGGGGACCGAGCGGTCCTCCCAGCGGATGTCCTCCGCTGCGTAGATCGTGAGCGCCTTCATCGTCGCTCCTTCCTCCTCAGTCGCGTTGGCCTTCGGTGTCGCGGCGGCGGTCACGAGCGCACCGCCTTCGTCGTCGCGTGGGTGGCGTTTTCCAGGGACTCCGCCACCGCGTCGGCGATCGCTGCACCGGGCCCCTGTCGCTGGATGGTGTCGATCAGTTCTCCCACGCGCGCGGTGAAGGCGTCGTGATGGGCGAGCTCGGTGCCCAGGAGATGCAGCTCGCTGAGCACGCGCGCGGCGAGCTCGCGTCCGTCACGCGCCGTCGCGGCCAGACGCGCGAGAGTGTCGCGCGCGGGGTCGGTCATCGCGGCTGCGTGGGGTCCGGGGTCGAACCCGGGGAGCGGCGCGAGGCAGGACAGGTAGCCGGCGACGGTGAGAGCGAGCAGGTGCGGCATCTGCCCGGCAGCAAGCGCGCGCAGCGCCGGCTCGGGGATGCGCTGACGCAGCTTGACCGATCCGTCGCTGCCGACCTGGCTCGTCCGGTGGCCGAGCGCACTGTTGGCCCAGCGCCGGAACAGCTCGCTCTCGTACGCACGCACGTCGACGCCGCTCGGGACCTCAACGGACGGCTCGTATTCTCCGCGCAACACGGCGCGGGCCGCCTCTTCGATCTCCGGCGTCGCGATCGAGGCGGGAATGGTCGCCGCGCCACGGAGCGCGCCGAGGTAGGCGATGAGTGAGTGGGTGCCGTTGAGGAGGCGCACCTTGAGCTGCTCGTAGCGGCCGACCTCATCGGTGAACACGGCGCCCGCGCGCTCCCAGGCGGGCCGCCCGGCGGCGAAGCGGTCTTCGATCGCCCACATCGTGAACGGCTCGGCGGGCACGGGGATGTCGTCGCGGAGACCGGAGAGCCGGCCCACTTGTGCGCGCAGCTCGTCGGTCGTGGCGGGGACGATCCGGTCGACCATGCTGGACGGGAAGGTGACGGCCGTGTCGAGGTAGGCGAGCACGGGGTCCGATTCGGGGCCGGGGAGTGCGTGGAGGAACTCCCGGACGAGCTTCTCGGTGTGGGCGCCGTTCGCCGCGAGGTTGTCGCAGCTGAGGATCGACAGGGGTGCTCCTCCGGCGGCGGCGCGGGCCTGCAGCCCGCGCGCCAGCTGTCCGATGGTCGAACGGGGAGCGCCGCCGCGGAGATCCGCGCGGATGGCCTCGTCGTCGAGATCGAGGTGCTGGGTGGCCGGTGAGTAGCTGTAGCCGTTCTCGGTGACGGTGAGCGTGACGATCTTGATCGCGTCGGATGCCATCTCGGCGACGACGCGAGCCGGCTCATCGGCCGCCACGAACGCGTCGGTGTGGACGGCGGGAACCGTGAGCGAGGTCTCCCCCGGCGAGATGGTGGCCACGTGGTACAGGAAGTCCTGCGCGCGGAGCGCGTCGACGACGGTGCGGGAACGCGAAGCGACGCCGATGATGCCCCAGTCTCCTCCGGCCGCGCCGATCGCGGCAGCGGTGTAGACCGACTGGTGCGCGCGGTGGAAGCTCCCGAGCCCCAAGTGGAGGATCCCGGCCGAGCGCGGCGAGGTGGGAACACCAGCGGCGGTCGGGCGGCCGAAGCGCGGCAGGTCGGTGCTCATTCGGGTGCTCCGTCGTCGGGGTCCGCGCACCCGGACAGGTGATCGGCGATGATCGTCATGACAAGCAGTGTGTATGGCTTGTACAAACTTGTCAACTCCTTTCACAGGATCGATGGACGATCATAGGAGGACAGATCATCCGGAAGGCGATAGTGGCAGCGACTCTGACCGACGTGGCGCGCAAGGCCGGCGTATCGCTGGCCACGGCCTCACGAGCCTTCGGCGAACCCGATCGACTGGCCGCTGCGACTCGAGAACGAGTGCTCCGCGCGGCCGGCGAGCTCGGCTACGTGACCTCATCGCCGGCGACGACGACGAAGACGATCGGGGTAGTCGTCCCCGACGTGGCCAACCCCGTCTACGCGACGCTGATGAAGGCGATCGAAGGGCAGGCCTGGCACGGACGGCATCGCACCGTGCTGTTCGACGCCGACGAGGACCTCCGCCGCGAGCGCGAGCAGATCCAGCGCGCGAGCCAGCTCGACGGCATGCTCCTGTGCTCCCCGCGTCTTCCCGACGACGAGCTCCTCTCTCTCGTGGGTGACACCCCTTACGTCGTCGTCAACCGACAGCTCGAGGGTGCGATCTGCATCCTCATGGACGCGGAGTTCGGTCCGACGCAGGCGATCGAGCACCTCGCCGCGCTCGGCCACACGCACGTCGCCTACGCGTCCGGTCCCCGCGGATCGTGGGCCGACGCACGGCGCTTCGACTCCATCGCGCGCGCGTGCGAGCGCCACGGCATCCGTCTGACGCGCTTGAGCCACCACGCCGCGTCGATCCAGGGCGGACGGGCGGCGGCGGCTCCCGCGGCGGCGAGCGGCGCGACCGCGGTGGTGGCGTACAACGATCTCGTGGCCCTCGGCGTGGAGTCGGGGCTGTCCGAGCTCGGCCGTCACTGCCCGCGCGATGTCAGCATCGTCGGCATCGACGACATCGATCTGGCCAGTGCCGTCACTCCCGCCCTCACCACGGTGCGGATGCCGATCGCCCGCAGCGGCGCGCTCGGCGTCGACCTCCTGTTGCAGGCGATGTCGGGAGCGCCGGTCAGCGACGTCGCGACGCTGAACTCCCAGCTCATCGTCCGGGGATCCACCGCAGCCCCCCGGCGCGACACGGTCCCGGGTTCTCAGGCGTAGCCGTAGATCCGCCGGAGGGCCTGCTCGGCGCCGTCTCCGTCTCGGGCGGCGATGCACTCGCGGAGGGCGAGGTAGCGATCGATGCCCTCGATCGGTCCCTCGAGGAATGCGTCCCAACCCCGGAGATTGCGCCGGATCGCCAGCGACGCCTCGCGCACGAGTCCGATGAACACCGAGTTGCCGGTCGCGTGGGTGACCGCCGTGAACATCCGCGTCGAGGAGGTGAACAGCGTCGGGACGTCGCCCACCGAGGCCGCGTCGACCACGGCGTCGGCGTCGGTGAGGATCGCCGCAAGAGCCTCGTCGTCGCACGCGGCCAGGGCGAGGCGCAGAGCGACGCCCATGAGGTGCGCGGTCAGCTCGGCGGTCTCCGCACGCAGGCGCCGGTCCGGCTCGGTCACGCGGGTGTAGCGACCGACCGCCACCTCCACGAGGCCGAACCGCTCCAGGCGCTGCAGGGCCTCCCGCACCGGCGTGCGGGAGATGCCCAACTGCGCGGCGAGCTCGACGTCGCGGAGCTTCTGCCCGGGCTCCAGTCGGCCGTCGAGGATCGCCGCTCCGATCGTCTCGTAGACCTCGTCGCTCAAGATGGCGACGTTCGTCAGATCGAGGGGAGGGAGGGGCTCGCTCATGTCGCCAACAGTGTATGTCCGGCTGCCGAGCGTGCCCGCCGACGGTCCCTGCGGAGCCATACCCTCCTCTCGGCGGATTCTCATCAAGGCCTCACGTTCCGGTGTGGGTGGGCGGCAGTAAAGTGAGCCCGTCACGCTTCATCGTGACCTATCCGGGGGGATCCGTCGACGCCCGGGCGAGCGCCGTCTGCGTGACGCCCGGGCGTCGAATGGTGTCGGGCGCCTGCGCGCGGCATGCAACATTTTCGTCACCATCTGAAACGCCCCTGGGCGGGAGGCGACGCTCCCGTTTACCGTGGAGGCGTCGGCGTGCATCCTTCGCCGAGTAGCGCAGCAGGTAAGGCAATCATGAGCAGCAGCGGCACCGTCAAGTGGTTCAACTCCGAGAAGGGGTTCGGCTTCATCGCCCCCGACGAGGGTGGGGCCGACGTCTTCGCCCACTACACGGCCATCGACGCGAGCGGCTACCGCTCGCTGGAGGAGAACCAGCGCGTCGAGTTCGACGTCGCGCAGGGTCCCAAGGGCCTGCAGGCGGAGAACATCCGCCCCCTCTGAGCGCGGACGCGTCCGCTCAGTCGATCGTCGCTCTTCCGGTCTGCCGCTCGTAGGCCGCGAGCGCAGCGGCGTCTTCGGCGTGCCGCATCGCGCGGCGGGCAGCATCGAGGGCTTCGACGGGATCGTGCGCGGAGCGGGAGGCGGCAAGTTCGTGCTGCGCCGCCGCCAGCCGCACGCGTGCGTCGGCACCCGCGTGACCGGCGACCGCCTCCGCGTGGGCCACGGCCGTGC
>NZ_JASGDO010000076.1:0-4331 GCF_047607225.1 Microbacterium sp. | reverse complement strand
GACGCGGCCTCCGCCGACGACGTGGCGACGCGACGGCGCACGTCCCCCGGCCGCGGGCCCGTCACGCCACCGTCCGCGGGCTCCTCGGCCCTGATCGACCCCCCGGGCCCCTCCCCCCGACGCGCGCGCGATCCCCGGCTCGAACCGGACGACGGCCACTATGGGATCCGCCGGGCGCCTCTCACCGAGCCGGTCACGCGTCGGCCCGCCGCGCTCGACGCGCCGCGCTCGCGACCGGAGCCGTCGGCGAGGACGACACACCGGCGTCGGGGCCACGCGGCGACCCTCGTCGTCACCGTTGTCCTGGCCCTCTTGGCCCTCACGGCCGCGGCCATGATGCTCGCTGTGCTGGTGGCCTCATGACGGGCGTCGCGACGGCCGGGCAGGAGGCGACCACGCCCGACCTGCGGATCGAGTTCTGCGGCGAGTGGTTCGAGCCACAGGCTCCTGGGCCGTTCACGGTGGGGCGAGAGGCCGACCTCGCCGTCGACGAGAATCAGTACCTTCACCGCCGTCTTCTCTCCTTCACATACGAGAACGACCTGTGGTGGCTGGCGAACGTCGGCCAGACCATCGGGGTCAGCCTGTCCACCGGCGACGGCGTCTACCAGGCGATGCTCGGTCCCGGCGCGAAGGTCCCGGTCGTCTTCCCGCGGCTGGTCCTGCTCTTCACGGCGGGACCGTTCACCTATGAGCTCACGGTCCACTGCACCCAGGCAGCGTTCCACTCGGCGTCGGTCGTCGCCGACGTCGACGACCCGCACCAGATGACGATCGGGAGCGTCGCGCTCACCCCGAGTCAGAAGCTTCTCGTGATCGCGCTGTGCGAGCCGCTCCTGCGCGACGGCCTGGCCGGTCAGAGCCAGCTGCCGACGTCGGCGCAGGCCGCGGCACGGCTGGGGTGGCCCCTGACGACCTTCAACCGCAAGCTCGACGCCGTCTGCGACAAGCTCGACCGCGAAGGCGTTCCGGGGTTGCGCGGCGGCGTGGGCAAGCTCGCCACCAACCGTCGCGCCCGGCTCGCAGAGCACGCGGTGCTCTCGCGGCTGGTGACGCCCCTCGACCTGCCGCTCCTCGACGCGCCGTCCTGAGAACACGGGCTCGACGGCAGCCGGGCTCCGAAGAGGTCCGCCCGCCGGGGTCTCCCCGCCCATCACGACCACCCGGGTCACCACGACCACCCGGGCCACCCGGCCTACGATGGAATGTCATGCCCACGCCCGTGATCTCCTACCCCGCCGAGCTGCCCGTCAGCGCTGCACGCGAGGAGATCGCGCGCGCCATCGATGCCCACCAGGTGGTCATCGTCGCGGGGGCCACCGGATCGGGCAAGACGACCCAGCTCCCCAAGATCTGCCTAGAGCTGGGCCGCACGAGCATCGCGCACACCCAGCCCCGGCGACTCGCGGCGCGAACGATCGCCGAACGCATCGCGCACGAGCTCGAGGTGCCGCTGGGCGGACTCGTCGGCTACAAGGTGCGCTTCACCGACCAGGTGTCGGCCGACACCCGGATCTCGCTCCTGACCGACGGCATCCTGCTCAACGAGATCCACCGCGATCGGCTGCTCCGACGCTACGACACGATCATCATCGACGAGGCGCACGAGCGCTCCCTCAACATCGACTTCCTGCTCGGCTACCTCACTCGCATCCTTCCCGAGCGCCCCGACCTCAAGGTCGTCATCACCTCGGCCACGATCGACCCGGAGAGTTTCGCCCGGCACTTCGCCCGCGATCCTGCGCATCCGGCCCCTGTCATCGAGGTGTCCGGTCGCACCTTCCCGGTCGAGATCCGCTACCGGCCCGCCGTCGGCGACATCGCAGACGGCACGTCGTCGACGTCATCGCCATCCGAGGGCGACACGAACGACGGCGATGACGTCGACACCCTGTTGCGGGCACTCCGGGAGCTGGATCGCGAACCCGACGGCGATGTCCTGGTCTTCCTCCCCGGCGAGGCCGAGATCCGCGACGCCGCCGATGCCGTACGCGGCATGTACGCGCGCGACGCGCGCCCCACCGAAGTGCTTCCGCTGTTCGGCCGACTGTCCGCGGCCGAGCAGCACCGCGTCTTCGAGCCGTCGACCGTTCCGGGCGTGCGCCGGCGCATCATCCTGGCCACCAACGTCGCCGAGACGAGCCTCACGGTCCCGGGGATCCGGTACGTCGTCGACGCCGGAACCGCCCGCATCTCCCGCTACAGCGCGCGCTCCAAGATCCAGCGCCTCCCGATCGAGGCGATCTCGCAGGCCTCCGCTCAGCAGCGTTCCGGGCGCGCAGGTCGCACCTCGCCCGGCATCGCGATCCGCCTGTACGGGGAGGAGGACTTCCTCGGGCGTCCGGAGTTCACCGAACCCGAGATCCTGCGGACATCGCTGGCCGCCGTCATCCTGCAGATGCTGGCACTCGGGTTCGGCGACATCTCGGACTTCCCCTTCCTCACCCCGCCCGACGCGCGTGGCGTGCGCGCCGCTCTGGACCTGCTGACGGAGCTGCGGGCGGTCACGCGCCGCGGCGACGAGGTGCGGCTGACGAAGATCGGGCGCGAGATCGCGCGGCTGCCGATCGACCCGCGCTTTGCCCGCATGCTCCTGGAGGCGCGGACGCTCGGTGTTACCCGCGACGTCTTGGCCATCGTGTCGGGACTGTCGATCCAGGACGTGCGTGAGCGCCCGTCGGCCGACGACGGCGCCCGCCGGGAGGCTGCGGACCGCGCGCACGCGCGCTTCGTGGATCCGACGAGCGACTTCCTGACGCTGTTGAACCTCTGGAACCACCTGCAGGAGCAGCAGCAGGAGCTCGGCTCCAGCGCCTTCCGCAGACTGTGCCGCACCGAGTTCCTGAACTACGTACGTGTGCGGGAGTGGTTCGACGTGCACCGGCAGTTGCGCACCCTCACCCGCCCGCCCGCTGCGGGCGACCGACGGGGCCGGAACGGCCGCAGCGACGGCCTCCACGACGCGCCCGCTCGGGACCGAGCCGACGACGTCCAGTCGGGCGCCGCGGCCGATCCGTCGGCCGTCCATCGCGCCATCCTCTCGGGCCTGCTCTCGCACATCGGCATCCTCGACACGCGGACCCTCTCGGCGAACTCCGACCGCAAGCGACGGCCGATGGCGGAGTACCGCGGAGCGCGGGGGGCGAGGTTCGCGATCTTCCCCGGGTCGGGACTGCGTTCGGCGGGCAAGCGCGGCAGCGCTCCCGACGCGGTCATGGCGGCCGAGCTGGTGGAGACCTCCCGCCTCTTCGCGCGCACGGTGGCCGCAATCGATCCGGCGTGGGCGGAGGACCTCGCCGGCGACCTCGCCCACCGCACCCTCAGCGATCCGCACTGGTCGAAGGACGCCGGTGCCGCCGTCGCCGCCGAGAAGGTCACCCTGTTCGGCGTCGAGATCATCCCGCGTCGCCGCGTGCAGCTGGCGCGCAGCGACCGCGACCTCGCTCGCGAGCTGTTCGTGCGGCACGCCCTCGTCGACGGCGAGTGGAACATCCACCACCTCGACAAGCGACTCACCGCTTTCGAACGGCGGAACCTGGAGCTTCGCCGGCGCCTCGAGAAGCTCGAGGAACGCGAACGTCGTCGCGACATCCTCGCCGGCGACGAGGCGGTGTTCACCTTCTACGACGCGCGGATCCCCCGCGATGTCTTCGACGTCCGCTCGTTCGAGGCGTGGTGGCGCGATGCCTCGTCGCGCACGCCGCACCTCCTCGACCTGAGCGAGGCGGACCTCGTCGATGCGTCCTCCCGCTCCGACGCGCGAGACTTCCCGGCGCGGTGGCAGCAGCGCGACCAAGTGCTCTCCCTGGCGTACCGCTTCGAACCGGGGGCGCCCGACGACGGCGTGACCGTCGTGATCCCGTTGCCGCTGCTGGCGCAGATCACCCCGGACGGTTTCGACTGGCAGGTGCCGGGGATGCGCGACGAGCTGATCACGGCGCTGCTGCGCGCCCTTCCCAAAGCCATCCGCCGACACGTCGTGCCGGCGGCGGACTGGGCTGCGACCCTCGGCGCCGAAGTGGCCGGCTCCGGCCCCGAGGCTCACGAAGGCGTGCCGCCGGTCACGTTGCGCGCCGCGTTGGCGACTCGGATCCAGCGTGTCGCGAATCAACCCGTGACCCCCGACGACTTCGAGCTGGACCGCGTGCCATCGCACCTCCTCGTGTCGTTCCGGGCCGTGGACGAGCGTGGGCGGGCGCTGGGTTCTTCCCGGGATCTGCGCGAGCTGCAGGACCGATTCTCGGGACGAGCACGCGCATCTGTCGCACGCTCGCTGTCGCGCGGTGCCGGCCCCGCCGCCGCCGCGACCCCGGGGCCGGGCGCCACGACCG
>NZ_JASGDO010000075.1:0-41300 GCF_047607225.1 Microbacterium sp. | reverse complement strand
GGGTGCCGCGAGTGCGACCGACCCGACCGCCGCGGCGGCCGCGGCGGCCGCGCCGGCATCCGACGGTCCGCTCGACGCCGATGCGGTCGCCGCGATCGTCTCCGGCTACACGTTCGAGGCCGAGACCCTCGACCTCGGAGCGCTCGTGAACGGCGAGCCCGTGCCCGAGGCGCAAGTGCGCATCCCCCTCGCGATGATGAATCGCCACGGCCTGGTCGCCGGCGCGACGGGAACGGGAAAGACGCGTACGCTGCAGGGGCTTGCGGAACAGCTCGCAGCCCGCGGAGTTCCGGTGTTCGCCGCCGACATCAAGGGCGACCTGTCGGGGGTGGCCACGCCCGGTCAGCCGAGCGACAAGCTTCTCGCGCGCACGAGGGCGATCGGTCAGGACTGGCAGCCGACCGCGTCGGTGACCGAGTACTACGCACTGGGAGGAGTCGGCAAGGGTGTGCCGATCCGGGCGACCGTATCGGGGTTCGGTCCGCTGCTCCTAAGCAAGGTCTTGGGCCTCAACGCGACACAGGAGTCGAGCCTCGGCCTGGTCTTCCACTACGCGGACCAGAACGGCCTCGCCCTCGTGGATCTGTCCGATCTCCGAGCGGTCCTCACCTATCTCACGGGCGACGAGGGGAAGGCCGAGCTGAAGACGCTCGGCGGACTGTCGGCCGCCACGGCCGGCGTGATCCTGCGCGAGCTCATCACTTTCGGTGATGACGGCGCCGACGTCTTCTTCGGCGAGCCGGAGTTCGACGTGCGCGAGTTCCTTCGCACCGCACCGGACGGGCGTGGGATCATCTCCCTGCTCGAGGTTCCCGGCGTGGCCGACAAGCCCGCGCTGTTCTCGACGTTCCTCATGTACCTGCTGGCGGAGCTTTTCGAGATCCTCCCCGAGGTGGGCGACCTCGACAAGCCCAAGCTGGTGTTCTTCTTCGATGAAGCCCATCTGCTCTTCTCCGGAGCCTCCAAGGACTTCCTCGCCGCGATCACGCAGACCGTCCGCCTCATCCGCTCCAAAGGGGTGGGGGTGTTCTTCGTGACGCAGACCCCGAAAGACGTGCCCGGCGACGTGCTGGCGCAGCTCGGATCGCGTGTGCAGCATGCCTTGCGAGCCTTCACCCCGGACGACGCGAAGGCGCTCCGTGCGACGGTCGGCACGTATCCCAAGAGCGGGTACGACCTGGAGCGGGTGCTGCAGGAGCTCGGCACGGGCGAGGCGATCGTCACCGTCATGAGCGAGAAGGGCGCCCCGACGCCGGTCGCGTGGACGCGATTGCGCGCTCCGCAGGGGCTCATGTCTCCCACGCCCGATCCCGACATCGAGCGCGCCGTGAAGGCCTCGCCGTTGCTGGCGACGTACGGCACCGCGATCGATCGCGAGTCGGCGCGGGAGATCCTCACGGCCAAGATGAACGCGGCTGCGGAGAAGGAGGCGGCCGAGCAGGCGGCCAAGGACAAGGCCAAGACCGACGCCGAGTACGCCCGACAGCAGGCGGCAGTCGCAAAGGCTCAGGCGGCCGCCGACAAGGAACGTGCTGCTGCCGAGATGGAGCGGCAGAAGGAGTACGACCGTCTCATGAAGTCGACGGGTGGGTCGTCTCGATCCCGTGCGACGACGCCGCAGTCTCCCCTGGAGCAGGTCCTCGGGTCGAAGGCGACGCAGACGATCCTCACCTCGGTGATCCGCGGGGTCTTCGGCACCGGTCGCCGGCGCTGACCCGGGCAGTCTCGTCTCCTCGTGCATATCCCGTCGCGGGGTGTGGGGCAAGGCGTTTACCCGGTCGGTCGCGGCGCCTACGCTCGGGGCATGCCCGAGGACCCCGCACCCGCCACCCAAGAGTCGCCGAACGACGCGGGGAAAGACCGCGCACGGCTGCCGTTCGCTCCGAGCGGCCGCGAGCAGGCGCTGCGTGCGAACCCTCGCCCGGACGGCACCGCCCCTCGCGCGCTCGTCCTCGGTGCCACCGGCTACCTGGGCGGGCGCCTCGTGCCGCGCCTGCTCGCCGCCGGTTATCGCGTCCGCGTGATGGCGCGCGATCTCGGGCGGCTCGCCGCGTTCGAGTGGGGCGATCGCGTGGACGCCGTCGCCGGCTCGGCGACCGACCGGGCGGCCGTGACCGAGGCCGTCGAGGACGTCGACGTGCTCTATTACCTCATCCACTCCATGGGCCAGGGGAAGGGATTCGAGGAGACCGACCTGACGGCGGCGCGAACGGTCGCGCAGGCGGCGGCGGCGGCATCCGTCGGTCGGATCGTCTACCTCGGTGGCCTGCATCCCTCGGGAGTGGAGTTGAGCCCGCATCTGCGGTCGCGGGTCGCCGTGGGGGAGGAGTTCTTGCGCAGCGGCGTCCCCACACTCGTGCTCCAGGCGGGAGTCGTGATCGGCTCGGGATCGGCTTCGTTCGAGATGATCCGCCACCTCACCGAAGTGCTGCCCTACATGCCCGCCCCGCGCTGGGTGCGCAACCGCATCCAGCCCATCGCGGTGCGTGACGTGCTCCATTACCTGCTCGGCGCGGCGCGGGTCGATCCTCGCGTCAATCGCGCCGTCGACATCGGCGGGCCGGACGTGCTGCGCTACGGACAGATGATGAACGGCTACGCCGTCGAGGCGGGACTCCCGCAGCGGCCCATCGCACCTCTACCGGTCCTGACCCCCGGCCTCGCGTCGCACTGGGTCAACCTGGTCACTCCCGTGCCGAGATCGATCGCGCGCCCGCTGATCGCGTCTCTCGTCAACGAATGCGTCATGGACGATCACGACGTGGACACGCTCATCCCCCCTCCCGAGGGCGGGCTGACTCCCTATCGCCGGGCGGTGGCGCTGGCGCTCGGCCGCGTCGAGGCCGACTCGGTCGAGACGAGCTGGCAGGACGCCGAGGTGTCGGGAGTGCCGTCCGATCCTCTGGCGAGCGACCCGGAATGGGCGGGGCGGACGGTCTTCACCGATGAGCAGACCGAGCGCACCTCCGCGTCTCCCGCACACCTGTGGGAGGTGATCGCGGGCGTCGGCGGCGAGAACGGGTGGTACTCGTCGCCGCTGCTGTGGGCGCTGCGGGGCTGGATGGATCGCCTGGTCGGCGGTGTGGGTCTTCGGCGCGGACGGCGGAGCCGCACGCGGGTATCGGTCGGCGACGCGATCGACTTCTGGCGAGTCGAGGCGGTGGAACCGGGGCACCTGCTCCGTCTACGGGCGGAGATGAAGGTGCCGGGCCTGGCCTGGCTGGAACTGCGATGCGATCCCGACGGGGAGGGCTCGGTCTACCGGCAGCGTGCCGTGTTCTTCCCACGGGGCCTCTCGGGCCGGCTGTACTGGTTGGCCGTGCTGCCGTTCCACGGGTTCATCTTCCGCGGCATGGCGGTTCGGATCACCGCCGCCGCCGAGGCGCTCGCCGCGCCTCCCGCAGCCGCGGTGCCGCCGCGTCGCGCCCGGACCCGGACGTAGACTCGGGCCCATGGCCCGCATCCGTCCCTTCCGCATCGGCGACGAATCGGCACTCGCTGAGATCTGCCTCCGAACCGCCGACGCCGGCACCGACGGGACCGGCATCCTGGATGACGACGACCTCTGGGCGGACCTGTTCGTGTTGCCGTACGTCGCTCGTCACCCCGAACATGCCTTCGTCGTGGAGGACGAGTCGGGAAGTGCGCGGGGATACGCGGTGGCGACGCCCGACACCGTCGCGTTCGAGGAGTGGTTCCGCGATCAGTGGTGGCCGCGTCGGGGCGTGCGGTGGCCGCGACCCGAGCAGGAGGAGTCCCGCCAGGACGGGTTGCTGCTCTACGCGTACGGGCGCGGAGACCAGGACGAACGGTACGCCGCGGAGTATCCCGCCCACCTGCACATCGACCTCCTGCCGGAGCTCCAAGGTCAGGGCTGGGGACGGCGCCTCATCGGCGCGGTCGTCGACTCGCTCCGCGATCGTGGCGTCCCCGCCCTCCACCTCGTGGCGTCGGCGGAGAACATCGGCGCTCTCGCTTTCTACGAGCGACTCGGCTTCGCGGCGCTGCCCTCGTCTCCGGGCTCGCAGGCGTTCGGTCTGCGCCTGTAGCGGTCACGGCGCGTCTCGTCGAAGCCCCGTTCCCGGGGCGACGTGACCCCGTCGGCGCAACTCCGGCACGAGCGCATCGCACGCGAGCTCGACGCTGGTCCAGCTGCCGCCGGGGAAGGCGATGAACCCGTCGAGCGATGCGCGCTCGAAGCGGACCGAGATCGCATCCGCCGCGTCGTCGACCGTGCCGATCACCGTCCAATGCAGATCGGCGACAGCATCGGGAGACTCCAGCAGCGCGCCGAGCGTGGCCCTCGCGGCGACGGCTCGCAGGCGCTCTGCGCGAGCGTCGAGAGGCGTGTCAGGGGTCCGTAGCCGCGCTCGTGGCACGGAGTCGTCGACGGAGAGGTCCGACAGGTCGGCGTGCATCGCGGCTGCCACCGCATCACGTCGTCGAGCCAGCGTCGCGGGTGACTGAGCGGCCCGGAAGGCGGCCCAGGCCTCATCGCTCGTCGCACCCAAGAACAGGCTGAGCCCGGGGACCACGGCAGCCGGCGCTCGTCCGAGTTCGCGCGCCCGAACGATCAGGTCGCGGCGCAGCTCCGCCGCCGACTCCTCCTGTGGCGCGGCCGTGAAGACCGCATCGGCATGACGGGCCGCGAACTGCCTGCCGGCCTCCGATCCGCCGGCCTGCAGCATCGGCAGCCTGCCGCCGGATCCCGAGGGGGTGGTCAGGGGGCCCTCCACGCGGAAGCTCTCGCCCTCGTGATCCAGTCGCCGGAGGCGCTCGGGGTCGGTGAAGCGACCGGACGCGCGATCGTGGATGACGGCGTCGGGCGGGAATCCGGCGCGAAGGCCCTCCACCACCTCGACGAACTCCGCGGCACGTCGCCATCGCCCCGCAGAGGTCTCCGGTCGCGGCGTGGCGTGGTTGCGGTCGCCCCCCAGGGAGGTGACGAGGTTCCAGCCGATGCGTGGCCCGGCGAGATGCTCCAGTGAGACGAGCTGCCGGGCGACGGTGAAGGGATCGGCGAAGGTCGCCGAAAGGGTCGCGACCAGCTGGATCCGGTGTGTCTGGACGGCCACCGCCGCGAGCTGGATCAGGGGGTCAAGGCCCAGTTGCCCGGCGTCGTCGCGGATGCGCGCCGGATCGATCTCCTGGGCGTCGGGACGGAAGGCGAAGTCGAAGCCGGCCCGCTCGGCCCGCACGACGGCCTCGACGATCGGCCCGCCCGTGAACATCTCCTCCACGCGGCTGTCGGGGTGACGCCACCCCCACCCGCGCAACCACGTCGGGGCGAGGGTGAACCCGGTGAGCAGTGTGCGGCTCATGACTGCACCCTCCCCGACAAGCTGGCGATCGGGAGGACCATGGGGTGGCCGGTGCGAGGATGCGGCTGGACCTCCGCCTCTATGCCGAACGCGTCGGCGATGAGCTCTGCCGTCATCACCTCGGCGGGTGCGCCGGTGGCGACGACCCTTCCGTCTTTCAGCACGATGAGCTCGTCGGCGTAGCGGCAGGCCTGGTCGAGATCGTGGAGCACCATGATGACGGTGCGCCCCTGCGCGCGATTGAGGTCGCGGATCAACTCGAGCACTTCGAGCTGATGGGCGATGTCGAGGTAGGTCGTCGGCTCGTCGAGGAGCATGACGGGAGTGTCCTGGGCCAGGAGCAGGGCGATCCACGCGCGCTGGCGCTGACCCCCCGACAACTCGTCCAGCGGGCGGCTCACGAGCTCCGCCATCCCCGTCGCAGTCACCGCGGCGGTCACCGCAGCCGCGTCGTCGGCAGACCATTGCTGCAGCAGGCGTTGATGCGGATAGCGTCCCCGCGCGACGAGTTCGCCCACGGTGATCCCGGGCGGCGCCGTCGATGACTGCGGGAGCAGACCGATCCTCCGGGCGAGGGCCTTGGCGGGAAGCGTTCGCAGATCGTCGCCGTCGAGGGTGACCGCGCCGCTCGTCGGTGGGAGAAGCCGGGCGAGCGCGCGCAAGAGGGTCGACTTGCCGCTGGCGTTGGCGCCCAGGACGACCGTGACGGCGCTCGGAGGAAAGGCGATGTCGACGCCGTGGAGCACCTGGCGGCCGTCGTACGAGGCGGTGAGCCCATGGGTTCGGATGCCGAGCGTCCGGGGCTGCGCTGAGGTCACGGTGATTCCTTTCACAGGGTGGCCCGGCGGCGCGAGGGAAGAAGCAGCCAGAGCAGGTAGAGACCGCCGATCACACCCGTCATCCTCCCGATGGGAACGCTGAAGGACACCGGGAGCACCCGCGTCACGAGGTCGGCGACGACGAGAAGCGCGGCTCCCATGGCGGCGCCGGAGACCGCCGGAAGGTGATCGTCTCGGGTGAGGCGGCGGGCGAGCTGAGGTGCGGCGAGGGCGACGAAGGCAATGGGTCCCGTCGCCGCCGTCGCGAGAGAGGCGAGGGTCACCGCGAGGGCGACGAGGGTGAGTCGCACGCGTTCGGTGCGCACGCCGAGCTGGCCGGCCAGGTCGTCGCCCATCTCCACGATGTCGGCGCTGCGCGCGAAGGCGAGGACGACCGGGAGCGCGATGATGACCCCGATCGTCACGGGTGCCGCATGCTCCCATCCGCGCGCGTCCAGGGAGCCGGCCAGCCAGAGATTGGCCTGCGCAGCGCTGTCGAGGTCGCCCTTGACGAGGAGGAGACCGTTCGCCGCCGACAGCACGGCTCCCACGCCGATGCCGACCAGGATCAGCTGCCGACCGCGCAGTGATCCCCCGCGTCGGGCGAGGAACAGGACCACGGCGGCCGTCGCGATGCCGCCGGCCAGCGCTCCGAGCGCGATCTGCCCGGAGCTCGCGCCGAACACCACGATGAAGGTCAGCGCGCCCGTCGCTGCACCGGTCGTGAACCCGATCACATCAGGGGATCCCAGTGCGTTCCGGGAGATCGACTGGAACACCGCGCCCGCCATCCCCAGCGCCGCACCCGCAGCCATCGCCGTGACGATTCGGGGGAGACGGATGCCGTGCACGACGCGGACCGACGAGTCCGTCCCCGTCCCGCCGAGGGCGCTCACGACCTCCGCCGGGGTGAGCGGCACGCTGCCGATGCCCATCGCGACGACCCCGGCCGCCAGCGCGGCGGTGATCAGGGCGAGGGTCACCGCGAGCGTACGCGGACGATAGACGATCGATATCCCCGCGAGCCGCAGTACTCGGGCGCCACCGGGGGCGCGGGTCGGATCGACGGCGGTCACAGCAGGGCCATCCGTCGGTGGCGGACGATCGCGACGAACACGGGGCCGCCGATGAGGGCGGCCATGATCCCGACACCCACCTCGCCCGGGAGGGCGACGACGCGTCCGGCCACATCGGCGACGAGCACGAGACCGGCCCCGAGGAGCATCGCGGCGGGAAGCATCCGCCGATGGTCGGACCCGACCCAACGGCGGGCGACGTGCGGGGAGGTCAGGCCGATGAAGGCGATGGGTCCGGCGGCGGCCGTCGCGCCCGCCGACAGCAGCACGACAGCGGTTCCGGCCAGGGTCCAGACCCGCGCGGGGCGTGCGCCGAGAGCGCGGGAGGCATCGCCGCCGAGCGACACGGTATCGAGGGAGCGCGCGAGGGAGAGTGCCAGGATGACGCCGGCTCCGACGAGGACGAGCGTGGGGATCAGCACGTCGAGCCCGCGCCCCTGCAGAGATCCGACGATCCAGTTGCGGTACCGATCGAAGAGCAGATCGTCGGCGTTCACGATGACGATCTGGGCGAGCGCCCCCAGGACCACCGACAGGGCCGCCCCCGCCAGCACCAGCCGCACCGGATCGCTGCCCCGGCGCACGCCGCCGAGGAGGAGCACGAGCACGCCGGCCACGGCCGCACCTCCCAACGCGAACACGAAGTAACCGGCGGGCTGGATGACGCCGAACACGGCGATCGCCACGGCGACGGCGAGGGCCGAGCCCGCGTTCACGCCGAGGATGCCGGGCTCGGCGAGCGGGTTGCGGGTGAGTGACTGCATGACGACCCCTGCCGCACCCAGCGCCGCCCCGGCGAGCACGGCGAGGATCGTCCTCGGGATACGGGTGTGGAGCAGGATGAGGTGCGCGTCATCCTCCGCGGAGAAACGCGTGACGACTCCCCAGAGGTCTGCGGGTGCCAGCATTCGTGTGCCGACGAGAGTGCTCAGGGTCATGCCCATGACCACGACGAGCGCGAGGAGCGTCGCTCCGGCGACGAACGCCATCCGGCTCAGCGGTCGAGGTGCGGACGGTGTAGGAGGGTGCGATGCCGCCGACCGCGGCGCCGCACCCTCCTCGAGGTCCGGGGGGACTGAACTCACGGGGCGAAGGTCGCCCGCACGCCTTCGACGATCTCGGTGGCGCTGTAGGGATCCATGCGGAAGGAGTTCACGCCCAGTCCATAGACCTGGCCAGCGCGCACCGAGGGCACGTTCGCCATCACCGGGTCCTCCGCGAAGCGCTGCGCGGTCGCGTCGTCTGCGCTGAGGATGAAGGTCGTCTCGCTCGTCAGCCGCGTGAGGTTCTCATACGGGGCCCAGACGAAGTCCTCGCGCTGCTGCGCCTGCGTGTGCCACGAGGGGTCGGGGTCTTCGATCGTGAAGCCGAGGTCGGCGAGCAGCTTGGCCTGAGCGCCGCCCTTCCGCGCGATCGGGTTGTCCTGGCCCGCGCCGTTGAACGAGATGATGTTGGCGGTTCCCGCGGGCACGGTGATCTCCTCAGCGACGTCGTCGACGAGCGCATCGAAGCTCTCCTCGACCGCGTCGGCCTCCGCCTCACGTCCGGTGGCTTCGCCCAGTTCGTCGGCGAGGTCCTGCCAGGTCTGGCCGCCGTAGTCCACGACGATGGTGGGGGCGACATCCTGCAGTGCCTCCACCTGATCGAGCAGGGCGTCACGGCCCGAGGTGGCCACGACGATGAGATCGGGGTCGGCGGCGATGACGGCCTCGAGGTCGAAGCTGCCGACCTCCCAGATCGGGTCGACGTCGCGCTCGTCGGCGATGCTCGCCCACTGGTCGAACCATGCGCCGCCGGTGGAGGTGCCGCTCGCGATCACGGGCGCGTCGAGGGCGAGGAGGGTGCCGGTCACCGACACTGCGGTGGACAGCACACGTTGGGGCGCGGCGGGGATCTCCGTCGTGCTGCCGTCGGCGTTCTCGAACGTGCGGGGCCACACGGCGTCCTCGCTCGCCGGCGTGGCCGGAGCGCCGGAGGATGTGGTCGAGGAGGGTGCGCCGGTGCACGCGGAGAGTGCGAGGGCGGCTGCGAGGGCGAGCGACGCGGTGCCGAGCACGCGGAGGCGGAGGGTCGTCATGAGTCTTCCTGATGGGTGGATGGGTGGATGGGTGGATGGGTGGGTCGGGCTGGAGTCGGGCGCGCGTCAGTCGTCGTCGGGCACGGCGTGGTGGTCGAGATTCGCGACGCCGGTGCGCCAGTAGCCGTCGATGTCGTACTGGGTGCGCGCCACGCCTCGCTGGCGGAGCGAGCGCCGGAGGGGGACGAGGCTGTCGGCTTCGCCGGCGGCCCAGAGGAACGTGTCGTCGCTGAGCGAGAGCTCCGCCGCGAGCTCGGCGACCGCTGCGGTCCGCCCGGTCGGCTCGGGAGAGACATGCCACACCACGTCGGTGCGTGGGCGGGCGGGGAGGGGATACTCGTCCGTGCTCGCCGCCAGCACGTGCACCTCCATGGGCTCGGTCCAGGTCGGGTCGTCGAGCCAGCGGCCGAGCGCCGGGAGCGCGGTCTCATCGCCGATGAGGACGTAGCGCTCGTAGCCGGTGGGGTAGAGGTGCGACCCGCGCGGTCCGAGCACCCCCAACGGCATCCCCGGGAGCGCCGATCGTGCCCATCGCCCTGCCGGCCCGTGGGTGTGCAGGACGAAGTCGATCGTCAGCCCGCGGTCGTCGAGGCGGCGCACGGTGTAGTCGCGCACCGGGTTCGGCAGCTCCCGCAGGCGCAGGCCCGCGCCATCGAGCTCACGACGGGGGAGCGTGACGACTCCGGTCGCGGGGTCGGGCAGCACGATCTTGACGTGATCTGTCGCCGCGCGAGCCGGAAACGGGAACGTCGCATCGAGATCCTCGCCGTTCAGGATCACGCGCTGCATTCGTGGTCCGATGCGCTCGGTCTCGATCACATGAAGCAGACGGACGCCGAGATCATGTCGGACGGTCTCGATCGGCGGGCGCGGCTGTGGCACGGGTTTCCTCTCCTCGGCATTCCAGGTTAGGTTTGCCTTACCTGGTTTGATGACGAGAACTGGACACACGATGCGCCGTGCTGGACGAGTGAGCAGCCCCCCGAGTGGGACTGCCTTCGCCGATGCCCGACTCGTCGATCGCGCGACGCATCGACACGAGGAGGACGAGCTCACCTGGGTCGTCTCGGGCAGCTGCACGCTCGTCATCGGAGAGCGGCGCTGGAACGTCGACACCTCGCGAGCGCTCGTCGTTCCCGCAGGCAGGGAGCACGTCGTCGTGCCACGCCCCGACTCCCTCGTCTTCCCACTGTTCTTCCCGGAAGGCCTCGCCGTCGACGAAGAGGCTCACGTGATCCCCCGAACTGCAGAGCTCGATTCCTGCGTCCGCGTCCTGCTGCAATCGGGAATCGCCACTGCGCGCGCGGTGGCTGCGGCGCGGTCGGAAGTGATCCGGCGAGTGGGTGAGGCGGTTCGGCGACGCCCGGAGCTCGTCTTGCCGACCGACGCGCGCGCTCGCCGTGTGGCTGTCCGGATCATCGAGCAACCCGCGTCGGCACTGCGCCTGGAGGACTGGGCGCGCGTCGTGCACACCAGCGCGAAGACGCTCCAGCGAGCCTTCGTGAAGGACACCGGGATGACCTATCCGCGGTGGCGGCTCCGTGCCCGCCTCCTCGCCGCACGGACGATGCTCGAGGACGGGGGAAGCGTCGAATCGGTGGCTCGCGCTGTCGGATACGCCGGGGCGGGGGCGTTCATCGCCGCATTCCGCCGCGAGTACGGCGTGACCCCGGGAGCACACCGCGCGCGCATCGTCGCCGACCGGAACTGACGCGGATCCGCCGGCCCGGCCCGCCGGTTGGGTCTCTCCCGAGAGAGCACAGTGACGGGCGTGCACAGTGGCGGAGAGCACAGTGGCGGAGATCTGCGGCGACGCGCCGGCTCCACCGGCTCTTACCTCGGCGTGTCGGCCCGCTGATCCGCCGTTGTGCTCCTCAGTCGGGGCGTTGCCGGTAGGTCGGCCAGCCGGTCGGATCGCCGTTGTGTTCCTCAGCCGAGAACGGGCCCGGCTCGCCCGCCGGTCAGCCGGCGATGCGGCCGTTCTCCAGCCGCACAGTCCGATCGACCAGGCCCTCGGGCACGCGGACGTGGGAGATCAGGACGACGGCGCGGTCGCCCTCGACCGCTGTCAGCAGGTCGGCGAGGAGGGCGTCGGATGCCGCGGGGTCGACACCGGCGGTCGGCTCGTCGAGCACGAGGACGTCGAAGCCGTGGAGGAGTGCCCGGGCCAGGGCGATGCGCTGGGCCTGTCCGCCCGAGACGAGGGCGCCCCGCTCGCCGACGCGCGCGTCGAGTCCGCCGCGCTCGCGCATCCAGTCGCCGAGCCCCACGGCCTCCAGCGCGGCCTCGAGCTCCGCATCCGTGGCGGTGTCGCGCGCGAACAGGAGGTTCTGACGGATGTCCTCGTCGAAGAGCATAGGGTTCTGCTCGCACAGGCCCACGGTGAGGCGGACGTCATCGGGGGAAAGCGCCGTGACGTCGGCGCCTCCCATCGTGTACTCGCCGTCGATCTCGAGGAAGCGGACCAGGGCATGGGCGAGCGTCGTCTTGCCGGCACCGCTGGAGCCGACGACGAGCAACCGCTCGCCGGGCGCGACATCGAGGTCGACGTCGTGGAGCGATGGCGCGGCGGCGTGCGGCCAGCGCGCGGTCACGCCGCGGAGACGGATCCCCGAGCCGAGCGCCGGCGCCAGGCCGGTCGGTTCCCGGTCACGGGGGATCTCGGCGGGGATCTCCGACGGTACGGCGTCGGCGATTCGCGCCGCGGCGGCGCGCACCTGCCGCCACGAGGCCGCGGCCAAGGGGACGGTTGCGAACACCTCGAAGACGGCCATGGGAACGAGCACCGCGACCGCCATCTCGGGACCGCCGAGGTGACCCGAGGCGATCGCGGGCGCCGACACGAGAACGGCGAGGAGGGAGGCCGCGCCCGCGAGGAGTGAGACGACCGCAGCGGTTCCGGCCTGCGACCCTGCGCGCCGGACGACGGCGCGGCGGAGTCGCTGATCGGCGCGGGCGATGCGCTCGCGACTGGTGGCCTCGGCGCCGTAGGCCGCGAGCACGTCGAGGCTCCCGAGGTGGTCGGTCACGGCGTCGGACAGGGCGGCCCGCAGGGGTGCGATCGACCTCTCCGCGCGCGACCCGGATGCCCAGCCCCACACCGAGGCCGCGGCGGCCGCGATCACGAGGCACCCGAGCAGAGTGAGGGCGGCGGGCCACCAGACGAACGCGATCAGCACGACCGCGCCCAGCGCGACCGCGGTCGACGACACGAGCGGGAGCACCACGCGGAGGGGGAGGTTCTGGAGCTCGTCGACGTCGTCGACGAGGGCGCCCAGCACCGAGCCTCGTCGCGTCCGGGTCAAACCGTCGGGGGCGAGGGGGACGAGCCGCCGTACGAGGTCGGTACGGGTGTCGGCCAGTTGCCGAAGGGCCGCGTCGTGGCTCGCCAGACGCTCGGTGTACCGGAACGCCGCGCGCGTGAGGGCGAACATCCGCACACCGACGACGGCCGCCGAGATGTACATGAGCAGCGGCTGTTCGCTCGCGCGCACGATGAGCCACGCGCTGACGGCGAGGAGCGCGACGGCTGACGCCTCGGAGGCGAATCCGGATGCCGCGCCGGGCCAGAAGCGGCGCGCAGAGGGCATGGCGCCCCGGAGGATGTCGGCGGGCGAAGTCACGCGTCCACCCCCTCGTCCGAGCGCGCGACGAACGACACCTCGGCGTAGTCGAGCACCTGGTCGGCGATCGCCCGGGCCGACGTGCGGTGGGAGACGAGGAGGACGATCGCGCCTTCGTCGGCCAGGCGCCGCACCTGCGACCACAGCTCGCCCTCGGTCAGGGGATCGAGGGCGGCGCTCGGCTCGTCCAGCGCGAGCACGGGCACGCGGTGGTGGAGGTGGTGATGGATCGCGCGTGCCACCGCGACCCGCTGTGACTGCCCACCCGACAGGCCGGCCCCCTGCACGCCGAGCACACGGTCCGGCTCGATCTCGGCCGCACCGGCGCGGGACAGCGCGTCACGGACACGAGCGTCGCGGTCGGGGCGAGGGGCCCGCAGCGACGCCGGGCCGGGCTCGTCGGTGCCTTCCCCCTCGCCGAGCGTGACGTTGTCGGCGACGGTGCCGCCGATGAGGCCGGGGTTCTGGCCCGCCCACGCGAGCCACGTGGCCGGATCGAGGACCTCGACGCCGACGCCGCCGAATGTCGCGGCGCCGCGGAAGGGAGCGGCGCCGCGGAGCGCTGCGAGCAGACTCGACTTCCCGCTGCCGCTCGGCCCCTCGATGAGGGTCACGGTGCCGCGCGCGGCCGTGAACGACACCGGGGACAGCTCGCGGTCGCCGCGGACGACGCGCAGGTCGCACACCTCGAGAGCCCGGTCGTCGACGGCCCCCCCGGTGTCGGCACACGCGGGCTGTGTGGGCGCGCGCCGGACCTCACGCGCGGCATCGAGCACGGCGAACACGTCGTCGGTGGCGGCCACGCCCTCCGCGGCGGCGTGGAACTGCACGCCCACCTGCCGGAGCGGAAGATACGCCTCGGGGGCGAGGAGGAGGACGAAAAGCCCCACCACGAGCGTCAACGACCCGTCCATGAGACGGAATCCGATCGTGACGGCCACGATGGCGACGGCGATGGAGGCGAGCAGCTCCAGTGCGAAGCCCGAGAGGAACGACACGCGCAGCACGCGCATCGTCTCCCGGCGGTACGTGTCGGTGACGGTCCGGATCGAGGTGACCGCCCGGCGGTGGCGGCCGAACACCTTCAGCGTGGACAGGCCTCGGACCGTATCGGCGAACCGGGCGGCGAGCTGTCCCAGGGTGTTCCACTGCTTCTGCTGGACAGACCGGGTGGCCAGGCCGATGAGGATCATGAACAGCGGGATGAGGGGGAGGGTGAGCAGCACCGTGAGGCCCGAGATCCAGTCCTGCCACCACATGACCGCCAGGATGATCGGCGTCGCGATCATCGTCTGCGTCAGCTGCGGGAGATAACGCGCGAAGTAGGCGTCGAGCGCTTCCAGGCCGCGACCTGCGGTGACCGCCAGTCGTGCGCTGTTCTGTGTCTCGAGCCACCCGGGACCGAGCGTGCCCACGGCCTCGACGAGGTTGCCCCGCAGCTGTGCCTGCACGCGCGCGGCCGCGCGGGCCGAGACGGTGTCGCGTGCCCACAGCAGGACGGCGCGCATCACGATGGTGACCGTCAACCACCCCAGCACCTCGGTGAGGGGCTCGCGCTCGATCGCTCCCGTGATCGCCCGCGTGAGCGTCCAGGCGAAGGCGATCGTGACCGCTGTCTGAGCGAGTCCGATCAGGGCGATGGCCACGAAGAACCCGCGCGCCGCCGTCGCGTACCGCAGGAGCCGGGGATCGACGGGACGCCCGCGCGAGGGGGCTCTCGTCGTGTCGTCATCCGGCATTCTTCGATCCTCGCAGATCGGTTGGTCTGTCGCGGGCGGGTGGTCTGTGGGGTCGGAGGGGAGGCGGAGAAAGAGCCGGGGCGGCGAGGTGTCGCTCCTCGCCGCCCCGGAACCCGGTCAACACTCGGTACGGTCAGTGCGCGGCGGCTTCCGCCTTCTCGATGACCGACCGTGTGACGCGCTTGCGGAACACCCAGTAGGTCCACCCCTGGTACAGCAGCACCAGCGGCAGGAAGATGAGCGCCGCCCACGACATGATCTGCAGTGTCATCTCGGTGCTGGACGCGTTGGAGATCGTGAGGCTGTTGTTCGCCAGGTCCGTCGAGGACGGCATGACGAATGGGAACAGTGCGAGCCACAGCGTCAGCACGGCGAAGACGATCGTCACCGCACCCGCCGCGAAGGCGCGCCCGTCGCGGTCGACCCAGTTGAAGAACACCGAGACGAGGAGCGCGACGGCGGCGATCGCACCGCAGGCGATCACGGCCCACAGGAGCGGGGCCTCGCGTCCGGCGGCGAGGAAGATCGTCCAGACGACCGTCCCGGCCGCGAAGATCACCGTCGGGATCGCGAGCTTCTTGCCGAGCGCCTGCGCGTCGTGATGCACCTGGCCGTCGGTCTTCAGGCCGACGAAGTAGACGCCGTGCAGGAAGAACAGCAGGAGCGTCGTGACGCCGACCCACAGCCCGTACGGGTTCAGGAGCGTCAGCAGCGAGCCGGTGAACTCGTGGTCGGCATCGATCGGGACGCCCTGCACGATGTTGGCGACCGCCACGCCCCACAGGAGGGCCGGGAGGGCCGAGCCGATGACGATCATCCAGTCGAAGCGGCGCTTCCATCGGGGGTCGTCGCGCTGGTGCCGGTACTCGAACGACACGCCGCGGGCGATCAGCGCCAGCAGGATGAGGAGCAGCGCCAGGTAGAAGCCGCTGAACAGCGTCGCGTACCACTCCGGGAACGCCGCGAACAGGCAGGCGCCCGCGACGATGACCCAGGTCTCGTTGAGGTCCCAGACGGGGCCGATCGTGTTGATGACCTGGCGGCGCGACACTTCGTCCTTGCCGAGGAACGGAAGCGACATCCCGACGCCGAAGTCGAAGCCGTCGAGCACGAAGTAGCCGACGAACAGCACTCCGACGATGAAGAACCAGAGGTAGGCGAGATCCATGGCGGGCTCCTAGTACACCGTCGACGGGGTCTGGTCGACCGAGAGATCGGACGGATCCGGGTCGTCCGGTCCGGGCAGCGGGTCGGGGCCGGTCTTGACCGTCTTGAAGATGAGACCGAACTCGACGACCGCGAGGATGAGGTAGATCAGCGTGAAGGCGATCAGGGAGATGAGCACCGTCCAGCCGGGGACGCTCGGTGAGACGCCGTCCTGCGTGAGCATCTGGCCGAAGACGATCCAGGGCTGGCGCCCCATCTCGGTGAACACCCACCCGACGAGGATGCCGAGGAGGGCCAGCGGCGCCTGCCAGATGGCGATCTTCCACATCCAGCCGGCGACGGGACGCTTGGCGTTCTTGCGGGTGACCCAGAGGCCGACGACGGCGATGAGCGCGGCGAGGCCGCCGAAGCCCATCATCCAACGGAACGACCAGTAGGTGACCCAGAGGATCGGTGCGAAGTTGCCGTCGACCTGGTCGGCGAACTGCGGGAACAGCTCGGTGGCGTACTTCGCGTTCAGGTCGTTGATGCCCTCGACGCAGCCGTTGAGGTCGTGCGTGGAGAGGAAGGCGAGGAGGTGCGGCACGCGCAGCGACCAGATCTCGCTCGTGCCGTCGGGCGTGCCGATCGAGAACAGGGAGAAGGAGGCGTTCGCGCCGCACGCGTTGTTGAACAGCGCCTCTGCCGCGGCCATCTTCATCGGCTGCGTCTGGACCATCACGAGACCCAGCTGGTCGCCCGAGAGCGCCACGCCGGCGAACGCGATGACGACCGACCACAGCCCGAGACGGAGCGCCGGGCGCATCATCTCCTCGTGCTGCTTGCGCGACAGGTGCCAGGCGGCGACGGCCACCATGACTCCGGCGGCGAACATGATCGCGGAGAAGATCGTGTGGGGGAACTGCGTGAGGGCGACGGGGTTGGTGAGCACCTCGCCGAAGTTCGCCATCTCCGCGCGATGTCCTTCCTCGGACATCTTGAAGCCCTGCGGGTTCTGCATGAAGGCGTTGGCGGCGAGGATGAAGTAGGCGGACAGCCAGGTGCCGGCGACGGTGATCCAGATCGTCGCGAGGTGGATGCCGCGCGGAAGCTTGTTCCATCCGAAGATCCACAGGCCGATGAAGGTGGCCTCGAAGAAGAACGCCATGAGGCCCTCGAAGGCGAGGGGGGCACCGAACACGTCTCCGACGAAGCGACTGTAGGACGACCAGTTCATGCCGAACTGGAACTCCTGCACGATGCCGGTGACGATGCCCATCGCGAAGTTGATCAGGAAGATCTTCCCGAAGAACCTCGTCAGGTACAGCCATTTCACGTTGGCCGTCCGGTACCACGCGGTCTGGAAGATCGCGACGAACAGCGACATTCCGAGCGTCAGCGGAACGAAGATGAAGTGGTACAGAGTGGTCAGCCCGAACTGCCAGCGCGCCAGCAGTAGCGGATCAAGAAAGTCCATGCGAGTCCCTCCCCGAGCGTGGGTCTTCCTATTGCCTGAAGGTACACAGGCCTTTGTCAGCCGGCGCGGGAGCCGGCCGTGAAAAAGACCCGGTGGGGTGGATCAACCCGCCGCCGCGGCGTGGACGAGCTGCACGACGCACTGTCGGGGGTCGCACGATGAGCGCATGCCGTCAATGGAGAGCGGGCCGCCGGCCTCGCTCAGCACGCTCTGCATGAGCCCGAGGTGAACGCTGCAGAGCACCTCGCGGTGAGCCGCCTGCGCTTCGGCCTGGGCGCACGGGGTCAGATCGACCGTGAGCTCGGTCTCGTCGACGAGAGGGTCGAAGCCCGCGTCGATGAGGTCGTCGATGAGGGCGTCCACCTGGTGGAGCGCCTCGGTGTCGAGCTCCGGAGGGGCCCCGGGCAGCACGCGGCGCATGAGGTCGCCTCGCTCGGCCGCCGCCTTCACCTTGCGGCGTTGCACGGGGCTGGAGGCGATGGTCCCGTCGGCGGCGCTGTAGAGCACCCGCGGGCGGCCCCGCGTCGTGCGCAGTTCCGGGATCGCGACGACGTAGCCGTCTTCGATGAGTCGCTGGAGGTGCTCGCGCACCGTGTTCGGGTGGAGGCCCGTCGCTTCGACGAGTTCGGTGATCGTCCGTTGCTGCTGCTCCTGGATGAGGTGCAGCAGCTCGACGCGAGAGTAGCTGGAGATCGCGCTGTATCCGGCGGGTCGCCCTGTGGTCATACCACTATTATTCACGGTCTCCCTGGCCGGGGGAAGAGGCAGCGCCCCGCGATTCTTCCCACCCCCCTGAAAACGGAGGGGGCGGCGTGTGCCTCCCGGCCGGTCGGGGATGGGAGCGGTACCGCTGACCCGCGGGCGTGCGCTTCCGGTTGCCTCTGGGACGCCTCGTGTTTGCCGTCCGTTCGCTCAGCGTCGCCACCATCGGGAGGCGAGGCGACCGGGCCCGTCCGGATCACGACCTCGCCCCCCCTTCCTCCTTCTCCCGTCTGGAGCGAGATGTCTCCCACTTCCACGCGCACATCGCGCGTTCGTCCGCCCATCGCCGCGGCCGTCGCGATTCTCCTCGGAATCGCCGGCATCGGATACGGCGCCGTCGGTGCGGCCTCGGCCGCCCCCGTCTCCGGCGGCGTCGTCATCAACGAGATCGAGTCCAACGGCGATGCGTCCGACTGGATCGAGCTGACCAACACTTCCGACATCGCTGTCGATGTCTCGGGCTGGATCGTGAAGGACAACGATCCGGCTCGCACCGACGCCCTGCCGAGCGGCACCGTGATCGAGCCCGGCGCGTTCGTGGTCTTCACCGCCCCGGAGATGAGCTTCGGGCTCGGCAAGGAAGACGCCGCGCGCCTCTATCTTCCCGACGGCGAGTCGCTCGTCGACGAGTACTCGTGGACTCAGCACGCCGTCACGACCTTCGGACGGTGTCCCGACGGCACGGGCCCGTTCGTCACGACCGCGGCGGCCACGCCGGGCGCAGCCAACGACTGCACGGTGCCGACGTCCCCGGCGCCGTCGCCGACCACATCCCCGACCACAGACCCCGCCTCGGGTGCGCTCGTCGTGAACGAGGTGGAGTCCAACGGTGACGACACCGACTGGTTCGAGCTGTTCAACCTCGGAGACGCTCCGCTGGACCTCACCGGCTACATCGTGCGCGACAACGACGATGCGAAGGCGTACGCCCTCCCGGCCGGGTCGGTGGTGCCGGCCCGGGGCATCCTTCTCGTCGACCAGCTGACGGCCCACTCGCCCGGCTTCGACTTCGGGCTCGGCAACGCCGACATGGTGCGCGTCTTCTCGCCCGATGGCAGCACCCTCGTGGCCTCGTACGCGTGGACTGTGCATGCCGCCACCAGCTACGGCCGTTGCCCCGACGGCACCGGAGAGATGCGGGAGACCACGGTCACCACGAAGGGGGCACCGAACAACTGTGCCCTCCCGGTGAAGATCAACGAAGTGGAATCCAGCGGCGGGACGCCGGACGACTGGATCGAGCTCGTGAACCTCAGCGACACCGTCGTCGAGGCGGGAGGCCTCGTCGTCACCGACTCCGACGTCTCCGGTCACCGTTACGTGCTTCCCTCCGGGACGACGATCCCGGCCCGGGGCTACCTCGTCCTCGACGAGAGCGCCTTCGGGTTCGGGCTCGGCGGTGAGGACGCCGTGCACCTGTTCGACATCGACGGGGTGACGCCGCTGGATGAGACCTCGTGGACCGCGCACGCCACCACGACGTGGGGACGCTGCAGCGACGGCACAGGACCCTTCACGGTGACCGCGGAGTCGACGCGCGCAGCGGCGAACCGGTGCGCGGGCGAGGTCGTCGTCTCGCCGTGGCCGGGCGGCGCGAGTGTGCGCGTCCTCGACGAGGAGGCCACGTTCACGGGTGACCTCAGCGGGCTCGACGAGGTCGACGGCGTGCTGTGGGGCGTCGAGAACGGCAACGGCCTGCTCTACCGCCTCCTGTCGCAGGGCGACCGGTGGCTGCCGGCGACCGGCTGGGAGTCGGGCAAGAAGCTCCGGTATCCGGGTGGCGGCGGAACCGTGGACGCGGAAGGGGTCGTCGCCGTCGGTGGTGACGTCTACGTCTCCAGCGAGCGCAACAACGATGCGAGCTCCGTGAGTCGCCCCGCCGTGCTGCGGGTCGATCCGACGGCGAGCGGGACCGAGCTGACGGCGGACGCGGAGTGGAACCTCGCAGCCGACTTCCCTGGTCTCGGCGCCAACGCCGGGCTCGAGGGCATCACCTGGATCCCCGACAGCTGGCTGGTCGCCCGCGGTTTCGTCGACGAGCGCACCGGACGTGCGTATGCGCCCGGCGACTATCGCGGCCACGGACGGGGCGTCTTCTTCGTCGGCGTGGAAGGAACGGCTGCGGCGTACGCCTACGTCCTGATGGACGACGGCTCGTTCGCGCGGATCGCGACGATCGACACGGACTTCGCGCTCGTCGCGGAGCTGGAGTTCGACCGCGACCGGCTCTGGGTGGTGTGTGACGAGGCCTGCGACGGCCGGAGTGCCACATATGAGATCGACGAGACCGGGGCGTTCGTTCCGACGGCCGTGTACGCGCGGCCGGCAGAAGCGGCCAACGTCGCCAATGAGGGCTTCGCGATCGCGTCGGCGTGCGTCGACGGGGCGGCCGCGACGTTCTATGCCGACGACGCCGACACCGACGGCTACTCCCTCCGCGGCGGAACCCTCTCCTGCGCCGACGAGGGAACGGGCCCGACCCCGGAGCCGTCTCCGACGCCGAGCCCCTCCACGACGCCGGAGCCCTCCGCGACGCCGGGTCCGACACAGGGGCCCGAGCCGTCCGCGACCGCGAGTCCGACAGAGACGCCCGAGCCGTCCGCGACGCCGGGGCCTGCGCGGGTGGCTCCCGATCCGTCGGAGCTGACCGAGGCCAACCGGGGGACGATCCAGGCGCCCTCGACGGTCCGCGCCGGCAGCTCATTCCGGGTGCGGCTCGATCCGGCCCTCGCCGGAGAGACGGTGGCGGTGTGGCTGTTCTCCGCACCGACCGACCTCGGTGCCGCCGTCGTCGGGTCGGGCGGTGCGATCACCGTCCGGATCCCGGTCACCGTGGCGGCAGGCGAGCACCGGCTCGTCATCGCCGAGCCCACGGGCGCGGTCCTGGCGTGGACCGAGCTGACGGTGACCGGCGATGGGCTCGCCGCCACGGGCGGCAGTGGTGGGGGTTCCGCGCTCGCCGTCGTCGGAGGGGTGATCACGCTCCTTGCCGGCCTCGCCCTCGTGCGGCGCCGAACGCGCAGCGCGGGCTGACCGCTCCCGCCGCTGCTGCTGCGCAGGAGGACTCCGCGCGACAGGACGGGCCCGCGAGGGATGTCCGACCGTCCGGAGATCTCCTGCGCAGCGGCGCGCGCGGACGGAGGGGTCAGCCTCGGCGGAGGCAGAGGAGCCCGGGCCGCGAGTCCCACGCATCGGCGGGAGCGACGACCTCGAACCCGCGCCTCCGGTACAGCTCGATCGCAGGCCGCCGCCACTCCCACACCGACAAGCGCACGGGTGGGGAAGCCGCGGCCAGCGCGGCGTCGAGGAGTGCGGCTCCGGCTCCCCGGCCACGCGCGGGGGGAGTCGTCCAGAAGCGCTTGAGCTCCGATCCGCCGACTCCCGTGGTCATCGCGATGATGCCGCAGTCCTCGCCCGCGACCGAGGCGAGCATCACGAGGGCGCCGCGGAACGCGCTCGCGGGATCGGCGACCTCGCGCGCGTACCGCTCGGGAAGCTCTTCAGAGGGCGCCACGAGGCCGTGATCGGCCTTTTCGCGCTCCGTCTGGACGAGGTAGTCCTCCAGCAGGGACGACGCCGACGACAGGTCGCGGGGGAAGACGGCGTCCCGAACCTCCACGGGGTCCGGGCGCAGGAAGTGCTCCACGGCATTGGCCAGGTCGGGGAGCGGGCGCGTGCCGTCGAGCTCGACGTGGGCGCCGCGGCGAAGGAGCGGTTCGACCTCGGCGACGTAACGCCGGATCTCGTTCCGTTGCTCCTCGGTCTGTCCGTACGGGTTGTCGGTGCGCGCTGCCACGCGGGCGAGCAGCACGTCCAGGGGCGCGCTCAGCAGGACGACGCGATCGAACCGGTCGTAGTAGTCGCCCTGGTTCTCGACGGTGCCCGACACGACGATCGAGGGGTGGGCGTCCAGCAGAGTCCGGATGCGTTCGTCGTTCCAGCGGCGGTCGGCCTCGACGTAGCCGCCGTAGTCGGTGTCGACGGTCGTGATGCCGCGGCTCGCGAGCACGCGAAGGAGCGAGCTCTTTCCCGCCCCCGACATGCCGGTGACGAGGATCCGGGCGCCGACGGCATCTCTCACGCGGACGCCGCGTCCCACACCACGGGCGTCACGGTGCCGGACTCCCAGTCGCGACGCAGCACGCTGTATGCGACGGAAGCCACGGGTTCCCCGCCCTCGACGGGCCAGCCCTCCCGGTAGTAGGCCTCCTGCACCCATCCGGAGCGGACGAACACTCGCCGCATCGCATGGTTGTCCTCGCGCGTCTGGCCCTCGAAGCGGCGGACCTCGGGCATCGTCGTGAACACCCGCTCGGTCGCCGCCGCGAGGATCTCACCGCCGAGCCCGCGTCCGCGCCACTGCTCGGCGAGTCGCAGGTCGAACAGCGGGGTGTCCTCGGAGAGGTCTTCGAAGCGGAAGAACCCGACCCGACCGTACTCGTCGTGATCGATCCAGAACGACGCGTTGTTGTCGTCGCGGTACGCGCCCGCCGCGATGGCATCGGAGATCTGCTCCGTGGAGGGCGAGCTGCGGACGTGGAAGGGGAAGGTCTGCGAGGTCATGAACGCGACGAGCTCGTCGCGGTCCGCGCCCTCCGGGTCGATGGGGGTGAACGTCACGGCCATCCCTCCAACCTAGACGGCCGGTCAGCTGCTCGCCGTGGCGCCTCGGCCTCAGCTCGCCGTGGTCGGCTCCCACCCGAGTGCCGGCGCGACGTGCTTCGCGAACGACTCGACGATGCGGAGGTTGAACTCCACACCCAACTGGCTGGGGATCGTGAGCATGAGCGCGCATCGTGGGCGGGTCGCCCATACTGTGGCGGTGGTGGGACCATCCGCGTCCACTCGGAGGAGCGCAGAAGAAGTGGTTCTCCATCGATGTCGTCAAGAACGATGAGCTGTCGTCAAATGATCTTCAACAGTTGCGTCGACTCTTCGACGGCGAGTACTCCGCTGAGTTCGGACCGTGGGATGTGCAGCGGCCGTGCGGCTATGCGGGCCACGACCCTCACCTGATCGCTCGCTGCAACAACGATGTCGTCGGCCGCGTCGGATGGGCCCGGAGGGTCATCGGCGCGGGGACGCCGAGGTAACCATCGCCGGTGTCGGAGGTGCGCTCATCGCACCGCAAGAGGGAAACGGCAGATGGAGTTCGCGACTGGTGTCCCGAGCTGCCGCATCCATGCCGGAGGCGGGAGAGATCTACTGCGGCTACCTAGGGTGTCGCGACGAAGTCGTCCCGTTCTACTCATCTTGTGGACGGCGTCGAATCTCGGCACCCGAGGGTTCGATCCGGCGTGGTGGAGTCCCCGCACTGTCGCCATCGGGGCCCCCTTTGCTCATCCTGCCTGTTAACGGTGAGATCGCCTCGTGGACAGAAGGGACGATCGACCTGCGAGGCCGCGCTTGGTAATCAGCGAGAGCAGTCTGTGACGGGCGCGCCAATCGCTCTCAGTGCTCTCGACGATTGAGGATGCAGGCGCTTACACTCCAACCGCACTCACCTTCGTAGTGTTCGGCTCCCACCCCGACGCGCGCGCCAGGTACTCCCAGAACGACTCGACGGTCCGCAGGTTGAACTCCACGCGCACAGATCGTGTGGGCTGGCCCCACACGGGCTGACATCGATCTCCGCTAAGTTCATCGATATGACCTCTTCGATCAACGCCGCGATGCTTCAACTCGTCCGTCGAGCGGAGGGCAATGAAGTCGGTGATCTTGTGGACACATTCGTAAGCGCAGGCACGCTCATCGAGCTCCTGCAGTCGGCGGACCACCAGATTGTCTACGGGCGTCGTGGCACGGGGAAGACGCACCTGCTCCAGTTCCTGACTGAGAAGGTCAGCGAGCGCGGTGACGTTGCGGTGTATGTCGACCTTCGAACAGTCGGATCAAACGGAGGAATCTACGCGGACCCGAACATTCCGCTAACCGAGCGGGGCACTCGACTTCTCGTGGATGTCCTGTCGCACCTCTACAACACGCTAGCCAGCTTGCTCATTACGGCGTCATACGGAGATGGGTTCGACTACACCGATGCGCTGAACAAGCTCGACCTGTTCGAGGCGAGCATCACAGACGTGAGAATCACGGGCGATGAAGAGCAGTCAGTCCGCCTCGAGTCCGTCGATAGCGACGCTGGGCAGGTGTCGCTGGCCGCTGGGTCAAATGGAATAAAAGCACAGTTCGGCGGCAGTTCCGGCGCCCAGTCCACGAGTGAAGTGAATGCCTCGGTTCGAGGGCCGCGTCGGTATAATGTCCATTTCGGCGCGGTATCCTCAGCAATTCGTATGATGGTAGAGGCCCTTCCCGGACGACTCTGGCTGATCCTTGACGAGTGGAGTGATGTACCGCTCGATTTGCAGCCGCTTCTCGCTGATCTCCTCCGACGGTGCGTGATGCCGGTTCGCGATGTGAGTGTGAAGGTTGGAGCTATTGAGCAGCGATCGAATTTTTCGGCTCCGGACGGTGTCGGCGGCTATATTGGGTTTGAGTTGGGTGCTGACATATTTGCCGATCTTGAGCTCGACGAGTTCATGGTGTTTGGGAACGATGAGGAGCGTGCGAAGGCCTTCTTCGCGGAGTTGCTCTTCAAACATGTTAGTCGGTTCCTCAATGACGACGGTCGTGCGTCGATCGCCGACGCCGACGAGTTCGTCCGAAAGGCGTTTACGCAGCGGAACGCCTTCGCTGAGTTCGTTCGAGCTGTTGAAGGTGTGCCGCGAGACGCGATCAACATTGCAATCCTTGCCGCAAAGGTAGCTGCCGACGACCCAATTTCGGTGCCACATGTTCGTCAAGCTGCCCGGCAGTGGTACTTGCGCGACAAGGAGAAGTCGGTTCAAGCGAACCCTCAGACAATCGAGCTACTCCATTGGGTCATCGATGAGGTAATTGGGACGCGGCGAGCGAGAGCCTTCCTTCTGGAGCAGGGTCATTCAGCCAAGCATGACTTGGTTGCGTCGCTCTACGACTCAAGGGTCCTGCACGTCATCAAGCGGGGCGTCTCCGCGAACGATCGCCCAGGAGTCCGGTTCGACGTGTTCACCCTCGACTTCGGTTGCTACGTCCAACTCATATCGACGACCGCGGCTCCCGAGGGCTTGTTCGAAATCGAGGACGAGGAGAGCGGTGTTGAATTCGTTGAGGTCCCCAAGGATGACTACCGCTCGATTCGTCGCGCCGTGCTCGACCTCGAGGCCTTCGACCGTCGCAAAGAGGTCCCGCCTCGGCGCAGATAGACAGGCGCAGGTTTACAAGAGCGGACTCAGCTCGCTGTGGTGGGCTCCCAGCCCAACGCCGGCGCGACGTGCTTCGCGAACGATTCGACGATGCGGAGGTTGAACTCCACACCCAACTGACTGGGGATGGTGAGCATGAGCGTGTCGGCCGACATGACGGCGGCGTCCTGGCGCAGCTGCTCTACGAGCACGTCGGGCGCGGCGGCGTAGGTCTTGCCGAAGGTCGACCGGAAGCCGTCGATGTAGCCGATGCCGTCGCCCTCGGCGGAGTGGCCGAAGTACAGCTCGTCCTCCGCCGTCGTGATCGGGAAGATCGAGCGGCTCACCGACGTGCGAGGCGTGCCGGCGTGACCTGCGTCCTTCCACGCGGCGCGGAAGAGGTCGAGCTGTTCGGCCTGCAGCAGGTCGAACGGGCGGCCATCCGCCTCGGTCACGAGGGTCGACGACATCAGGTTCACGCCCTGACGGCCCGCCCACTCCGCTGTCTCGCGGGTGCCGGCACCCCACCAGATCCGCGAGCGGAGGCCCTCCGAGTGCGGTTCGATGCGCTGGCGTCCCGCGCCTGCGCCGAAAGGGCTGTTCGCGTCGCGCTCGGCGAGGGGCTCTCCGTCGATCGCGCGGAGGAACAGGTCGAACTTCTCGCGCGCCATGTCGGCCCCGCGAGGGTCTTCCGACCCGGTGTAGCCGAACGCCTCGTACCCGCGGACGACGGTCTCGGGTGAACCGCGGCTGATGCCGAGAGCGAGCCGTCCGTCGGAGATGAGGTCGACGGCGGCGGCCTCTTCGGCGAGGTAGAGCGGGTTCTCGTAGCGCATGTCGACGACGCCGGTGCCGACCTCGATCCGCTGCGTGGTCGCGGCGATCGCCGCCAGGAGCGGCATGGGAGAGGCCTGCTGGCGCGCGAAGTGGTGCACCCGGAACGCGACGCCGTTGACGCCGAGGTCGTCCATGCCCTGAGCGAGGTCGATCGCCTGGTGGAGCGAGTCACGCGCGGTGAGCTCCCGCCCGCCGCCGAGGGGTCCGTAATGGCCGAACGAGAGAGTTCCGAAGCGTTGCATGTCGGTGTCAACGATACGCCGAGCCAGTGCATTCCACTGAATGTAAAACCTCGTCATCTGCGGGCCGTGACGTCGTCCGCGGAGCGTAGGGTCACGGGTATGACCCGCATCGGATCCTCTGACCTCGACGTCTTCCCTCTCGCCCTCGGCGGCAACGTGTTCGGCTGGACCGCCGACCGCGATACCTCGTTCGCCGTGCTCGACGCCTTCCGTGAGGGAGGAGGCGACTTCATCGACACGGCCGACTCCTACAGCGCCTGGGTGCCGGGCAACAGCGGTGGCGAGAGCGAGACGCTCATCGGGGAATGGCTGGCGTCCCGCGGCGCCTCCGACGACGTGGTCGTGGCGACGAAGGTCAGCCAGCACCCCGATTTCCGCGGCCTGTCGGCGACCAACGTCCGGGCCGCCGCCGAGGCGTCGCTGCAGCGGCTCGGAGTCGAGCGGATCGACCTGTACTACGCGCACTTCGACGACGCCGACACTCCGCTCGAGGAGACGGTCGCCGCGTTCGGTCGCCTCGTCGAGGACGGCCTGGTGCGTTACACCGCCGTCTCCAACTACTCCGCCGACCGGATCGCCGAATGGGTGCGGATCGCGCGCGAGTTGGGCGTTGCCGAGCCCGTGGCTATTCAGCCGCACTACAACCTCGTGCACAGGGAGATCGAGAGCGACATCGTGCCGCTCGCGGAGGAGAACGGTCTCGGTCTCGTGCCGTACTTCGCGCTCGCGAAGGGGTTCCTCACGGGCAAGTACCGCTCGGCCGACACCGACGGACACGATTCGCCCCGGGCAGGTGCCGCCGTCGAGTACGCGACGCCGCAGGGCCTCCAGATCATCGACACCCTCGAGCGAATCGGCGCCGCGCACGGGGTCTCCATCGCGGCCACGGCGCTGGCCTGGCTCCGCGCGAAGCCGGCCGTGGTCGCCCCCATCGCCTCCGCCTCGCGGGTGTCGCAGGTCGGCGACCTCCTCGACGGCGCGCGCGTGGATCTCACCGCCGAGGAGGTGGCCGACCTCGACGCCGTCTCGGAGTGGACGCCGACCGACATGTGACATCGCGCGCTCCGCTCAGGCCGCATGATGGGGAGATGGCCGACGACTACACACACGGACATCACGAGAGCGTCTTGCGGGTGCACCGCCGGCGCACGGCGGCGAACTCGGCCGCGTATCTGCTGCCTGAACTCCGTCCCGGGATGTCCGTGCTCGACGTGGGCGCCGGGCCCGGCACGATCACGACCGACCTCGCCCGCGCCGTCTCGCCGGGTCGCGTGCGAGCCGTGGACGCGGCGGCGGACGTCATCGAGGCCGCCGAGGCGGATCGCGTGGCCCTCGGGATCGACACCCTGGAGTATGCCGTCGACGATGCCTACGCGCTCTCGTCGGGCGACGGGGAATGGGACGTCGTGCACGCCCATCAGGTGCTGCAGCACCTGAGCCGACCCGTCGATGCGCTTCGCGAGTTCCGTCGTGTGCGCACACCCGACGGTGTCGTCGCCGTGCGCGAAGTCGACTACGAGGGCGTGATCTGGTGGCCTCAGCCGCCCGGGCTCGACGAGTGGCGCGAGGTCTACCTCGCCGGCCACCGCGCCACGAGCGGCGAGCCGGCCGCGGGACGCCGGCTGAAGGCGTGGGCGCGGGAGGCCGGGTTCGCGGAGGTGACCTCCTCCGCTTCGATCTGGCTCTTCGAGAGCCCGGAGGCGCGTCAGTGGTGGGGTGGCGCGTGGGCCGATCGCGCGTTGCACTCCTCGTTCGCCGAGAACGTCCTCCGCCGGGGGATCGCCGACCGGGCGGCGCTCGAACGCATCAGCGCTGGGTGGCGCGAGTGGGCGGACAGCGAGGACGGATGGCTGCTGATGCCGCACGGCGAGATCCTCGCGCGCGGCTGACGCGTTGCCGCAGGGCGCCTCGACCGTGTCGGGGCCCCGGCGTAGCGTGAGCGCATGACGTCGGCGACCGTCCACGAATGGCTCCGGGATTCAGACCCCACCCTCCGATGGCAGGTGGAACGCGATCTGCTCGAGGTTCCGAGCGCGGTCTGGGAGCAGACGCGGGCGTGCATCGCGGTCGAGGGAGACGGTGCGACGCTCCTGTCGCATCAGGACGACGACGGGCAATGGGCCGGTGGGGCGTTCTTCCCGGCGACGATGACCGAACATCCCCCGCAGAACGAGCAGCCCTACACCGCCACCACGTGGACTCTGACGAGCCTGCGGGAGTGGGGGCTCGACCCGCGCGTCCTCGACGGCACCGCCGACAAACTCCGCGCGCACAGCCGGTGGGAGTACGACGACCTGCCCTACTGGGACGGCGAGGTGGACGTGTGCATCAACGCCATGACCCTCGCCAATGGCGCGTGGCTGGGGGAGGACATGTCGCACCTCGCCGCGTGGTTCCCGGCGCACGCGCTCGCCGACGGCGGGTGGAACTGCGAGTGGGTGGAAGGATCGACGCGGTCGTCGTTCCACTCCACGATCAACGCGGTGCGCGGGCTCCTGGCGTACGAGAAGCTCACGGGTGACACGAGCGTCCGCGATGCGCGACACCGTGGTGAGGAGTACCTGTTGAGCCGGCAGCTTCGGTACCGGGCGTCGACGGGCGAGCAGGTGGGGCCGTGGACCGACCTCATCGTGTACCCCTACCGCGCGCCGTTCACGCTGCTGAAGGCGGTGGACCACGTCACCGAGGCCGCGGAGTGGGACGGCGCGCCGAACGACCCGCGCGCCGAAGAGGCCGTGGCGCGTCTGCGGGCGGCGCGGCGCAACGACGGGCGCTGGGATCAGGGCTGGCGATTCGGAGGCGACACGTGGGTGGCGCACGACGTTCCCCCGGGGCAACCCTCGAAGTGGGTGACCTTCCTCGCCGAGCGCGCGCTGCGACGGTGGGATCGCGCCGCGTAACACGGCGACACCGCGAATAGGCGAACCGCGACGCGTGAGCCCATGATGGCTCTCGGCGGGGTGAGGCCCGGCCGAGAGGAAGGGCGCGCATGAGCGGTGGTTCGACGGATCGCGGGTTCACCACGCGACAGGTGCACGACGGTGACCGTACCGACGGCGGCTCGCCGCGGGTGACCCCGATCTACCTCACGGCGGGGTTCTCGTTCGACGAGTACGAGCAGGCCTCGGCGCACTTCGGCGCGGGCGACGGCTTCGCCTACACGCGCACGGGCAATCCCACCGTCTCCTCCGCGGAGTCCGCGCTCGCGTCGCTCGAGGGTGGAAGCGGGGCGCTGCTCCTTGCGAGTGGCCAGGCCGCCACCACGATCGCGGTGCTGAGCCTGGCCGGAGCCGGGGACCACATCGTGTCCTCGAGACACATCTACGAGGGAACGCGGGGCCTCTTCCTCGACAACTTCTCGCGACTGGGCATCGAGGTCGACTTCGTCGACGACATCCGCGATCCCGCCGCGTGGGCCGCGGCGATCCGGCCCGAGACTCGACTGCTGTTCGGCGAATCGATCTCCAATGCCACCAACCGCCTCATCGACGTGGCCGCGATCTCGCGGGTCGGGCGGGAGCGGGGCATTCCGCTGGTCATCGACAACACGTTCGCGACGCCCTACCTGTTCCGTCCGATCGAGCACGGAGCCGATGTCGTCGTTCACTCGGCCAGCAAGTTCCTCGCCGGACAGGGAGCCGTGCTCGGCGGTGCGATCGTCGACAGCGGCCGGTTCGACCCCATCTCGTCGGGTGCGCTCTTCCCGCACCTCGTGGCGCCGGGGCGTCGGGGGGCGCCCAGCCTCGTCGATCGCGTCGGCGGGAACGCCCGCCTCGCTTACGCGCGCGAGAGCGTGGCGCCGCGGCTCGGCCCCACGCCGTCGCCGCTGAACGCCTTCCTCATCGCACAGGGCATCGAGACGCTGAGCCTGCGCGTGGACCGTCAGTCCGCCAACGCGCTCGCCGTCGCCCGGTGGCTGGAGGATCAGCCGGGAATCGCCGCCGTCGACTACGTGGGCCTTTCCTCTCACCCCGACCATGAGCTCGCCGCCGAGATCCTGCCGCGGGGGTTCGGATCGGTCTTCACGATCACGCTCGCCGGCGACGAGTCCACGGCGCGGCGCTTCGTCGAGGCGCTGCAGGTGTTCACCCACATGACTCACCTGGGCGACGTCCGATCGCTCGTGCTGCACCCCGGCTCCACGAGTCACCTGCAGCTGAGCGAGGAGGAGCAGGCCGCGGTCGGCGTGTTCCCCGGTACCCTCCGCCTCTCGATCGGCATCGAGGACTCCGCCGACCTCATCGCCGACCTCGCGGGGGCCCTCGCCGCCTCCGGTGCCGCCGTGGACGCCTCCGCTCCATCGGCACGCGCGCGGGTGGCGGTATGAGCCGGCAGCAGCATTTCGGCTGGTTCCTGGCGCGCGGTTTCGGTCCGCACGGGTGGGGGAGCCCTTCGCTCGACTGGGATTGGCGCTGGACGTCGCCCGAGCTGTATCAACAGTCGGCGCGTGAACTGGAGCGCGCGGGATTCGACTTCGTGCTGATCGAGGACGCCCCGTCGCTCGGGTCGGCGGCGACGATCGATCTCCGTGTCCGGCACGCGTTCGGAGGACCCAAGCACGATCCGCTCCTTCTCGCGCCGTATCTCTTCGCCGCCACGACGCATCTGGGGATCATCCCCACCGTCAATCCCGCCGCGTACCTGCCGTACACCGCGGCTCGCCAGTTCGCGACGCTGCAGCACCTGTCCGGTCACCGTCTGGGGCTCAACGTCGTGACCGACACGGCCAGCGCCCGGCATTTCGGGGATGCCCCACAACTCGGTCACGATGCCGCCTACGACCGCGCCGAGGAGTGGCTGAGCGGTCTTCGCGCGCTCTGGCGGAGCTGGGGAGACGGCGCTTTGGTGACCGATCCGGTCTCGGGCGTCTATGCCGACGGCTCACGGCTGGACGCCGTCCGACATCGCGGCGAGTATTTCGCCTTCGACGGCCCCCTCAACGCCATCCCGTTCGAGCACGGCGAACCCGTGATCGCCTCGCCGGGTGGATCCGGACGCGGTCTCGCCTTCGCCGGCGCGAACTCCGATATCCAGCTTGCCCTCGCACCCCTCCACGAACAGAGCGTGCGGGAGTACCGCGCCCGCATCCACGCCGCGGCCATCGAGCGGGGCCGCACGCCGGAGGACATCAAGATCCTCTTCGCGATCCAACCCACGATCGTCGCGAGCGCGGCAGAGGCCGACCGCCTCGTCGCGGCGGCCGCCGATCCCGACGACGACACACTGCGCCTCATCGCGCGGCGGCAGTCGAGCGACCTCGAGACGGACCTCACCGGACTCGACCTCGATGCGCCGCTGGATCTCGGGATCTTCGGCGAGCACGTCTCCCAGGGCAGCATCCGCCGACTCACCGGCGATCGCGATGTGGCCTCCACGCCCCTGCGGACCCATCTCGCGGCGCTCGCGCGCCTCGGTCGCATTTCCGATCGCACCGGTTTCGTCGGAACGGCCGACGAGTTTGCCGACCTCATCGAAGAGCTGGGCGACTGGGGCAACGACGGCATCCTGCTGTGGGGTGACCTCCACCCCGTGACGATCCACCGCACGCTCGACGAGCTCGTGCCGGTGCTGCGACGGCGCGGCATCCTCCGTCGCGACCTGATCGATGGCGGCCTCCACGCTACGCTCCGCGCCTTCTAGTCGGCATCACACACACACGAGAACGGCGCCCCGGAAGATCCGGGGCGCCGTTCTCGTGTATCGGATCAGCCGACGCCGTTGGCGGCGAGCCAGTCCTTCGCGATGTCGGCGGACGAGCGCTTCTGCTCCGTCGACTCCACGTTCAGGGCGACCAGGCCCTCGGGGGTCAGCGCCGCGCTGATCGGGTTGATCACATCGGCGATCTCGTCGGCGATGGCCGAGTTGACGACCGGGACCACGTTGGAGGCGAGGAACAGGCCCTTCGGGTCTTCCAGCGTCACGAGGTCGTTGGTCTGGATGCGCGGATCGGCGCTGTAGACGTTCGCGATCTGGATGTTGCCGGCGACCAGCTCGTCGACCGTGGTGTCGGCGGTCGCCGAGAAGGCGACGTCGACGCCATAGACCGACTTCAGACCCTTCGGGCCGTAGGGGCGCTCCTCCAGCTCGGGAGCGCCGCCCAGCGTGAGGCCGCTGAGTCCGGCGAGGTCTTCCAGCGAGGTGAGGTTGTTCTTCTGCGCGAAGTCGGCCGTGACGTTGTAGGAGTCCTGGTCGGTCGCCGACGACTGGTCGAGCACCGTCAGGCCCTCGGGAAGCGCGTTCCCCAGCGCCGCGTAGACGTCTTCGGACGTCGTCGCGGTGGTGTCGGGTTCGAAGAACTGCAACAGGTTGCCGGTGTACTCGGGGAACAGCTGCACGCTGCCGTCTTCGAGCGACGGGATGTAGAGGTCGCGCTGCCCGATCTGGAACTTGCGCTCGACGGTGAACCCGGCGCCTTCCAGAGCCTGTGCGTAGATCTCGGCGATGATCTCGTTCGAGTAGTACGCCTGCGAGCCGACGACGATCGTGGACGACCCCGTGCCGGAGCCGGAGGTGGGTGCCGGGCTGGAGGCGTCGCCACCGAGCGGATCGGAGGACGCGCAGCCGGCCAGGGCTAGGGCGGCGACGGCGACGAGGCCGGCCGCCGCGGTGAAACGGGAGCGAATGCGGGACATGTGAGGTGCCTTTCTGGTGTGCTGTAGGCGCGGGATGGTGACGGACGGTGGGGTCAGGTGGAGGTCGCCACGGCGGCGGGGCGACGGCGGTCGCGGGCGGGCGAGCGGACGGCGACGCCCCGCGGCACGACGAGTCGCTGCAGCAGGGCGAACACGCCGTCGACGGCGAGTGCCAAGGCGATGACGACGAGCGAGGCGCCGAGGATCTGCTCGAACCGCTGCAGCTGGATGCCCTGGATGAAGAAGAAGCCCAGCCCGCCGAGGCCGACGTAGGCGGCGATCGTGACGGTGGCCACCACCTGGAGGGCGCCACTGCGGATGCCGCCGATCAGGAGCGGCAGCCCCAGCGGCACCTCGATCTTCCACAGCACCTGCCACGGCGTCATCCCCATGGCCCGACCGGCGTCGATGACGGTGCGGTCGATGGCCTCGAACCCGGCGTACGCGCCGGCGAGGATCGAGGGGATCGCCAGCAGGACGAACGAGATCACGGCGGCCTCGGTCTTGTGGATCACGCCGATCAGGAGCACGAGCAGGAGGACGAGCCCGAGCGAGGGCAACGCTCGTGCGGCGCCGGAGAGGGCCACCGCCACCTCGCGGCCGCGGCCGGTGTGGCCGATCAGCCAGCCGAGCGGGATGGCGATGACGGCCGCGATCGCGACGGCGCCGAAGGTGAAGGCGAGGTGCTGCCCGATCGCGAGGGGGAGGGGGAGGTATCCCTCCAGCCGGTCGGGCGAGAAGATCCAGCCGAAGGCGTCGAGGAAGAAGTTCATGCCTGCACCACCGCCTGCGGCGCGCGCACCGGCAACCGTCGTTGCCGTCGAGGGAGCCACGGCATGAGGAGCCGGCCCAGGAGCACCAGCACGAGGTCAATGAGGAGGGCGATGACGACGACGGCCACCACTCCCGACAGCACCTCTTCGACGATGCGCCGCTGGTATCCGTCGGTGAACAGCAGGCCCAGGTTCTGGATGCCGATGAGGATACCGACGGTCGCGAGGGCGATCGTGGAGGTGGCCGTCACCCGGATGCCGGCCAGGAGCACCGGTCCGGAGAGGGGGAAATCGACCGTCCAAAAGCGGCGCCAGGGGCCGAATCCGACGGCCACGGCCGACGCGCGCACGGCGGGATCGATCGCATCGAGGCCGTCGGTCACGGATCGCGTCATGATGGCGACGCCGTAGATCGTGAGCGCCGTGATGAGGTTGGCCTCCGACAGGAGCGGGATGCCTGCTCCGGCGAGGACGGCGAACAGCCCGAGCGACGGGATCGTGTAGAGCAGGCCGATCGTCGTGAGGGTCGCACCGCGCAGCGCCGTGTAGCGCCAGGCCAGCCAACCGAGCGGCACCGCGATGACGAACGACAACAGGATCGGGATGAGGCTCTGGCGCAGGTGCACCAGGCTCAGGCGCCCGATGAGGTCGAGGTTGTCGAGGATCCAGGTCATGCGCGGTCCTCGGCGGCGGGATGCTCGGCGGGGGCCTCTCCGACCAGGACGCCCTGCGTACGTCCGCTGTCGTCGATGAGGACGGTGCCGCGCGGGGTGTGCTTAGTGCGCAGGGCCCGCGCCCCGCGCTCCAGTCCCACGAAGTCGGCGACGAAGTCGTTGGCGGGGTTCTCGATGATCTCGTCGGGGCTCCCGACCTGAGCGATCTGGGCCCCCTTCTGGAGGATCACGACTTGATCGCCGAGCAGGAAGGCCTCGTCGATGTCGTGGGTGACGAACACGACGGTCTTGTCGAGGTCGCGCTGGAGCCGTCGCGTCTCGGCCTGCAGCTCTTTGCGGACGATCGGGTCGACGGCACCGAATGGCTCGTCCATGAGGAGGATGTTCGGGTCGGCGGCGAGCCCGCGCGCCACACCGACGCGCTGCTGTTGACCGCCCGACAGCTGGCGGGGATAGCGGTCGGCCAGGGCGCGGTCGAGCCCCACGATGTCCAGGAGCTCCAGCGCGCGCTCGCGGGCCACGCGCTTGGGTGTTCCTCCCAGCACGGGGACCGTGGCGATGTTGTCGGCGACGGTGAAGTGGGGGAGCAGGCCCGAGTTCTGCAGGACGTACCCGATTCCGCGCCGCAGACGGACCGGGTCGCGATCGAGGATGCTGTCACCGTCGATCGTGATCTCGCCCCCTGTCGGCTCGATCAGTCGGTTGATCATGCGCAGGAGCGTCGTCTTCCCGCACCCGGACGATCCCACGAACACGGTCGTCTTGTGCGCGGGAATGACCAGGCTGAAGTCGTCGACGGCGACTGTGCCGTCGGGAAACCGCTTCGTGACGGCGCGGAACTCGATCGACATGTCGTCTCCGATTCGACGTGAGGACAGAGGGACAGATTCCCGTGCCTCACCCAACCACACGTGTCCGACACTCGGGAACGGGGTGGCACACAGCGTCACACTCCGGTATGCGTGGACGGGTGGAGACTGCGAACTACGACCTGATCGTCATCGGTGCGGGGCCTGTCGGGGAGAACGTGGCCGACCGCGCCGTGCAGGGCGGGCTCTCGGCGGTGATCGTGGAGAGCGAGCTCGTCGGTGGCGAGTGCTCGTATTGGGCGTGCATGCCCTCGAAGACGCTGCTGCGCGCCGGGGCGGCGCTCCGAGCGGCCAAGGACGTCCCGGGCGCTGCAGAGGCGGTGACCGGCGGGGTGGATGTCGCGGCGACCCTCCGTCGGCGCGACGAGATCGTCCACGACTGGAACGACAGCGGACAGGTGGAATGGCTGGAGGGTGCGGGCATCGACCTCGTACGCGGTCACGGCCGGATCGCGGGGGAGCGCGAGGTGACGGTCGGCGACCGCGTGCTGCGCGCGCGGCACGCCGTCGCCGTGTGCACCGGGACGGCGTCGCTCCTTCCCGATGTGGAGGGGATCGCCGCCGCGCAGCTGTGGACGAGCCGGGAGGCCACGGCCGTCCGGAACGTCCCGCCTTCGCTCGTCATCATCGGCGGTGGCGTCGTGGCGTGCGAGATGGCCACGGCGTTCGTCTCTTTCGGCACACGGGTCACCGTGCTCGCGCGTTCGGGGCTCCTGCGCGGTGCGGAGCCGTTCGCCGGCGACCGTGTCGCATCGAGTCTGCGGGCGGCGGGAGCCGACGTCCGTACCGGCGTCGACCTCGTACGTGTCGTGCGGGAGGGGGGCGGCGACGTCGTCGTCACCCTGGACGACGGCACCGAGGTGCGTGCGACGGAGGGGCTCGTGGCGACCGGCCGCGTTCCCCGCACCCAGGATCTCGGGCTGGAGAAGATCGGGATCGAGCCGGGCGGGTGGCTCGACGTCGATGACACGCTGCGTGTCCGCGGATACGACTGGCTCTACGCCGTGGGAGACGTGAACCACCGGGCGCTCCTGACCCACCAGGGCAAGTACCAGGCGCGCGCGGCGGGCGACGTCATCGCCGCGCGGGCTCTCGGTCGCGAGGTGGACGATGCGCCGTGGGGCGCTCACGTCGCCACCGCCGACCACGCCGCGGTGCCGCAGGTGACGTTCACGGAGCCCGAAGTGGCCTCGGTGGGGCTCACGCTCGCCCAGGCGCAGCGTGGCGGCCTGCGCGCTCGCGCGTTGGACTACGACCTGTCGTGGGTGGCCGGGGCGAGCACATACGCACGTTCCTATGCGGGCACGGCCCGGGCCGTCGTGGACGAGGACCGCGGCGTGCTCGTGGGGGCGACCTTCGTCGGCCCCGATGTGGCGGAGCTCCTCCATGCCGCAACGGTGGCGATCGTGGGCGAGGTGCCCCTCGAACGGCTCTGGCACGCGGTGCCCGCGTATCCCACCGTCAGCGAGGTGTGGCTGCGATGGCTCGAGGCCTGGGGGAGGCCGGGCGCTGCGCCGCAGGCCGGCTGACGCGCGTCAGTCGTCGCCGTCGTCGACGCGGTCGGCGCCGCGGAGGGCAGCCGTGACCTCGTACCAGCGGACGAGGAAGGCCGGTTCGTCCAGGCGCCGACGGCGCATCCACGAGGTGACCTCCTCGTTGCACTTGCTCGCATTGCACGAGCGGCACGCGGGCACGACGTTCTCGAGCGTGTACCGGCCCCCGCGCGAGATGGGCAGCACGCAGTCCTTCTGGAGGGCGGCTCCGTCGGCGCCGCAGTACGCGCATCGCTTCCAGGCGTCGAGGATGCGGTACCACTCCTGCGCGGTGAGGTCGCTCCCCGAGGCGGCGACCCGGCGGGAGCGCCGCCGCGCTGCTCGCGCGCGGCGCGAAGGGGACGGCCGAGCGCGCGGGGTGGTCATGAGGAGCAGGGTATCGACCGGGCTCGCACCCGCGTCGGCGGCGCGCTCACGGGCGTGAGGTCCATCCGTCGTCGTGGAGGCGCGCGACGGCGTCGAGGATCAGGTCGAGGGTGAAGTCGAACTCGCCGTCCGGCTCGCACGCGCCGGACGGGTGACGCATCGCCGCGTCGGCGGCGACGGCGGCGATGTGCGGAAAGCGTTCGGCGGCCGCGCGGGCGGACTGCTCGTTCAGCGCCTCGGCGGGGGGTCGTCCGGTGAAGGCCTCGGGGGAGAACCCCCACACGCGGCTGCCGAGCGCGTGCATCGCGTAATGAGTGAGATCGACCGAGAACCCCGCGGCGAGGAAGTCGCCGGTCGCCGCGTCCAGATGGGCCAGCACGGCCGGCGTCGGCTGAGGTGCCGCCTCGATCGCCCCCTGCAGCCACCCGTGGCGTCCCAGCGCCTGGCGGGCGTTGCGGATCCGCGTCCGCAGCGTGTCGCGCCACGGCTGGGGCTGGGCGACCGCGGGGAACCCGGCCACGACGGCATCGATCATCGCCGCGACGAGGCCCTCCTTGTCGGGGACGTGCTTGTAGAGCGCCATCGGGACCACGCCGAGCCGAACGGCCAGCGACCGCATGCTCACGGCGTCCAGGCCCTGCTCGTCCGCCAGCGCGATCGCCTCCGCCACGACACGGTCGCGCGTCAAGCGCGGTCGATCACCGGAGGAGGACATTGCTCCATTCTCTGCCATGTCGTTGCGCGGGAGACGTCTCACCATTGCGAAGTGTACGGCGTACACCTAAGGTGAAGGAACAGGTGTACGCCGTACACCCGATTCGAACCACATCCCGTCTCCCTGAAGGAAAACCATGACCGACCAGCATCGAGCCCGGCTCGCCGGGGCGCTCTACCTCGTGACGTTCGCCACATCGATCCCCGCTCTCCTGTGGAAGACGGCGTTCTTGCGAGACGGATCGGCGCCCGAGGCCGCCGCAGCGGCATCGGTGCTCGAGGTGGTCCTGGCGTTCGCCTGCGTCGGCACGGCGGTCGCCCTCTTCCCGCTCCTTCGACGCCGCTCCGAGACGCTCGCCCTCGGCTTCCTGGCCGCACGGACGATGGAGGCGACCCTGGTGCTGATCGGGGTGGCCGTCGTGCTCGCGCTGATCGGCGGCGCAGAGCGCTCGTTGATCCCGGTTCACGACGCGGTGTTCCTGCTCGGCCCCGGGTTGATGCCGGCGGTCAACGCAGCCTTGCTCGCTCCTGCCGTGATCCGAGCCCGGCTGGTGCCGCGCGCGATCCCCGTCCTGGGCCTGGTCGGCTCGCCCGTGCTGGCGGTGTCGGCGATGCTGTCCGTCCTGGGCGTGGTGGATCAGGTCTCCGGCCTTGCGGGGCTGTTGGCGCTTCCCATCGCGCTCTGGGAGTTCTCTCTCGGGGCCTGGCTGCTCGTGCGTGGCGGGGGAGGCTGCACGGGAACCGACTCCACGGGCGAGGTGTCGCAACGTCGGAGGCGGTAGCTACTGTCGTGACATGCATGAGCTCAGCCGCGACGACGCACGCCGCATCGCGGTCCGGGCCCAGCTCCTCGACGCTCAGCGCCCCGGCGACGTCGTCGAGGTCGCCGAGCAACTGGCGGCCATCAAGATCGATCCCACTGCCGTGATCACGACCTCCGAGAAGGCGATTCCGTGGGCGCGTATCGGCTGGGCGTACGAGACCGGCCAGCTCAAGAAGGCCGTCGAAGACGACCGGCTCCTCTTCGAGTACGACGGTCACTTCCGGCCGGTCAGTCTCATGCCGGCCCTGGTGGCCCGCATGCGGCGTCGTGTCTTCCGGGCGCAGGCCTCGGAGTGGCTCGCAGCCAACGCCCGCTTCCGCAGTGACGTGCTCGCGCGATTGCGCGCGGAGGGCCCTCTGTTGGCGGCGCAGATCCCCGACACGAGTCAGGTGGCGCACAAGAACGAAGCCGGCTGGTACGGCTCCAACCAGGTGCCGCGCATGCTCGAGCTGTTGTCCTACCTCGGCGAAGTGGGCATCGTCCGTCGAGAGGGGCGACAGCGCGTCTGGGACATCGGCGACCGCGTCTACCCGGCCTCCCTCCCCGAGCTGAGCGACGAGGAGGCTACCCGCCTGCTGGAGGAGCGCCGACTTCAGGCGGCGGGGATCGCGCGGCAGAAGTCGTCGTGGACGCCGGTCGGGATGGCGGGCGAGGCGGCGACGGTCGAGGGAAGCGCCTGGAAGTGGCGGGTCGATCCCGCGGCCGTCGCGGCGCTCGACGACGACCCGGGCGGGCGCGTCGCGATCCTCAATCCGTACGATCCGATCCTGTTCGACAGGCCTCGTCTGTCCGAGCTGTTCTCGTTCGATTACGTGCTCGAGCAGTTCAAGCCGGCATCACAGCGCCGCTACGGCTACTTCGCTCATCCGATCCTCATCGGCGACCGGTTCGTCGGCCAGCTCGACGCCGCGCTCGACAAGAAGAAGGAGAACCTCGTCGTGGCCGCCATCCACGAGATGAGCCCCTTCGATGACGACGACGTCGAGATGGTGCACGCGGAGATTCGTGACCTCGGCGACTGGCTCGGAGTCCCCGTCGTGGGGCTGTCATGAGGCCCCGTCGCCGCCTTCCCCCGGTCACGCCCGATCCCATCGGTCCCGGGCAGGAGTCGGTATGGGACTATCCCCGCCCGCCCCGCGTGGACGCGGTGTGCGAGCGGGTGACGATCGAGCTCGGTGGTGAGGTGATCGTCGATACCACCGACGTCGTGCGGGTGCTCGAGACGAGCCATCCACCGGTCTACTACCTGCCGGTCGCTGCGTTCGTCGCCGGAGCCCTGAAGCCGGCCGAGGGATCGTCGCTGTGCGAGTTCAAGGGGATGGCCTCGTACGTCGACGTCGTGGGCGGCGGGCGGGTGCGGGAACGCGCGGGATGGGGATATCCCGATCCCGCTCCCGGCTTCGAGGGCTTGCGCGGCCGCGTCGCCGTGTACGCCGGAGCGATGGATCGGTGCACCGTGGCGGGCGAGACCGTGCAGCCGCAGCCCGGCGGCTTTTACGGCGGGTGGATCACGGCGGCCGTCGTCGGGCCCTTCAAAGGAGTGCAGGGATCGATGGGGTGGTGAGGATGAGTGGCGATTCGCGCACGATCGTGCTCACGGGCGCCAGCGACGGCATCGGTGCCGCCGCCGCTCGGCAGCTCAGCGCTCACGGGCATCGCGTCATCGTCGTCGGGCGCCATCCGGAAAAGACCCGTGCTCTGGCCACGGAGATCGGGGCCCGGTTCTTTCTCGCCGACTACGGCGAACTCGACCAGGTGCACCGTCTCGCCGACGACCTCGCGCAGGAGGCGACGACGATCGACGTGCTCGCCAACAATGCGGGCGGGGTCATGCCATCCCCGCGCGCCGTGACCGTCGACGGCTTCGAACGCACCTTCCAGGTCAACCACCTGGCGCCCTTCCTCCTGACCCACCTCTTGATGCCGTGTCTGAGCCGCGCAGCGGTGATCCAGACCGCGTCGGTGGCGGCCCGCCGGTTCGCGCGCTTCGACATCGACGACCTGCAGGGCGAGCGCCGGTGGAATCCCGGCACGGCCTACGGCGATGCGAAGCTCGCCAACATCCTGTTCACGCGAGAGCTCGATCGGAGGTTCGGACCGGCGCTCTCGGCCGTCGCGTTCCACCCGGGAGTCGTCGCGACCAGCTTTGCCGCCGGCGCTGGGGGGCCGTGGGAGTTCCTGTATCACAACCCGCTCGCGCGCCGTGTGCTCACATCCACCGAGACCGGCGGTGCGCGACTGACCTGGCTCGCCGAGGGTGAACCCGGGGTCCGTTGGCGTCGCGGCGGCTACTACGAGCGCAATCGGCTCGCACACACGAATCCCCTCGCTGACGACGCAGGGCTCGCCGGCGAGCTGTGGCGCCGCAGCGCCGCCCTCCTCGGTCTCTAGCCGACATCCCGGGCGCTGGCGCTCGGCCCTTCCGGCTCGACGGGGTGACGCAACGGCGGATGTGGTGGGGTTCGTGCGGCGTGTCGTCCTGGTGTGGGCGGGGTGTGGGGCGGGGGGTCCGGTGTTGTGCACGCCCCGCCGCCCACGCCCCGGCGCCCACGCCCCGC
>NZ_JASGDO010000074.1:0-14306 GCF_047607225.1 Microbacterium sp. | reverse complement strand
GGCCGCCGCTCCCACCCCGGCGCCGCGTCCGGACGCCGCACCCGCGCCGCGCCCCCAGACCACCACCGCACCGCGCGGATTCGCTCTCTACGTCGGCATCGACGAGGCCAAGGCCGCCGCCGACGGGGTCAGCCTCTCGACGCTCGTCGAGGCGCTCCGGCGCACGCTCGGCGAGCTCGCCCCCCACGCCGAGACCTATGCGACCGTCGCCCTGGCCCCCGTCGGGGCCGGAGGACGCGACGTCGACGTGGTCCGCCTCGCCCTCCACGAGCCCAGCGCCGTCGCCCGCACCAAGGACGACGAGCCGGCCGAGGACGACGTCGCCGGCGGCGGTGTGACGATCGACATCTCACGGCGCCGCGTCCACATCGACGGTGCCCCCGCGGCGCTCACCTTCAAGGAGTTCGAACTGCTCCAGTACCTGGTGCTGCGCGAAGGACGCACGATCGAGCGCACCGAGCTGGTCGGTTCGCTGTGGAGCCACACCGAGGCGGGCGATGCGCCGGGTGAGCGCACGATCGACGTCCACGTGCGCCGCCTGCGCTCCAAGCTCGGCCGCTACGAGGACATCGTGCGGACCGTCCGCGGTATCGGCTACCGCTTCGACCGTCATGCCGATGTCGCGATCCGCTACGGACACGGCACCCCCTCGCCCGACCGCTTCTGAGAAGAGACCCCAGCGGCACCGTGTCGGTGGGGGTCGCTTAGAGTGACGGCATGGTGATGCCGGCGCTCTCGGAGGCCTCCGCGGCGCGCGATTCCTCTCCGCAGGAGACCGAGTACCGGCCGGCCGAGCCGATCGATGTGACCCGGGCCGTCGCGTTCCAGCAGCGGGGCGCACACGATCCGGCACAGATATCCGCCGCGGGTGTGATCTGGCGCGTGTCGCGCACTCCGCAGGGTGTCGCGACGCTCGCGATGCGGGTGCAACGCCAGAGGGTGCAAGCTGCCGCGTGGGGTCCGGGTGCAGGGTGGGTGCTCGATCAGCTTCCCGGCCTGTGCGGCGGGCGGGATGACCCCGACGGGTTCGATCCGTCCGCTCATCCGCTGGTGGCGGCCGCCCATCACCGGTTTCCGGCGCTTCGCCTCGGCCGCACCGACCTCGTCTTCGACGCCCTGGCCAGCGCCGTGTTCGAGCAGAAGGTGACGGGGCTACAGGCCTTCGGCGCATGGCGATGGATCCTCACCCGCTTCGGCGAGCGCGCTCCGGGCCCGACCCCCCGAGCCATGTTCGCGCCGCCCGCGGATTGGCAGCGCATCCCGAGCTGGAGTTGGCATCGCGCGGGAGTCGAACCGCCGCAGTCGCGGACGGTGACGGCCGCGGCACGCCGTCGCTCCTCGCTCGAACGGGCAGTGACCGCGATGACGGGCGATGCCGACGCCATCGACCGCCTCCTCACGAGCCTCCCCGGGGTAGGGGCGTGGACGAGCGCCGAGGCGCGTATCCGCGCGTTCGGAGATCCCGATGCGGTGAGCGTCGGTGACTACCATCTGGCGCATGAGGTCGGGTTCGCCCTCACCGGTCATCGAGTCGACGACGACGAGATGGTGGAGCTCCTCGCCCCCTGGGCGGGGCACCGCCAGCGCGTCATCCGCCTCCTGGGGCTGAGCGGGGTGCACGAGCCGCGACGCGGTGCCCGACTCCATCCCGAGGATCATCGGTCGCGCTGAGAACGCCGCTGCGGGAAGAACGGCCTGATTAGGCTGAGGGGATGAGGCAGGACCACGAGACACGAGGGCGCGGTTGGCCGCGCGGACGCATCGGCTGGCTCGTGGGCACGGTCGTGCTCCTGGGGCTCGGCGTGCTGGTGGGACTCATCCTGCAGAGCGTCTGGCTCGGGATCACGCTCGCCGTCGTCATCTCGATCGGCTGGCTGATGGCGTACGAATCCTGGCGAGGTCGCACGCCCGGCCTCGACGACCCCTGGGACGACGGCGCGCAGCTCTGACCGTCGTCCCAGTACCCGGGTCAGGCCGGGGCGTCCTCGTCCTCTTCGGGGTTGAAGTTCGACGGTTCGTCGGTGTGCCCGGCAGCCACCCCGTCCGGGTCGGGCGGGATCGTGCCGTCTTGACCCAGTCCGCCCGGCTTGGGCGTGGGGTCGCTGGCCTCGGTGTCGTCGTGGTCGTGGTCGTGGTCGTGGTCGTGGTCGTGGTGTGCAGCGTCGGACATCGCGCTTCGGCCTCCTCCGTCATGGCGCGCGGCGCATTCGGCCGCGTCACCGGGGACGCTACCGGGCGGGCGCTGCGTCGTCGCGGGGCTTGACGCTCACCCCCGCCACGCGGTACCGCGCGGCGGGCGTCACCGCTTCCGCCCTCACATCTCCTCGTGCGTGTCGGGGTCGCCGTCCCAGAGCCTTCCGCGCTCGAGTCCGCTGATGGCGGCGATCTCTTCGTTGGAGAGGAGGAAGCCGAAGACGTCGGCGTTCTCGATCTGACGGGCGGCGTCGGCCGACTTGGGGATCGGCGTGCTGCTCAGGAGCGTGTGCCACCGCAGCACCACCTGGGTCGGGGTCACCCCGTGCGCTTCGGCGATGTCGACGATCACGCGTTCGGTCAGCAGCTCGCTCCGACGCGCCAGCGGACTCCAGCTCTCGGTGCGGATGCCATGAGCGGCATGGAAGGCGCGCAGGTGCTGCTGGGGGAAATAGGGGTGCAGCTCCACCTGGTTGACCGCCGGCGCCACCCCCGTCTCGTCGATGAGGCGCGTGAGCATCGCCTCGGTGAAGTTCGAGACGCCGACCGAGCCCACCTCTCCCTCGTCACGAAGGGCCAGCATCGCCCGATACGTCTCGACGTACTTGTCCTGGCTCGGATTGGGCCAGTGGATGAGGTACAGGTCGATGCGGGAGAGCCCGAGCCGCTCCAGCGAGCCCCGGGCGCTGCGCACCGTCTCGTCGAAGCCGTGGTCGCGGCCGGGCACCTTGGTCGTGACGAGGAGCTCGTCGCGGATGCCGGAGCGGCGGACGGCCTCGCCGACCTCGGTCTCGTTCTCGTAGTTGACGGCCGAGTCGAGGAGGCGGTAGCCGTTCGAGATGGCGGCGACCATCGCTTCCACTCCCTCTTCGCCGCGGAGGTTGTACGTGCCGAGGCCGAGCTCGGGAAAGTCCGTGCCGTCGTTGAGCGTCACCGTGGGAATCGTCAGCATCCGTCCACGGTACGCCCCCTCCCCGCCGGCCGGTGCCCCGAAGGCGACGCTTGACCGCCCGCCGACCTCATCGCTATCGTGGCAAGGCTGTGCCGCCGGCACGGATCACGGAGGATCGACATGCACACGCACCTGCGCGCGCTCCCGCAGCGGAATCTGGGATGCCCCCAGTTCCGCGACGAGTCGTACCCTCCGGCGCGCGCCGTCTGACACCGTTACCGTCACGACGCCCCGCACCGCACAGGTCCGGGGCGTTTTTTCGTGCGTTCCTCTCCGCACGTGAGCTCCCCGGACACCTCCACAAAGGAAAGGAACCATGGAGAAGCTCTCGAACAGGCTGCTGTCGTGGGCGAGCATTCTCGACGAGAAGACCGTCGAGCAGGCCCGCACCTCGTCAGGCATGCCGTTCATCTACCCGCACCTGGCGCTCATGCCCGATGCGCACCTCGGCAAGGGAGCGACCGTCGGGTCGGTCATTCCGACCCTCGGCGCCATCATGCCGGCCGCCGTCGGTGTCGACATCGGCTGCGGCATGATCGCCGTCCGCACGCAGTTCACGAAGGCGCAGCTGCTCGGCCGCGATCTGACGGCACTGCGGGAGCAGATCGAGCGCGCCATCCCGCTGTCGGCGGGCCGCGACAACCGGAAGATCGTCGCGACCGCCGAGCCGCGCATCGCCGAGCTGGAGGAGCTCGCGCAGAAGAACGAGTTCGACCCGTCGGTCTACGCCGGGCACTGGCGCCACCAGCTCGGGTCGCTCGGATCGGGGAACCACTTCATCGAGGTGTCGGTCGACGAGACCGATGCCGTGTGGATGTTCCTCCACTCCGGCTCACGGGGCGTCGGCAACAAGATCGCCACCCACCACATCGGGGTCGCTCAGCAGCTCGCGAAGAGGTGGTGGATCGATCTCCCCGACCCCGACCTGGCCTACCTCGTCGAAGGCACCGAGGAGTTCCGCCGCTACATCCGCGAGCTCCGCTGGGCACAGCACTTCGCGCTCCTCAACCGTGAGGAGATGATGGACCGGGTCTCGCGACAGCTGTCCGAGACCATGGGTGCCGACGTCGAGGAGCTCGAGCGGATCAACTGCCACCACAACTTCACCGAGAGCGAGATGCACTTCGGGAAGCGTGTGTGGGTGTCGCGGAAGGGCGCGATCCAGGCCGACAGCGGACGCCCGGGGCTGATTCCGGGGTCGATGGGGACGGCGTCCTACGTCGTGTCGGGCCTCGGCAACCCGCTGTCGCTGAACTCCTCGCCGCACGGCGCGGGGCGGGAGTACTCACGCTCAGCGGCGCGGCGCACCTTCACGCACGACCAGCTGCGGGAGGCGATGACGGGGATCGAGTTCCGTGACACCGACGCGTTCATCGACGAGATCCCGCAGGCCTACAAGCCGATCGACCGGGTGATGGCCGACGCGGCCGATCTGGTCGAGGTGCGGCACACGCTCCGGCAGCTCGTCAACGTGAAGGGAGACTGACGAGAGGGGCACCGGTGACACGGGGGGTGAGTGATCACTTCGCACGATGTCGATCGTTGCGCGTGATCACTTCGACTCCTAGCGTGGCAACGGTGTCCCTCCGCACCCCGCCCCGTGCCTCGTCCGCCGCACATCGCGCCCGCGCCGCCGTCGCGGCGCTGTTCTTCACCAACGGCGCCCTGTTCGCGAACATCCTTCCTCGATACCCAGAGATCAAGGAGACCCTGGGCCTGGACAACGCCGCGTACGGGTTCACAGTGATCGCCTTCCCCGCCGGAGCGATCGCGTCGGGCTTGGCCGCGGGGTGGATCATCCGTTGGTCCGGGTCTGCCCGCGCCGCGGTGCTCGGAACGGTCGTGACCGCCGCGGGAGTGCTGGCGGCGGGGCTCTCCCCGACCCTCGTGCTCTTCGTCGTCGCCCTGTTCCTCGCGGGCGCCGCCGACGCGATCACCGACGTGGCCCAGAACGCACACGGCCTGCGGGTACAGCGGGAGATGGGGCGCTCGATCCTCAACTCCTTCCACGCCGTGTGGTCGATCGGGGCGGTGACGGGCGGCGCGATGGCCGCCGCCGCGATCGCTCTGCACGTGCCCCTGGGGATCCACCTCGCCGTCTCCGGAGCGATCTTCGTGACGCTCGCCCTCGTCGCGCTCCGGTTCACCCTGCCCGGTCCCGACCCCGAGAACGTCGCGGTGGCACCGCTCGATCCCGACGCCACGCCCGCGCGACGCGGCCCCCGCGCCCGGACCTGGATGGTGCTCGTGGCTCTCGTACTGATCGCGACGGCGGGCACCACCGTCGAGGATGTGGGGTTCTCCTGGGCGGCGCTCTATCTCCGCGGCGATCTGGACGCGGCCCCGGCACTGGCGGCCGCGGGCCTCATCGCGCTCGTCGGCGCGCAGTTCATCGGCCGCCTCATCGGCGATCCGCTCGTGGACCGGTTCGGACAACGGGCGGTGGCCGTCATCGGGGGTCTCGTGCTCGCCCTCGGCATGGGCGCGGCGCTCCTGTTCCCGAGCGTTCCCGGCACGATCGCGGGGTTCGCCGCCGCCGGGCTCGGCGTTGCCACCCTCGTCCCCGCCGCGATGGCCGGCGCCGATGCGCTGCCGGGTCTTCGCCACGGCACGGGCCTTGCGGTCGTGTCCTGGTTGATGCGGCTCGGGTTCCTGCTGTCACCACCGCTCGTGGGACTCGTCTCCGACGGCATCGGGTTGCGCGGAGCTCTCGTGATCATGCCGATCATGGGAGTGGTGGTGGTGCTCCTGAGCGGCGTGCTCCCCACCCGTCTCGGCGGACGCCCCGTGAGTTGAGGAACAGGATCAGGGCATCGCGGGTGCGGCCAGCAGCCCCTCGATCACGGTGATCACACCGTCCTCCGCGTTCGACGGAGCACGAAAGCGCGCGACGGCGGCCACGTCGGGATGCGCGTCGGCCATCGCGTACGAGTGGTCGGCGGCTCGCACCAGTTCGAGATCGTTGAGGTAGTCGCCGAAGGCGACCGTCTGGGCGGGTGTCACCCCGAGCGCACGCTGGAGCCCGCGCAGCGCCACGCCCTTGTCCACCCCCGTGTTCATGACGTCGACCCAGTGGGCGCCGGACACGACGACCTGGTGATCGGGGCGCAGGTCGGCGAGCGCCCGCGCGGTGTGGGCCTCGCCGTCGACGAAGTCGTAGACGGCGAGTTTGAGAACGCGGTCCGCAACGGCGGCGATGTCGTCGACGACCTCGAGCGCGCGATAGTACTTTCGCGTCTCGGCGAGAAAGACCGGGTCGCGGTCGTCGACGTAGGCGGATCGCTGCCCGCACACGACGATCCCGAGGCGGGTGCCCGCGGCGTCGAGCGCGCGCAGCCGACCGATCGTCCGGGCGACGAACGCCGGGTCGAGCGCGTCGATGCTCACTTCCTGCTCTCCGCGCACGACGTGCGCGCCGTTCTCGGCGATGTAGTCCAGCTCGCCCTCGGTGCCGGCGAACATCGCCTGCAGGGTGGCGAGCTGGCGTCCGCTGGCGGGGGCGAAGGCGATGCCCCGTTCGCGGAGCCTTCCGAGGATCGACCACAGACGATCGGGGATCGTCCCGTCGGGACGCAGGAGCGTGCCGTCCATGTCGACGGCGATCAGGCGGATGTCGGGGGCGGGCACCCCTCCATCCTTCCAGCCGCGGCGCTGTCAACGGCAGCGTGCACGGGGGCGAAGACCAGCTGAGGCACCTCCCCCTCGACACGGGTGGCGTGGATCCCGTAGACGCGACGGATCACCGTCGGGTCGAGGACGTCGCCGACCGCGCCTTGGGCCACGACCCGTCCCTGATCCAGCAGCACGAGCCGATCGCAGTAGCGAGCGGCGAGGTTGAGGTCGTGCAGGACGACGAGGATCGTCGCGCGGAGCGAAGCCACCAGCGCGAGCAATTCGTGCTGAAAGCGGACATCGAGGTGATTGGTGGGTTCGTCCAACAACACGTGCGCGGAGTCCTGCGCGAGGGCGCGCGCGATGAGCACGCGCTGGCGTTCGCCGCCAGACAGGTCGGTGATCCGCCGCTGGGACAACGACGCGGTCCCGGTGCGGTCGAGGGCCGCCTGGATGGCACGGTCGTCCGCGGCGTGCCGTGACGGCCATCCCACACGGTGCACGTGGCGGCCCAGGGCGACCTCCTCGGCGACCGTGAGCGGCAGGACGGCTGGCTCCTCCTGCAGCACGGCCGCCACCCGTCGCGCCCGGTCACGGGCGCTGATGCGAGCTGTGTCGTGGCCGTCGATGAGCACACGCCCCGTCGACGCGGACAGACCGCCGAGCGCGGTACGCAGCGCGGTCGTCTTCCCGCTCCCGTTGGGCCCGATCAGCCCCACCGTCTGCCCATCGGGCACCTCGAACGTGACATCCCGAAGGGGGGTCACCGTGCCGACGCGCACGGTGACCCCTTCGAACCGGATCAGTGCTCCGCCTCATCGATGCGGGCGTCGATGAGCGCCGCGACGCCGTCGACGGCATCGGCAGTCGGGGCGAAAAGCTCCGTCGGGATGCCCAGCACATGCCCGTCCTTCACCGCACGAAGCTGAGCGATGCCCGGTTCGGCGAGGAGCCGGCTGCTGGCCTCGGTATACGTCTCCCCCTCCGCCCCGTAGGAGAGGATCACCCAGTCGGGGTCGGCGCCGATGACGGCTTCGACCGTCGGGTCGATGTACATGCCGGGCTCCTCGGCGAAGACGTTGTCGAACCCGGCCCGGTCGAGGATGGCGTTGGAGACGTTCCCCTTGCCGTGGCTGCCGAGGCTTCCCCCGAAGTGGTAGAGGATCACGGCACTCTCCCGACCAGCCGGGGCGCGCTCGGCCAGCTCCTCGAGGCGCGAGGTGAGTGCCGACACCGCGGCCTGCGCAGTGGCTTCCGTGCGGAAGACCTTCCCGAGCCGGAGGATGTCGTCGAACACGACGTCCAGGTCATCTCCCCCGGCTTCGTCGCCCTCGGCAGAGTGACCGCAGTCCCCGAGGTTCTGCAGCAGCGACATCCCGACATCGGCGAGGGCGGCATCGGTGGTGTTGTAGAGGCCGTAGCCCACGATGAGGTCGGCATCGGTGCCCGTCAGCGCTTCCAGCGTGGGGTCGGAGGGGTCGAGGATCGGCACGTCGGCGTAGCGGGCGTCCACCTCCGGCGTGCCGAGAGAGGCCCCGAACTCGCCCGATCGGGCGACGATGGCCGCTCCCGCGCCGGCGCTGTCGAGGTTGCGGACCGCCGTGGTGCCGATCGTCACGACACTCGTCGGCGCCGCATCGAAGGTCGCGTCGCCGTCGCAAGTGGCGACGCTCACCGACTCGTCCGCGGCCCCGGCGGAGGGAGCGGGCGACGGCGCGACAGACGTGGCGGCGCAGCCCGAGAGCAAGAGGGCGCCGGCGGCGGCCGCCGCCGCTCGACGCAGGGGGATGAATGACATGAGGGTCCTTTCGGGTGTGGGTGGAGCGCTGTTCGGTCAGGGGTCAGCGGGCGAGCGAGCGCCGGACGAGGAGGATCAGCAGCGGCGTGCCCAGCAGGGCGGTGAGGATGCCGAGAGGTACCTCGCGCGGAGCGGCGACGGTTCGGGCGACGGCGTCGGCGGCGACCGTGACGACAGCGCCGAGGAGCGCGGCGGTAGGGAGCACGACGACGTGTCGGGCACCGACGAGGCGGCGGGCCAGGTGAGGCACGACGAGGCCGATGAAGCCGATCATCCCCGATACGGCCACCGCGGCGGCAACGGCCACCGCAGCGATGACCAGCACGATTCCCCGGAACCGCGTGGGGTCGGTGCCGAGCGAGCGCGCGGTGTCGTCTCCGATTGCGATCGTGTCGAGACCGCGCGCGCACGACCACAGGGCGACTGCACACAGCGCGGTGACACTGGTGAGCAGCGGAACCTGCGACCAGTCGGCGCGGGCGAGCGACCCCAGCATCCAGAACATGACGGCTCGGACGCCGTCGCGCGAATCGGAGAGGAAGACGAGGAGGTTCGTGACCGCCGTGAGCGCGAAACCGACGGCGATTCCCGCGAACACGACCCGTGCGCTGACCAAGCGGCCTCCCACCCGGGCCAGGGCGAACACGAGGGCGATGGCGACCACCGCCCCCACGAAGGCACTCCCGGTGAGGGCGAAACCGCCCCACGCGCCTCCGATGCCGAAAAGGATGCTGGCCGCCGCGCCCGTGGTGGCGCCGGGGGACACCCCGATGAGGTAGGGGTCGGCCAGCGGGTTGCGAACGATCGCCTGGATGGCGACGCCGGCGATGCTGAGGGCGATGCCCACGCAGACGCCGACGATGACGCGGGGAAGGCGGATCAGCCAGACGACGGCGTCTTCGGTGGGCATCTCCGACGACGTGCCCGCCAGACGGTGTGCGATCACCTCCACGACACTCTCTACGGGGACGGCGACGGCTCCCACCGCGACGGCGACCACCGACACGGCGATGGTCAGCCCCGCGAGGACGAGGATCCACAGGATCGGCCGGCGGCGCAGGGCAGCGTCGGTCGCGACGCCGCCGTCCGCGGAGACGACCGTCACCGGAGCGCTCGCAGCTGCGGAGCGACCAGATCGCGATACGCCGGAACGGTGGAGAACAGGGCCTCGTGGGTGCCATCGCCGACCAGCCGCCCCTCGTCGAGAACGAGGATCCGGTCGGCGCGGAGAATCGTCGACAGACGATGCGCGATCACGATCACCGTCCGGCCGCTCCCCCGCGAGATCGCCGCACTCACGTCGCGCTCGCTCTCCACGTCGAGCTGGCTGACGGTCTCGTCGAGAACGAGGACGCGCGAACCGGTGAGGAGAGTGCGCGCCAGCGCGATGCGCTGACGCTCGCCACCCGACAGCGACCGTCCGCCTGCACCCAGCATGCTGTCCAGTCCCTCGGGAAGCCCCCGCACCGTCTCCGCCGCAAGAGTCGTCTCCAGCGCCGCCCAGCATTCCTCGTCGGTGACGGGGCGAGCGGTGGCCAGCCGCAGATTGTCCCGCACGGTCTCGGCGAAGAGGTGCACGTCCTGCGGAACCAGACAGACCGCGTCAGCGAGACCGTCGACGCCGAGCGACCGCGCGTCCGTCGCGTCGAAGACGATACGACCGCTCGCCGGGTCCATGAACCGGGCGAGCAGTTGAGCGAAGGTCGACTTGCCGGCGCCCGAGCGGCCGACGACCGCCACCCGCTCGCCCGCGTCGATCGTGACCGTCACCCCACACACCGCGTCACGCGGGGCGGCAGGCCAACGCCACTGCACGACCTCGGCGCGGGCCGCCAGTGCCCCGCTCCCCGCCACGAGTGCGTCACCCGTGCGATCGACGGGGTCGGGAGCATCGAGCAACGCTTCGATGCGTGCGGCCGCCTCGCGCGTCGTCCCGTAGTGCCGGGTGACCCCCACCCACTGCAGGATCGCGGAGGGAGTGAGAGCTGCGACCGTGATGAGCACCGGGAGAAGGCTACGATCCAGCGACCCGACGACGACCGCCTGGGAGCCCAGCAGTGCCGCGACGACGATGGCGAGGATCGGGGAGGCCCCCGCGATCGCATTCTCCGCCCCCGCACGCCGCACCGTGCGCAGCTGCGCGGCCGTGAAGGCGCGATCGAGCTCCGCCGCGCGCGCCATCCGCTGGCTCTCCAGACCGAAACCGACGATCTCACGCACGGCGCGCGCGTCTTCCGCGATGTCCGCGGTGAGCTCGGCACGAGCCGCGCGCAGCCGAGCACCGTCGGCGCGGGCCCGGCGACGCAGCAGCAGTGTCGCCGATACGACCAGCAGGAGCACCGGCAGGAGCGAGACGGCGGTGACCGGCGAGATCGTCGCCACGGCGGCGAGGAGAACGGGGGTGGTCACCCACGCCGACAGGATGTAGAGCGAGGAATGCGCGGCGAAGACCTCGAGCGCCTCGGAGTCGGCGAGCGTGGCCGTGGCGAGGTCTCCGACACGGCGGCCCGCGATGCCGCCCGGCGCGACGCGTGCGATGGCCCGGAACACCCATGCACGCACGCGTGCCATCGCACGGAAGGCCACGTCGTGACTCAGCCATGCCTCCAGCCAGCTGCAGACTCCGCGCGCCGCGACGGCCACCCCGACACCCACCGCGAGGGCGGCGAGGTCACGGCCATCGGCGCGGCCGAGCACCGCGAGTGAGACGGCGAACGCCGACAGTGCCGCAGCCGTCGCCGCCGACAGGACGGCGAGGACGTTCATCGCGACCGACAGTGCGTACGCGATGCGCGATCCGCGCATGAGGACCGGAAGACTCCGCAGACTCGCCAGAGCCGTGCCGGGAGGAGGGGCGGGCACATCGATGGTCATCGGACGCCCTCCCGCTGCAGGTCGAGCATGCGCGCCCAGGAGCCGCCCGAGCGGGCCAGTCGGTCCGGCGGACCGGCTTCGACGATGCGCCCGTCGTCGAGCACGACGACGAGATCGGCGTCGGCGACGGTCGACAACCGATGCGCGATGACGATCGTCGTCCGAGCCCCTCTTCCCGCGCGCAGCGCGTCGGAGATGAGGGACTCGTTCTCCGCGTCCAGCGCGCTCGTCGCCTCGTCGAGGACGAGGACGCGAGCATCGGCGAGCAGGGCCCGCGCCAGGGCGGCGCGCTGGCGCTGACCTCCCGACAGGGCGGAGCCTCCCTCGCCGACACGGGCGTCCCATGCATCGGGGAGACGGTCGACGAACTCGTCGACGCGGGCGATCCGGACCGCGTCGAGGAAGGCGTCGTCGCTGGCGGTCGGGGCGGCGGCCCGGATGTTCTCCCGGAGGGTACCGTCGAGGAGCACGACGTCCTGCGCGACGCGGACGACGCAGCTCCTGACGAGGGCAAGCGGAAGAGAGCGCAGATCGCGCCCGCCCACGAAGACGCGTCCGCGATCGGGGTCCGCGTCTCGGAGGAGCAGCGAGGCCAGCGTCGTCTTCCCGGCCCCGGAACGCCCGACGATCGCGACGGTCGCGCCGCCAGGGATCTCCAGGTCGATGTCGGCGAGCGCGTCGCGGTCCGCGCCCGGATGGCGATACCCGACGCCGCGCATCACGATGGCCGGCGCGGCGGGCAACGGCGCACCATCGGGTCGCTCCGCCTCGCGCACGCGGGGGCTCTGTTCCAGGATCCGGCGGATCCCGGCCGAGGCCGCGACGGCGTGGAACCCCTCGTGCCAGTACGACTGCAGCTCCTGAAGCGGGCGGAAGCACTCGGCGGCCAGGAAGAGGATCATCAGGGCGGTCGCCGGCGAGATCATCCCGTCCGCGGTCTGTGCAGCAGCCAGCAGGCTCGCCCCCGCCGTGCCGACGCTCATGGCAGCGGCGGTGACGACCGCGATCCCGAGTGACGCACGCAGGCTGGCGTTGGTCGCCGCGCGCAGGCTGTCGGCGTCGCGGGCGAGGATCTGTGCCCGTCGGCCGGCGGCACCGAGCGAGGCGAGCGTCACGATGCCGCGCAGACTGTCAGCGACCCGTGCCGCGTAGGCCTCGTAGGCGTCCCAATGCCGGTAAGCGCGCTCACCGAGGATCCGTGCCCACAACCGCTGCGACAGGGGGATCGTGATCAGACACGCCGCAATCACCACGGCGACCGCGGGCGCCTGCACGCCGATCACCCCGACGAGGAGGGCTGGTACGAGGAACGCGACCACCAGCTGCGGAAGGTAGAGGCCGAGGTATGCCTGCAGATGCTCCGTGCCGTCTACGACGGTCGTCGCCACGGCATCCTCGCCCCGACTCCAGCGCGCCCCGGGACCGACGTGGAAGAGCTGCCTGACGAGACGCTCTCGAAGGCGGCGCTTGGCCGCCACCCCCGTGGCGGCGGCGACGAGGTCGCGCACCCACAGCAGGGCCGCGCGAGCGACCACGGCGCCGACCATCACGAGCGCGGCGCGAGAGACGTCGGGAGCGCCGCCTTCTGTCAGCAGCAGCCCGACCAGCGCCGACACGGCGACGGCGACGGCGACGGATGCGGCCGAGGCGGCCAGTCCCACGAGCGTGGTCGCGACGATCCATCCGGCGACGGGTCGAGCGAAGGCCAGAAGCGACCGGGACACGAACATGGGGCTCCCTCGGTTGGTCTCAGCTTATTGAGAACGATTATCGTTTAAGCACACATCCTGACACACCCGAAAGCGACTCATGACTCCCACCCGCCGACTCGCCGGTCTCGGCATCGCCACCGCCGCACTTCTCGCCCTGGCCGCCTGTAGCTCCGCTCCGACGCCTCCGACCGACCCCGGGAACCCGCTCACCGCCGCCGGGCCCGTGACGGCGAGCGATCTCACCGGCCGCAGCATCTCGCTCGACGCACCCGCAGAGCGTGTCGTCTGCCTCGACGGCACCTGCATCGACGCACTCGCAGAGCTCGACCTCGTCCCCGTCGCCAGCACGCAGATGGAGCAGGTGCACCATCCCCTCTTCTTCGGACCGGACGTGGAGGTGACCGCTCTCGGCGGAAGCTTCTTCGAGCCCGACCTGGAAGGCATCCTGGCCGCCGAGCCCGACCTCGTGATCGGCTCCGAGTCCGTGCACGGGGCGATCGCCGCCTCCCTGGGCGACGTCGCCTTCTACGGCAACGCCCTCACGTCGGTAGACGAGGCCCCCGAGAACCTGCGCCGCATCGCGGTGCTCACCGGGCGCGAGGACGCCGCCGAGGCTGCGATCGAGCGCTACGAGAAGACGCTGGCCGACTACCGGCCGGGTACGCGCGCCACCTCGGTCCTCTCGATGTACGGCGGCGCGACGGCCGACATCGGCATCGACGCCGGAGACTCCACGATCGGCGAGCTCCTCGGCCGGTACACGTCCTACCCCTGGCCCAAGGCGAGCGAGTCCGAGAGCGGCTTCCTCGAGATCGGTCTCGACACGATCCTCGACGGCGACCCCGCCCACATCTGGATTCTGGACTTCGGATTCGACCCGTCCGCCGAGCCGCTCGTCGACCAGCTCGCGAAGGAACGGCTCTGGACCGCGCTCACGGCCGTCTCGACCGGAAACGTGCACCTCGCCGATGCGAGTTGGTGGGGACGGACGGGAGGCACGCGGGGGCAGCAGGCCATCCTCGACACCGTTTTGCCGGCGGTGTACCCGGAGGAGTTCCCCGCCCCGTTGTCGGCGCTCGCCGGGTGAACCCGATCTCGCCGTGGTCCGGCGCCGCCCGCCGGACCACGGTGGCGCTGGCGGCGATCCTCATGATCGCCGCCAGCG
>NZ_JASGDO010000073.1:0-7146 GCF_047607225.1 Microbacterium sp. | reverse complement strand
CTCGCTGTCCGGCGCACCCTCGTGTGGCCCGCGCCGCGGCCGACGGCGCGGGCGCTCCGACGATCGACGGGGCGCCCCGTACCCGACGAGGTTGGGGGGATCGGCGGCGTCGCGTTCGATCACCACACGTCGCTCCTGCGTCTCATCCGGCGACGAGGACGCGTCGCCGGAGGCGATATCGAACGAGACGAGGAGGTCACCGACGGCGACGACATCTCCCTCCTGGTGCTGCACGTGGGCAATGACGCCGGCGTACGGCGAAGGGAGCTCGACGACGGCCTTCGCGGTCTCCACCTCCGCGAGCGTCTGATTGAGGGCGACCTCATCTCCCGGCGCCACGTGCCACTGCACGATCTCTGCCTCGGGGAGTCCTTCACCGAGGTCGGGCAGGCGGAACTCGGCGATCACGCGACCACCCCCGCATTCGCGTGGGGCACGTCCCGCACCCGGTCGACGGCGTCGAGGAGCCGGTCGAGGTCGGGAAGGTGGTGCTTCTCGAGCTTGGCGGGCGGATAGGGGATGTCGTGGCCCGTCACCCGCAGGGGCGCGGCCTCGAGGTAGGGGAAGCACTTCTCGGTCACCGACGCGATCAGCTCGGCTCCGACACCGCCTTCTCGCGCCGCCTCGTGGGTGACCACGACGCGACCGGTCTTGCGCACCGACGCGGTGATCGTCCGGTAGTCCACCGGCGACAGCGAACGCAGGTCGATGACCTCGAGAGACACACCCTCGTCTTCCGCCGCGATAGCCGCATCGAGGGCTGTCGTCACCTGCGCGCCGTACGTGAGGATCGTGACGTCATCGCCGGGGCGCACGACTCGCGCCACGCCCATCGGCGGCGCGTCGGCGATGTCCCCGTCGAGGTCGACGGGACCCTTCGCGTGGTAGAGGCGCTTGGGTTCGAAGAACACGACCGGGTCGTCGCACGCGATCGCCTGCCGGAGCATCGTGTACGCGTCTTGGGGATGCGAGACTGCCACCACTCGGAGACCCGCGGTGTGGACGAAGTACGCTTCAGGCGATTCGGAGTGGTGCTCGGCCGCCCCCACACCCCCGGCCCACGGGATGCGGATCGTGATCGGCATCTTCACCCGCCCCCGAGTGCGGTAATGGAGCTTGGCCACCTGACAGACGATCTGATCGAAGGCGGGATAGACGAACCCGTCGAACTGGATCTCCACGACGGGCCGGTATCCCCGGTAGGCGAGACCGACGGCCGTACCGACGATCCCCGATTCGGCAAGCGGCGTATCCACCACACGGTCGCTGCCGAACTCGTCGAGGAGCCCGTCTGTGATCCGGAACACTCCGCCGAGGCGACCGATGTCCTCGCCCATCACGAGCACGCGCTCGTCGTCGCGCATGGCCCGCTGGAGACCCGCGCCGAGAGCCTTGCCCATCGTCAGGTCACTCGCTCGCGTCGACTCCGTCATTGGGAACTCCCTTCATCGGAGGCGAAGCCCGCCAGGTACGAAGCGAAAGCAGCTCGCTGCTCCTCGATCCCGGCGTGCGGCTGGGCGTACACATCGTCGAGCACCTCGATCGCGGGCCGTGTCACGGCATTGATCGCGGCGGCACGCATCCGAGACGTGAACTGCGTCGCCGCCGACTCGATATCGGCCCGGAACGCTTCGTCGAACGCCCCTTCGGCAGCGAGGTGTCGTTCGAGGCGGAGCAGCGGATCGCGTGCACGCCAGGTCTCCAGCTCCTCGGCGGGGCGGTACCGGGTGGGGTCGTCGGAGGTCGTGTGGGGCCCCATGCGGTAGGTGACCGCTTCGAGGAAGACCGGACCGCCACCGCTTCGCGCGTGATCGAGAGCCCACCGCATCGCCGCCGTCGACGCGATCACGTCGTTGCCGTCGACCCGGAGGCTCGGGATGCCGAATCCGGGAGCCCGTGCGGCGAGGGGCACGGCGGCCTGCACGGAGACCGGCTCCGAGATCGCCCAGTGGTTGTTCGAGCAGACGAACACGACCGGGGCGCCGAAGGAGGCAGCGAAGACCATGGCCTCGTTCACGTCGCCCTGGCTCGTGGCCCCGTCGCCGAAGTAGGCGACCGCGACCTGATCGGACCGGTCGCGCTGAATGCCCATCGCATACCCGACGGCGTGCAGCGTCTGCGCGCCGATGATGATCTGCGGCGGTGCGACATGGAGGGCGTGCGGATCGATGGTGGAAAGGGCCTCTCCCCGCCACGTCAGCACCAGGTCGGCGGGGGCGGCCTCGCGGACCAGCAAGACACCGAGCTCTCGGTAACTCGTGAAGAGGAAGTCATCGGCTCGGCAGGCGCGCGCGGTCCCGATCTGCACCGCCTCTTGTCCCTGCGCGGGCGCCCACAGCCCCAACTGCCCCTGTCGTTGCAGCGCGACGCCCTCCGCGTCCACGCGTCGCGCGATGGCCATGTCGCGGTAAAGCGCTCGCAGTCGGTCGACGTCGAGGTCGACAGCCCAGTGGTCCAGCCGCTCGTCGCTGATCCGCTCGCCCTCCGGCGTCAGCAACTGCGCGGGGAGGTCCAGATCGAGGGAGGGTCTCTCCTGCATGGTCGGGGTATGCGTCATCGTCATCCCTTCTGTCCGCCGGGTCGTCTCGTGAACGACGCGACGGAGAGCGTCTCGGCATCGTCGCCGCGGATCCGGGATCATGCTCCGGATGCCGCGACACTACGTCGCCGTCGCACCTAGCTCAAGCATCCACGAACCCACTGAGCATGTTGCGCAGTTCTGACACGCGCGACCTGCTACGGTTTCGCACTATGGGATCCCTGGACCACGTCGACCTCGAACTCCTGAGCGCGCTCGCCGACGACCACCGCGCGACGGTCGTCGCTCTCGCGGATCGTCTCGGGCTCTCCCGCAACACGGTGCAGGCGCGGATGGCGAAGCTCGAACGCTCCGGCGTCTTCGGATCGTTCGAACGCGCCGTCTCCCCCGCCGCTCTCGGCTATCCGATCGAGGCCATGATCAGCATCGTCGTCCGTCAGGCCGATCTCCCGCGGATCACGGCAGAGCTGTCGCTCATCCCCGAGGTCCTGCAGGCGCACGGTCTGAGCGGCCAGGTGGATCTACTGGCTCGCGTCGCGGCGCGCGACACGCAGCACCTTTTCGCCGTCGACGCCCGGATCCTCGCGATCGACGGGATCGAACGGACGGAGACCTCGCTCGTGATGGGCGAGGTCATCGGTTATCGGGTGCGACCTCTGCTGGAAGCGGCTCGACGGGAACAGTAGCCAGTTCTGACCCGCCGCCGTCGAGGCGCACCAGGACGACGCCCAGGAGAATCAAGGCGCCGCCGAGGAACTGCACGAGTCCGGGCGCTTCGCCCAGGAGCAGCCACGCGAACAGGAGCGCGAAGAGCACCTCGGACAGACCGACGAAGGAGCCCAGGCGCGCACCCACGCGGGGCACCGCGATGATCCCCAGTGCGTAGCCGACGCTCGTGCCGACGGCACCCACCCACAGCAACGGCATCCATCCGGGCACCTCCACGCCACGGAAGACGACCGTCACTTCCGGGGCGGCGAAGGGCAGGAGGCCCGTCACCGCCAGCACCGCCATCACCACGGCTCCGCACAGCAGCCCCCCGGAGGCCAGCGCGAGGGCGGGGAGGTCATCACCGGTGCGCTCCGACATCACGAAGTAGACGCAGACGCACAGCGCCGCTCCGAGAGCGAAGACGGTGCCCAGCAGGTCGAAGCGGGCTCCCGACACGTCGACGACGAGGACGAGGCCGACGACCGCCGTCACGGCGCCGGCCAAGACGAGCCGCGAGGGGGCCTTCCGGGTGCGCAACCACACGTAGACGACGAGGAACACGGGGGCGAGGTACTGGATGAGAAGCGCGACAGCGACCGGCATCCGCTGCATGGCGGAGAAGAAGAGCAGTTGGCAGCCCACGACAGGAATGAGGCCGAAGGCGAGAAGGGAAAGACCGTGGCGACGGAAGAACGATGACTCACGCCGCACGGCGCGCACGAGAGCCGGCGACAGGATGACGCCTGCGAGACCCATCCGCACGATCAATGCGGCCGACAGCGACCAGCCCTCCTCCAAGAGCGGCTTGACGAGGGGCCCGCTCGAGGAGAAGGCGAGCGCGGACACGACGGCCATGACGATGCCCGCGTTGCGTCGCCGCGGGCGCTCGGCGGCGGGAGGCCTGGACGACGAGACGTCGAGGGAGGCGATGCGGGTCACGGGAGCCTCATCTGTCATGAGTGACCATTGGTTACACTGGTGACAGTACTGCCGAGGAGCGTCAGGAGTCAACATGGTTTTCATCCGTGACACCGAGCTGTCCCTGCGGGCAGCGGTCGCTCTCGTGAACACTCTCCCCGAGACGAACATCGAAGGCGTCGACGGCCTGGTATCAGCCACCGATCTCGACGACTATCTCCGAGGATTCCCCTACACCGGCGCGATCGTCCGCGACGAGGAGGAACTCGCCGCCGTGCGACGCATCCGCTCTCGCATCCGCGGCCTGTGGGAGGTCGATCGCGTGGGCGCAGTCCCTCTCGTCAATGCGATGCTCCGCGACGGTCATGCACTCCCCCAGCTCGTCATCCACGACGGCTACGACTGGCACATTCACGCCACCGAGGCATCCGCACCGCTGGCGACGCGCATGCTCGTGGAGGCGGCGATGGCCTTTGCAGAGGTGATCCGGACCGATCAGTGGGACCGCGTCCGACGCTGCGCGGCCGATGACTGCGACGGCGTGTACGTCGACTACTCCAAGAACGGCTCGAAGCGCTACTGCGACACCGGCAACTGCGGCAACCGCATGAACGTCAACGCCTATCGTCGTCGGAAGTCCGCAGAAACCGGCTGACGGACTCGGCCGCCTCGCGCGGCGTCTCGTAGTGGATCAGGTGTCCGACTCCCGCGATCTCGACGAGCTCTGCCCGCGGGAACAGTCCGCGGAGCCGTCGCTCGGCTTCGATCGGGGTGATGTCGTCGCGTTCGGCAGCCACCAGCAGCGTCGGCGTCATGATCGCGGGAGCGAACTGGCTGACGTCGTGAGAGACCGAGGTGACGAACGCGTCGTGGAGAACGTCACGACCGGCGAACCGGGAGAAGTACCGGTCGTGCTGGTCATGGATGAAGCGGCGTAGTTCGGGATCCTTCGTCTTGGCCATCGACACGCTCATGACCCTGACGATGATCCGACTGCGCAGCAACGCATCGCCCAGCCGCCGCGGAAGTCGGGCACCCGCCCAGTAGTAGAACACTGCGAGCCTGGTCAACACCCCTCGTGGTCCCTCCAGAGCGGGAGCGCCGATGGGATTCACGAGGATGAGACGGGGGGTGGAGAGCCCGCCGGCGACCGCCGCGGCCGCCACGATCGATCCGAACGAGTGCCCCAGCACGATCGCCCCCGGGGCCACCTGGGCAACGAAGTCGGTGAGCCACGCGGTGTATGCCTCGAGTGTGTGGCGACGTCCGGGAAGAGGCGGCGTGTCTCCGAACCCGGGGAGATCGGGAGAGACGACACGGAAGCCCTCGAGGTACGCGACGACCGGTTCCAACCCGTGGTGCTCGCCGCGGAAACCGTGGACGGCGACGATGGTCGTCGGCGCGTCGTCAGGCCCATACGTCCAGTAGGCGGTCTTCCCGCCCTGCACCTCGACCTCGCGGCGGACGACGGGGATCGACTCGAGGCGCGCGGCGTACGGGTGAGGAACGGGGCGGGTCACCCCCCGAGTCTACGAGCGTGCGTGGCGCTGAGGTCCCGTGTCGCTGCCTCGTCGTAACCTCGATCACGTGGACGGACGGCTCTGGGACGACGACTCCTGGTTTCTGGACTCAGCGACGCCGCCGCCGCGACCTGTCGCCGTTTCTCCGGCCGTAGCGCACCCGACGACGACCTCTTCCTCCGAAGACTCTCCCCCCGCCGCGCACCCATGGCTCGATCGGATCGGCGTGTTCGATCTGGAGACGACGGGGATCGATGTCGTCCACGACCGGATCGTCACCGCCCATGTGGGTGTGCTCGACGCCGCCGGACACGTCCTGAGCGCGCGCGATTGGCTCGCCGATCCCGGTGTCGAGATCCCCGCGGGAGCCACCGCCGTCCACGGAGTCACCACCCAGCGCGCACGCGAGGAAGGCGCGCCGGCAGCGGTCGTGGTCGCCGAGATCGTCGCGGAACTGCGCGCGCTCCTCAGCGCCGGTGTCCCCGTCGTGGCCTACAACGCGGCGTTCGACTTCTCCCTGCTGAAGCACGAGGCGCTGCGCCACGAGATCCCGCCCCTCGTCGAACCCGCGCCGGTCATCGACCCACTGGTCCTCGACAAGGCGCTCGACCGCTACCGACGCGGCAAACGCACCCTCGATGTCGTCGCGCGCCACTATGCGGTGACCCTGGATGCCGCCCACGAAGCGTCGGCCGATGCGATCGCCGCCGGGCGGGTGGCCTTGGCACTGGCCGCCCGGTTCGACCTGCCACCCTCCGCCCACGAGCTTCACGCGAAGCAGATCGGTTGGGCACGCGCGCAAGCAGCGAGCCTGACGGAGTACTTCATCCAGATCGGACGACTCGATCCCGAAGGCGCCCTGGACGGTAGCTGGCCGGTGCGCTGAAGGGGCGACTTCCGCGCGGGCGTCAGCCGTCGATGCGGAGCACGAGCTGCCCGTCATACGGGTACGCCAGGAGCGCGACGCTCGGTCCGTTCGACTGCACCTCGCGCTCGTCCTCGTCGTCGATCCGGATGAGACTCGCGTCGAGGCGGATACCCGTCGATCTCACCGCCGACGTGTCGGAGCAGGAGCCGAGCGGGCCATCCGGAAGAAGGTCGACGACGATGCAGGTCTGGTCGCCGACCTCGCCCCACCACACCACTGCCCGCTCATCGGCGCTGAGCAGGCTGATGGCGGAATCCCACTCGTTGACCGTCAGCGTGCGTTCGCGACTCTGATCGACGACGGCGTCCCCGAGCCCGGCGGCGAGCATCGGCGTCGGGGTCGGACGCGGCACGGCGGCGGGCTGAACGGCCATCGCGGCGAGAAATCCCGCCCAGCCGGCCACCGGGAGGAGGATCGCGAGAACCACGACGGCGACCATCAGTCCCACGGGCCGCGTTCGCCGGGCGGGCGTGATCGCGTCGGCGTCGGGCAGCGCCGGCGCCCCGCCGGTGTCGCCCGCGGCGTCCGGG
>NZ_JASGDO010000072.1:0-89651 GCF_047607225.1 Microbacterium sp. | reverse complement strand
GCCGAACCCACGCGCGGTGCTCCCCCACCCCGCCGGGCGCCGGCGCCGCGGGCGTCGCCCAGATCCCCCCGGGCGCCTCCCACCCCGATCCGCTCATCGCCCGAAGCTCGCCGCGAGGCCGCTCATGACGTACTTCGACGCGAACGCGAGGAGCAGCATCGGGAAGATCGCCGTGACGATGAGGCCCGCCGAGACCAGGGGCTGATCGCTCGTGAACCGGCCGCCGATCTGCGCCAGAGCGGGCGTCAGGAGCCGCAGGTCGTTGTCGGGTAGCAGGATGTAGGCGAACAGCAGCTCGTTCCACATGCCGAGGAACTGCAGCACCGCGAGGGTCGCGATGCCGGGCGCCGCCATGGGCGAGGCGACGCTGATGAGCGTGCGCCAGAACCCCGCGCCGTCGACCTTGGCCGCCTCCAGCACGTTCTGGTCGACGCCGGCGAAGGCTGCCGTCATGAAGAACACCGCGAAGGGGAGTCCTGTCGCCACGTAGACGAGGATCAGCCCCTGCAACGACCCGACCAGCCCGATCCGCGAGAGCAGGAGATAGATCGGGATGATGAGCACCTGGCTCGGCACGAGCATGACCGACACGAACGTCGCGTTGATCGTGCGGGCTCCGGGGACATCGAGCCGGGCCAGCGCGTAGCCGGCGAGCATCGCGATGGCCAGCTGCAGCGTCAGCCCGATGACGACGACGACCACACTGTTGCGCAGCGCGTTGCCGAGGTCGTAGTTGTTCCACAGCACGATGAAGTTCTGGAAGGTCCACTCCGACGGCAGGCCGAAGGGGTTCGCGAGGTAGTCGGCCTTGGTCCGGAACGCCGCGGTGGCGAGATAGACGACGGGGTAGACGATCGTCACCGCGATGAGGGCCAGGCCCACCCCGATGGGAAGGCGCGCCCGCTTGGGCACACCGACGTGATTGGTAGCCATCAGTCATCCGCCGATCGGAAGAAGCGCAGCTGCAACAGGGTCAGCCCGCCGATGAACAGGAACACCATGACCGCGAGGGCCGAGCCTTCACCCAGTCGCGACGACGAGAAGGCGAGGCTGTAGATGAGGTAGTCGAGGGTGGTGGTGTCGTATCCGGGGCCACCGGCGGTCATCACGAAGATGAAGCCGAACAGCGACGTGAACGTGTAGAGCACGTTGAGGATCGAGACGAGCACCACGACCCGCCGGATGTTGGGGAGGGTGATCGACCACAGGCGCCGCCACCATCCCGCACCGTCGAGCACCGCCGCTTCGAAGACCTCGGGGTTGATCGAGCTGAGCCCGCTCAACAGGATGAGCGATTGGTAGCCGAACCCCGACCAGACCAGCGCCAGCACGATGACGAAGATCGCGCTGCCGGCGCCCGCGAAGAAGTCGACGGGTTTTCCGCCGAACGCCTCGATCAGCGCGTTGACGGGACCGCTGTAGGCGAACAGCGTCTTGAACATGAGGCCGATGACGGCCGTGGACAGCACGTTCGGCACGAAGAACAGGACGCGGTAGAACTTCCAGCCCCGGATCCGCTCGTACAGCAGCACCGAGCAGACGAGCGCGGCGAAGATGACGATCGGCACCGACACGAGGAACAGCAGGTTCGTGCCGAACACCTTGTACAGGAGCGGGTCGGTGAGGAGCTTGACGTAGTTGCCGAGCCCGACGAACTCGAACCGGAGCCCGTTGGTCTTGTGGAACGAGATGAACAGGGCGTAGCCGACCGGGTACACCATGAACCCGAGCGCCAGCACGAGGGCCGGGGCGACCGCCGCGAGCGCGACCCAGCGCTCGCGGCGACGCCACCTGCTCTTTCCCCGAGTGGGAGGGGTGTCCCCGCGAGATGCGGTTGACGGGGACACCCCGGTCTGTGTGGTCATCAGTCCGACTTCTCGGCCTTATAGGCCTCCTGCAGCTGCGACACGGCGTCGTCGGGGGTGGTCTGTCCCGTGTACACGGTCGCGTTGAGGCGGTAGAAGAGGTCGATCACGGACTGCGGCATGACGTTGTCGAACGGGTAGACGACGGCGTCGGCCTTCGAGACGTACTCGGCCTCGGACTTCAGGTAGTAGTTCGTGATGACCGAGGTGTCGGCCGAGGCACTGTTGGAGGGCTCGGTCTGGAACAGCTTCACGTACGTGTCGATCGTCGCCGGCTGCGCGAGGTACTGGAGGAACTTCTTGGCGAGTTCCTTGTTCTCGGAGTAGTTGGTGATCGAGACCGACACGTTCGGTCCGCCCGCCAGTGCGGTCGGGAACTGCGACCCGGCGAGCGTCGGAATCGGGAAGACCCCGGCCTTCTCGCCCATCGCCTCTTCCAGCGCGCCGTTCTCCCACGCCCCCGAGACCATGAACAGGCCCTTGCCCTGCACGAAGCCGGTGAGCTGTTCGGAGTTGCCGATCGAGCCGGCGTCGGGGTTGGTGAGGCCCAGGGAGTAGAGCTTCGAGTACGCCTCGTACGCCTTGACCATCGCGGGGTCGGTGAGGGGCGTCTTTCCGCTGTACATGTCGGTGAACGCGTTGGAGCCGAGCTGACCCCCCACGAGTGCGGCCATCACCCAGGCTCCGACGTAGCCTTCCTGGTTCGGCGTCCAGAAGGGCACGGCGTCGCCGATCTTGCCCTTGGCCTGCTCGCCGAGCGCGATCATGTCCTCCCACGTGGCGGGAGGCGTGGACAGGTCTAGGCCCGCCTTCTCGGCGAGCTCCTTGTTGTAGAAGACGTAGAAGTAGGAGCCGCCGCCGTAGGGAAGACCGAGGAGGGCACCGTCCTCGGCGTAGCCCGCGCGGACCGTGTTCCAGCCGGAGAGGTCGGTCATGGTCTCCTCGGAGAACACGCCGTCGAGGTCTTCGAGGAAGTCGGCGTAGTCGACGGTGTTTCCGCCGGTGTAGCCGATGCGCACGTCCGGGCCGTTGCCGGCGATGGAGGCGGCCTGGAACTGCGCGGCGTCCTTCGAGATGTCGCCGGAGAGGGTGACGACGTCGACCGTGACGCCGGGGTTGTCCTTCTCGAACTGGTCGACGGCGATGTTGAGGAAGGAGTTGTCGGCGACGGCACCGTCGTCGGTCTTCTTCGTCAGCAGGCCGGGATCCCAGACGGTGAGGGTCTTCGACTCGGTCTTGTCGCCGTCGGCGCCGGGTGCGCAGGCGGCCAAGCCCAGGGTCAGTGCGCTCGCAACGGCGAGAGCGCCGATTCGCAGGAGCTTCATGTCGGTTCCTTTCACAGGGTGATTGCGGTGCGGGTAGAGAGTTCTTGATCGATCAAATTCGGAAGCGCGAGGAAGCCGTCGCCAGATGCGGGGGTTCATAGCGCGGCCCCGAGTCCGCCGTCCACGGCGAGGACGGCGCCGGTGACATATGTGTTCTCCGGCGAGGCGAGGAACGCGACGGCGCCGGCCACCTCCTCGGGCGTGCCCGGGCGACGCAACGGCAGCCGACCGTGCTCGATGTACACGCTCTGGAACCAGTCGGTCTCGTACTCGGTGCGCCCGTCGGCGAGGCGCGCCATCGGGGTGTCGATGAAACCCGGCGCCACGGCGTTGACGAGGATGCCGTGCGGTGCCAGCTCGACGGCGAGCGCGCGTGTGGCCGCGTGCAGCCCGCCCTTGCTCGCCGCGTAGGCGACCGAGCCGGTCGCGGCACGATCGGCCTGCACCGACCCGACATTCACGACGCGCGGAGCAGCGTCCCGGCCCAGGAGCGGAACGAGACCCGTGGTCAGCCGCACAGCGGCGGCGAGGTTGATCTCGAGCGTGCGCGTGAGCGCGTGGTCGTCGTCGGGCTCGACGACCACGCCGGCGGCGTTGACGAGCACGCCCAGCGCGCCGCCTGCCCCCAGTTCTGCCCGCACGGCCGCGGCGGTATCGGCCCCGGAGACGTCGAGCGCGAGGACTGTGGCGTCGGCCAGCTCGCCGGCGACCTCCGACAGCCGGGAGGCGTCGCGATCGATCAGGACGAGCCCGTGGCCCGTCGCGGCCAGCCGCCGCGCGACGGCAGCACCGATGCCGCTGGCAGCGCCGGTGACCAGCGCCGTGCGGTTCGCAGCTAACATCGGGCGTCCTTGCTTTCGAGTCGCATTGATCCTACCTAAGACGTTCTCGAGAGCAACAGCCCCCGGAACCTCGGGATCGAATGTAGCGCAATTCTTGTTTAGATAATACCTTTGGGTCAAGAGGTGATCATGGACGACTCCGTCGAGCTGGTGTGGAGCCACGGCCGTGGCCGGGTGGACGCCACGGCGGCGATGCTCCGCGACCTGACCATGACGGGCGGCGGACGCCGCATCCGTCCTCTCGCGCAGGCGGCGTGGAATCCCCAGGATCCCGAGGTCGCAGGCCTCCCGGGACACCTCCGAATGCTGGGCGGCGACTTCGTGTGCCTCCCGTTCGGCTCGGCCGCCGTCCCGCCCGACGCTCCGGAGGACTGGCGACGGGTCGGCACCCCGGCCCCGGTACCCCCGCACGGCATCACGGCCGACGCACGGTGGCGCCTCACCTCCCACACCGCGGAGGACGGAGCGACCGCCGTCACCGCGACGCTCGTGACCCCTCCCGAGCACGATGTCGCGCGCATCGTGCGCCGCGTACGCCCGGTTCCGGGACGCGCGCGCATCGAGTTCGACCTCGAGCTCACCGCGCGTCGACCACACCGCACCTCGCTCGGACTGCACCCGATCCTCGCGCTCCCCCCGGTCGGATCCCCCCGCGGCGCCCGCCTCGACGTCGTCTTCTCGTGGGGATGCGTATGGCCGGGCCGCCTCCACGAGGACTGCCGGCCGGCGCCGGGGGCGCGCTTCACCTCCCTCGACGCGGTGCCCGCCGCGGGCGGGGGCACGGTGGACCTCACCCCCCTCCCGCCACCCCATCCCACCGAGGAGGTCGTACAACTGGTGGGTGCGCGATCGCCGTTCCGCCTGCACCATGCCGACGGCACGGTCGTGGTGGTGGAGTGGGACGACACGCTCTTCGACTCGCTCCTGCTCTGGCTGTCCGACCGCGGTCTCCCCGAGGCCCCCTGGCACGGTGCCTACCGGGGCCTGGGCGTCGAGCCGGTCGTGTCGGCATTCGACTTCTCGGCGACCACGTCGGCCTCAGGCAACCCGCTCTCCCGCGACGGGGCCCGCACCACGCTGGGGCTCTCCCCTGCGGCGCCCCTGCGCACGACCCACGCCATAGAGGTAATAGTATGATGATTGACTTCTCACCCTCGCCGTTGATGGCGCTTTCCATCTCGGACCACCGACTTTCATACGATCTGAGAGAGGACCGTCGTGCGGATCGATAGCGTCGACTTCTTCTACGCGAGCATGCCTGAGGTGACCCTCGAGGCAGACGGCAGCCAAGACGCGCTGCTCGTGCGCGTCCGCGCCGACGACGCCGAAGGGTGGGGTGAGTGCGAGGCGTCGCCCCTCACCTCGATCGCGGCCTTCATCGCACCGCGGTCCCACGGCGTCTGCCGGCCGGTCTCCGACTCGGTGGTCGGGGAGCGGCTCGACGGCCCCGACGACATCAGGCGGATCGCCCGGCTCGTCGCGCGCAACAGCATGGATCTCCTCCAAGCCGCCCACACCTTCTCCGGGATCGAGATCGCGCTGTGGGACCTCCTCGGCCGCGTCCGCGAGGAGCCGGTGTGGCGCCTCCTCGGAGCGACGACGACCCACCCGAAGATCCCCTACGCCTCCGTCCTCTTCGGCGACACCCCCGAGCAGACCCTCGCCCGAGGTCGCGACGCCGTGGCACGAGGATTCCGCGCCGTGAAGTTCGGATGGGGTCCCTTCGGCACCGGAACCGTGGCCGACGACGCCGACCAGCTCCACGCCGCGCGGGAGGCGATCGGCCCCGATCGCGAGCTGATGGTCGACGCGGGCCAAGTGTGGGAGAACGACGTCGAGGCGGCCGCCGCCCGCGTGCCGGCCCTCGCCGACGTCCGCGCGCTCTGGCTCGAGGAGCCGTTCGGCGCGGCGGAGTACGACGCCTACGCCGCGCTCGCGCGGGAAGCGGGTCCGGTCCGCCTCGCGGGCGGCGAAGGAGCGCACGAAGAGGCGATGGCCCGAAACCTCATGCGCCACGGCGGGATCGGCTTCGTGCAGATCGACACCGGACGCGTGGGCGGCATCGCGCCGTCGGCCCGCATCGCCGCTCACGCCGACCGGCTGGGCATCACCTACGTCAACCACACCTTCACGTCGCACCTTGCGCTTTCGGCCTCGCTTCAGCCCTTCGCGGGCCTTGCCACCAGCGTGATCTGCGAGTATCCGGCCGAGCCGAAGCAGCTCGCCGTCGACCTCACCCGCACCCACCTGAGGCCCGACACCGACGGCCTCCTCCATGTGCCCGACGCCCCCGGCCTGGGGGTCGAGGTCGACACCACGGCGCTGGCTCCCTACCTCCGGTCGGTGCAGATCACGGTCGACGGGGAAACGCTGTACTCTAGCCCGCAGCCCGACAGCGCGGTGCTGTCGTCGTGACGAACGGTCGGAGACAGGTGAGCGGGACGAGTGCCGACGCCGGCTCCGGGTACTCGCTCCGGGGGCGCCAGGGCCACGTGATCGAGGCCCTGGGCCGCGCCATCGCCGGGGGCACCTACCAGCCGGGGGAGCTCCTGCCGCGAGAGGCCGCCCTCACCGAGGAGTACGGCGTCAGCCGCACTTCCGTGCGCGAGGCGATGAAGGTGCTTGCGGCCAAGGGACTGGTCGACATCCGCCCGAAGGTCGGCACCCGCGTGCGCCCGCGGGAGTTGTGGAGCAGCTTCGACTCCGACCTGCTCACCTGGACCTACGCAGAGGGACAGGCCACCGACCTCATGCGCGATCTCGTGGAGCTCCGCCAGATCGTCGAGCCCAACGCCGCCCGCCTGGCCGCGGGGCGTGCCACGATGCACGACCTCGGCCGCATCGAACAGGCCGGCATCGAGCTCGCCGCCGCCGCGGGCGATCACACCGCGTATGCGGAGCGCGATGTCGAGTTCCACCTGGCCGTCTACGCCGCCTCGCACAACACGTTCCTGTCACGCTTCGGCTCGCTGGTCGCCGACTTCATGAAGCTCTCGTTCGACCTGCAGCAGGAGGCGAGCACGCAGTCGCTCGAAGACGACGCCGCCCGTCACGTGGCGGTGGTCGACGCCATCACGCGTGGGGATGCGGAGCTGGCCGCGGAGACGATGCTGCAAGTGGTGCTCGACGGCAAGGTCGCCCTCGCCGCGGCGCTGCGGGAGCAGGACGCGAACTGACTCGACCCCGGACCGCCGGGCAGGGCGCGATGGCGAGCAACGACGCGCCCGGCCCTTACCCCCGAGCCGCCCGGCGCGCCGCCTGCTCGACCGGATCGGGCACCGGCAGCGAGGCGATGAGCCGTCGCGTGTAGTCGTCGGTGGGGGAGCCGAGCACGTCCGCCGTCCGCCCCTCCTCGGCGATCCGGCCGCGGTGCAGCACGACCACCCGGTGGGCGAGGAGGTCCACCACCGCGAGATCGTGCGTGATGAACAATGCGGCGAACCCGAACCGCTCCTGCAGTTCGCCGAACAGCTCGAGCACACGCGCCTGCACCGACACGTCGAGCGCACTCGTGGGCTCGTCGGCGATGAGGAGCCGCGGGTCGAGGGCGAGCGCGCGAGCCAACGACGCACGCTGACGCTGCCCTCCCGACAGCTCGTGGGGGAACCGGTCGCCGAACGCCGCGGGCAGCTGCACCGCCTCGAGCAGGTCGTCGACCTGCGGGCGGGCATCGGCCGCGTTGCGGGCGACGCCGTGGACGACGAGCGGCTCGGCGACGCATTCCGCGATGGTCAGGAGCGGGTTGAAGCTCGTCGCCGGATCCTGGAAGACGAAGCCCAGCTCTCGACGCTTGGCGCGGAAGCTGCGCTCCTTCACGCCACGCATCTCGGTGCCGAGCACCCGCAGCGAGCCGCCGGCCACGGGGGTGAGCCCCGCGATCGCGCGTCCGATCGTCGTCTTTCCCGATCCCGACTCGCCGACCAGCCCCAGCACCTCGCCCGGCCGGATCGCGAAGTCGATCTCGTGCACGGCGCGGAACGTGCCGGTGCCCAGGCGCCCGGGATACTCGATGACGAGTCCGCGCGCCTCGACCACGGGGGCGCCCGACGCCGAGGCGGGGAGAGGGCGATCGGCGATCCGGAGCCGCGGCACCGCGTCGAGCAGGCGCTTCGTGTACGCGTGCTGCGGAGCGGCGAAGAGTTCTCGCGCCGTCGCGGTCTCCACGACCTCGCCGTTGAGCATCACGGCCACACGGTCGGCGAGGTCGGCGACGACGCCCATGTTGTGGGTGATGAGGATGATCGCCGTCCCGGTCTCGTCGCGGAGGTCGCGCAGCAGGTCGAGGATCTCGGCCTGCACGGTCACGTCCAGGGCGGTGGTCGGCTCGTCGGCGAGGATCACGCTCGGCTCGAGGGCGAGCGCCATGGCGATGACGATCCGCTGCTTCTGGCCGCCCGAGAACTGGTGTGGATAGTCGTCCACCCGCCGCTCCGGATCGGGGATGCCCACCCGCCCCAGCATCTCGATCGCGCGGGCTCGCGCCTGCTTCTTCGAGTGCACGCCGTGCGCGCGCAGGCCCTCCATGAGCTGCCACCCGACCGTGAACACGGGGTTCAACGCGGTCGAAGGCTCCTGGAAGATCATCGCCGCCTTGGTGCCCCGCACCGCACGGAGGTGATCCGCCGACAGTCCCACGACGTCGCTGCCGTCGAGGACGACCGCGCCACGTGTGGTGGCGGTCTCGGGGAGGAGTCCCAGGATCGAGCGCGCCGTCACCGTCTTTCCGCTCCCGGACTCGCCCACGATCGCCAGCACCTCGCCCGGGTGCACCTGGAGCGAGACGTCGCGCACGGCGGCCACGTCGCCGCCGTCGGTCGCGAAGGTGATGTCGAGGTCACGGATGTCGACGGCGAGCGCATCGGTGCGGACGGGAACCTGCTCTCGAGCCGCCATCACTCCACCTCTCCTCGTTCTTCGCGTGCCACCGGCTGCGTGGCCGCGACGGCGTCGGCGGGCGTGCGGGGGGCCGACCGGCGACGCGCCCGCAGCCGCGGGTCGGCCAGGTCGTTGAGGCTCTCACCGATCAGTGTGATCCCGAGCACGGTGAGCACGATCGCGATCCCCGGGGGGATCGCCGTCCACCAGATGCCGGCGGCGACGTCGCTGATCGACTTGTTGAGGTCGTACCCCCACTCGGCCGCGGACGTCGGCTCGATGCCGAACCCGAGGAAGCCGAGGGCCGCGAGCGTCGAGATCGCCTCGGAGGCGTTCAACGTGACGATCAGCGGAAGCGTGCGAGTGGAGTTGCGCAGCACGTGGCGGAGCATGATCCGCGGCGTCGAGGCGCCGATCACCTGCGCCGACTCGACGAAGGCCTCCGACTTCACCCGGACCACCTCGGCGCGCACCACCCGGAAGTACTGCGGGATGAAGACGACCGTGATGGAGGCGGCGGCAGCCAGGATCCCCGACCAGAGATCGGATTGCCCGCGGCTGATGGCGATCGCCACGACGATGGCCAGAAGCAGCGTCGGGAAGGCGTAGATCGCATCGGCGACCACCACCAGAACGCGGTCGACCCACCCGCCGAGGTATCCGGAGACGAGCCCGAGCAGGATCCCGACGAACATCGACAGCACGATCGCGACGACCACGACGTAGAGCGCGGTCTGTGCCCCCCAGATGACACGGGAGAACACGTCGTAGCCGCCCACCGTCGTGCCCAGCAGGTGCGCGGAGCTCGGTGGTTGCTGCGCGCCGAAGTTCCCGTCGGGACCGCTCAGCTGGCTGTAGCTGTAGGGGGCGATCCACGGGGCGAGGAGAGCGAGGAGGACGAACGCCGCCGTCAGCACGAGGCCGGCGACGAGCATGCCGCGCTGCAGTCCGACGCTCTGTCGGAGCTGACGGACGACGGGGACGCGGTCGAGGAGTCGGCGCTTCGCCATCTCAATACCTCACCCTCGGGTCGATGAAGGCGGCGAGGATGTCGACGACGAAGTTGGTGAGGGCCACGATGATCGCGATCATCGCGACGATGCCCTGCACCGCCACGAAGTCGCGGGAGGACAGGTAGGCCGCGAGCTGGAAGCCCAGCCCCTTCCACTCGAAGGTCGTCTCGGTGAGCACCGCGCCGCCGAGCATGAGGGCGATCTGCAGCCCGATGACCGTGATGATCGGGATGAGAGCCGGTCGGTACGCGTGGGTGCGCACGAGCCGTGACTCCCGCACGCCGCGCGACCGCGCCGCATCGACGTAGGGCATGTTGAAGGTGCCGATGACGTTGGTGCGCACGAGACGCAGGAAGATCCCGGCCGTCAGGAGGCCGAGAGTGAGGGCCGGCAGCACCGCGTGGGCGAGGACGTCCTGCACGTAGGCGGGGTTCCCCGACGCGATGGCGTCGATCAGATAGATGCCGGTGCCGCCGTCGCGACCCAGCGCCAGCTCGGTGCGGACGCTCGCCCGGCCCGACACCGGGAGCCAGCCCAGCCACACCCCGAAGAAGAGTTTGGCCACCAGCCCCGCGAAGAAGACGGGCGTGGCGTAGAAGAGGATCGCGCTGACCCGCAGGAGTGCGTCGGGCCACCGGTCACGGAGCGCTGCGGCCACGAGCCCCAGCGGGATGCCCACCAGGAAGGCGACGACGAGGGCGTACAGCACGAGCTCCAGCGTCGCCGTGCCGTAGGTGGCGATCACCTGGACGACGGGCTGATTGTCGGTGATCGTCGTCCCGAAGTTGAAGGTGAAGACCTGGCCGAGGTACTCGAGGTACTGCACCAGGATCGGCCGGTCGTAGCCGGCCTCGTGGATGCGCTCGGCCAGCTGGTCGGCGGGGAGCCGCCCGCCCAGCGCCGCCGTGATCGGGTCGCCCGTCAGCCGGATGAGGAAGAACACGAGCGTCACGAGGATGAGCACCGTGGGGAAGATCAGCAGGAAGCGGATCAGGATGTATCGGCCCAGCACCGAGCCCGATCCCCGGGTCCGCGTCACTGCGGGCGGATCGGCGACATCTGTCGTCATGGTTGCCTACTCTACGGACGGCGGGTCGTTCGATCCGCTGCACTCGCCCAACGACCGGGGCCACGTGGTGTGCCCCGGTCGCCGGGCGAGAGGCGAGCGGTCGCGTCGAACGCCCGCAGCGGTTACTTCGTGATCGACGCGAAGCGGAGCTTGAACGACGCGTCGAGCACCACGCCCGACACGTCCGCACCGGTCACCGCGACCTGAGCACCCTGCAGGAGCGGAAGCGTGGAGAGGTCTCCGGCGACGAGCTCCTGGATCTTCTCGATCTCGGAGGTGCGCTGGGCGGCATCCGGCTCCACGGCCTGCTGGAGGATCAGGTCGTTGACCTCCGAGTTGTCGTAGTGGTTGCCGAGGAAGTTGTTCTTGAGGAAGAACGGCGTCAGGTAGTTGTCGGCGTCGGAGTAGTCCGGGAACCAGCCCAGCTGGTAGGCCGGGTAGACGTCGGCGGTGCGGTCCTTGGAGTACTGCACCCACTCCGTCGACTGCAGGTCGACCTGGAACAGTCCGTCTTTCTCCAGCTGCGACTTCACGAGCGCGTACTCGTCACCCGACGAGGGACCGTAGTGGTCCGGGCTGTACTGCAGGCTGAGCTTGACGGGGGTGCTGACGCCCGCCGCCTCGAGGGTCTCCTTGGCCTTGGCGGCGTCGGGTCCTCCGTTGCCGTCGCCGTAGAGGCCCTTGAGCGCCTCGGTGGCACCCGTGAAGCCCTCGGGCACGTAGGAGTACAGCGGCGTGTAGGTGCCCTTGTACACCTGGGTGGAGATGGCCTCGCGGTCCACGAGGTCGGCGACGGCCTGGCGGACGGCGAGCGCCTTCTTCGGGTCGGCGTCGCTGGTCGTGGCGCCGTAGGGCTGCGTGTTGAAGTTGAACACGATGTAGCGGATCTCTCCACCGGGCCCGTTGACGACCTTGACGGAGTCGTTCTTCGAGAGGTCCTCCACGTCGGTGGCCGACAGGCTCCGGTAAGCCACGTCGACGTCGCCCTGCTGAACGGCGAGCTTGAGGTTCGACGACTCGGCGAAGTAGCTGAGGATGACGCCGCCGTTGACGGGAGCGTCGATCAGGCCCTTGTAGTCGGCGTAGGGGGTGAACTCCACCGTCTTGTTGAAGTCCCACGAGGTGATCGAGTAGGGACCGGCGAACGCCTTGCCCTTGACGATGTCCTCGTCGGGCGTGATCGCATCGGCCGAGAGCACCTCCTCGTCGACGATCGCGCCGGGGAAGCTCGTGAGGATGTACGGGAAGACCTGGTCGTTCTCCGTCTTGAGCGTGAACACCACGGTGGTGTCGTCGGGAGCCTCGACCTTGTCGAGGTTGTACAGCAGGCTCGATGCGCCGTTGGGGTCGGCGATCTTGAGGTTGCGGTCGAACGAGAACTTCACGTCGGAGGAGGTGAGGTCGTTGCCGTTGGCCCACTTCAGCCCTGCCGGCAGCTTCACCGTGTACTCGGTGGGGGAGGTGAACTCGGCCGACTCGGCGAGGTCGGGGACGACCTCGGTGCTGTTGTAGTCGGTCCCGACCAGGTACGGGAAGACCTGCGTCTGGACGGCCAGCGAACCGTTGTCGTACGACCCGGCCGGGTCGAGGGTCGTGACCTTGTCGGTGGTGCCGACGATGATGGGCTCGTCGGAGGACGGCGCGTTGCTGTTGCCGGGGCCGGACGTTCCGCCGGCGCAGCCGGCGAGGAGAAGCGCCGAGGCGCCGAACGCTCCGAGGGCGAGGGCGAGGCGCCCGCGCGTGCTGTGGTGCCGTGACATGTGTACCTCTGCTGTCTGGATGACGACCCGTCAGTGGGCGGGCCTAGGTCGCTATCTTTCACCCCACCCTCGGCATCCGCGCAGAGGTGGGCGCAATTCGTAACGAGACCGAAACCCGGGACCATGCACTGTGAGCCCCGGTGCCACCGTCGGCTGGTCATCGAGCGCAACGCGGGTGATGGCCGGGTCAGGAGCTGACGGACTCGTGTCCGATCCCGAGCTCAAACAGCTCACCGCCGTAGAGAAGCTGCGCCGCACCCACGCCGACGAGGCTCGCCACGACCACGGCAGCGAGGGCGAGGGCGAGGCCCCACCCCCGAAGAGCGCGCCAGCCGAGGACGGCGAGGACGACGAGGCCCACGAGGTGCGCGATGACGAGCGGGACACCCCCGAGCACCTCCGCGAAGCCCGCCATCGTGGTGCCCGCGGAGATCGCCTTGCCCTGTTCGGACTGCGCCTCTTCCTGTGCGAAGCCGTACCAGATCCACGCTGTCGACGCGGCGACGGGACCGAGCGCGGCAATGATCCAGAACCACACCAGGAGGGCGGCACGGGAGCGCGTGGCCTCCGAGGGAGCGTCCGCCTCGATCGCGCTGAGCATGCTCCGACCCTACGCGAGGGCGCGGGGCTCAGCCGCCCGCGGGCGCGCGAAGGGCGTGGACCATGGCGCCCAGCAGCCGGAGCGACTCCGCTCGGTCGGAGGGACTCAGTCCCTCCAGCATCCGTTCCTCGACGGACCGCACCGCCGCGCTGGCGACAGCGAGCTTCGCCCGGCCGTGAGCGGTGAGCGTGACGGGAAGGACCTTGCCGGTCGACGGCTTCTCCGGGCGCTCCACCTCGCCGTCGCGCTCGAGGGTCTGCAACAGGACGTTCATCGTCTGGCGCGTCACGAAGGTGCCGCGGGCCAGGTCGGAGTTGGAGAGCCCGGGCCGCTGTGCGAGGAGTTCCAAGCAGGCGTAGTGGGTGACGTTCATCCCCAGGGGACGCAGAACGTCCTCCATCGCCGCGCGCAGGGCGCTCGCGGCCTCCTTCAGGCGGTACCCCACGGAGACCGGCAGATCGACGCCCGGCAGTCGTTGACTCATGTCAGTATTCTGACATATGATCGCGTGTCAGATAACTGACTCAAGAGAGGAACAGCATGCCCGTCACCGGCCCCGACTTCATTTCCCTTCAGGTGCGCGACCTCGACGCCTCCCGGGCCTTCTACGAGAGGTTCCTCGGCCTGGTGCGCTCTCCGGCAGGACCGCCCCACGCCGTGGTGTTCGCGACCAGCCCCATCGCCTTCGCGGTGCGCGACGTCGTCGACGAAGACGCCCTGGCGGCCAGCACACACCCCGGTGCGGGAACTGCGCTCTGGCTGCACGCGACCGACGTCCAGGACATCCACGACGCGCTGGTCTCGGCCGGACACGAGATCACTGCGGCTCCGATCGACGGTCCGTTCGGTCGCACCTTCACCTTCGCCGATCCCGACGGCTACCGGATCACCCTCCACGACCGCGCGTGACAGACGGCCGGACCAGCGATCCCGACCTCAGCACATCTCGACCTCAGCACATTTCGACCTCAGCGCAGCCCGACCTCGACGAGCTCGTCCTCAGTGAGCATCCGGGAGCGGATGAGAAACCGCATGCCCGTCGGGCCCTCCACGCTGAACCCGGCACCGCGGCCCGGGACGACGTCGATCGTGAGGTGCGTGTACTTCCAGTACTCGAACTGCGCCTCGGAGATGAACACCTCGATCGGGTCGTCCAGGCCCGCGTCGAGATCGCCGAGCTTCACGTCGCTCGGTCCGGTCAGGAACATCCCGACGGGGTAGCACATGGGGGCGCTGCCGTCGCAGCAGCCGCCGGACTGATGGAACATGAGCCTGCCGTGCTGCGCCGTCAACTGGCGCAGCAGCGCCGCCGCGGCGTCCGTCACGGCCACGCGGGGAGAGAGAGTCGTGGTCATCGTGGCCTCCGGAGGATCTGCAATCGGTGATTCGCTGACGGGTCGGGGCTGCGCGTCGTCCGTCGCCCGTCGGCGACCGGGAGGTGGGGGGCCTCCCGGTCGCCGAGCGGCGGGCGCACCGAGGCACGCCTCGCAGATCAGAAGAAGCCCATCGCGCCTTCGGCGTACGAGACGAGCAGGTTCTTGGTCTGCTGGTAGTGGTCGAGCATCTTCAGGTGGTTCTCACGACCGATGCCCGACTGCTTGTACCCACCGAAGGCGGCGTGTGCCGGGTACTGGTGGTACGTGTTCGTCCACACGCGTCCGGCCTCGATGCCGCGTCCGGCGCGGTACATCGTGTCGGCCGAGCGGCTCCACACCCCGGCACCGAGGCCGTACAGGGTGTCGTTGGCGATGTGGATCGCGTCGTCGAAGTCGTCGAAGCTCGTCACCGACACGACCGGCCCGAAGATCTCCTCCTGGAAGATCCGCATGTCGTTCGTGCCCTCGAACACGGTCGGTGCCACGTAGTACCCGCCACTGAGCTCGCCGCCCAGGTCCACCCGCTCGCCGCCGGCGAGGAGCTTCGCGCCGCCTGCCTTGCCGATCTCGATGTAGGACAGGATCTTCTCGAGCTGGTCATTCGACGCCTGGGCGCCGATCATGGTCGCGGGGTCGAGCGGGTTGCCCTGCACGATCTTGCCGACCCGCTCCAGGCCGTCGGCGAGGAAGCCGTCGTAGATCGAGCGCTGGATGAGCGCGCGCGACGGGCACGTGCACACCTCGCCCTGGTTGAGGGCGAAGAACGTGAAGCCCTCCAGCGCCTTGTCGTAGTAGGCGTCCTTGTCGCGGGCGACGTCCTCGAAGAAGACGTTGGCGCTCTTGCCGCCGAGCTCGAGGGTCACCGGGATGAGGTTCTGCGAGGCGTACTGCATGATGAGGCGTCCGGTCGTCGTCTCTCCCGTGAAGGCGACCTTGCGGATGCGCTTGTGCTGTGCCAGCGGCGCACCCGCCTCGATTCCGAACCCGTTGACGATGTTCACGACGCCGGCCGGCAGCAGGTCGCCGATGAGCTCGAAGAGGAACAGGATCGACGCCGGAGTCTGCTCAGCGGGCTTCAGCACGACGCAGTTGCCGGCGGCGAGTGCCGGCGCGAGCTTCCAGGTCGCCATGAGGATGGGGAAGTTCCACGGGATGATCTGGCCCACGACGCCGAGCGGTTCGTGGAAGTGGTAGGCGACGGTGTCTTCGTCGATCTGGCTGAGCGACCCCTCCTGGGCCCGCAGCACGCCGGCGAAGTAGCGGAAGTGATCGATCGCGAGCGGGATGTCGGCGGCGAGGGTCTCGCGGATGGGCTTGCCGTTCTCCCACGTCTCGGCGACCGCGATCTTCTCGAGGTTCTCCTCCATGCGATCGGCGATCTTGTTGAGGATGTTGGCACGGTCGGCCGGAGTCGTGCGCTTCCACGACTCGAACGCCTTCCACGCGACGTCGACGGCGCGGTCGATGTCTTCCACCGTGCCGCGCCCGACCTCACAGAACGGCTTGCCGGTGACCGGGGTGATGTTCTCGAAGTACTCGCCCTTGACCGGAGCGACGAACTCGCCGCCGATGTAGTGGCCGTAGCGCGCGCGGTACTCGGCGACGGAGCCCCGCTGGCCGGGAGCGGCGTAGACGCTCGAGACGCCCTCTTCGACGATGGTCATGTTGTCTCCTTCGACTGCATGAGTCGCGGCAGCGATGCCGCGTTCGGATGCCGTCGAGGCTAGGTCGCGCCACGTTGCATTCCGTTGCAACGGGCGCGCCCTCACTCGTCGAGGGCGAGAGCCCACCGCCGCAGGGCGCGAGCGATCGCTGCGGCATCCTCGGCGGGCAGCAGGTCGACCAGGCGCTGCTCGTTGGCCAGGTGAGCCGTGAACGCCGCGTCGATGGCCGCGCGTCCGGCGCCGGTCAGGCGCACCAGGCGGCGCCGACGATCCTCGCCCGCCTCCTCCCGCTCGACGAGTCCACGCTCGATCAGGCGGTCGACCCGCTTCGTCAGCCCGCCGGTGGTCACCATCGTGTGCGCGGCGAGGTCGCCGGCGGGAAGCGCGAAGGGTGGCCCGGCGCGACGCAGCGAGGCGAGGAGGTCGAACTCCGCTTCGCTGAGCCCGTGCTGGGCGTAGACCGCGGTGAGCTCCCGCGTGAGGGCCTGCGCCACGCGGTGCACGCGACCGATCACGCCCTGCGGGGCGGGGTCGAGGTCGGGGCGCTCCCGGCGCCACTCCTCCTGGATGCGGTCCACGTGGTCGAGGCGGTCATCGCCGCGCGGCTCCTCGGGTGTCGGCCTCATGCCGTCGACATTACCTTCCGCGGAAGCTATATTATCTTCCATGGAAGATAAATCGGGGGGCGTGCGAGCCCGCTGGCTGGCGATCACGGCGATCGCCCCGATCGCGTGGGGCAGCACGTACTACGTGACCCGCCATCTGCTTCCCCCCGACGCGGCCCTCTGGGGCGCCGTCATCCGCTGCCTCCCCGCGGGGCTCCTCGTGCTCGCGCTCGTCCGCCGCCTTCCGCGCGGATCGTGGTGGTGGCGGTCGATCATCCTCGGCGCCCTGACGGTGGGCGGCCTCAACGTGCTCGTCTACGTCGCGGCCCAGCGCTTGGCGACGAGCCTCGCCTCGACGATCATGTCGACCTCGGCAGCGGCGCTGCTCCTGCTCAGCTGGATCGTCCTCCGCCAGCGTCCCCGCACGCGAGCCATCGTCGGGGCGGCCGTCGGGATCGCGGGCGTCGTGGTCATGCTGCAGCCCGGTGGGGGAGAGGTCGACCCGTGGGGCGTCGCGGCCTCGATCGTGGCGATGCTGTCGTCGTCTCTCGGCTTCGTCCTCACGCGGCGATGGGGACCGGAGGTTCCCGCGCTCACGATGACGGCGTGGCAGCTGATCGCCGGGTCTCTCGTCGTCGTGCCCTTCGCGGTGATCGTCGAGGGCGCGCCCCCCGCCCTGGACGCACCCGCGCTGGCGGGCTTCGCGTACGTGATCGTCGTGGCCACCGCGATCGCCTACGCCGCCTGGTTCGCCGGACTCGCGCAGCTGTCGGGCGCCGTGGTCGGGATCGTCGGACTCCTCAACCCCGTCACGGGCGTCCTGCTCGGCGTACTGCTGGCCGGCGAGCCCTTCGGGCCCGTGGAGGCGATCGGGTTCGCCCTCGTCGTCGCGGGCGTCGTCCTCGGCGTCACGCGGGGACGATACCGCCCTCCCCGCCAGCGGGCCGAACGGCTCGGTCCACCGCCGCGGTGAGCGAGAGGAACCTCGGCTGCGCGACCAGGTCGTCGAGGAGGACCGCGTCGCCGGCGGAGTCGGCGAGCGGCACCTGCCAGTTCGGATACTCCTTGTCGGTTCCCGGCTGATTCTGCACGCGCCGCTCGCCGACCGCGTCGACGAGGGCGACGCCCAGCAGCACCGATGGCGAGGCGGTGATCAGGACGTTGAGCGCCTCGACGATCTGCTGCTCCGAGGGATCGTCGCCGATGAGGCCGCGCTCGCGCAGGAGCGCCATCATCGTGGCGCGTTCCCGGTCGGCGTCAGCCCGCTCCTCCTCGACAGGTCGGGTGAGAAGCCCCAAGCGCGCCCGGAGCCACACGTGCTCGTCGGCGAGGTACCCGGCCGTCGGGGGGAGATCGTGCGTGTTGACCGTCGCCAGCAGGGAACGGCGGTACTGCTCGGGTGGACGGAAGCCCTCGCCCTCCCGCTCGAACCAGAGCACGCTCGTTCCCAAGATTCCGCGGGCGGCAAGGTAGTCCCGCACCCACGGCTCCACGTTTCCGAGGTCCTCGCCGATGAGCACGGCGCCCGCACGGTATGCCTCCAGCGCGAGCACTCCGATCATCGCCTCGTGGTCGTAGCGGACGTACGTGCCCGCGGCCGCGCCCAGGCCGGCGGGGATCCACCACAGGCGGAACAACCCGATGACGTGGTCGATGCGCAGCGCCCCCGCGTGGCGCAGCAGGGTGCGGATCATGTCGCGGAGCGGCGCGTAACCTGCCTCCGCCAGAGCGTCGGGGAGCCACGGAGGCTGGTTCCAGTTCTGCCCCTGCTGGTTGTACATGTCGGGCGGTGCGCCCACCGTGATCCCGGGAGCGTACATCCCGCGCAGCGACCAGGCGTCCGACCCCTCGGTGTGCACCCCGACCGCGAGGTCGTGCATGATCCCGATCGACATGCCCGCCGCGATCGCCTCGGACTGCGCGCGGGCCACCTGCGCGTCGGCCACCCATTGCAGCCACACGTGGAAGGACACCCTGTCGGCGAGCTCGTGTCGGAGCGCGGTCACGGCGGCGGAGTGGATGTCGGCGAGGTCCTCGGCGCCGAGCCGGTCGGCGTGCGCGGGATCGGCGCGGTACTCCTCCCGTGCGCACCAGAGCGCGAAGTCCTGCAGGGGTTGCCCCTCCCGACGGACGAATGCGTCGAGATCGGCCTGGCGCCCCGCCGAGCGCGGCACCGCGAAGATGCGCTCGAGTGCCGAGCGCTTGGCCGCCCACACCGCATCGCGGTCGATCCGAGAGGGGGCGTCGTCGGTGGCGGCGACCGGAGCCCGCAGGGCGAGCACCGTCTTCCTGTCCTCGTCGTCGAGCTGTGCGAACTCGCGGATGTCCTCCGGCCGCACATAGAGCGGAGCGACGAACCGTCGGGTGGCCGGGAGGTACGGCGAAGGCTCGATCGGGCTCGTGACCTCCGCGGCGTGGATGGGGTTGATGAGCAGGAAGTCGGCGCCGCGACCGGCGGCGATGGCGGCGAGGTCACCCAGATCGGCGAAGTCCCCCATCCCCCACGAGCCTCGCGACCGCACCGAGTACAGCTGCGCCATGAGCCCCCACGCGCGGTCGCGGCCCGGACGCGTCGGAGGGTCGGGAAGACGCTCGGGCGTGATGACGAGCACGCAGGTGGCCTCGCGGTCGGGCTCACCGCCGAAGGGCCATTGCCGCGCGCGAACGACGTGCCATCCGAGCGGCAGGTCCTCCGGCAGGGGAACCTCCACCCGCCACCGCAACTCGCCGTCGATCAGCCGGGCCGCGGGGCGCTGTTCGGGGATCACCAGCTCGCGCCGCGAACCGTCCTCGAGGAGGACGTCGGCGGCGACGTCGTGCCCGTCGGCGACGTGGAGGTGCAGGCGGCGAACGCCCGGACGCGTGACGAGCGAGGGCGGAAGGAGGGCGCGCCACGGACGCTCGTCCACTGCGGCGAGCGCGGCGGCGGTGGCGCCCTCGTCCGAGGAATCGACACCCATCGCCGCCAGGATCGCGCGCAGTGTGCCGGCAGGCACCGCGACCCGGTCGCCGAAGAACGACCAGTACTCGGTCGCCACCCCGTGGGCCTCGGCCAAAGCGACCAGGGTCGGGCTCGGCTGATCGTCGCTCATCTCGGTCCCTCCGTCAGCGCCCATCCTGCCGCATCCACCCCCGTCGAGGGCCGCGCGGTCCGCCGAGCCGTTCCGAGCGCCGAGAGCACATGCTGTCATCGAGCGCACGCGTTACTCGCGCCGTTGAGATATGCGCTCGGTGGGAGCATGTGCTCTCGACGAGGGAGGAAGGGCGGGGCTCAGGCGGGGAGGCGTTCGAGGCGGGCCACGATGCCGGCGCGCTTGGGCGAACGGGCGGGCAACATGCTGAGGGCGAGGCGGAGCACCTCGGCGTCTTCCGCCCCGTCCTCGGTGTCGGCATAGGCCAGGAGCACGTCGACGGAGGCTTCGGCGAGGAGCGCCTCCCGGAGCGCGAGCCGCACCGACTCCCGGAACTCCTCCACCCCCGGGGCCACCGACTCGGGCAGCACGCTCCCGCGGTAGGCGGCCAGGGCGACGCGGTGCGCGCCTCGATCCAGGAGCGACACCACGTGGTGCGCGTCGGTCTCTAGTTCGCCCGTCAGCCGGTAGGGCCGTGACGCGGGAACGAGGTGCGGCGCGGTGCGCTCGAGGGCCTTCCGCAGGCGCACCATCTCGGGACGCAGCGTGCCCTCCGCCTCCTCGCCGTACACGAGCGCCGCCAGCCGCTCCGACGAGACGCCCTGCCGATGCACGGCGAGCATGAGGAGGATCTCCGCGTGGCGCGCCGACAGCTCCGTGACCGACTCTCCCGACGGCCCCGCCAGTTCCAGCAACGCCCGATCCCGACCCAGCACGCGCAGCACGGTGCGCTCCGGGGCCCGCACCACCGGCCGCCGGGCCGCGACGGGAGTGCGCTCGGCGGCTCGCGCACGGAGCCTGGCCACCAGCAGTTCCCCCTCGATCGCGCGCGCCGTCGCGTCGACGAGCAGCTGCGCCTGCGGAGTGGCGGCGTCGGCACCGCCGGTCACGTCGATCATGCCGACCAGCCGCCGGGTCTCGGGGTCGTGCACGGGAGCGGCGGTGCACGACCACGGCTGAACGAGACGGTTGAAGTGCTCCGCGCCGTGGATCTGCACCGACCGGTCCAGCTCCAGCGCCGTGCCCGGTGCCGACGTGCCGACGCTGCGCTCGGACCAGTTCGCGCCGGCGACGAAGCCCATGTCGCCGGTGAGGGCGCGGACATGCCGGTCGCCCTCGACCCACAGCAGCCGGCCCGCCGCGTCGCCCACGGCCACCACGACCCCCGAGTCCACGTCCGGTGACAACAGCGCGCGCACCATGTCCATCGCCCCGGCCAGGGGATGCGCGCTGCGGTAGGCCTCCAACTCCTCCTCGGAGAGATCGAGTGGCGGCAGGCCCTCGGCGCCCACCAGGTTCGCCAGTGACCGGCGCCACGAGTCGCGGACGAGCGGGCGGATGTCGCCCAGTCGGGCGTCGGCTCCGTTCCCGATCACGAGCTCTTCGTGGGCGCGCTCGATCAGCAGGCGTGAGGTCTGCGGCGACACCTCGCGCCGCGACGACCACGAGGAGGGCACGGCGCTCCCTTCGACGATGAACCAGGAGTGCGTTCAGTCTAGGTCGGGGGCGACGCGAGAGGGAGCCGGTTCCGGGCTCACCGCGCCGCAGGCTGCACGAGGTTGTCTCGCGCCCACGCCCCAGCTGTTCGAGCACGGGGATGAGACGCTCGCCCTGCGGGGTCAGCGCGTAGGAGACGGCGACCGGCGGCCCTGGATCGACTCGCCGGTCGACGAGAGACGCCTCGGCGAGCTCGGACAGGCGGTCGGACAAAACGGCGTCGCTGATACCGGGTCGCCCTACTCACGCCTGTCGGGCGGCCCACCACTCGCGCAGACGCTCCTCGGCGGCCTCGGGCCCCAGGATCCCTTCGTCGAGGCGGAGGTCGAGGAGGAACCGGTATGCCGCACCCACCTCCGGGCCGGGGCGGATGCCGAGGATCTCTTGGATGCGGTTGCCGTCGACCTCCGGACGCATCGCGTCCAGCTCCTCCTGGGCGGCGAGGGCGGCGATCCGTCGTTCGATGTCGTCGTAGGCCGCGCGCAACCGCGCCGCTTTGCGTCGGTTGCGCGTGGTCACGTCGGCGCGCGTGAGGATGTGGAGGCGTTCGAGCTCCGCACCCGCGTCGCGCACGTAGCGGCGCACCGCCGAATCGGTCCACGCTCCCTCGGCGTAGCCGAAGAAGCGCAAGTGCTGCTCGATCAGCTGGCACACCGAGGCGATCGTCGCCGAGTCGAACCGCAGCGCACCCAGGCGCTTGCGCGCGAGCCGAGCGCCCTTCACGTCGTGGTGGTGGAAGCTCACGCCGCCGCCGGGCTCGAGCTTGCGGGTGGCGGGCTTTCCGATGTCGTGGAGGAGGGCCGCCAAACGCAGGACGACGTCGGGGGCGGCGCCGGGATGACGCTCGTGCTCGAGCTCGATCGCCTGACGGAGGACGGTGAGCGAGTGCTCGTAGACGTCCTTGTGGTGGTGGTGCTCGTCCACTTCCAGCTGGAGGGCCGGGACCTCGGGAAGAAACTGCTCCGCCAGGCCCGTCTCCACGAGGATGCGGAGACCCCGCACCGGGTCGTCGGTCTGCAGCAGCCGCACCAGTTCGCCCTGGATCCGCTCCGCGCTCACGATCCGCAACGTCTCACGGAGAGTGCGCATGGCCGCGACGGTCGCCGCATCCACCTCGAACTCCAGCTGCGCCGCGAACCGCGCCGCCCGCAGCATGCGCAGCGGGTCGTCACCGAAGCTGACCTCGGGGTCGGCGGGGGTGCGGAGGATCCCCGCGAGAAGGTCTTCCACGCCTCCGGTGGGATCGACCAGGGTCGGGCCGGGCACGCGCAGCGCCATGGCGTTGACAGTGAAGTCGCGGCGCGACAGGTCGCCCTCCAGCGAGTCGCCGAAGGCGACCGTGGGCTTCCGCGTGGTCCCGTCGTAGCTGTCGGCACGATAGGTGGTGATCTCCACCTGTTCGGCGACACCCGCCTCGTCGTCCCAGATCTTGGCCCCGATGGTCCCGAACTCGCGTCCGATCTCCCACGTCGCGCGCGCGAGCGGCTTCACGATCCGGAGGATGTCGTCGGGACGGGCATCGGTCGCGTAGTCGAGGTCATGCGTCACCCGACCCAGCAGCGCGTCGCGGACCGGTCCGCCGACGACGGCCAGTTCGAACCCCGCGTCGGCGAAGGCCCGCCCGAGGGTGGCGGTGACCGGAGACGCGGCGAGCGCGCCGATCCGGGCGAGGCCCTCGGCCATGTTGAGCATGCGACGAGCCTACCGGCGCGGGCCGCGCGCGACGGGGCCGACGGAGGTCACGGGAGGCGGAGGAATCCCGTGAACACGAGCTCGCGAACGCGAGGCAGCAGTTCGGCGGCGAGGGCGAGAGGATCGACCTCCATGAGCTCGGCGATCGCGTCGATGAGGCGCCCGACAGGGAGGTCTCCATCGCACGCCCCCACGAGGGCAGCGAGGCCCGGATCCACCTCGATGGTCCGCGCCAGCCCGCCGCCCTGACGGAGCTCGATCACGCGCGGGCCCTCCTGACCGGGAAGGTGATGCCGCGCCTCGGTGACATCGGGCGCGGTCGTCAGGACGCTCCGCGCGAGATCCCCGTCGTCGAGGTCCGCCAGTAGATCCGCCGTGCGCAGCGCGTCGCGCAGGTGCGGCCCCAGGGCGCCGGGCACCGGTTGCGTGACGCGCTCGAAACGCCGGAACGCCGGTTTCGCCCCGCGCTCCGGCCGTCGGAGCAGCAGGTAGCCGAAGCCGATGGCGGTCACTCCCCGCGCATCGAAGTCGGCGAGCCAGGCCTCCACGAGACGCGCGTACTGGGGCGTCCCGACGACCGTGCCGCCGTCGCGCACCCACATCTCGGCGTAGGCGAGCGGATCGAGCCTCTCGCGCTCGATGACCCACGCATCCAGGGCCACGGCAGATTCGTCCACCCAGCCGCGGACGCGGTCGAGGCCATCGGTGTCGCCGCGATACTCCCAGTTGCCGAGCAGCTGGGCGATCCCGCCGGGGGCGAGCACGGTGCCCACCTCGCGCACGAACGCGGCGACGAGGTCGTCACCGGCGAACCCGGCATCGCGGTACTCGTAGGCGGGCACGCCCGACCCTCGCGGCGTGATGACGAACGGCGGATTCGACACCACACGATCGAAGAGCTCTCCCGAGACCGGCGCGAACAGGCTCCCGTGGCGCGTCTCGATGCATTCCACGCCGTTGAGCAACGCATTGAGACCCGTGAACGCGAGCGCTCGCTCCGAGACGTCGGTCGCGACGACCCGGCGCGCGCTGTGCCGCGCCCGGAGGGCCTGGATGCCGCACCCGGTGCCGATGTCGAGCACGCGGTCCGCGGGCTCGGGCAGCTGTAGCGAGGCCAGGGTGAGGGAGGCACCACCCACCCCCAGCACGTGATCGGTCGGGAGCGCCCCGTCGCCGCCCCGCAGGAGGAGCGCCGTCTCGTCCAGGTCGCTCGCGATCCACCAGTGACCCGCGCCCGACTCGTCGTCGAAGTCCTGCGGCCGCACGAGCACCGACGGCACCAGCGTGTCGCCGTCGATCGTGGCCAGTCCCAGCGCGACGAGCCCCCGTGCCCCACACGACGGCAACGCCGCATCGACGTCGGCCACCGACGCCGCGGCACCGAGGAAGAGAGCCCGTGCCAGCACGCTGAGCGGATCGACGCGGCCCTCGAGCGCCCGGAGGGCGGGACCTGCGAGACCATGGCCGATCGCGTCGTCGGCGCGCGCACCCCAGGCGCCGCGGACCGCGTCGGCGGTGTACCCCGCCGCGGCGAGGTCGTCGCGCAGGAGGGCGAGCGTCGCAGGATCGAGGCGGAGCGGGGGAAGGTCCGGGTGCGTCACGGGTCCATTCAATCCCACCGTCACCGCGCGTCACCGGCTCCCCCACAGGCGCGGAGCGGCTCGCCCGGCCCTCACCCGGCGGCGTCGAAGGCAGTGCACAGGTCGGGAACCATAGAATGCCACCAGTCGTGCGGTCCGGGATCGCACACCCGTTGCCATGACTATGACTCCCCACACTCTCGGGGCACCGTCCCCCCGCCGCCGCGCGCACCGACGACCCCGCCGGTCCCTTCGTGCGGTGGCGCTCGCCGTCGCCGTGCTGGCGGGCGGAGCGGTGTGGGCGGTGCCCATCGCGTCCGCCAGCGCGGCGACGGAGCGCCCCGCCGCCACGGAGGACGGCGCTCTCGCGCGCGTCGACTTCCGTGCAGCCGTGAGGGCCGACGGCGTCGTCCGCAGCGACGGGCGCCTGCTGATCTCGCTGTCCGTGTCCAACGCGGCCCAGGACGTCATCGAATCGGGGACCGTCGACCTGGTCGTGAGCCGGGCGCCCCTCACGTCGCGGAAGGCGGTCGAGGCATGGACCTCCGGTGATTCCTCGCCCGCGCTGCGTCGTGTCGGCACCGAGACGATCGGCACCGTCGGACCCTACGGATCCGCGACGGCGAGCGCCGCCGTCGAGGTGGGTGATGACCTCGCCCCGGGGGTGTACGCCCTGCGTGCCACGTATCGCTCGCCGGCGGGCACGATCGAGCGGCGGAGCGTCTGGGTGGCACCCGACGACGACCCTGCCGCCGGGCGGGTGGCCGTGATCGTTCCGGTCACGGCTGGTCCGCTGTCGGAGGGACTGCTCACCTCTGACGAGCTCGCCGCCCTGACCGCCGAAGGGGGGAGCCTGCGCGCGCAGCTGGACGCCGTGCGCGGAACGCCGGCCATCCTCGCCGTCGATCCCGCGATCCCCGCCGCCATCCGGGTGCTGGGCACCGAGGCCCCAGAGACGGCACGGACGTGGCTCGCGGATCTCCTCGCGCTTCCGAACGATCGCTTCGCGCTGCAGTTCGGAGACGCCGACCTCGCGGTCCAGTACGCGGCGGGGCTGAACGAGCCGCTCACGGTCGAGACCCTCTCCTCCTACATCGACCCGACGGCCGTGGTCGACACCGAGACGCAGGACGGCGCCGATACGGAGACCTCCGCCGACGACGCCGAGTCGACTACCGCCGGCGCCGAGGCGCCGAGCCCGACCCCCGGCCCCGACGGGGTCGTCTTGCCGACGACCGACGAGCTCCTGGACATCGGCGCCGCGCGCGACGACGTGTTCTGGCCGGCGGCAGGAACGGCGGAGCCCGGCCTTCTGACGATGCTCTCCAGCGGGGCGGAAGGGTCGCTCCCCCTCACCCTCGTCCCCTCCGACACCATCGCAGGATCCTCAGACGCACGCGGTGGGCACACGCGGGCCGGCGTCGGCGGTGCCCAGGTGCTCGTCTACGACAGCGATGTGACCACCGCTCTTCGCCGCGCCAGCAACGCCGTCTCGACGATCGACCGTGACGAGGCCCTGGCGACCGCCTCGGCCTTCGCGACCTTCACCGACGCCGATGTCCCGCTCCTGGTGACGATCGATCGCGGGTGGAACCGCTCGGAAGAGGCGCTGCGTGCCACGATCCGCACCGCGACCTCGCTCGACGGGCGGGAGCCGGGCGGGATGATGGCCCTCATGACGAGTCCGAGTGGTGACGAGGTGTCCCTCACCGCCGGCGCGGACGACGACGTACGGGCGAGGACCCTCGAACGCTTCCTCGCCGGTGAGAAGGAGCTCGCCGCCTTCGCGACCGTCCTGGACGACCCCACGCTCATCACGGGGCCCGAACGCGCCCGCATCCTCCAGCTCCTCGGAAACGGCTGGCGCGGAGACGACGACTGGTCGATCGCCGTCGCGACCCACGCCACCGACACGCAGGCCACGCTCGACGCGGTCTCCATCGTCCGCTCACCCGACATCAACCTCCTCGGAGCCAGCGCACCTTTGGCGTTCTCGGTGCGCAACGACCTTCCGTGGCCCGTGTCGCTGGTCCTCGCGGTGGAGCCCCGCGACCCGCGCATCGTCGTGCAGGACACGACATCGTTCACCGCGGGGGCCGCGCAGGCGACCCGCGTCGATGTGCCGGTGGAAGCTCGAGTGGGCAACGGCGACTCCAGTCTGTCGCTGCAGCTGTGGAGTCCATCGCTGGTGAAGATCGGCGGCCCCGTCACGGTCGACGTGGCGGTGCGCGCCGAGTGGGAGACCATCGGCGTCGTGGTGATGTCGGTGCTCGTCGCGACCTTCATCGTCCTCGGCCTCATCCGCACCGTCGTCCGCATCCGTCGGCGCCGGCGCGCCGCGATCGCACCCGATCCCGTTTCCACGACGGAGGCCGGAACACATGGCTAGCCTCGGCAGGTCGAGCGCCCTCATCAGCGCCGGCACGATGGTCTCGCGCATCACCGGGCTCATCCGCAACATGGTGCTGGTCGGTGCCCTCGGCGTCGTGGGATCCTCGGCGGCCAACTCCTTCGCCGTGGCCAACCAGCTGCCCAACAGCATCTTCGCCCTCATCTCCTCGGGGCTCCTGGCGGGCATCATCGTGCCGCAGATCGTCAAGGCGGTGCGGACGCACGTCGACCAGGGAAGCGCCTTCGTCTCCAAGCTCCTCACGCTGGGGGTGGTCGTCCTCGGCGCCGTCACGGTGGTCGCGATCGCGGCGGCGCCCCTGCTCGTCCTCATCTACGGCGGCAAGTTCTCGCCGGAGGGTCGTGCGCTCGCGCTCGCGCTGGCCTATTGGTGCCTCCCGCAGCTGTTCTTCTACGGTCTGTACGCGCTGGTCGGTGAAGTGCTCAACGCCCGGCGGGTCTTCGGACCGTTCGCATGGTCCCCCATCATCAACAACGTCGTGTCGATCATCGGATTCGGCGCCTTCATCTGGCTGTTCGGGCTCACCCGATCGGCCCGTGACTGGACGCCCGACATGATCGCGCTGATGGGAGGGACCGCCACCCTCGGCATCGTGCTGCAGGCGCTCGTGCTGCTGCTGTTCTGGCGACGCGCGGGGCTGCACGTCCGCCCCGACTTCCGCTGGCGCGGCATCGGTCTCCGCCACATCGGGCGGCTCGCCGGATGGACCTTCCTCATGGTCGTCGTGAGCCAGATCGCCGGCGCCGTCCAGGCCAATCTCGTGGGCTCGGCATCGGATGTCGGTGCCGCACAGTTCGCGATCCAAACGGCGTGGCTCCTGTTCATGCTCCCGTTCTCGATCGTCGTCATCTCGCTCGGCACGCCCTACTACACGCAGCTCAGCGAGCATGTGGCGGAGGGGCGCACCGATGCCGTCACGGCCGATCTCGCCACGCTCACCCGCACGATCGGCGTGTTCATGGTGGGCATCCTCGGCGCGATGATCGCCGCGATCGTGCCCCTGTCGCGGTTGTTCGCCAACGACGCCGACGAGGCGGTCGCCCTGGCCTGGGTACTCGCGGCGTTCCTCGTGGCGCTGCTGCCGCTGTCGTTCCAGTTTGGCATCCAGCGCACCTTCTACGCGCTGGGCGACACCCGCACGCCGTTCCTCTACACGACCGTCCAGGCGGTGCTCGTCATCGTCACCGCGATCATCGCGTTCGTCGCCCTGCCGCTGCCGTGGCTCGCGGTGGGCATCGCCCTCGGTCAGTCGCTCGCCAACATCATCCAGTTCGCGCTGGCGGTCGTCCTACTGCGACGCAGGATGGCCCGTCCCCTGGGTCTCGGAGCCGCGGCCCGGGCGGTCGTACGGTTCCTGGTCGCCGCCCTTCCCGCCACCGCAGCGGGATGGCTCACGTTCGACCTCCTCGGCGGCGCGGCGGGATGGGCGGCCTCCGACCGTCTCGCGGGCTTCCTGTCCGCGGCCCTCATCGGTCTCGTGACGCTCGTGATCTACACGGCGTTCCTGGCTCTCCTGCGCGCGCCCGAGCTGCGAACGGCCGTGCGGACGGTACGCCGGTTCCTCCCCGGCCGCTGACGCACCGTTCTCGACCACCGGACGTGGGCGCGCTCCTGCACGCGGTGAGCCGCCCCGGTCGTGGAATGCCCCGCGGTTAGCATGGGTTGAATGTGCTGGGGCCTTCGCCGCCCCGCGAACAGAAGGGCAGTCACGTGCGCAAGGTCATCATCATCGGATCGGGCCCGGCGGGGTACACCGCGGCCATCTACGCCGCGCGTGCCAACCTCGAGCCGCTGCTGATCGCCAGTTCGGTCGAGGCGGGCGGGGAGCTCATGAACACCACCGAGGTGGAGAACTTCCCCGGCTTCCCCGAGGGCATCATGGGTCCCGACCTCATGACGAAGATGCAGGAGCAGGCCGAGAAGTTCGGCACCGAGGTCGTCTACGACGACGTGGTGAGCGTGGACTTCTCCGGCCGCGTCAAGAAGGTGACGCTCGGATCCGGAGCCACGCACGAGGCCGACTCGGTCGTCTACGCCACCGGCTCCGCTCCTCGCAAGATCGGCATCGAGGGCGAGGCTCGTCTGTCGGGCCACGGCGTCTCGTACTGCGCAACGTGCGACGGCTTCTTCTTCCGCGAGCGCACGATCGCCGTCGTCGGCGGCGGCGACTCGGCGATGGAGGAGGCGACCTTCCTCACGAAGTTCGCGACCAAGGTCTACGTCATCCACCGCCGGAGTGAGCTTCGCGCCTCGAAGATCATGCAGGAACGCGCGTTCGGCAACGAGAAGATCGAGTTCGTGTGGAACAGCGAGGTCGTCGACGTGCTCGGCGACGACGCGGTCACCGGCGTCGTCCTGAAGGACACGGTCGACGGGTCGACTCGCGAGCTGCCTCTCGACGGCATCTTCGTCGCGATCGGCAACGACCCTCGCACGCACCTCGTGCACGGGGTTCTCGACCTCACCGAGCACGGCACGATCTGGGTCGACGGCCGCACCTCGCGCACCTCTGTGCCGGGCGTCTTCGCCGCCGGGGACGTGATCGACCCGACCTACCGCCAGGCCGTCACGGCTGCCGGGAGCGGCACTGTCGCTGCCCTCGACGTCGAGCACTACCTGGCCGCGCTCGACGACGCCGGCACCCCCGAGGCCGATGCCGCACAGATCGACGCCCTCCCGGACGCCGACGCCACGGCCGCCTGAGACGGCATCGGAACAAATCACCCCGACCCCGCGTTGTCATCGTTGACAGCTTTCCGAAGGAGACAGTGAAATGACCGCCAAGGCCACGAACGAGAGCACCTGGCAGCAGGACGTCATCGACGCAGAAGGTCCCATCCTGGTGGACTTCTGGGCCGAATGGTGCGGTCCCTGTCGCATGGTGGGACCGATCCTCGACGAGATCCAGTCCGAGAACGGCGACAAGATCACCGTCCTCAAGCTGAACGTCGACGAGAACCCGAACCTCGCGATGGAGTACCAGATCACCTCCATCCCCGCGATGAAGGTGTTCAACAAGGGCCAGGTCGAGAAGACGATCATCGGCGCCAAGCCGAAGTTCGCTCTCGAGCAGGACCTCGCGGCGTACCTCGCCTGACGCGAACACACGAGAAGCCCGGTCGGAATTCTCTCCGACCGGGCTTTTTTTGTTTACGAACGCGTCCGGCTACCGACGACGTGACCGCGACGGGTGAGAGAAGGGCCACCATCCGCGTCTGCCCGGATCACGATCGCCCGGGCTCTCGTCGATGACGACGGCTCCCGGCAGCGAGGTCGTCGGGCGTTCTCCCGTGAGAACGGCGGTCACCTCCCGGCGAAGTCGCAGCGCCTCGACGACCTCGGCGACGAGGAGGGCGTCGAGGGGACGTCCCAGAAGCTCCGCGAGCGCGGGCCCGTCGATCTGCGTCTCCGACAGCACGGCCTCGTCGGTGAGCGCGAGAGCGCGGATGGTCTCGTTGCGGTCGTCGAGGAGTCTGTTCTCGATCTCCGCGACGGTCGAGTGGGCGTGGACGACCTCCTGAGCCCTGCCGAGCAGGATGGGTGCGGGATCCCACAGCGCCATCCAGTCGGGGATGCCCGCCATCGTCCGCCGCTCGCGCGCCGGCCCCTCGCTCACGGCGCGGCGGCTGTAGACGTGGACCGCGAGAGCGTCATCGGCGTACTGCAGCGCGATGACCGGTCGCTGCGCTGCCGACCATGACGCGAACGGCGCCCTCCTGGATGCAGCGACCAGCGTGCGGTGACCCAGGGGGGCAGCCACGACGGCGGACTCCAACTGCTGCGCGATCTCCGACCGGCGATCGATCGAGGTCGACAGCTCTCCTGCCACGACGAAGATCGTCTCCACCGGCTCTGTCGACGTGGAAGCCTCTTCCGCGGCGTCGGCCGCCGACTCGTGGACCGCGGAGAGCTCTTCCTCGCCCGCGCGGAGCCCCACCCCGGCGCGGAGTTGCACCGACAGGGAATCGATGACGGATTGCGCGGGCACCGTCGTGACCCCGTCCGCGGTCGCGGCGAGAAGGCCCCGATCCGGCGCGAACGCCAGAATCGCCGACACCGCTCCCGCGCGGCCCTCCGTGTCGTCCTCGACGAAGCCGACGAGCCCGAAGGCGCGCAAAGCGGCGCAGGTCTCACCGATGGGGTCGGAGGCGGCCTCGATGAACTCGATGTCGAGCTCTGCGGAGACGAAGAGGGCCGAGTCGAAGGTCACGCGACCGAGGCTACCGGCGGCACGCTCACGACGCTTCGATCCGCACGGATGCGTCCCAGCGCCGATGTGGTTCGCTTCCCAGCAGACGCCACACCGCCCGCGTGAGAGGCGGATAGTCCAGCGCGATCTGTCGCAGCACACGATAGTTGCGGCTGGCGTTCGGGCGGACCCCTCCGTTGGAGGCGATGTTCTCGGCGCGCAACGTCAGGACGACGAGCTCATCGACACTCGGAAGATCCTCCATGAAGTCCCACGGATCCTCGCCGTCGCGCACGCGCTCCTCGATGAGGACCGACAGCTCATCGCCCGCTTCGGCGCGCAGCAACTCCAGGCTGGCGCGGCGGGCGGGGCGAGCTTCGGTCACCTCTCCAGCCTACGCCGCCTCACCGACAGCCACTCAGAACGAGCCGTACTCCGTCTCACCGATCTCGGCCAGGATCCGGTTCAGATCCTGAATGGTCGCGAAATCAATGCTGATCTGGCCTTTTCTTGCCGTCAGATTGATCTTGACCTTGGTGTTCAGGCGATCACCGAGACGCTCGGCGACCTCGTCGAGGTGCGCACGACGAGCGCCGGCCTTCGGTGCCCGTTGCTTGGCTCCGGCATCGGGGGCTTTCGCGGCTGCCTCCGCGGCACGCACGGAGAGGTCCTCGTTGACGATCTTGTCGGCCAGACGCTGCATGGCCTCGGGGGTGTCGAGGGAGAGGACGGCGCGAGCATGTCCCGCGCTGAGCACTCCCGCCGCCACACGCTGCTGGACGGGAACGGGGAGCTTCAAGAGACGGATCGTGTTGCTGATCTGCGGACGGGATCGACCGATCCGAGCGGCGAGCTCCTCCTGCGTGATGCCGAAGTCGTCGAGCAGCTGCTGGTAGGCCGACGCCTCTTCGAGAGGATTCAACTGCGAGCGGTGGAGGTTTTCCAGCAGTGCATCTCGCAGGAGGTTCTCGTCCGACGTGTCGCGCACGATCGCCGGGATCGACGTCAGCCCTGCTTCTCGCGATGCGCGCGTCCGCCGCTCACCCATGATGAGCTCGTACTTGCCCTCTTCGTTCGTGCGCACGACGACCGGCTGCAGCACGCCGAACTCGCGGACGCTGTGGATGAGCTCCGCGAGGTCGTCGGGGTCGAAGTGCGTCCGCGGCTGACGCGGGTTGGGCACGATCTCGCGGGGGTCGATCTCGACCAGTCGGGTCCCCGGGATGGCGAGGAGCTCCGACGCCTCACCGTGGGCTTCCGCGCCCTCACCCTTGTCGGCCGGCGCTCCGGGGAAGAAGACGTCGACGGGCCGTGCCTCATTCGACTCGGCAGTGGGGATGAGCGCGCCGATCCCCCGGCCCAGACCAGTTCTCTTCGCCATCAGGACTCCTCTTCTTCACTGCCGCCACGACCACGTCGGGCGATCTCCACGGCGGCCTCGCGGTAAGCGACGGCGCCCGCCGATGCCCCGTCGTACGCGATCACCGTCTGACCGAAACTCGGTGCCTCCGAGACCCGAACGGATCGAGGGATGACGGTGCGCAGAACTTCCCGCGGGAAATGCGAGCGGACTTCGTCCGCCACCTGCTGAGCCAACCGGGTACGTCCGTCGTACATCGTGAGCAGGATGGTGGAGAGGTGCAGCCGCGGATTGAGATGCTTCTGGATCATGCCCACGCTGCCGAGCAGCTGACTGAGTCCCTCGAGGGCGTAGTACTCGCACTGGATCGGGATCATGAGCTCGTCAGCGGCCGTGAAGGCGTTGATCGTCAGGAGTCCGAGCGACGGCGGGCAGTCGATGAGCACGAAGTGCGGCGGTTGCTCGGCAGCAGAGAGATAGTCTTCCAGCGCCGTCCGAAGGCGATGTTCCCGGGCGACCTGAGAGACCAGCTCGATCTCCGCCCCGGCGAGGTGGATCGTCGAGGGGGCACAGAAGAGACGATCCGACTCCGGGCTCGTCTGCACGATGTCACTGAGGGGGAACTCGTCGATCAGAACGTCATAGATGCTGGGGATATCAGCGGTGTGGGGGACTCCCAGCGCCGTTGACGCGTTGCCCTGAGGGTCGAGATCGATGACGAGCACGCGCGCGCCGACCGAGGCGAGAGCCGAAGCGATGTTGACAGTGCTCGTGGTCTTCCCGACGCCACCCTTCTGATTCGACACGGTGAGCACACGGGTCGGCCCGGTGAACTCCAGCTCGACCGCATCCAGGGCCTTTCGGCGGGAGGTGAGGTCGGCGAGCTCGCGGGCAATCGGACTGTCGTCGAACGAGAAGGGTGCGGAGGACGTGGGGTTCTCCGATTCCGTCACCGGCTACTCCTGTCGTTCAAGGGCCTGTTCCACTGTAGTCGAGAGCGCTGACCCTGCTCGGCGTGGGAGGGGGCGCTCCCGGTTCCGTTTCACGTGAAACGGAGGGGTTGACTGTCCGCTCGACGTTTCACGTGAAACGACGACGTTCGGTGCGACGCCGTGGGGTGAACCACTGTTTCACGTGAAACACTCGCCCACGGGTGTGATGAGTTGTCCCTCATCGCACGACGGCACGGAGGACACGGGTCGGCTCGGTGATGAGACCCTCCCCGACGGGCTCTACCCGGACCTGGGTAAGCCTGAACTTCCGGATGACCCTCTCCGCCGCGTCGATCTCACGCTCCGCGCTCGCACCCTTGAGGAAGATGAGCTCACCGCCATCCCGCACCAGTGGTGCGGTCAGGGGAACCAGCGTGCGGAACGCACTGACGGCTCGGGCCGTGACGGCATCGAGGACGGGCCCGCGCTTCCAGTCCTCACCGCGTGCGCGCACCACCTCGACGTTGTCGAGACCCTGCTCCCGGGCCTGTTCCGTCAACCAGGCGACTCGACGCTCCATGGGCTCAATCAAGACCCACCGGATGTCCGGTCGAGCAATGGCGAGCACCAGCCCGGGAAGGCCGGCGCCAGAGCCGACATCGCCGACCTCCGCTCCCGCCGAAAACAGCGGTGCTGCCACGGCACTGTTCAGAATGTGTCGCGTCCAGAGCCGCGGGAGCTCCAGGGGGCCGATGAGACCGCGCCGCTCGCCCTGCTCGGCAAGCGCCGCTGTGAAGGAACGGGCAATCTCGAGACGATCACCGAAGATCAGCGCTGCGGCCGAGGGCTCCGGTTCGACCCCACCGACTGTTTCACGTGAAACATCAGCCACGACGAATGACCGTGTGGCGGTCCGAACCCTCACCATAGGACTCGGAGACGAAGCCCCGCTCAGCGACGATGTCATGCACGAGTTTGCGCTCGTAGCTCGACATGGCCGGGAGCGACGCCTGGGATGCGCCGTCATCGATCCGCTCGATCGCGCGGTCGACGAGCTTCTCCAACTGCTGCTGACGAGCGTCGCGCGAGCCGCCGATGTCGAGGATCAACCGAGAGAACCGTCCGGTCTTGGTCTGCACCGCGATGCGCGTCAACTCTTGCAGCGCCTGGACGGTGTCCGGGTTGGAGAGGAGGCGCAACGAGGAAGCGTTATCGTTCTCGACCGTGACGTAGGCGCGTCCCGAGCGCACGTCGAGTGCGAGGTCACCGTCGATATCGGCGATATCGAGGAGCCCTTCGAGGTAGTCGGCGGCGACGTCGCCTTCCTCTTCGAGCTGGGCGACGGTCGCGGGAGTGGATGCGGTCGATGCGGGCGTGGTGTTCATGAGGATCCTCGGGCGTCGATCAGGACGGATTCTGTGGCTTGTTCTTCTGCGATTGCTTCTTGGCCCGCTGCTTGCTCACGGGCTGCTGACGCTTCGGAGCCTGCTCCTTGGCGCGCTGCGCCTCTTCATAGAGTCGCTGCTGCTCGGCCTCGTACTTCTCCAGCGGAACGATCTTGCCCTGCGCATCGATCGCCTTGCCCTTACGCGCCAGGCGCTCCTCACGAGCCTTGGCCGCCTCCGACCCAGGAGTGGGGAGGTTACGGATGACGAGGAACTGCTGCACCATCGTCCAGATGTTGGACGTGAACCAGTAGAGCACCACACCCAGCGGGAAGAACACACCCGAGAAGATGAATGCCAGCGGAAGGACGTACAGCATGATGCGCTGCATCTGGTACGCCTGACCGGTCTTGGCCTCGGGGGAGAGGTTCTTCGAGATGATCTGCAGCTGCGTGATGAACTGCGACGCGATCATCAGCACGACGAGGATCACGAGGATGACGACGGTCGCCGTCTGGCCGAGACCGATCGCCTCCGTCATGTTGGTGTGCAACGGCGCGACCCCGAACAGCTGGGCGTCGTAGAACTGCCTCGTCAGGTCGGCGTTCAGAAGTCCGACGCCACCGACACCCCACTCGGCGTGCCGTTTCACGTCGCTCAGCGTGTAGAACATGCCGAGGAGGATGGGCATCTGCACCAGGAGAGGAAGACAGCTCGACACCGGAGTGGTGCCGTGCTTCTTGTACAGCGCCATGGTCTCCCGGCTCATGGCCTCCCGGGAGAGCTGATCCTTCTTGCCGCGGTACTTCTCCTGAACTTTCCGCAGTTCAGGAGCGATTTCCATCATCTTCCGCTGACTCTTGATCTGCCGAACGAACAGCGGGATGAGCGCCGAGCGCACCACGATCACGAGACCGATGATCGACAGCACCCAGGTCAAGCCGGCCGCCGGCTCGAGCCCGATGGTCGTGAAGATCCAGTGCCAGAAGACGAGGATCGTCTCGACGATCCACTTGAACGGCCACATGATGGCGCTGAAGAAGTCGAGGCCGCCCGACGGGGCCGGAGTCGTCGGGGTGGGCACGGCCGGACTCGGGGTGGCCGCGGTCAAGAGAAGATCCAGCAAGGATCAGTCCTTTCTCGGGTGCACGACGAATCCGTGCGGAGTGAGACGGTGTCGGAAGTGGTCGTGCGGCGGAACGTCGTCGATACCGCCCTGCGCCCAGGGGTGGCATCGCGCCAGTCGCGCAGCCGTGAGCGCGGCGCCTTTGACGGCTCCGTGCTGCTGCACCGCCCCGACCGCATAGGCCGAGCACGACGGGTAGTACTTGCAGACGTCACCATACGTGTGGGAGATCGTCGCGCGATATGCGTGGAGCACAGCCAGCACGGCATTGCGTGGAACCAGTGCGAGTGACCACCCCGGATCGGCACCGCGAAGGCGACCGTCGCCCAAGGCGTAGGAAGGCAGAGTGGTCGTGCTCACGCGGCGGCTTTCCGTTGCAGACAGCGCACGACATCGCGGCGCAGCACGGCGAACGTGGCGTCGGCCGAAGCGGGCAAGGCGCGGATCACGACGTCGAGGCCGGGACGCACCGTGGGCAGCGCCTCCGCACACACGGCCTTCAACCGCCGACGGACGGTGTTGCGGACGACTGCGGAGCCGACCTGTTTGCTCACGATGAAACCAAAACGCGCCGGTCCCTCTTCTTCAGAGGGAACGACGTACGTGATGGTCATCGTTCCGGCACAGCGGGAACCCCTGCGGACGGCGGCCTTGTACTCCGCCCCGCGGGTGATGCGGTTCCCGCGCGCCAGCACTGCGATGTCGGATCAGGCCGAGAGCTCGGTGCGACCCTTGGAGCGACGGGCCGCGATGATCGCGCGGCCGGCGCGGGTGCGCATGCGAGCGCGGAAGCCGTGCTTCTTGGCGCGACGGCGGTTGTTGGGCTGGAACGTACGCTTGCTCATGAGGATCACTCCGGATCGGCGGTCACCGGAACGCTCTAGACCGGGGACACGGGTACAGGGGACTGCCCGGATGGGCATAAGTCAACCGACTAAGGGTACGTCGAGTCACGCGCGAACTCAAACTCGCGCGGCCGGAACGGAACATTATCCACTGACCTCACAGGTCGCCTGGCGAGGACACGCGGACCGGATCTACAGTGGGTTTGGCTCGTCTCGGCGGGCGTGACTACCGTGTCACGGACGAGTTATCCACAGGTTCCGCGTCGTCGTCACGACGTGGAGTGGATCCGTCCGCCGCAGCTCGTGACGCGACGGCGTCGTCCCACCGACGCCATGCGCCCATCTTTCGACGACCACCCCAGGGGAGCCATGACACCGCACGATCTGCCGGACGTTCCCGTCTGGACCGCTGTGCTCGAAGCACTCGCGGACGACGAGCGGGTCACTCCGCAGTTGCAGGGCTTCCTCAGTCTGGCCGTCGCTCAAGGCGTCATGAGCGGCACCCTGTATCTCGACGTCCCGAACGACCTCACCGCGGCCCAGTTCAACAAGCGCCTCCGCACTCCCATCATGGAAGCACTCGCGCGAGTCGACGCGGAGCCGGCGGCCTCGAGCTTCCGCGTCGTCGTGAACCCGGACCTCGCCGACGCGCACCTGACCGCGCCGGTCCCGGTGCAATCGACGGCGCCGACGGTGCCGGTGAGCCGGCCGCCCATCGAGGACTACACCGAGCCGGTCGCTCCACCCTCGCGCCACGACACACGCCTGAACCCGAAGTACACCTTCGACAACTTCGTCATCGGACAGTCCAACCGTTTCGCGCATGCCGCGGCGGTCGCCGTGGCCGAGGCTCCCGCCAAGGCCTACAACCCGCTGTTCATCTACGGAGACTCGGGGCTCGGAAAGACCCACCTCCTCCACGCCATCGGCGACTACGCATTGAGCCTCTACACCGGGATCCGCGTGCGGTACGTCTCGAGCGAGGAGTTCACGAACGACTTCATCAACTCGATCGCGAACAACCGCGGCGCTGCCTTCCAGGCGCGCTATCGCGACGTCGACATCCTCCTCATCGACGACATCCAGTTCCTGCAGGGGCGTGCCGAGACGCAGGAGGCGTTCTTCCACACCTTCAACACGCTGCACGACCACGACAAGCAGGTCGTGATCACGAGCGACGTGCCGCCGCGGCACCTCACCGGCTTCGAAGATCGCATGCGCAGTCGATTCGAGTGGGGCCTCATCACCGACGTCCAGGCGCCCGACCTGGAGACGCGTATCGCGATCCTCCGCAAGAAGGCCCAGTCGGAGCGCCTCCTGGTTCCCGACGACGTGCTCGAGTACATCGCGACCAAGGTCTCCTCGAACATCCGCGAGCTCGAGGGCGCACTCATCCGTGTCTCCGCTTTCGCGAACCTCAACCGTTCGACCCTCGACATCTCGCTGGCCCAGACGGTGCTCCGCGACATCGTCGACCAGGACGACGCCAACGTGATCTCCCCGACCGACATCATCACCGCGACGGCGCAGTACTTCCGGCTGTCGGTCGACGACCTCTACGGCTCGAGCCGCTCGCAGTCGGTGGCCACCGCGCGCCAGATCGCCATGTACCTGTGCCGCGAGCGCACCAATCTGTCGCTCCCCAAGATCGGTCAGCTCTTCGGCAACCGTGACCACACGACCGTCATGTACGCCTACAAGAAGATCAGCGAGCTCATGAAGGAGCGTCGCTCGATCTACAACCAGGTGTCGGAGATCACGACCCAGCTCGGCAGAGTCGGTCGCTGAACCGCTCACCGGCTGCATCGGACATCCCGCGCTTGACAACCGGGCGCGGGATGTCCCATCATGCGCGTTCTACACAGTGTGGACAGCCTGTGGATAACTCGGCCGTCATGTCGAACAGATGTGAACGAATCCCGGCATCCTGTGGATGACCGGGCGCGCATACGTCTCTCCGGATTTCCGCGTCCGCACAGGCATCCGCAGCCGGCCCACAACTTACACGCGTGTGGTTTCCGCTCCTCGACAGCGATCGCTCGAGTTATCCACACTTTCCACAGGTGTTAACACCATGACAGAGAGAGAAGAAGAGAGAAGGGCAATCCATCACCCTGTGCACAGGGGGGTCGAGTCAGGCTGACGGCACAGACGCTTCCGGAGCACGCCGGTCGTGGCGCTAGCATGGAGGAGCCCTACTCGCCGTCAAGGGAGCCCTTGTGAAGTTTCACGTGAATCGCGATGTGTTCAGCGAGGCCGTGTCGTTCGTCGTGAAGCTTCTGCCGCAGCGAAACCCGCAGCCCATCCTGGCCGGTGTCCTCATCGAGGCCTCCGAGTCTGGCTTGTCGCTCGCGGCGTTCGACTACGAGGCCTCGGCACGTACGACCATCGAAGCCACCGTCGACGCCCCCGGCACGATCCTCGTCCACGGGCGCCTTCTCTCCGACATCGCCAGCCGTCTTCCCAACGCGCCGATCCAGATCGAGCAGGACGACGAGAACGGCATCGTCCTCACGTGCGGGTCCGCCCGATTCACGCTGGCTTCGATGCCGGTGCAGGAGTATCCCGCGATCCCCGAGGTCTCGGGCGACGCCGGCCTCGTCCCCGCCGAGGACTTCGCGACCGCGATCGCGCAGGTCGCCTTCGCCGCCTCTCGCGACGACGTCACCCCCGTCCTCACCGGCGTGCAGCTCGAGGTGTCGGGCAACGACCTGAGTCTCGTCGCCACCGACCGCTACCGCGTTGCACTCCGCGAGATCCCGTGGGATTCGGGAACCGTCGCCTCGGGAGAAGAAGCGACGACCGCCCTCGTTCCGGCCCGTACGCTCACCGAGGTCGGAAAGACCTTCGCTCACTCCGGCGACATCCAGGTGGCCTTCTCGGGATCAGGAGATCGCGAGATCATCGCCTTCACGTCGGGCAACAAGACGGTGACGTCGCTGCTCATCAAGGGCAACTTCCCGCCCGTCCGCCGGCTGTTCCCCGAGCAGACGGATCACTACGCGGTCGTCAACACGGCCGATCTTGCCGAAGCGGTCCGTCGCGTCGCCCTCGTTCTCGATCGCTCCGCGCCGCTGCGCTTCACCTTCACCGCCGAGGGCGTGTCGATGGACGCGTCCGGGACGGAGCAGGCCCGCGCCACCGAGTCGGTCGACGCGACGCTCACCGGCGAAGAGGTCACCCTCGGACTCAACCCGCAATATCTCCTCGAGGCACTCGGTGCCGTGCGCAGCGAGTTCGCGAGGATCACGTTCACCTCGGCCGAGAACGCCAACAAGCTCAGCCCTGTGCTGATCACCCCGCAGACGTCGGGGACGCCGGAGAGCTTCAAGTACCTCCTGCAGCCCAACCTGCTGCTGCGCTGAGTCCGGGCGCGGTCCCTTCCCGCCCCCTCACTCGACGCTCTGGAGCCCGAGACGAAACGTCGGGCCCGAGAACTAGGCTGAACAACTGTGATCGTGGAGCAGTTGAGTCTCGTGGACTTCCGCAACTATGCGGCCGCAGACGTCACGCTCCACGCGGGGACCAACGTCTTCGTCGGTCGCAACGGCCAAGGAAAAACGAACCTCGCCGAGGCGATCGGCTATTTCGCGACGCTCGGCTCGCATCGAGTCTCCCAAGACGCACCCATGGTGCGGGACGGTGCGGATGCCGCGATCGTTCGCACCCGACTCGCGCACGGCGAGCGTCGGGTGATCCTGGAGGCCCAGCTCAACCGGTCTGGATCCAACAAGGCCCGGGTGAACGGGTCGAACGTGAAGACGGCCGAACTCCCTCGGTACGCCCAGGTGGTCCTCTTCGCTCCGGAAGACCTCCAGATCGTCCGTGGTGATCCGTCGTCGCGGCGTCGGTTCGCCGACCAGCTCCTCATCCAGCGTGCCCCGCGGATGTCGGGGGTGCTGTCCGATTACGATCGCGTGCTCAAGCAGCGGACCGCGCTGCTGAAGTCGGCGCGGGCGCGGGGTATTCGTGGCGACGAGCTGACCACGCTCGATGTCTGGGACGACAAGCTCGTGCAGCTGGGGACGCAGGTGATCCGGGCCAGGCTCGCCCTCGCGCAGGATCTCCGTGCTCCCGTGACCGACGCGTACGAGACGATCGCCGGCGCCGACCACCGGCCGGAACTGGAATGGTTGCTCTCTGTCGACGGCGGTGAGTCCGATGATGATGACGAGGTCTCCGATGCCGCGGACGTGCCGCACACGACACTCATCCCGGAGCGGAGTGCCGACGACGTCGCCGCGGCGTTCCGGGAACGGCTCGCCGCGAAGCGCACCGCCGAGCTCGAACGGGGTGTGACCCTCGTCGGACCGCACCGCGACGACCTCCTGATGCGGGTCCGCGGACTGCCGGTCAAGGGATACGCATCTCACGGTGAGTCCTGGTCGGTGGCGCTCTCCTTGCGCCTCGCCTCGGCGCAACTGCTGCGGGAGCACTCGATGCTCGGCGATCCGGTGCTCATCCTCGACGACGTGTTCGCCGAACTCGACGCCGACCGTCGCGCGCGGCTCGCCCACGTCGTCGCGGGGTTCGAGCAGGTGATCGTCACCGCGGCCGTGGAGGCCGACGTCCCCGATGAGCTGCGCGCCCGGACCGTCTACGTGGAGGCGGGAACGATCCGGGAGGCACCGGATGAGTGACGACGCCGAGATCCCCGAGACGATCCGCACGTATCTGCGCCTGCGTGGCCTGGAGCCCTCGGCCCGGGCGTCCCGCAGACGCCGGCGGCGGAACGACGACGAGGAGAACCAGCCGTTCACGCCCGGTCGGGACGCGCGCGGGATCGGCGACGTCATCGCCGATCTCACGAAGCAGGCGGGATGGGACTCCCAGCTCGCTCGCGAAGACCTGGTCCTGCAGTGGGAGAGTGTCGCCGGCGAAGAAACCGCGCGCCATGCGTCGCCGGTGGCGTTGTCGGAAGGACTGCTCACCGTCCAGTGCGATTCCACGGCGTGGGCGAAGAACCTCCAGCTCATGCGTGGGGCGATCGTCACGGAGCTCATGCGTCGCTTCCCGGACGCGGGGGTCGAGAACGTCCGCTTCATCGGCCCGGACGTTCCCTCCTGGAAATGGGGCCCCAGAGCCGTTCCAGGGCGGGGTCCACGCGATACCTACGGATGAGCCACGTCCCGCGGCCTCCGGATCGATTTCCGCGCGCCACAGCGCCGTGTGGCGTCCAAACCACACCGCGGGGAGATAGACTGGAAGGGCCCTCGAATCTGATGTGGAGTGCTCGAAACCTATGACGTCCGAAAACCCCGACAGCGTTCCCGAGGAACCGCACGCAACCGCTCCCACGAAGGTTCCGAACGAGTACGGGGCAGATGCCATCCAGGTGCTCGAAGGGCTCGAGGCGGTGCGCAAGCGCCCGGGCATGTACATCGGCTCCACGGGCGAGCGCGGGCTGCACCACTTGGTCTACGAGATCGTCGACAACGCCGTGGACGAGGCTCTCGCCGGCTACTGCGACACGATCCAGGTCACGATCCTCGAAGACGGCGGTCTCCGCGTGGTCGACAACGGCCGCGGCATCCCGGTCGACCCGCATGCGTCCGACCCGACCAAGTCGACTGTCGAGGTCGTTCTGACCGTGCTTCACGCCGGGGGGAAGTTCGGCGGCGGCGGTTATGCCGTGTCGGGAGGTCTCCACGGCGTGGGATCCTCCGTCGTGAACGCCCTGTCCACTCGCTTCGAAGTCGAGATCCGTCGGCAGGGCCATGTCTGGCGGCAGGCGTTCTCGGACGGCGGCAAGCCGACGGGACCCCTGGCTCAGGGCGAGGAGAGCGAGGAGACCGGCACGATCGTCACGTTCTGGCCCGACTCGCAGATCTTCGAGACGGTCGACTTCGATTACGACACCCTCCGCACCCGCTTCCAGCAGACGGCGTTCCTCAACAAGGGTCTGCGCATCACGCTGAGCGACGAGCGTCCTGCCTCGGCCTACGTGGTCGACGGCGAGGACGGCACGGCGGTCACCCGCCAGCCGCACGACGACTTCCTCTACGAGCGTGGACTGGTCGACTACGTGGAGTACCTCAACAAACTGCGCAAGTCCGAGGTCGTCAACGAGGAGATCATCGAGATCGAGTCGGAGGACACCGTCCGCCACATCTCGCTCGAGCTCGCGATGCAGTGGACGACGAGCTACACCGAGAACGTCTTCACCTTCGCGAACACCATCAACACCCACGAGGGCGGCACCCACGAAGAGGGTTTCCGCGCCGCGCTGACGACCAAGATCAACAGCTATGCGCGCGAGAAGGGCCTGCTCAAGGAGAAGGACGACAACCTCACCGGCGACGACATCCGCGAGGGCCTGACCGCCGTCATCTCGGTCAAGCTGTCCGAGCCGCAGTTCGAGGGTCAGACCAAGACCAAGCTCGGCAACACCGAGGCGAAGGCGTTCGTCCAGAAGATCGTCGGCGATCAGCTCACCGACTGGCTGGACCGCAACCCCGCACAGGCCAAGCGCGTGATCTCCAAGGCGATCGACGCGGCCACGGCGCGTCTCGCGGCCCGCAAGGCGCGGGAGACAGCGCGGCGCAAGAGCGTCTTCGAGTCGGCGTCCATGCCCGACAAGCTCAAGGACTGCACGAGCAAAGACCCCTCGATCAGCGAGATCTTCCTCGTGGAGGGTGACTCTGCCGGCGGATCCGCGGTCCGCGGGCGTGATCCCGAGACGCAGGCGATCCTGTCGCTGCGTGGCAAGGTGCTCAACGTCGAGAAGGCGCGACTGGATCGCGCGCTGGGCAACAACGAGATCCAGGCGATCATCTCGGCCTTCGGCACCGGGATCGGCGAGGACTTCGACGTCGCCAAGGCCAGGTATCACAAGATCGTCCTGATGGCAGATGCCGACGTCGACGGCCAGCACATCACGACACTCCTCCTCACGCTCCTCTTCCGCTACATGCGAGGACTCATCGAGGCCGGCTTCGTCTACCTCGCGATGCCGCCGCTGTACCGGATCAAGTGGTCCAACGCCGACCACGAGTACGTGTTCAGCGACCGGGAGCGCGATGCGCTCGTGGCCGACGGCCTCGCGAATGGCCGCCGCCTCCCGAAGGACTCGGGCATCCAGCGTTACAAGGGTCTCGGCGAGATGAACCCGAAGGAGCTGTGGGAGACGACGATGGATCACAACACGCGGACCCTCCGCCAAGTGACGATCGACGATGCCGCCGCTGCCGACGAGATCTTCTCGGTGCTCATGGGCGAGGACGTCGAGTCCCGGCGGAGCTTCATTCAGCGCAACGCCAAGGACGTCCGCTTCCTGGACATCTGAACTCACTATCCATCTCCCGCTGCGCAGCAGCCGGGACGAAGACAAGACGAAGAACGATGAGAAGGGCGGAGGGATGCTCGTTTCACGACAATCGGGGTGCCGCGAAGCGGCGGGCCCCCGCTCTTGTCCTGAAACGAGCATCCCGGAGCCCGGCAGCGACGTGAAAACGAGAAGACATGACTGACGAAGAACGCCCCGACCCGACGGCCGGCCACAACCACGGCAACATCGACCAGGTCGACCTCCAGGTCGAGATGCAGCGGAGCTACCTCGACTACGCGATGAGCGTCATCGTCGGCCGCGCGCTTCCCGACGTGCGCGACGGGCTGAAGCCCGTGCACCGCCGCGTCATCTACGGCATGTACGACGGCGGCTATCGCCCCGACAAGAGCTTCAACAAGTGCGCGCGTGTCGTCGGCGAGGTGATGGGTCAGTACCACCCGCACGGTGACGGCGCGATCTACGACGCCCTGGTGCGCCTGGTCCAGCCGTGGTCGCTGCGGTATCCGCTGGCAGACGGGCAGGGCAACTTCGGCTCGCCGGGAAACCAGGGCGCCGCGGCTCCCCGGTACACCGAGACGAAGATGGCCCAGCTGGCCATGGAGATGGTCCGCGACATCGACGAGGAGACCGTCGACTTCGAGGACAACTACGACGGCAAGACGCAGGAGCCCGTCGTCCTGCCCGCCCGCTTCCCGAACCTCCTCGTGAACGGCTCGGTCGGCATCGCGGTCGGCATGGCCACCAACATCCCGCCGCACAATCTGCGCGAGGTCGCCGAGGGAGCGCTGTGGGCGCTCGAGCACCCGGATGCGCCCCGTGAGGAGCTGCTCGAGGCGCTCATGTCGCGGATTCACGGCCCGGACTTCCCGACTGGTGCCCAGATCCTGGGCACCAAGGGGATCCGCGAGGCCCAGCGCACGGGTCGCGGGTCGATCACGATGCGGTCGGTCGTCAACGTGGAGGAGATCCACGGGCGCACCTGCCTCGTCATCACGGAGCTCCCGTACCAGGTCAACCCCGACAACGTCGCGATCAAGATCCGTGACCTCGCCCGCGACGGCAAGATCACGGGCATCGCCGACATCCGCGACGAGACCAGCGACCGTACCGGCCAGCGACTGGTCATCGTGCTCAAGCGCGACGCGGTGGCCAAGGTCGTGCTCAACAACCTGTACAAGCACACCCAGCTACAGGAGAACTTCGGCGCGAACATGCTCGCGATCGTCGACGGCGTCCCGCGCACGCTCGCCCTCGACGGGTTCATCTCGTACTGGATCGAGCACCAGATCGAGGTCATCGTCCGGCGCACCGGATTCCGCCTGCGCAAGGCCGAGCGTCGCATGCACACTCTCGAGGGGTACCTGAAGGCCCTCGACGCGCTCGACGAGGTGATCGCGCTCATCCGCCGTTCGCCGACGGTCGAGGATGCGCGCGATGGCCTGATCGAGCTTCTCGCGGTCGACGAGGATCAGGCCAACGAGATCCTCGCGCTGCAGCTGCGCCGGCTCGCGGCCCTCGAGCGCCAGAAGATCATGGACGAAGCCGATGAGCTGCGTCTGCAGATCGAGGACTACAAGGACATCCTCGCCACGCCGCTGCGCCAGCGCGAGATCATCCGCGACGAGCTCACCGGGATCGTCGAGAAGTTCGGCGACGAGCGTCGCACCCACATCCTGCACGGCTTCGACGGCGACATGTCGATGGAGGATCTCATCCCCGAAGAGGAGATGGTGATCACCGTCACCCGCGACGGGTACATCAAGCGCACACGCAGCGACAACTACCGTTCGCAGCACCGCGGCGGCAAGGGCGTCAAGGGTGCTCAGCTGCGGGCCGACGATGTGGTCGAGCACTTCTTCGTGACCACGACGCACCACTGGCTGCTGTTCTTCACGACGAAGGGCCGTGTCTACCGCTCCAAGGCGTACGAGCTTCCCGAGGCCGGTCGCGACGCGAAGGGTCAGCACGTCGCGAACCTGCTGGCGCTGCAGCCGGGCGAGGAGATCGCGCAGATCCTCGACATCCGGGACTACTCGGCCGCCACGTACCTGGTCCTGGCGACGCGGGACGGGAAGATCAAGAAGACGGCCCTCTCGGATTACGACACCAACCGACAGGGCGGGATCATCGCGATCCGCCTTCGCGGTCAGGAGGAGGAAGAAGGCGACGAGGTCGTCAGCGCCCTGCTCGTCGACGAGACCGACGACATCCTTCTCATCTCGCGGCACGGGATGTCGCTCCGCTTCACGGCCAACGACGAGTCGCTGCGCCCGATGGGCCGCTCGACCGAGGGTGTGAAGGCGATGACCTTCCGCGAGGGCGACAGTCTGCTCTCCGCATCGGTCGTCGGCGAGAACGGGTACGTCTTCGTGGTGACCCAGGGCGGCTACGCGAAGCGCACCGCCGTGGACCAGTACCGCATCCAGGGACGCGGTGGACTGGGCATCAAGGTGGCCAAACTCAACGAGGATCGGGGCGATCTGGCGGGCGGTCTGATCGTCGGCGAGGACGACGAGGTCTTGGTGGTTCTTGCCAGCGGCAAGGTGGTACGCTCTGCCGTGGCCGAGGTCCCCGCCAAGGGACGCGACACCATGGGTGTCGTTTTCGCCCGCCCCGATGACGACGACCGCATCCTCGCGATCGCGCGGAACGGTGAGCGTGGGCTGACCGAAGCCGTGGCCGACGCTCCCGAAACCGACGCCGATGCGCAGACCGCCGCACCGGAGGGCGACGCCCCCGAGACCCCCGAGGAAAGTTCTGAAGCATGAGCACAGTAGCCGACAAGCTGGCGAAGAAGTCGTCGAGCAAAACCAGTGCGAAGCAGGTGCGCCTGCGCCTCGTCTACGTCGACTTCTGGTCGGCCGTGAAGCTGTCGTTCCTGGCGGCGGTGGCCCTGGCGATCGTGACGCTCGTGTCGGTCTTCCTCATCTACCTCGTGCTGCAGACCACGGGCCTCGTCGACAAGCTGGATGAGATCCTGCGGGCCCTGACGGACAACTCCTTCATCCTGGCCGAGGTCGTGAGCCTGCCGCAGGTGATGGCGTTCGCGGCGATCGTCGCGATCCTCAACCTGATCGTCGTCACCGTGCTGGGCGCGGTGGTCGCGGGGATCTACAACCTCATGGTCAAGGTCACCGGCGGCCTGCTCGTGGGGTTCACTTCGAACTGATTTCGGGATCGCCCGACGATCGGGTAAAGTCTTGGAGGTTGACGGCGCTGGCGCCGGTCTCCAGACGGGGCTATAGCTCAGGCGGTTAGAGCGCTTCACTGATAATGAAGAGGTCCCAGGTTCAAGTCCTGGTAGCCCCACTGCACTCCCTTCGGGGGCCTTAGCTCAGTTGGTAGAGCGCCTGCTTTGCAAGCAGGATGTCAGGAGTTCGAATCTCCTAGGCTCCACACTTCACAAGTCCCCTGGTCAGACGGAATTTTCCGCCATCAGACCGGGGGACTTTTCCGTTGCCAGGATGGCCGCTTGTGCCATCCCCGTGCCAGTAACGCTCCGAGTTGGGCTCCCTCCGAGCACGTCGAGGCCCTCCGCCAGCGCCGCGTCGCGCTCCTCCGCCGCGTGCTGATAGATGAGTGCCGCCCGCGCTGTGGAGTGCCCGGCGCGTGCCATGAGTTCGCGCGTCGTCGCTCCGTTCTGCGCCGCCATCGTGAGGCCCGCGTGGCGCACGTCGTGAGGGTGGAACTGTCCGAGCCCGACTCTCCGCGCCGCCCTCCTCCACGCCTGCCCGAGCGCGTGGTTCGTGATCGGCTCCCCATCAGCGCGCAGGAACATGGGTGCACGCGCGAACCCCTTCGACGCCGCCAGGTGCGCCTCGACCTCCGCGGCGATGCGCGGCGGCAACTTCACCCGGCGCACGTTCCCCGTCTTGGTCTTGGTCGTCACCGGCTTGCCGTTCACGAGCGTCGTCTGCCGTTCCACCTTCAGCACGCCGTCCGCGTAGTCGCCGCGCTGGAGCGCCACGAGTTCACCGAGGCGCAGGTGCGCGCCGAACATGACGCGGATGGGGAGCGCCCACTGCTCCGGCATCTCCTCCACGATCACGCCGAGCATGTCGGGCGTGAGGAGAGGCCGCTCCGGGTGCTTCACCGATCCCGCCCCGCCGATCTGGCACGGGTTCGAGCCGATCAGCCCGTCCTTCACGGCCGTGGCGAGGATGGACCGGAGGAGGGTGTAGCCCTGGCGGAGCCGGGATTCGCCGGTCTGTGCGACGGGTGCGGGCGGAGCCGGTAGGCCCCGTTTCTTCGCGGCGGCGATGGCACGGGCGTGGGATGCCGCGGCGCGCTTCCGCCCGGCGTCGGCCAACTCCTTCCGGCTCCGGGTGTACCAGGTGCGCACGTCGGAGGGGGTGATGGCGGAGAGTGCCCGGTCGTGGAACGGGAGGAGGAGCCCGGCCAGGAGGTCCTCGTTATTCGCCTTGGTCTTGGGGGCGAACTGTCCCCGCGTCCCACCGTTCGCGATCCACTCACGGGCGTAGTCACCGAAGGGGGTGAGTCCGGCGCGGTGGTCCCGGTAGACCTGCCGGGATCGGTCGGCGCGGACTCCGGCAATGTGGTCCTGCGCCTCGCGCTTCGTGGCGAATGTCGTCGGCGCGGTCATGGAGCCACGCCCGGACGTGTCGGGGTATCGCGCCTGCCATCTGCCGCTCGGCAACTTCCTGACGCTCCCGAACGCCTGCCTGTTCGTCTTCTGTTTTCGCTCGCTCATCTGCGACTCCTTCGTGGTGGTGTGGGTGTCAATGTATCACTAAGCAGGGTGACACTCTGTCACTATCCGCAGGTCAGACAAGAAATCCGTGCTCAAACAATACCGCCTAATGGCACGCAGATGATGTACATTCCTAAGCAATGGCAGGACGCCAGGAGGGCCGGAGCCACACACGCTCAGACGCCATCGCCACCAGGAAGGACCTGGGGACGCTCACACCGACGCGACCCCTAGGAGGTCCTCATGGCTACAGCCGAACTCGACAAGACCACCCAGCGAGCCTCGCTCCTGGCGGCACTCCGTACGTTCCCCGTGCCGACGATCAGCGTGCGACAGTTCGCGCTCCTCCGCGGCGTCTCCCTCCCCACGGCCTACGCGCTCATCAACAGCGGCGAGGTCGCGGTACAGAAGGACGGCCGCAAGGTTTCCGTCCTGGTCGCCCCGCTCCTGGAGGCGATGGGATTCTCACTCACGCCACCCACGGGCCTCTCCGGCGAAAGCCTGAATGAGGCGGCGGTGCACTCTGCGTATGCCCCGGCCATAGGGGAGCCCGGCATCGACTACGGCTTCGACCGGCTCTGAGGCGGCAACCCGATGGAATCGACACAGCACCCCACTGCGACGCCCAGCCCGTTCGCTCTCGCCTTCGCCCTCATCGAGCAACTCGAGGAGCGGCTGATCGAGTTCGCACGCGCCCGAGAGGGGGCGGACCGTCCGTGAGGATCACAGACCGGATGACGGAGGCCCTCACCGCGTGGGCTCTTCAGGTTGCCCCGCTCCCCTCGTCCCGCCAGGTGGGAGCCGACCGTGTTGGCCGTGTGCTCATCGCGCTCGTGACCTACGCGAACGCGGATGGCATCGCCTGGCCCTCGCACGCCACCCTCTCGCGCACGCTGGGCGGGATGAGCGTCCATGACGTGCGCAACGCTCTCGGCGTCCTCGCGGATGCGCGCCTGATCGTCCCCGCAGAGGAGGTCCGCGCGGGCCGAACGACGCGGTGGGTGTTCCCCGCCGCCCGCGCCTACCTCGCTGAGAACCTCGCGGGCATCCCCGCTAGGTCGGGTGAGTGGGCGCGCTCCAACCTCGTGGGCAACCTCGCGGGGAACCTCGCGGGGGACCTCGCGGGGGACCTCGCGGGCATCCCCGCGACGAGTAGAGAGGAGAAGAGAACAGACATAACTCATAACACCGCGTTGCCGCGCCGGAAGATGACGGACGCTCAGCGCAGAAACGTTCTCGATGCCCTCCAGGCGGTCGATGCACGATGCGACTCCATCGACGTGAGCGGGTATCGGGACGCAGAAGTCGCCCTACTCGATGGCCTCGCGCCACGAGAGCGAGAAGAGCGCATCCGCACATGGGCTGGCCTGCGCTCCCGAGCGCTCACCGACGCCGGAGACGACCTCGTGGAGGACGAACGACTGCACGCGCTCCTCACCGACCACGGCTTCGTATGGCGAGGCCCCTCCTGGCCCACCCGCATCCCAGGCACAACCACAGCCTGGACCGACCACCGAGAGGAGAGCGCATGAGCGCCCCAACCACCTTCCCCACCGACTTCCGTGTCACGAACGACATGCTCACCTGGGCGCGAGCGCGCGGCATGCGCCCCCGGAGCCGATGGATGGCGGAGCAGACCGAGCGGTTCATCGCCTACTTCTGCGATGGCCACGAGCGCTCCGACAACTGGCCCGCCGAATGGGCGGCGTGGATGTTCCGCGCTTGGGCCCAGCACTCCCACACGTTCAACGTTCGCGGCTACTGCGCTTGCGGTAGACGCATCACCCGAGAGGAGGCGTGATGAGCGCCAGGAAGCCCGACACCGCCGACCTTGCCGCCGAGTATCTCCTCGGAGACAAGCCTCGCCGCACGCCGACCGCGCGCCGCGCCGCGAAGGCGACCCGCATGCAGGAGGCCCTCACGATGCGTCTCGCTGGAGTCTCCATCCGCACCATCGCGACCCGTATGGGCGTCCACCCGAGCACCGTCTACGCGTGGGTGCGTGACGCCATCACCGGCATCCCAGCGGAGCAGGCGGACGAACTGCGACGCCTGGAACTGGAGCGCCTCGACGCACTCTTCTCCGCGGTCTGGCGAGACGCGCTCGCCGGAGACACGAAGGCCATCGACGTGTGCCTTCGCCTCATGACCCGCCGTGCCGCTCTCGTGAACCTCGACGCCTCGCACGCCGCTGGGCTCGACGCCGTGGAGAGCCTCCTGGACCGCCTCGTGCTCGGATCGGAGGGCTGACCGATGGTGTACACCCCGCCTCGCGAGCCCGCATCCCTCGCCCTCGCGCTTCAGCGACAGCGCGACACGAAGGACGCCTACCTGGCGACGATTCATACGCTCCCACCGCGTGAGCGCGAAGCAGTCCAGCGCTACGTGGCAGCGGTGCGAGATGAGGCCGCGGCCCGGCGCGCCCAGGCACGCGACGAGAGGGGAAGGCGATGACCGCGCCTACCTACGCCGCTGTGCACAAGCGGCTCACGCGCACGCGCGGTTCCGCCGTTGGCCGACGGTGCGAGCACCCGGACTGCGACCGGAGGGCCACCGGTTGGGCCCTCGTCGGGCATCCGACCCACATCGTGCTCGACCGGGGGAAGTCGAAGCGGCTCAGCACAGACCTCGACGCCTACGCCCCGACATGCACTCGGCACAACGCCCAGCGCGACCACGGCGGCACCTGGGCTCTGTGCCGCAACGGCCACGCGCGCATTGTCTGGGGCGCAGACGCGACCGGCTACTGCCGGGGATGCGCCCGTGATCGTAGCCGCCGAACCCACGCCAAGACCTCCACGCCGACCGGCGCGGACCACGCCCAGCAGGGCACCATCACCGAACAGAACGGAGGCCAGTCGTGACCGACACGGCCAGCAACATCTCTCTCGTCACCACCGCGCGCCGCGACCTCCTCGCGACCGCGCGCACCACGGACCCGCACCTGACGCTCGAAGGGCTCCGCGCCCGCCAGCGAGTCGAGGTCGAGGGCATCCGGGCGCGCCTCACCGCCGCCCTCCCCGCCGAGCCGACCACCCCCGACCGTCAGCCGGTGCTCGACGCGCTCGCGCCGAAGGGTGCCGACGACCTCGCGCTCCAGGCGCACCAGTGGTCGAAGGTGCGTGCGCTCCTCGACGCCGGGCAGGACCTCCCGACGATCATCGCGAGCGCCGACCGTGTGCGCCTCGCCGCCATCCTGGACAACCTGGAAACGATGCCGGAGGTCCTCCAGGACTCCCAGCCGGCCTCCGTGGTGGAGTTCGTGCAGGGCGCGGTCTGGGATCGACTCGTGGAGGTGGACGACGCGGCGGGAAAGGTCGCCGCCGCCGAGGTCGCCACGCTCCCGGCTCGCGCATGGCGCTCGATCCTGGAGGGCGTCGCCAACACGGGCGCGCTCCCGTGGGAGGGCCTCGTGCTCCTTCAGCAGGCCGACCCTGCCGCGTTCGACCTCCTGATGGACGGCGACGCGGAGGCTGTCCCCGGCCCGGCTGGCAACTCCATCGGACTCCTCATGGAGGCCTTGGAGCGCATCCCCGTGGTCGCCTGACACCCAGGACCACCGCTGAGGGGCGGGCCAGCGCATCCCGGCTAGTCCGCCCCTCGCGCGTCACACGAGGACGCGAACCCGAGGTCCCTTCACGCGGCCCTACTGGCACGGGGCTGGCACGAGCGGACACCGAGCCGGGCCCCGGAACCGGACTGAGCGCGCCTCACCGGCCGCCCTGGGCCGGAGGATCGGCCCGACCCGGTGTCGGCATCCGGAGCCGGACTGCCTACTTACGAAGCAGGATCACCGCCCCACCGGTCCCTGCCCCTCGTGTTCTGAGGAGCGCTCAGCGCCCGCCTAAGCGCTTCAGGGGCCGTCTGGGCCCCCCACCCCACCTCGACCCCATTCGTCGCTCTGTGCGAGTCTCACGGCCACCCAGCGTGCTTTCAGTCGGACATACCACCGAACGGTGACCGAGGCGAGCCGAGAGCGAGGAACAGGGCCTCCTCCGAGGACAGGGACTGCCCCTCGGCCGCGTGGTAGTGGAACGCACCCACCGAAGCGCCCGACCCGTAGCGGGACGACCACTCATCCGGCACGTAGTCCGGCACCGGCACCAGCGACGACATGCGCGCTTCGAGCACCGGCTGATACGCGTCGAGGCCCTCCACGAGTCCCTCCCCGATGTTCATGCCGTAGCCGAAGAACTCCCGCGAGGGCGAGTGGATGCCGAGCGCGATCTTGAACGGCTCGCGAATCCAGTCGGGGAGGAGGTTCAGGAAGAACGAGCCGATGGTCGAGGCGAGCGACTGGATGCCGTTGAGGAGGCCGTTGATGAGGTCGCGGCCGATGCTGTAGAGCCACGTGCCGACGCCCGTGAAGAACCCCTTGATCGCGTCGGGGATGCCCTCGAAGAACGACAGGATGCCCTCCCACGCCGACGAGATGGCGTCCCCGATGCTGTCCCACAGGCCGGAGAAGAACGAGGTCAGGCGCGACCAGATGACGGTCCACCGGGCGATGAAACTCGTGATGATGGAGACGGCCCACGCGACGATGCCGTTCCACACGTCCTCGAAGAACGAGCCGATGCCGGACCAGAGGCCGTTCCACCAGGAGCGGACGCCGTTGACGATGCTCATGAGCCAGGAGACGAACCCGGACCAGGTGTCGGTGATCCACCCGATGAAGCCCTCCCACACGGAGGTGATCCACTCCCCGATGGCCGCCCACGTCTCGTTCCACCAGCCCGCGAAGCCCTCCAGCACGCCAGTCACCCAGCCGATGAAACCGTCCCACACGTCGGACACCCACGCCACGACCGCATCCCAGTTCGCGATGAGGAGGACGAGCGCGGCGATCACGGCCGCGATGCCCAGGATGATCCACGTGATGGGGGACGCGAGGAGCGCGGAGTTCATCGCCCACTGTGCGACGGCGGCGATCCCGAGCGCGGCGGCCAGGACACCAAGCCCGAGGGCGACCGCCCCGACGAGCGTCGGGTTCTCCGCGAGCCACGCGGCGAGAGGCTCCAGAACGGGGAGCAGACCGCCCGCGACGGTCGTCATCAGGTACTCCAGGGAGCGCGTCACCTGCTCCCACGACGCCGCGACGTTGCCGCTCGCGGTGGCCGCCATCTCCTCCGTCGAGCCCTGCCAGTCCCCCAGACCACCCTCCATGTCGGAGAGGCCCTGAAGGAACGCCGGAATCTCGTTCGTGCCGAGGTCCTCCAGCGGGGTTCCGAAGAGAGCGAGCGCCGCCTGCGACTGCGCCACCGGGTCCTCGATCCCGAGGAGGCCGTCCACGATCCGCTGGAACGCCTCCGCTCCCTGGTCCCCTCCAGCGAGGAGCGATGCCGCCATGTCGTCGGCGGAGAGCCCGAGCGTGTCGTAGGCCGCGACCGACGACTTCGACATGTCGGTGGCCTTCAGCGTGAACTCCTTCAGCGCGTCACCGGTCTTGTCGATGCCATACATGCCCTTTTCCGAGGCGGCCACGAGCGCGCTCATCGCGTCCTCACCAGAGAGCCCCACCTGAGCGAAGAACGGGCCGTACTCATCCACGGCGTCGATGAGGTCCTCCCGTACAGCCGCGGGCACCTTCTGGAGGGACGCCGTGAGGAGGTCGAGGCCCTCATCAGCGGAGGACGCGAGGCCGGTGGAGAGCATCTGGCCCACCACCTGGGAGATACGATCCGCCTCCACCTCGAAGTTGTCCGACAGGGCCTGCACTCCACGGACGATCCCGCCGAGTTCCTCCACGGACGCGTCACGCATGCCCCGGATGCTGGAGATGACGCCTGCCGTGGTGGCCTGCATCTGTGGCACCGACTCCCCGAACCCGGCCACGTAGGCCTCGGCGGCGACCTGCCCAGCCCGCTTCGACTCCGCCTCCGTGAGCCCCAACTGGGACGCGATCTTGTCGTTCCCCGCATCGATGTTCACGGCGTTCACGAACGCGGCCGAGAACGCGGCACCCACAGCCAGCGCCGCCGTCGCACCCGCCGCCGCCATCCAGCCGGGCATCTTCGCCCCAGCCCCCTTCGCGCCCTCCTCGAACTTGCTCGTGTCGAGTTCCAGGTATCCGACGAGTGTGCCGATGTCCATAGCCATGCGGGGGTGCCGCCTCTCTCAGGTCAGGTCGGCGGCGCGCGTCCGCGCCAGCCGTGGCGCGGCACTCTACGGACCCGATGGCGACGCCACGCCGTGGCCCGGCCATGATGCAAGAGGCGTTATCGCCCCGTGATGTGCCCCCAGCGGGGAACAGTGCCCAGCATCACGTGTTCGGGCTCGAATCGCTCCCGGCCCTCGACGGGTGATCCGCGCTGAACGTCTGCCACGGTCCGTAGGTCGTACGAACGTGCGGATGTTCTCCGAACGCTGGCTCCTTGACGGCATCGCGAGAAACCCACGTGACCGCGGCACGGCCACGCTCGAAGCGGCGGACCTGTGAGTGTCCAGCGCCAGACGCGGGAACCTCGAAACGCCAGTACAGGCGGGAGAACGGCTCCAGCCGGGTCGGGATGCTCGGATCGCGGATGCCCTCCTCCGTGATGATGCCTTGCCAGTCCACATGCATCGCATACGGCTCGTCAGGGTCCGTGCTCCCGGCGACACGGAGCGGGCGCTGGGTGTCGTCCACGGCAGGGAACTCCCAGTACACGTCGATGATCTGCGTGCCCACGTCCCCCGTGTTGGTCACGGTGACCTCCAGCGTCCAGGTGTCGCGCTCCACGCGACCATCCGAGTGCTGTTCGTGCATCCGGCCCCACTCGCCGGTGACGACGAGACGCGGGCGTGCCCAGCGGTAGTGGCGAACAATCTGCCACCCGAGCGAGTAGCCGCCGATGATGAGGGCGAGCACGCTCACGATGGCCGCGGCGAGCGAGACGCCGAAGTTGAGCCCGTCGAACGACTCGGGCGGAACCGGGAGGGGAGTCATGCTGATAACCGTAGTGACGGAGTGTCACGACGCGGAGGCTGTCCAGCGTCGGTGCCCAGGCTCACACTGCTAATCTGCGAACGAGCCCCCACCAGAAGGACTGGAACGATGGACACGCTGACCACCCCTCTGTACTCACAGAGCGAGGTCGCGCGCATCCTCGGCAAGCCGCAATCGACCGTCGCCCGGTGGATGCACGGCTACACCACCGCCTCCGGCACGCACATGCCTCCGCTCATTGACGGTGTTCAGGAGGGCCGCGGCTATCACGTCCCCTTCTTGTCCCTCGCTGAGGCCTACGTCGTCGGCTTCCTGAAGGACCAGGGCCTCCGCACGCGCACGATCCGCGACTCCGTGGAGGCCGTGCGCCGTCGCTACGGCATGGAGTACGCCCTCGCCAGCCAACGGCTGAAGACCGATGGGGCCGACATCATGTGGGAGGAGATAGAGGGCGACGACTCCGCCGACCTCTCCGAAGTCGTGCACGGGCAAGGCGTCTTCCGCGCGGCGCTCGGTGACCGCCTCCGCACCATCACCTACGGACCCGCTTACGCGCACCGGCTCGCGATTCCGGTGGCTGACGACGTGCTCATGAACATAGACCCGCAACAGTCGTTCGGTCAGCCCACCCTTGCGGGCACTGGAGTGCGGGTGAGTGACGTGCTCGGACGCCTGAAAGCCGGGGAGCCGCCCGCGAGCATCGCCTACGACTACGACCTCCCGGAGCATACGGTGCAGGTGCTCCAACCGCTGGCCGCGTAGGGGCGATGTGACGGCCGGGTCGCATCGCTTCTTCATCGACAGAGGGATGGGGAGCAAGATCATCCCGGATGGTCTGCGCGAGCGTGGCTGGGAAGTCGTCACCATGAACGAGCGCTACGGTCAGCGCGTCGGTGAGGGCATGGCTGATCCCGACTGGATCACCGAGGCCACCGCGCAGGGAGAAGTGTGCCTGTGCAAGGACTCTCAGATCGCCAAGCGCCCCGCGGAGGCATCAGCGGTAAGGGTCGCCGGAGCGCGCGTGTTCGCCGTCAGCAACGCGAACATCTCTGGAGAGACGATGCTGTCCTGGCTCCTCCGGAACGAGGCGCGCATCTTGCGGCGCGCTGGCAAGCCTGGCCCGTACGTCTACGGCATCTACGAGGACGACGTGCGCCCCCTCAACCTGCGCGAGTAATGTCCCCGACCTGTCCGTGACGTGAACCCACACCGGCCATGATGCAAGAGCCAGGCATCACGAATCGGGGTGAGCCCTCTCGATAGGCTCGGCCCGTGATCCTCGTTCAAGCCAGCGACCCCTTCGCCTTGCCCGCGTTCGTCATCTCGATAGTCGCCGGAGCCATCGCGTTGTTCTCTCTCGCATGGAGCATCACTGCCTGGGCGTGGTCCGGGCCACGGGTGAAGGTGCGGGCGAACACGCATGCCACCGAGGACGAGCAGACGGTCTGGGCGTACATCTGGAACAAGGGACGCGCGCCCATCGAGATACACCATGTCGAAGTTCACCGAAGCGACGACATCCCTGGGGGCCTGATCCCCCTCATGGGAATCGAGGAGCCAGGCCTGCCGTACACACTCACGGGGGGAGCCGCGGTCGTGATGGAAGAGACGTTCCTCCGGCAGGGCACCTTCTATGGCGCTCGCTGGTACGAGGTCCGGGTGACGCTCGCGAACGGCAAGGTGAAACGCTCACGGACACGAAAGCGACGGTGAGGCTCTCCGCTTCGCGTCCGCGTGGCCCTCGGGCGGGCAGGGGCGTGGACGGTCGCGTGCTCGCCGCGTAGCGGCTGGCGGCAGTCTGCTCGTGGGGCCTTTCGTTCGTGCCAGAGTCGTGCCATTACGGGGTTGTTCGTGCCATATCTCGGTTAGTTCTGGTTGCACGAATGAGGGCCCGGCTCCGCATGATTCTGCGGGAATCCGGGCCCTCGGTGGAGGAGGTAGCCCTGCTTTGCAAGCAGGATGTCAGGAGTTCGAATCTCCTAGGCTCCACAATCTCCGTCTCGCTCTCCTCGCCCGTTCGTGCGGCCTCGCCCGCGTCGCTCACGTGGCGCATTCTGCGAGTTCCTCGAGCTCACAGGCGCAAGACGCGCCACCTGAGCAGCGGCTCAGAAGCCGCGACTACTTCTTCTTCTTGACGGTGCCCCAGCTGAAGGTCTTCGTCTTGGCCTTGTAGCCCTTCGCGGTGTAGGTCACCCGCACGCGCAAGGAGCAGCCGAGGTAGGACGCCGGGATGGTGAAGGAGCGTTTGGTTCCGCGCTTCTTGGTCTTGCCCTTCTTGACCGTCTCCCAGCGAGAGGAGGTCTTGACCTTCGCCTTCTTGCCGGCGGCGCTCAGTTTGGGGGCGGGGGCGGTCACCTTGGAGCCCACTCGACTCGATCCGGACCGCTTCCCGTAGGACGTGAAGAAGCTCGTGGGCATCTTCTTCGGTGCCGGGGTCGTGGGTCCCGTGTCGCCGCCGGTGACCACCGTGGCCATGAACCCGAGCCGCTTGTGACGGAACTGAGGGAAGATCGCCGCGAGGCTGCGTTCCGGGTAGAGGGCGGCCACCACCTCGCTGAGAACGTCGCGATAGTCGGTCGTCACCGCGAGATCCGCATCGGCGGTGTTTTCCAGGCCCGGCCACCGGCCGTAGTAGCCGCCCTTCACTCCCGCACCGACAACGAACATGACGTTGCCGTGTCCGTGGTCGAGGCCGCCGTTGCCGTTCTCTTTGACGCGGCGGCCGAACTCGGAGATCGTCACGAGCGTGACCTTCTTCTCCATGGCGCCGAGGTCGGCGAAGAAGGCGGCGAGTCCCTGGCCGAGCGGGTCGGCCATGTTCTTGAGGTTCCCGTTCGACAGGTTGCCCACCCACTGGTGGTGGTCCCACGACCCCTGATCGATCGTGATGACCTCGGCGCCGAGGTCTGCCCTGATGACCTTGGCCGCGCCCTGCAGCGCATCGCCGAGGCTGCCTTTAGGGTAGGTCACCGAACCCCCGCTCGCGGCACGGGCCGGGCCGTAGGCTTGCGCGACGGCGAGCGCCCGACCTCCGCCTCGCGCCACCGGAGCGGGCGCATTCGTCCACAGGCTCGAGAGCGCCTTCTCCCATCGCGCGGCTTCGCTGCCGCCGGGCCCGACGAGCTTGAGCTTGTCCAGGCTCGCCGCCGAGACGGCGGGCGCCGGGCCGGCGAGCTGAGTGGCGAGCACCGTCTCTCCGAGTTGCAGCGCCGTGCTGTCCGAGGCCCCGCCCCCGCGCAGCGAGATGAGGCGATTGAGCCAGCCCACCCGCGCCTGCGACCCCGGGTCGGCGTCCTCGACCTCCTCCATCGCCGCGAAGTGCGACCGCGTCGTGACCTGCTGCCCGGTCGCGTGGATCGCCGCGACACGACCCGCCTTCCACAGCGGCATGATCGGTGCGAACGACGGGTGCAGTCCGAACTGCGCGTCCGCCGCCAGCAGCTTGTCCTTCGGTACGGCGATGTTCGGGCGCGCGGCGTAGTAGACGCGGTCGGCGTGCGGAACGACGAGGGAGAGCCCGTCGGCGGCGCCGCGGAGCGACAGCACCACCAGCACGCGGTCCGCCTTCTTGCCTCCCGCCGCGTAGGAGGTCTCCACGAACGCATCGCCGAACACCGAGGCCATGACGAGACCGACGCCGATGCCGAGGGCCGAGCGGACGGCGGTGCGCCGCGACACGCTGGCGGCGAAGTCGTCGCAGCCGGCGTCCAGGGGGTCGGCGGCGAGACCGGGCGGGGAGGATTCGAGCACGGCGCCGTTCCTATCGGAGGTAGAAGAGCGGTTGATTGAGGACGAGGGCGAGCACCCACGGCATCTGCCACCGGACGATGGAGTGCTGAGTGGTCACGACCGTGCCGGGGGCGAGCTGCGTCGCGGTGCAGATCGCGCGGAGGAGGCTCTCCGTGGATGCCACCCCGGTCAGCTGACGTGAGAGGTGGTCCACGAACTCCGCCAGCGTCAGCTGCGCCTTCGGCAGGCGTGCTGCCGGGGGCACGTGGGTCGTGTCCTTCGTCGGCCACCAGCCGCCCGAGAGCGTCCAATGCGCATCCCACGAGGCGAGGAAGCGGGACGGCGTGTTCCAGGCGTCGTTGTCCAGCGGCGGGCCGTCGGGGCGCGGATGCGACCAGGGGGACGCGCCGATGCCCCCCGCCATGTAGTGCGCATGGAGTGCTCCGGTGTCCCGAGATGTCGGCTTGCCGAACGACACGCCCAGCGCGCGGTTCATCGAGACCAGTTCGTCCGTGGGCGTCTTCACCTTCGCCCCCGCGGAGGCCCAGAACTCGTCGTGGTCGAACAGCGCGCGCAGTACGGGCACGATGCGGGTGCCGTTTCGGAGGTAGACGGTGGCCAGGTGATCGACGAGCTGCGTCGACGGGCTGTCGCTCACGAAGCGCCGCGCCAGCTTCCGCGCAACCCGCTGCGCGGTGGACGGATGCCGGGCGAGGTAGGACAGGTACTGCCGCACGGCCGGGCGGCCGTCGGCGTTCGCGTTGGCGTGGGAGAAGCCCATCACCTTCACCGGCTGGGTGTCGTGCCACGTCGGATCGTAGAACGACTCCCACGTCGTCCACATGTCCACGCGATAGCCGGTGAGGAGCCGGGCCGACGCCTTGACGTCGTTCTCGCTGTAGCCGGCGCCCTTGCCCACGGTGTGGAGCTCGAGGAGCTCCCGCCCGAGGTTCTCGTTGACGGATCTCTTGGTCGAGCGCGCGTTGTCGAGTGAGCATCCCATCGCCGGATGGACGGTGGCGGCCTGCAGCAGTTCCTCGAAGCTCGTCAGCGCGAGCTCGCGCAGGCGATGTCCGAACGAGATACGGAACGGGAACACTCCGTCGTCATGGATGGGGATATAGAAGTGGTCCTCCCAGAACTCCGTCATGAGTTCGAGCACCTGACGATTCGACTCTTGACGTCTCACGAGGGCATAGGAGGCGTAGGCCGCCATCGCGTGCCACCCCTCTTCTTCGCGGCTGCGATCGCGGGCGACGATCTCATCGGGCGTCGAGGTGATGCAGCGCCACCAGGAGTCGAGGGTCGCGACCTTCGGTGACTCGGTGATGTCCTGCGGGGTGAGCTGGGCCTCGAGCCAGTCGCGGGGTCCTCCCGCCTCGCGCACGGCGACGAGGGCAGCGGGCTGGAACCCGTACGTCCACCGCCGGATGACGTGCAGTTCCGCCTTCGTGGCTACGGGTGTCGCCGGGTAGGCAACCGGCGCATAGTTGTCGGCGGCCTGAGCGCTCGGGGCGTCGAGCAGGGGCGCTGCGACGGCGGCAACGGAGGCCGTCGCGATGCCACCGAGGAAGCTCCGGCGGTGGACGAGGGGCGGGGGCGGCGGAGGAGCGGTCGCCGATTCGCCCGCGGGGGGGACGCGGGGATTCATGCGCGAAGCATAGCGTTCCCTGCGCGACAGCCCCATCTTCTTGTCGCCCGCAGGGTGGGTGGGGCTAGAGAGGGAGCTCGTAGTGGAGGAAGCCGGTGCGGTGGGCGACGCGGTCGTAGAGTGCCCGCGCGGTCGTGTTGGTCTCGGCCGTGAGCCAGTACACCTTCTCTGCTCCCGCCGCGCTCGCCCACGCGCGCACGTGATCGATCAGCGCTCGTCCCACGCCTCCCGCGCGCGCGTCGGGTGAGACGAAGAGGTCTTCGAGGTAGCAGTAGCCCTGCGTGCTCCAGGTGCTCGGATGGACGAGCCAGTGCACGAGGCCGACGGCTCGTCCCTCCGCGTCGCGGGCGATCGCCCCGTGCAGGTCGCCCGTCCCATCGACGAGGCGCCGGAACGTGGCGTCGGTCACCTGCGGATCGAGGTCCTCCTCGTAGAAGGTGAGGTATGCGTCCCACAGCACTTGCCAGTCGTCACGATCGGATGCGGTGAGAGGGAGGATGCTCGTCATGCCGCCACGCTAGCAATCGCCGTGCAGTGCCGCGTCGTCTAGGGTGACGGGATGGACCTCCGCGTCGCCGCGTACGCCGTCATCACCGACGGTGACGGACGGGTTCTGCTCGCCCACTGGAACCAGGGGCACCGCTCGGCCTGGACGCTGCCGGGCGGAGGACTGGAGGCCGGCGAGGACCCGGAGAGCGCTGCGCGCCGGGAGGTGCTCGAAGAGACGGGGTACCGCGTCGAGCTCGACGGGCTCCTCGGGATCGACTCGCGCGTCATCCCGGTACGGGAGCGGATTCAGGCCGGACGCGATCGGCCCCTGCACGCACTCCGCATCATCTATCGGGCACACGTCGTGGGCGGGCGACTCCGCAACGAGATCGACGGTTCCACCGACCGCGCCGAGTGGTTCCCGCTCGACGCGATCACGGCGCTGCAGCATGTGAAGCTGATCGACGTCGGACTGCACCTGGCCGGTCTGACGGCCTGAGCTCACTCCCCGGCGAGGGGCTGTGAGATGTCGGCGACGGTGGCCCCATAGGCGGCGATGAGCTCGTCGGCGTCGACGAAGAGGCTGTAGCCGTGAGCGCCGGCTCCCATTGCGATCCGCTGGCCCACGATCGCCTCGTCGGCGAACACCGGCCAGTCAGTCGTGCTTCCGATCGGCACGATCGTGCCGCGCTCGTACCCCGTCGCCTGCAGCGCGCGCTGCGGATCGGGAAGCTGAAGTTTGTTCACGCCCACGACGGCACGCAGCTTCGGCCACGAAATCGCCCGATCCCCCGGGATGAGCGCGAAGAGGTACGTGTCGTCGGCGCGCTTGACCACGAGGGTCTTCACGATGCTCGCGGGGGCGATCCCGAGGAGGGCAGCGGCTTCCTCGAGACTGCGGGCGGCCGGTCGTTCGCGAAGCTCGATCTCGAGCCCGCGAACGGCGGCCGCGTCGCGGACGCGCTTCGTCTCGTCGCCCCGCTGTTCGCTCAACGACCGACCTCACTCCCGCAACGTCTCGCCCGGACCAAGGGCGGGGGCTCAAGCGTCAGGCGCGCGCAGCGGGTCGTCCGCCACCCACAGCTCGTCGTCGGCACGCAGTGTCTGCCAGGCGGCGTAGACGACGCCCGCAGCGGCGGCGATGCCGAAGATGATCGCCAGCACACCGCCGGCGCCCATCTTCTTCTTCGCGGGAGGCGCGGTGACGGTCAGACGCTTGGTGGCGTTCTTGCCGTACTTCTGTGCCTTCTTCTGCAGCTTGTCGACGTCGATCGCCCCGAAGCCGCGGCCCGAGGAGAGGGCATCGCGCTTCTCGTTCGCCGCATCCCACACCGACAGGGCCGAGCCGATCACGGCACCGGCGGCCGGGGCGAGGCGCTCGTTATAGACCTTGGCGGAGGTGCGCAGACCACGGGAGACGACCGGGGCGGCGTACTTCTCGTAGCCGTGCTGAACGGTCGGAACGACCTGCTCGCGGCTGTAGTTGCCGAGCTGACGTCCGGCTTCACGCGCGACGTCGCCGGCCTGGCCCAGCAGGACCTGCTGCGACTCCCACAGGGTGTTGGCGTCCTTCTGCAGCTTGCGGAGTTGCTTCTTGCGCTTGCGGCTGAGGCTCACGGAGCCCTCCCTCGTCTGGGTCTCGTCTGGGTGCGTCAATGAACGGTTGTCCATACGAACTGATATCCCGTATTCCTTATCTTGCCAGACCACCAGCGACACGCCAGGGGTTGACAGGTGGGAGAATGGTGAGCATGCCCATCCACACCGCAGTCGCGACGATCCACACCAACCACGGCGACATCGTCGTCAATCTCTTCGGAGACCACGCACCGCGGACCGTGAAGAACTTCACCGGTCTCGCCGACGGCACGCAGGAGTGGACCCACCCCGCCACGGGCAAGCCCGGTGAGGGACCGCTGTACACCGACGTCGTCTTCCACCGCATCATCCCGAACTTCATGATCCAGGGCGGCGACCCGCTCGGTCAGGGCGTCGGCGGCCCCGGCTACACGTTCAACGACGAGATCCACCCCGAGCTCACCTTCGGCTCCCCGTACCTGCTCGCCATGGCCAACGCCGGTCTTCGCCGCAACGCCATCACCGGCCAGGCGGAGGGCACGAACGGCTCGCAGTTCTTCATCACGACCGATCCCACTCCGTGGCTCAACGGCAAGCACACGATCTTCGGCGAGGTCGCCGACGATGCGTCGCGTGCCGTGGTCGACGCCATCTCCGCCGTGCCCACCGGCCCCGGAGACCGTCCCGTCGAGCCGGTCGTGATCTCCTCGATCGACGTCGTCGCGGCCTGACCCGCCGCAGCCGCGCTCCGTTCGCGTGACAAACGCCGACCTCCGGGCCAACCCCGACAACTTCTGCTATCGGCACCCCGACCGGCAGAGCTTCGTGCTGTGCCAGCGCTGCACCCGCACGATCTGCCCCGAGTGCCAGACGCAGATGCCCGTCGGGGTCATCTGCCCGGAGTGTCTGCGCGAGCAGCAGAAGAACGTCAAGGCCACGCGACCCTCGCGCGGCACACGTGCGGTGAGGGCGATGCGTAGGTCCGACGGGACGCCCGTCGTCACCTACGCGATCGTCGCCCTCACCTCACTCCTCTACCTCGTCAGCCTGATCCCCCGGGTCGGCGGCCAGATCGAGTGGTGGCTCGCGTTCAACAGTGTGTTCGTGCTGCCCGGACCCAACCTGCAGCCGTGGCGCCTGCTGACGGTGACGCTCGTGCACGCGAGCATCTGGCACGTCGCGTTGAACATGCTCGCGCTGTGGGCGCTCGGCCGCAGCCTCGAACCCCTCCTCGGACGGTGGCGGTTCACCGCGCTGTATCTCCTGAGCGCCCTCGGCGGCTCGGTCCTCGTCGCTCTCCTAGCCCCCGGAACGTGGGTGGTCGGGGCATCCGGCGCGGTCTGGGGTCTCCTGGGTGCGATGTTCGTCATCGGTCGTCACCTCGGCGCGAACGTCACGGCGATCGCGGTGCTTCTGGGACTGAACCTCGTAATCACCTTCCTGCCCGGATCGAACATCTCGTGGCAGGCGCACATCGGTGGGGGCCTCGTCGGCGCCCTCGTCGGCGTGATCTTCGCGCGCACGCGCGCGATCCGTCAGCAGCGCACGCAGAAGCTGCTGCTGGGTGCGACCGGAGTCGGTCTGCTGGCGCTTCTCGCCATCCCCGCTCTGCTCTACATCTGACCGAGTCCGAACGAGATCCGACCGAGTCCGAACGAGGTTATCCACAGTTTCATCCACAGATGGGGATGAATTACACCGGTGTCATTCACACCTGTGGAACCACCTGTGGAGGGCGGCAGGGCGCGGAAATCCTGTCAGCGCCAGCGCGTGGTCATCAAGAAGCCGACGAACGCGATCCCGAAGCCGATGACGAGGTTCCACCCACCCGCGCCGGGGATGGGGAACTGGTTCGACCCGCTGAGGTAATACACGATCACCCACACGAGGCCGATGATCATGAGTCCGAGCATGATCGGCTTGAACCACACCGGATTGGGTGCCTGCTCGCCGTCGCGCTGCTCGACGATCGGGTCTTCGTCGTTGCCTGAACGTGCCATGCGACGATCCTATCGTCAGGTGATGTTCAGCACATGGTGTGGCACAATCGCGGGTGTGGGGGAAGTGAGCGGAGTTTCGTCGCGCGCGCGGAGGCCTCGGCGGCGGGTGACGTTCGTCGGTGTGCTCGGCGAACTGCTGATCACGGCGGGGGTCGTGGCGCTGCTGTACGTCTCGTGGCAGATGTGGATCGGCGACTGGATCATCGGGACGCAGAAGCAGGCCGAGGCCGATGACCTCGTGACCTCGTGGGCTCAGGAGTACCAGCCCGACCCGAGTCCGCCCGCCGGCGCACCGGTGATCCCGGTGCTCGACCAGCCGAAGCACGGCGACGAGTTCGGCGTCATGCGGATCCCTCGTTTCGGCGAGAAGTGGAAGTTCACGATCGCCGGAGGAGTCACCCGGCCCGACATCCTCGACCAGGGCGAGATCGGACACTACCCCGACACCGCCATGCCCGGCGAAGAGGGGAACACGGTCTACGCCGCCCACCGATGGACCTCGGGAGCGCCCTTCGACCCGATCGACAAGCTCGTCGTGGGCGATGCGATCGTGATCGAGACCAAGGCCGGCTGGTACACCTACCGGTTCCGCAACCTCGAGTACGTGCAGGACACTCAGGTCGACGTGCTGCTCCCGGTGCCCCAGCAGGTGGGGCTCGACGCGGACGGCCGCTACCTCACCCTCACCAGCTGCGCTCCGAAGTTCAACATGCTCGAGCGGATCATCGCCTACGCCCTGTTCGAGGACTTCACGCCTCGCTCCGACGGACCCCCCGCCTCCCTGACCGAAGGAGAGACTGCCTGATGTACGGTGCACTGTGGCGTCTCCTGCCCGGGCCCGTGTGGTTCCGGGTGATCATCGTGATCGCGCTGGTCGCGGCCGCTCTCTACGGACTGTTCTGGTACGTCTTCCCCTGGGCTTCGCAGTTCATCTCGCCGCAGGACTCCACCATCGGTGGCTGAGCCGATCTCCACGCCCGACCGCTCGGTGCTCGTCGTCGACAATCACGACAGCTTCGTCCACACCCTGATCGGCTACCTGCGAGAGCTCGGAGCGAGCGTCTCGGTGGTCGAGTCGGATGAGATCGACGATGCCGTCGCCGCGATCGCGGGCCACGACGGCGTGCTCGTCTCGCCGGGGCCGGGGACGCCCGAGCGCGCGGGGGCGTCCGTCGCGATCGTGCGTGCGGCAGCGTCGGCGGGGATGCCGCTGCTGGGAGTGTGTCTCGGTCACCAGTCGCTCGCCGTCGCGTTCGGAGCGACGGTCACCCACGCGCCCGAACTCCTGCACGGCATGACGTCGGAGATGCATCACGACGAGACGGTCGCGCTCTTCGAGGGACTGCCGAATCCGTTCGCGGCCACGCGCTACCACTCTCTGGCCGTCGTGAGGGACACCCTTCCGCCGGAGCTCGTCGTGACGGCGCGGACGAGCGCCGGGGTGGTGATGGCGATCGCGCACACGACACTCCCGCTCCACGGAGTGCAGTTCCATCCCGAGAGCGTCCTCACCCAAGGCGGCTACCGTCTGCTGGGCAACTGGCTCGAGAGCATCGGGCTCCACGGCGCCGCCGCGCGCGGTGCCGAGCTTCGGCCCCACGGACAGGGTGGACAGGGCGGACCGCGCGTCTGAACCGGCGCGGATCAGGAGCCGGTGCAGACCACCAGATCGATCGTCGATCCGATCGCGACGTCGCCGACGGCCGACTGCGACTTGACGATGGGCGCGTCGGGATTGCCGGCGCAGTTCGCATCCTCGACGACGTTCGCCGTGAGGCCGAGATCATCGGCTTCGAGCGCGCGTTCGGCGGCATCGACGCTGTAGCCGGACATGTCCACGACGGTGACCTTGCCGCTGGCGACCACGACGTTGACGCTCGTCCCCACCGCGACCTCCGCGCCCTCGTCGAGGCTCGCTGAGATGACGGTGTCGGCGGCGAGCTTGGGGTCGTTGCGCGTCGTGACGGTGCCGAGGGTCAGGCCGGCATCGTCGAGAGCGGCCGTCGCCTCCTCGCGTGAGAGGTTCTCCAGTCTCGGCACGGTGGCAAGCTTCTGGCCGGTCGAGACGTAGACCGTGATCTCCTCACCGGGCTCGACGCGGGTTCCGGCGATCGGATCGGTGCGGATCACATTGCCGGCCGCGACCGTGTCACTGTTCTCCTCGACCTTCGTGGCCTCGAGATCGTTGGCCACCAGCTCCTTCTCGGCGCGATCCCATGCCATCTCGACGATGTCCGGCACCTTCCGCACGTTCTCGGGCAACGTCGGCTGCGGACGGCTGGCGATCACCCAGATGAACACCGAGATCAGCAGGGCCGCGAGAACGGCCACGCCGGTCCAGATCCATGCGACGGGCGGGCCCGTCTGGGTGCGGCGCATCGTCGTGTCGGTGCTGAGCTGGCGCAGCGACCGGGCCGTCTCCGCCGCCTGTCGAGGGTTCGCTCCGTACAGCTCGCTGTGCAGGGCGCCGACCTGGCGCTTGGTGGGCGTCTTTCCGTCGCCCGTCGCATCGAGCGCGTGCCGGAACGAGGCGGCGTCGGCGAACCGCTGATACGGATCCTTCGCGAGGGCTCGCAGGACCACGGAATCGAGGGAGCGGGGGACGGAGGCCACCACATCGGACGGAGGAACGGGCGCTTCGCTCACGTGCTGATAGGCCACCGCCACCGGCGTGTCGCCCCGGAACGGCGGGCGCCCGGTGAGCAGTTCGTACAGCACGACGCCGGCGGAGTACAGGTCGGCACGGGCGTCGACGGGCTCGCCCTTGGCCTGCTCGGGCGAGAAGTACGATGCGGTGCCGATGATGGCGGTGGTCTCGGCGACGGTGGACGAGGAATCGGAGACGGCGCGGGCGATGCCGAAGTCCATCACCTTCACTTGCCCCTGCTCGGTCACCATGACGTTGCCCGGCTTGATGTCGCGATGCACGACGCCCGCGCGGTGGGAGTACTCGAGCGCCTCGAGAATGCCGTCGGTGTAACGGATCGCGTCGGCGACACTGACCGGCCCGGCGGAGATGACGTCTTTCAGGAGGTGACCCTGGACGAGCTCCATCACGATGTAGGGAACGGCACGCGTGGTGCCATCCTCGGCGGTGTCGACGTCTTCGCCTGCGTCGTAGACCCGCACGATCGCGGGGTGCGACATGCGCGAGGCAGCCTGCGCTTCGAGGCGGAACCGCGTGCGGAAGGCGCTGTCGGCGGCGAGTTCGGCCTTGAGGATCTTGATGGCGACGGTGCGGCCCAGAGTGATGTCGTGCCCGCGGTACACGGTCGCCATTCCGCCGCGACCGACGAGCTCGTCGATGCGGTAACGACCGGAAAGCACGCGCGGCTCTGCTGACACTTCACTCCCTGTGCTGAACCTCGCCAGCCTAACCGACCCTCGCTGGGACGATGGTGGACGTGACCTCGGTCAGGGGGTGGTGTCCTCGCCCTCCTCGGACGGCTCCGGGTCGGGAGACGGCGCGGCGACGATCCGCGCCTCGGCGGTGGGGGCGGACGGTGAGACCTGCTCGTTGTCGCCGTTGGTGCAGGTCACGGTGTACGTGACGCTGAGCCGGCTTCCGACGCCTCCGGTCACGGTGACCGCGACGGGCATGTCGGACAGGCCGAAGTTGGCCTTCGACGGGGAACCCGAGACGTTGAACGTTCCGTTCGTCAGCGAGATCTCGTACGTGGAGATCACCCCGCCGCCGGCGCACTGGTAGTTGGTCGGCCAGCCGATGTAGGCCGTGCCGCCGGCTTCCACCGAGTCGACCGCGTTGCCGGTGTCGTCCTGGATGGTCGCGGCACCCGGCTGCTCCAGCACGGTCATGGGACCGTAGGCGCGCATGACGAAGGACTCGTCGAACTTCACGTTGCCCTGGGGGCTGAACTCGTAGACCGTGCCGACGTCGCTCTTCTTCGTGGCGGCGTCACCGGTCTCGCACGTGGCGTTGTTGAGGCCCTCGTCCTTGACGAGCTGCAGCGCGTCGTCACACGTCATGCCCCGGAGGCCGAGGCTGTCGACCGCGACGCTCGTCGGCTCTGCGCTCGGCGAGGTGGGCGGTGTGGACGGCGGCGCGGAGGGGCTGCTCGGCGACGGGCTGCTCGGCGTCGGGTCTGGCTCACCGTTGTTGTTGAGGAGCGTGAAGACCGTGCCGGCGAGGACGATCAGGAGCAGGGCGATGAGTGCGACGAGCGGCCAGGTCCACGGGCTCCGCTTGCGCTTCTTCTTCTCGTCCGTCGTCGCGACCGGTGCATCGACGGCAGCCGTCGTCGGCAGCAAGCGTGTGGCCTCGGTCGACCCGAGACCTCCGGTGAGGAGCTGGGTGACCTCGTCGACGGGGGCGCTCCCCGCGATGGCGGGGACGATCGCGGCCGCGCCGGCGACATCGCCGCGCCGCAGTGCGGTGGCAGCCCTCGCGACGGCCGACGCGGTGGCCGGGCGGTCCTCCGGCTTCTTCGCGATCATGCTCATCACGAAGTTCTGCACCGGCTCGGCGACGGTCGCCGGCAGCGGCGGCGGGACGTCGTTGATCTGCGCCATGGCGATCGCCACTTGCGACTCACCGGTGAACGGACGCTTACCGGCGAGGCTCTCGTAGGCGACGATGCCGAGGGAGTAGGTGTCGGTCGCGGGAGACGCCGCGTGGCCGGAGGCCTGCTCGGGAGAGAGGTACTGGACCGTTCCCATGACCTGTCCCGTGGCGGTCAGCGGAACCTGGTCGGCGATGCGGGCGATGCCGAAATCGGTGATCTTGACGCGCCCGTCGGGCGTGATGAGCAGGTTCCCGGGCTTGATGTCGCGGTGGACGAGACCCGCGGCGTGGGCGGCTTGGAGCGCGGAGGCGGTCTGGGCGACGATGTCGAGGGTCTTGTCGGTGGACAGCGAGCCCTCGCGCTCGAGGATCGTCGAGAGGGCCTCGCCGGGCACGAGCTCCATGACGAGGAAGGCGGAGCCGTTCTCCTCGCCGTAGTCGAAGACGCTCGCGATGCCCTCGTGGTTGACCAGCGCCGCGTGGCGGGCCTCGGCCCGGAAACGCTCGAGGAAGCCCGGGTCGCCCATGTACTCGTCTTTGAGGATCTTGATCGCGACCGTCCGGCCGATGACGTGATCGGTGGCCTCCCAGACCTCGCCCATGCCGCCGATGGCGATCCTCGAGTCCAGCTCGTACCGTCCGCCGAAGCTCACACCTTGCGTCGGTCTCATTCGCTCAGCACCGCCTCAATGACTTTCTTCGCGATGGGGGCCGCGATCCCGTTGCTCGTGCCGTTCTGGCCGAGTCCTCCACCGTCCTGCACCATCACGGCGACGACGACCTCAGGGTTCTCCGCGGGGGCGAACCCGGTGAACCAGAGCGTGTACGGATCGCCGGGATTGTGCTCCGCGGTGCCCGTCTTCCCGGCGATGTCGACGCCGTCTATTCTTGCACCGCTGGCCGCTCCGTCACTGACATTGGCGATCATCAGCTGGGTCAGAGTGTCGGCCTGCTCGGGCGTCAGCGCCCGGCCGAACTCGGTGTTGTCGAACCTCTCCTGCACCGTGAGGTCGGGGGCGACGACCGAGTCGACGAGGCGAGGGTTCATCACGACGCCGTCGTTGGCGATCCCCGCCGAGACCATCGCCATCTGCAGCGGAGTGGCCCGCACGTCGCTCTGGCCGAAGCCGCTCAATGCGGTCTGGGCCGGGTCGAAACCCTGCGGGTACACCGAGGCCGTCGAGGACAGCGGCAGCTCGAACGAGGTGTTGAACCCGTACTTCTCGGCCTCGGCGCGGATCGCGTCGGTGCCGAGGGCCACCGCGAGCTGCGCCATGGGGATGTTGCAGCTGAGGCGCAGGGCGTCGGCGAGGGTGACCTTCTTGCCCGGTCCGCACGTGCCGCGATCGAAGTTGTGGATCTTCGTCGACGTGCCCGGCAGGGTCCACGTGGCCGGGTTGTCGAACGTGGACTCCGGTGTGAACTTGCCCGATGCGAGGGCCGCCGAGACCATGACGAGTTTGAACGTCGATCCCGGCGGGTCGAGATCGCCACCGATCGCGCGGTTGTACAGGGGCTTCGTGCGGTCGGCGTTGAGGCGGTCGAACTCCTCGTTGACCGACTTCGAGTTGTGCGCCGCGAGGAGGTTCGTATCGAAGCTCGGGCTCGTCGCCATCGCCAGGATCCGCCCCGTGTCGGGCTCCATCGCGATGACAGCGCCCTGGTACTTCTTGATCGCGTCGTAGGCGACCTTCTGCAGCGACGGGTCGATGGTCGTGATCACGTCGGAGCCGCGCGGCGGCTGCCCGCTGACGATGCGCTCGATGCGCGCGAGGAACTGCGAGCTCCCGGTGCCGGCCAGCGGGCCGTTCATCGCGCTCTCCAAGCCGGTGCGCGAGTTGAGCTCGGGGTTGAAGTAGCCCGTGACCGGCGCCCACATCTGCGCGTCCGGATAGGTGCGCAGCCAGCTGTAGACGTCGTCGCTGGGCTCCGAGGCGGCGATGACCTCACTGCCCGCGAAGATCGATCCGCGCTGCACGTCGTAGGAGTCGAAGAGCGCACGCTTGTTGTGCGGATTGGCCTGCAGCTCGTTCGCGGCCACGACCTGGATCCAGCTGACGGCGCCGAGGAGCCCCAGGAACATGACGAGCATCACGATGCTCAGCCGGCGGAGTTCCTTCGTCATCCGATCACCACCCGGGGACGCGAGCGGACGGCGTCGGAGATGCGCAGGAGCAGGGCGACGATCATCCAGTTGGCCACGAGCGAGGAGCCTCCTGCCGCGAGGAACGGTGTCGTCAGTCCGGTCAGCGGGATGAGCCGCGTGACGCCGCCGACCATGATGAACACCTGGAGCGCGATCGTGAACGACAGCCCCGTGGCCAGCAGCTTGCCGAAGTCGTCCTGCCCGGCGATGCCCACGCGGATGCCGCGGCTGACGAACACCATGTAGAGGCAGAGGATCGCGAACAGCCCGATGAGGCCGAGCTCCTCGCCGAGGCTCGGGATGATGTAGTCGCTCCAGGCGAGCGGGGTGAGCTCGGGACGCCCCTGTCCGAGGCCCGTGCCGAGCATGCCGCCCTGCGCGAGCCCGAAGATGCCGCTGGCCAGCTGCATGCTGGAGCCGTCGATCGTGTCGGGGTTGAAGGCGTCGAGCCAGTTGGTGAACCGGCCCTTCACGTACGGCAGCACTTGGGCGGCGAGGAGGGCGCCGGAGACGGCGAGGGTCACCCCGATGAGCACCCAGCTGGTCTTCCCGGTCGCGACGTAGATCATCGCGATGAACATGCCGAAGATGAGCAGGCCGGTGCCGAGGTCGCGTTGCAGCACGATGATCCCGAGCGAGGCGAACCACACCACGAGCACGGGGCCGAGCTCCCGGGCCCGAGGCCAGGTGACCCCGAGGAATCGGGTGCCGACCGACGCGAGGGCCTCACGGGTGCGGACGAGGTAGCCGGCGAAGAAGATCGCGAGGGCGATCTTGGCCAGCTCGCCCGGCTGGAACGAGAACACCCCCGCCACCGACACCCACACGTCGGCGCCGGCCTTGACGCCCAGGCCCGGCACGAACGGCAGGAGGAGGAGGACGAGGCCGGTGAAGCCGAACACGTAGGTGTAGCGGAACAGCACCCGGTAGTTGCGGAGGAGGATCACGATCGCGATGGCGGCCGCGATCGCGATCGCCGACCATGCGAGCTGGCGGGTGGAGAACCCGGTCCAGCCCTCCCATCCCTTCGCGAGGTCGATCCGGTAGATCATGGCGGTGCCCAGACCCGTCAGAAGCGTCGCGATCGGGACGACGAACGGGTCGGCCGAGGGTGCCTTGAACCGCAGGACGATGTGGAGGGCGAGGACGAGGGCGGCCAGGCCTCCGCAGAACGACAGGAACGACCAGTCGAGCCGGCCGAGCGCGCCCAGCTGCACGAGGACCGTGGCGGCGCCGTTGAGGAGGAAGGCGAACAGCAGGAGCCAGAGCTCGCGGTTGCGGTGGGTCTGCGGCACCCGCAGTCGTCGCAGGGCCTTGAGCACCTGGGTGTCGGCGCGGACGTCGGCGGTGTCGGGCGAGGCGGTCACGGGGTCACCTCCGGGCGCAGGTTTTCGACGCGGGCCTGCGCGTCGGCGAGGGAGCGCACGCTGATCGTGCGCTCGACCGAGTACCGCTGGTAGGCGCGGAGATCGGCCAGCAGGATGCCGGTGTCCTCGTAGACGGACGAGAGGGAGATCGGACCGAGATCCTGCGGGATCCCCCGATAGATCACCACCGAGTCGTCGTCGGCCCCGATGTAGTAGCGCGTCTGGGTCCACTGGTAGGCGCCGAACAGGGCGGTGGCGAGGGCGGCCAGCGTCACGACGAGGCCGACGAGCCACCAGATCCGCCGCCGGCGGGCTCGGCGGCGATCCTCTTCGATGACCTCTTCGAGGAACTCGGCCGCCGGCTCGAAGTGTGTGGGCTCGTTGGCCGCCTGACGCCCGGGGTGCAGCCAGCTCGCGCGCCCGGGACGGGCCGCGGGCACCTCGACGCCGAGAGGGTTCGAGGCCGAGCCGACGATCGTGGGAGTGCCGCTCACGACCGGGTGGGCGCCCCCGACGTCGACGAGCACGATCGTCACGTTGTCGGGCGCGCCGGCGTCCAGCGCCTGCTTGAGGAGCAGGTCGGCGGTGCGACCCGGGGCGTGCCCCTGACCGAGCGTCTTGGAGGTGTGGGCGTCGTCGACCACGCCCGAGAGCCCATCGGAGCAGATCAGCCAGCGGTCGCCGGGCTGGGTCTGCATGACGAACGCGTCGATCTCGGGATCGGGGTCCATGTCGCCGAGCACGCGCATGAGCACCGACCGGCGCGGGTGGTAACGCGCCTCTTCGGGGGTGATGCGACCCGAGTCGACCAGGCGCTGCACGAACGTGTGGTCGGTCGTGATCTGGGTGAGGGCGTCGTCTCGATAGAGGTAGACGCGAGAGTCGCCGATATGGGCGATCACGGCATAGTCGTCGACCATCACGATCGCGCTGACGGTCGTCCCCATGCCCGCCAGCTCCGGCCGCACGACGACCGTGTCGATCAGCTCGGTCGCGGTGTCGGTGATGGCGTCGCGGAGGGCGCGCTCTGCCGCATCGGTGGAGGGGAATGCGTGGTCGAGGCTCTTCAGGCGGTGGATCGCGAGGCTCGAGGCGACATCGCCACCGGCGTGCCCGCCCATCCCGTCGGCCACGGCGAACAGGTTGGAGCCGGAGTAGCCGGAGTCCTGGTTGTTCGACCGCACCTTGCCCGTGTGGGAGATGGCGACGCTCGACCCCTCGAAGACCATGGAGATGCGCCCGTTACTTCCGCAGCTCGAACGTCGTCGCGCCCACCTTGATGGTCGCGCCGACGATCACGGGCACCGGAGTGCTGACGCGCTCGCCGTCGTGCCAGGTGCCGTTGGTCGAGTCGAGATCCTGGATCATCCACTGGTCGCCCCACCGGAGCAGACGCGCATGGTGACTGGACGTGTAGTCGTCGCGGATGACGAGCCCCGACTCGCTCGAGCGTCCGATCGTCACCGGCTCGCTCCCGAGCGGAACTTCCAGACCGGACTTGGGGCCGCTGGTGATCACGATGCGCGAGACCGTGGCGGCCGTCGCCTTCTCGCGGCCGGTGGGGCCCGAGGCGACCGGCGCGACAGGAGCGGTGGCCGCCGCCGCGGGGGCGGCGACGGGAGCCGCCGGTGCCGGGTCGGGGAGCTTGCGCGCCTTGACGCCGAACACATCGGCGCGGAGCGAATACACGACGGCGAAGACGAAGAACCACAGGAGGACGAGGAAGCCCACCTGCAGCAGCAACAGCGTCAGCGAGCTCACGAGGTTCCTCCGTGGTCGAACACCCGTGTCGCGTCGTCGGGCGGAGCGGTCGGAAGCGGGGGACGCGGGGGCGTCGCCTGAGGCACGACGGAGAAGACGATGTCGGTGCGGCCGATCGTCACGACGGCTCCGCTGGTGAGGGCGGCTTCGGACACGGGAGCGCCGTTGAGCTTGGTGCCGTTGGTGGATCCCATGTCGCGCACCATTGCGCGGGTGCCGTCCCAGAGGATCTCGACGTGCCGTCGGCTGGTGCCCGCGTCGGAGATGGTGATGTCGGCATCGGAGCCGCGGCCGATCACGGTGCGGCTCTTGGTGAGGGTGTGCTTCTTGCCCTCGACGTCGATGACGCCGCGCCAGGCGACCTCGCCCGCGGCGGTGCGCGCATCCACGCGTACGGTTCCCGTCGACAGCTGCTCGTCGGCGCGGAGCGAGATGGTCACCGGACCGGCGAAGCTGTAGCCCTGCGCCTGCGCGTGGGCTTCGACGAGCTGGAGGAGCTCGGTGTCGAGGGTGGTGCCGAGCGCACCGAGGCGCTCGTGGTCGGCCGGCGCCAGCCGTACCGCGAACGTGTTGGGCGCGAGGATGCGGTCGCGGCTGACCACGGCGGATTTCGTGTCGAGCTCACTACGCAGAGCCGACGCGATCTCCACAGGTTGGACACCGCTACGGAAGGTCTTCGCGAACGCGCCGTTCACGGCGCGTTCGAGTCCCTTCTCGAAGCTGTCAAGTAGTCCCACGGGGCTCCTCTGGCAGGCGGACCGGTGTTCACATGCTAGTTGCACAGTCTGAATGCCCGCGGATGGCGCCCTGGTGGGCAAAAGCTGAGGAGAAACTGAGGGACACGGCATACGGCTCATTCATAAGATGAGAAAACCCTCATGCTCCGGGAGCCCGCTCGGAGTTTCCCCCGACGAGGAGCCCCCCTTATGTCGCGCATGTCTGCACGACGCCGTTCCGCACGTCTCACGGCGGCCACCGGTGTCATCGCCCTGCTCACCACGTCGTTGATCGCCGTGGCCGCCGCTCCCGCGAACGCGGCGCCGGTCACCACGACCAACACCTACTCCTACACCGGATCGACCGCGTCGTTCGTCGTCCCCGCCGGCGTCACCGCGCTCAATCTCACCCTCGTGGGCGGCCTGGGCGGCAACGGCGGCGCGGACGCGACGCCCGCGCCCGCTGTCGGCTCCTACCGCGGTGTGGTCAGCGGCAGTGTCGCCGTGACGCCCGGCTCGACGATCACGATCGCCGTCGGCTCAGGAGGCACCACGGGAACCTCGAGCACGTCGGGCGCCACGGCGGCACCGGCCGGGGGCAACAACCCGCTCTCCGGTTTCGACGGCGGCGCGGGGGGTCGGACGGGAACGGTCGGCTCTTCGGGCCAGGGCGGCGCCGGCGGCGCGGCGAGCGTCGTGGTGATCGGCTCCGACCAGATCGTCGCCGGCGGAGGCGGCGGTAACGGCGGATCGGGCCAGTACGCCCCGACGCGTGGTCGCAACGCCGACGGCACGTACGTCGGCCGCACCGACACGACGTCCACCAACGGTCAGACCGGCATCAACGCGTTCGATCGCTGCGCGCAGGTCTCCTGCAGCAACGACGACGGCGGCGGCTCCGGCGGTGGCGGCGGCGGCGCCCAGGGTGGTGCGCAGGGCCAGATCGAGTTCGGTGCCGGCACTTCCAACGAGTGGTTCGGCTACGGCGGCTCGGTGGGTCAGAACAGCACCGCGGGTCGCAACGGCCTGACCTCGTCGTACCAGTACGTCGCCGCGAACGGCACCAGCGGATCCATCACGATCTCCTACGACACGGGCGCCCCCTCTGCCCCGTCGGCGGTCCGCGGCGTTGCGGGCGTGTCGTCGGTCGCCCTCGAGTGGAACCCGCCGGCGTCGGCCGGTGGCGCGCCGGTCAGCGACTACGCGGTGCAGTACAGCTCCGACGGCGGTTCCACGTGGAGCGCCTCGACCCTCGTCGGCTCGGCCCGCACCAACACCACCATCAGCGGCCTGACCAACGGCACCGCCTACGTCTTCCGCGTGGCGGCCGTCTCCACCGAGGGCACCGGTGACTTCTCGGCGCAGTCGGCGCCCCTCACGCCGTACGCCGCTCCGTCGGCTCCCACGATCACGTCCGTGGAGGGCCAGGACGGCGCACTGCGTGCCTCGTTCACGGCTCCTACCTCGGGCGCCCCGGTCACCGGGTATGAGTACCGCATCGACGGCGGATCGTGGCTGCCGGCCGCGGGAACCACCTCGCCCCTGGCCATCCCCGGCCTCACCAACGGCACGACGTATCAGGTCGAGCTGCGGGCGACGAGCTCCGTCGGTGCGGGTGCGGCCAGTGCCCCGGCGTCCGGCACACCGATCGCCGTGCCGGGTGCGCCGACGATCGTCAGCGCAGCGGCTACTGCCCAGACGATCAGCCTCGACGTGACGCCCGGCTTCGACGGCGGCTCGCCCGTGATCCGGTACGAGTACCGGGTCGGCTCGGGGAACTGGGTCTCGACCGGCGACACCACGAGCCCCGTCGTCATCGGGGGCCTCGAGGACGGGACGTCGTACTCGGTCGCCGTCCGCGCCGTCAACGCCTCGGGTGCGGGTGTCGCCTCCGACGCCGTGACCGTCCGCACTCCGGGCGCGCCCGCCGCGCCGATCGGTGTGACCGTGACCCCGGGTGACGAGACGCTGACCGTGGCCTACCAGCTGGGCGACAGCAACGGCAGCCCGATCCAGCGCGTCCAGTACCGGGTGGACGGCGGGTCATGGAGCGATGTGCCCCACGCGGGAACCTTCGTCCTCACCGACCTCACCAACGGCACGTCCTACGGCGTGCAGCTGCGCGCGGTCAACGCGCTCGGAAACGGCACGGCATCCTCGACCGTCTCCGGCACGCCGCGGGGCCTCGCGTCGGCGCCGACCATCACCGCCGTCTCGGCCACCGACCCGGTGACCCTCACCGTCGACTTCACCGCGCCCGCCGCCACGGGCGGCAGCGCCATCACCGGCTACGAGTACTCGACCGACGGCGGCGTCACGTGGCGGACCCGCGACGACGGTGGTGACACCGCGTCACCGATCCTCCTCACGACGCTGTCCTCCGACGGGTCGACGCCCCTCGACTCCGGGGAGACGTACCCCATCGAGATCCGCGCGATCACCGCGGTGGGTGCGGGGGCGGCCTCGGCCGTCGTCGACGGCGTGCCGGTGGATGTCCCCTCCGCGCCGACCATCTCCTCGCTCACGCCTCGTTCGGGCGCCGTCGCGGTGTCCTTCACCCCGGGCGCGAACGGTGGCCGGGCCATCACCTCGTATGAGTACAGCGTGAACGGTGGTGGCTGGACCTCCACGGGGAGCCTTTCGACCTCGTTCGTGATCGGCGACCTGACCGACGGCGTGTCGGTCTCGGTGCGCGTCCGCGCGGTCTCCTCCGTCGGCGCCGGATCGGCCTCGGCCCCCGAGTCGGCGACCCCGGCTTCGGCTCCCGAGCGGCCGACGGTGACCTCCGTCGTCCGCAGCGACCGCACCCTCACGGCCGACATCACTCCCGGAGCGAACGGCGGCGCGGCCGTCACGTCCTGGCAGTACTCGACCGACGGCGGTGCGACCTGGGCCACCGCGTCGGGGACGTCGCTTCCGCTCGCGATCACGTCTCCCTCCGCCGACACCGGCGTCCGGCTCGTCAACGGCCAGGGGTACTCGCTCCAGGTGCGCGCGGTGAACTCGGCCGGGGTCAGCCCGGTCTCCAACATCGTCACGGTCGCCCCGGCCTCGGCCCCGCCGCGTCCCACGGTCACCGTGACGCCGGGCGACTCCGCGGTCTCGGTCTCCTACGCCCTCACGGGCGACGGTGGCTCGCCCCTCACGCGTGTGGAGTACTCGCTCGACGGCGACACGTGGGTCGACACCGCCAGCCTCGCCACCTCCTTCGTGCTCACGGGCCTCCCCAACGGCACTCCCGTGAACGTTCAGGTGCGCGCGATCAACGCGATCGGGACCGGCGCCGCCTCCGCGGTCGCCACGGCTACGCCCCGCACCGTTCCCGGCGCGCCGCAGTCGGTCACAGCGGTGTCGAACACCGGCTCGCTCGATGTGACGTGGTCCGCTCCCTCGTCCGACGGCGGCAGCACGATCACCGGGTACACCGTGCGGGTCTACGCGTCGGCGACCTCGACGAGCGTCGTCGCCTCGTGCACCACGGCATCGACGAGCTGCACGGTGACGGGGCTCACCAACGGCACGGAGTACTACGTGGCCGTCACGGCGTCGAACGTCGCCGGCGCCGGTCCCGCCTCCGCGCCCCGCGCTACGGGCACTCCGCTCGCGCGTCCGGCGGCCCCGACGATCACCTCGGTTGCAGCTGGCGATCAGCGCCTCACCGTCGCCTTCACGGCGGGTGCCGCGGGTGACCGCGCCATCACGCGCTACCAGTACACGACCGACGACGGCGCGACCTGGGCCGACCTGTCCGGCCTCAGCAGCCCGCTGGTCATCTCGGGCCTCACCAACGGCACGACGTACTCGGTCAAGCTGCGGGCCGTCAGCGCGGCCGGCGCGGGAGCGGCTTCCAACTCCGGCTCCGGAAAGCCCGTCGGCTACCCCGGTGTGCCGGGCAACATCACCGCGACCGCGGCGAACAACTCGATCGTCGTGGCCTGGACCGCCGCCGATGCGAACGGTGGCGTGGTGCAGTCGTACACGGCCACCGCGTTCAGCGCAGCGGGCGCCGGATCCACCGTCACGACGTGTACGACAGCGACCCTCACCTGCACGCTGACCGGTCTCACCAACAACACGACCTACTACGTGTCGGTGCAGACCCTCACGCAGGGAGGCCTCTACTCGGAGCGGTCAAACCCGCGCGTGCCGGCGACCCCCGGCACCGTGCCCGGAGCGCCCACCGCGGTGTCCGCCACCGCCGGGAACGCCTCGGCCGCGCTGACGTGGACCGCGCCCACCGCGGGCACCTCGACGATCGCCGGATACGACATCCTGTGCTCGGCCTCCGGCGGATCCTTCACCTCGTGCGGCACGGCCACCGGCACCAGCACGACGGTCACGGGGCTCACGAACGGCGTCAGCTACCAGTTCCGGGTCGTGGCGCGGAACGCGTCCGGCTCGGGATCGGCCTCGGCGTCGTCGAACGCCGTGACCCCCCGGGCGCCGGGAGTCGCGCCGACCTTCGGCACCCCGACCCGCACCGCCGACGGGTACTCCGTGAGCATCACGAACGTCGACCCGCTCGCGACCTACACCGTCACCTCGACGGCAGGGGCCGCCACCGTCAGCGCGGGTGTCGTGACGGTCACGGGCCTGAACGCCGGACAGACCGCCAGCGTGACGGTCACCGTCGCCCGTGCCGACCGCGCCAGTGCGTCGGGAACGACCGCCGGAACCGCGCTCGCCGCCGGCATCGCACCCGCGCTCGGCGACCCCACGAGGACGGCCGACGGCTTCACCGTCGCCATCGAGAACCTCGACCTGGGCGCCGACTACGACGTGACGACCACGGCGGGCTCGGCGAGCATCGCGGGCGGTGTCGTCACCGTCACCGGACTGGAGCCCGGTCAGTCGGCGACCGTCACCGTGACCGTCTCGAAGGCGGGCAGCACCGACGCCGACACCGACGTGGAGGGCTCCGCGCTCGACGCGGGCGTCGCTCCCGCGTTCGGCGAGCTCACCCGTACGGTCGACGGCTTCCGCGTGGTCATCGACAACCTCGACGAGGACGCCGACTACACGGTCAGCTCCTCCTCGGGCACGGCGACCGTGGACGGCGACGTCGTCACGGTCACCGGACTCGAGCCGGGCGAGACCGCGACGGTCACCGTCACCGTGACGGCTCCGGGGGCCACGCCCGCGTCGGCAGGCACCTCGGGTCGTGCGCTCACGGCGGGCTCCGCTCCCGACCTCGGCACCGTCACCCGCACGGCGGGCGGCTACACCGTGACGATCGACGACTACGACGAAGACGCGACCTACACGGTGAGCGCCACGGCGGGAACGGCGTCGATCGTGGACGGCGTCGTGGTCGTGACCGGTCTCGAGCCGGGGCAGTCGGCCTGGGTGACGGTCACCGTCACCCGTCCCGGCGACGCCCCCGCACAGACTTCAGCGCTCGCGTTCGCGCTCGCCGCAGGCGTCGCACCCGACCTGGGAGAGGTGACGCGCACGTCCGACGGCTTCACCGTCCCGGTCGTGGACGTCGATCCGGATGCGACCTACGCGGTCACGACGACCGCGGGCACGGCAACGGTCGTGGACGGTGTCGTCACCGTCTCCGGCCTGGAGCCGGGGGAGTCGGCCACCGTCACGGTCACCGTGGCGAAAGACGGCTTCACCGATGCCGAGGAGTCGGCCACCGGGACGGCCTTGGAGACGGGAGTGAAGCCTGAGTTCGGCGACCTCACCCGCACCGAGGGCGGCTTCACGGTGCCGATCGAGAACGTGGATGCCGATGCGACGTACGCCGTGTCGACGACCGCGGGTTCGGCGACCATCGCCGACGGCGTGGTCACCGTGACGGGATTGCAGCCGGGGGAAACGGCGACCGTCACGGTGACCGTGTCGACACCGGGCGCCACCACCGCCACCGAGTCGACGACGGGTGCCGCGCTGGGGGCCGGTGTGGCCCCGCAGTTCGGCGCGATCACGCGGACCGCCCACGGTTTCCTCGCCCCGATCACCAACTTCGACCCCGATGCCGACTACACCGTCAGCGTGAGCGCCGGCACGGTGGGCCTCCTCGACGGGATGGTCGTCGTCAGCGGCCTCGAGCCGGGAGAGTCGGCCGAAGTCACGGTCTCGGTCGCGACGACGGGCCGCACGGAGGCGGAGGCGAACCTCGCGGGCACGGCTCTCGAGAGCGGTTCCGTTCCGGAAGCGGGTGAGGTCACCCGCAGCGCAGGCGGCTTCTCCTTCGCGATCGAAGACCCCGACCCCGACGCCACCTACACCGTGAGCACCACGGCGGGAACGGCCGTCATCATCGACGGCGTGGTCGTGGTCACGGGCCTGCGTCCCGGCGAGACGGCGGCGGTCACCGTCACCGCCACGAAGGAAGGCGCCACGACGACCACGACGACCGTCACGGGATCGGCCCTCGACCGGGGTGTGCGTCCCATCCTGGGCGCCGTCACCCGCACGGTGACCGGCTTCACCGTTCCGATCACGAACTTCGACCCCGAGGTGACGTACACCGTCGAGACCTCGGCCGGAAGCGCCACGATCGGCGCCAACGCTCCGCGGCGGGTGGCAGCTGTTGCCGCACCGGCGGCACCGGTGGGCGCGAACATCGTGACCGTCACGGGCCTGCGCCCCGGACAGTCGGCCGTCATCACCGTGACCGCCTCGGCGACGGGGGCGACCTCCGCCGCGGCCGGCACCAACGGCGCCGCGCTCGACCCGGGCGTTCCCGCGGAGTTCGGCAAGCCCGCTTATGAGGACGGCACCATCACGGTCCTCATCAGTGACTACGACCCGAACGCGGAGTACGAGGTCACGACGTCGCGCGGCTCGGTCGAGCGTGTGGGCGCGTACCTGATCGTCACGGGCCTCGAGCCGGGCGAGGAGGCCGTGCTGACGGTCGTCGTTCGTCGCGACGGCGCCGTGGAGGCGGAGTCCACGCTCACCGTGGCCGCACCGACCGACAACGGCGGCACCGACAACGGCGGCGGGACCGGTGGCGGCGACAACGGCGGCGAGGGCAGCGGCGGCGGCAGCGGGAACGGCGGCACCGACGGTCGACCGGCCGGCAACGGCGGCAGCGAGGGCAGCCTCCCGGGCACGGGCGGCGACTCGGCCGCGCTCCTGTGGTGGAGCCTCCTCGGGGTCCTCACCCTCGGAGCCGGTACCGGCGTGACGATCCTCGGCTGGCGCCGTCGTCGTCAGGCCGAGCAGGACTGAGGCCACGGGTGGGATCGCGGTCTGCGCCCCGATCCCACCCGTGATATCCTCGGGAAGTTGATTGCACGCGTGCGTGCACTCGCGCGAGTGGCGGAATAGGCAGACGCGCTGGCTTCAGGTGCCAGTGCCCGAAAGGGCGTGGGGGTTCAACTCCCCCCTCGCGCACAGCGCAGAAACAACCCCCGACCTGGGATTCTCCGGGCGGGGGTTGTTTCGTTCCCGGGGGGGGGGATGTGTCGGCCCCTCCTCCGCTCAGGTGGCGCATTCAGTGGCTACAGCTGCAGCGAGGCAACACTCTGCGCCACCTGAGCGACGGGGACAGTGCCGCTGAGAGGCCAGAAGCCCGCGGGCGCTGCGGTCAGCGCACCTTGGTGGATCCCCTGGACGTTTTCGTGACCGTTGTGTATCCCGACTTGGCGCCCGTGACTTTGACGGTGATCACCTTCCCGCGCTGCGACTTCGTGATCGTCCATGTCGACTTCGTCGCGCCGGTGATTCTCGAGCCGTTGGCGTACCACTGGTAGCGCAACGTCGCCCCCGTGGTCCACGTGCCCGGCTTCGCCGTCAGCCTCCTCCCGACGGCGGGAGCACCCGAGATCGCCGGCGTCCCTGCGAGCATCACCCGTGTCGTTGCGCGCGATGTGACCGCTGCGGTGGCGTATCCCGTTTTCCTCCCGGTCACCGTCACGGTGATTCGATCGCCACGCAGAGAGGACGGAATGGTGAAAGTGGATGCCGTCGCGCCGGCAATCGGCTTGCCGTCTGCCTTCCATCGGTAGCTGATCGCCGTCCCGCTCGTCCATGTCCCGCGGGACGCCGTGAGCTTGCCTCCGACCACGGCGGTTCCGGAGATCGTGGGCGTCGGAGCGGTCAATAGGCCGGCGGCAGTGGCCGGTGTGGAGGGACTCGTCACTGTCACTGAGTCATAGTGAGTCCGAGATGCTGTCACAGAGACCGAGATCCTCTTGCCCACCGTCTCCGGTCCGAGGACGAGCGATGCAGTCGTCGCCCCCGGAATCGAGCGTTCGGATGCCTTCCACTGATACGTGAGACGAGCCGACGTATCCCAGCCTGCACCGGTCGCCGCCGATACACGCGCCCCCAATCGTGGTATCCCTCTCACCTCCACTGGACCGGTGGCGACAGCACCGCCCCGCACGACGGATGTCGGCGTGGCCGACGCTTCCGCGGGAATGTAGCTCTCGTACGAACCGCGGACGCGCACGGAGATTCGTTTGCCGAGGTGAGCCGTCGTCAGACGAAGCGTTCGGGATGTCGCTCCCGTGAGGGCGGCTCCGTCCGCGGTCCACTGGTAGGTGAAGCTCGCAGCTGGGCTCCACGTCCCCTCGGACGCTTCGAGCGTCGCGCCGACCCTGGGCGATCCGGTGATCTCGGGTGTGTCGGGTGCCACTCGCAGGCGCCCCATCGTCGCATCGCCGACGAAGTCCTCGGAAAGTCCGAGATCGATGGGGACCGCCTCCGCGGAAGAGGCGCGATTTTCCCACCACTCGTCGAGCAGGCCAGGCGAGCTGAAGAAGTCGGGGGAAAAGTGGAGCGTGTAGGTCCCCGGCGGGAGGCCATCGAAGGAGTACTTTCCGTTGCGGACCGTCCGATATGGCCCGAACAGCCATTCGATGGAGCCGTCAGGGCGCACGTGGCGCGTGTGGAGCCGAACGTCAACGCCATTGGCTGGCCCGCCTTCCTCCCAGCGGACCCTGCCGGAGATGGTTCCTCCGCGCGCCAGTTCCGTGTCCACACCGTTGCGGATCTCGCCCTCCTCGAGCGTGATGCGAGTCGCCTCTTCAGGGGTGAGCGCCCCGGGCCACCACTCCGAGAGGAGTGTCGACCAGTCGGGGAGGGGAGAGATGCTCACCAAATAGGTGCCGGCCGGAAGTGGTGGAGAAATGTAAGGCCCCCACCCCGCCGCCTCGCCGTACCGGTACGTGTCGAGTCGTGCTTCCTGCACCTCATGCTCACCGCCGGGGATGGTCTCGATTCGGTCGAAGTACGCCGTGTACCCGGACTTGTACGGCACACCGCCAAGAATCGTCCCGGTTATCCGTGACCCTTCTTGGAGCGTCGCATCGTCGAGAACGAGGTGTTCGTACTCCTCGAGCTCGATCGCCGCGGCTGAGTGAGCGTCCACAGCGTTGCCCCACCACTCACGCGCCGCCCCGGAAGCCGCGGGGGGGTGGAAGTTGAGTGTGTAACGTCCCGCTCTCAGCGACGGGATGACGTAGCGACCGTCCGCATCCGTAGTCACCTCCGCGAACGCGTACCAGGGCTCGCGAACGTCCTTTGATGGCCGTGCGATCTCCACCTCAGTGCCAGCGATCGGTTGCCCGTCCGGTCCTCGTACCACGCCCTCGATGGATCCCGCCGTAGGAACCGTCATATCCACGTCGCCCACGTCCTGGCCGGCGACGAGATCGATGGTCGTCGCGTCGGCCTCCGTCAGGGCATCTCGCCACCACGCGGTGGCGTCTGAGGAACCCTCCGACCGCACGCGGTAGGTGCCGGCGGGAAGATCGCCCAGACGATAGCCACCGTTCCGTTCGGTGGTGCCGTCGCCGTCGAGGTATGTTCGCGTCGACGAGTGAAAGGCGAATCGTTCCTCCACTCCCGACCACCGTTCGACGGTAACCGTGGCCGTCGCCGACGTGCCACCTGGCCCGAGTCGCACAGTGCCGGAGATCGAAGCCTCGTCCGGAGCGGGGAGGACCACACCGCTGCGGTCCTCCCCGACGCCGATCTCTATCGGCTCGGCGTCGGCCTCGTCGGGGACACCCGGCCACCAGACGGGCGCGAGTCCGTTCGAGCTGCCCAGCACATAGCGGAGGAGATACCGGCCCGCCGGTAGCCTCCCGATCAAGAACTCGCCGGGTGCCGCGACGCTGTGGGAGAGCCAGGCGGGATCAATGTCCGGCGCGACTTCAGAGCCATCTGCGGCGGGCATCCTGTACGCCCGCACGGAGCCTGACAGCACCGGCTCACCCGAAGAGTCGACGACGCGGCCGGATATCGACCCCGCCAATTGGAGCGTGACCCTGCCCACATCGACCGTGCTCTGTGTCGACTCGACACGCACTTTCGACAGATGATCCTCGATCACCCATTTCGGGTCGGGATGCTGAAAGAGGATCGTATAGACGCTGCCCGGTGTGATGGTGACTTCGAAATGTCCGCCGCCGTCGACCTCCACGGCCGCGAATTCCTCCTGCGGCGAGTGTGCCGTCACCCTGACGCCTGTCGCGGGCTCGCCTGCTTCAGTGAACACCGAGCCGCTGATCGTCGCAGTCGCCGCTGCAGCCTCCGCGGTGCCCGGCAACACACCACCGGCAACGATCACCGCCGCAGCGAGCGGGGCCGTCAACCAGAACCGCACCGCGCGAGTCCAACGACGCGAGTCGATCCGCTCATGCATGCGCGGGCTGGTGATGGCGACCTCCGAAAGTATGAGAACCCTCCAATGATCGCATGGCCGCCGGTTCGTCCACTAGGCCCGGAAGCGCGCCAAATGGCTGAGGCGACGGCTGGTTCAGCCTCACGTAATCGCCGTGCTGGGAAGAAGACGTAGTCAATACTCCCGCGACGCGAAATCGCCCGGAAATGCTAGCGCTCGGGCGCTGTTTCCTCGGCCGGAATCGGGCATTCTGCATGTCGCGAACAGCGACGAGACGACCCCCGACCGGGATGCTCCCGGCGAGGGTTGTCTCGTGCCCGGAGTTTTGTGCCCGCCCCCTCCTCCGCTCAGGTGGCGCATTCAGTGGCTACAGCTGCGGTGAGGCAGCACTCTGCGCCACCTGAGCGACGGGCGGTGCCACCCGAGGGTCCGCGGCCTACGGCGCGGGGTAGCGGGCGGAGATGCCGGCGAGGAGCAGATCGATGCCGGCGAGGTATTGCTCCTCGTCGTCGTGGGTGGGGAACCGCTCCAGGATCTGGTGCACGAAGGGATACTCGCGCGGGTCGAGTTCTCGCCACACCCGGACGAACTCCGTCAGGTAGCTCTCGCGGTCGTAGCCGGCCTGGCCGAGCACCTTCGCGAGGCGGGCATTCGCGGACTGCTGGCTGATGTTGCCGAAGATGTAGCTGCCAATCGCCGCGCAGACGTCGAACTGTTCGTCGGGGGGCACGCCAAGGGCGGACAGCCGACTGCCGATCGCCTCGTAGATCTGGGCGGCGGTCATCCGCGTGGGGTCGTCGTAGAGGGTGGACCCCAGCCACGGGTGGGCTTCGCTCGCGCGCCAGAGCGACACTGCGACCCCCCGAACCGAACCGACCGGCCCCGGCTCTTCGGGAGCCTCGGACAGACAGTCCGTGATCACCCGGTTCGTGGCGGCGGAGAGCAGCTCGTCCTTGCCCGCGACGTAGTGGTAGAGCGCGCCCGCGCCCGTCGAGAAGTGGGCGGCGAGGCCGCGGAACGTGAGTGCGTCCTCCCCATCGCGGTCGAGGATGGCGATCGCCGCGTCGACGATGCGCTCCCGTGACAGGGAGTCGCGACGCCGGGGGGCGGGCTTCTTCACGGCCTCACGCTAGCACGCTTGACAGTCTTGGAACAACGTTCCATACTCTTCCATGGAACGGCGTTCCAAAAAGAATCGTCCGGATCGGAGAGCACACCATGACCACCGCCCTGAAGACGTCGCCGCGGTACTACCCCTCGATGCGCGCGGCATGGATCCCACTCGCGGCGCTCTGTCTCGCGTTCTTCGTCGAGATGGTCGACAACACCCTTCTCACGATCGCGCTGCCCACGATCGGTCGCGATCTCGGCGGGAGCACGACGGCGCTTCAGTGGATCACGGCCGGGTACGCGCTGACCTTCGGCGGGCTGCTCCTGACCGCCGGGTCGATCGCCGACCGGTTCGGCCGCAAACGAGTGCTGATGATCGGCCTCGCCCTGTTCGGACTCATCAGCATCGGCGTGGCGTGGGTGTCGACGGCGAACGAGCTCATCGCCCTGCGCGCGGCGCTGGGCATCGCGGCGGCGATGATGGCGCCCATCACCAACTCGCTCGTCTTCCGCCTCTTCGAGACCGACGAGCTGCGCCGAAAGGCAATGACGATCATGATCGTCGTCGGAATGAGCGGCTTCGTGCTCGGCCCGCTCATCGGCGGGACGGTGCTCGCCCACGTGAGTTGGCACTGGCTCCTGCTCGTGAACGCGCCGATCGCGCTCATCGCGATCATCGGCGTCCGTTTCGGTGTCCCGGCGGACGACAAGGACGGCCTCACCGACGACAAGCTCGACATCCCCGGAGCGCTCCTCAGCATCGCGACGATCGGGCTCGCCTGCTACACCGCCACCAGCGGCGTCGAGAACGGGTGGCTGTCTCTGCCGACCATCGCGATCGGACTGGGAGCGATCGCCTCGCTCATCGCGTTCATCTGGCGGGAGCGCACGGCCCGCTATCCCATGCTCGATCTCGCGCTGTTCCGGACCGGCCCGGTACGGGGAGCCGCGATCGCGCAGGCCGGCGCCGCGCTCGCCATGGCGGGCGTCATGTTCAGCCTGATCCTGCACTTCCAGTACGCGTACGGCTGGTCGCCGCTGGTGGCCGGGCTCGCCAACCTGCCGATCATCGTGACGATGCTCGTCGCATCGCCCCTGGCCGAGTGGCTGGTGAAGAGGTACGGCCAGCGCGTGGCGTGCGTGATCGGCTCGAGCGTCCTCACCACGGCGCTCGTGGCGATGGCGTGGGCCGTCCCGAACGGCTATCCGGCGATCGCCGCGTGCATGGTGCTCTTCACCGTAGGGCTCCGCGTCGTGCTGACCACCGCCGCCATCGCGCTCATCAACGCCATGCCCGAGAACCGTACCTCGGTCGGAGCCGCCCTCAACGACACCGCGCAGGAAGTCGGCACGAGCGTCGGAACCGCGCTCATCGGCACGCTCATCGCGACGCTCGTGGCCACCGTTCTCCCCAACGGCGTGTGGAGCGCCGAGCTCGTCGCCCACTTCTTCCACGGCGAGCAGATCGCCTACCTGGTGATGGCGGTCGTCGTGGGAGCCATCTCCATCGGCGGGTCGCTGGTGCTGACGGGCTCGCGCGTCGCCGAGGAGTGAGCCCCGGCGGGGCCTCCCTTGCCCCGCTCAGGTGGCGCAAAGCGTGGTCACGCTGGTTCTTTTCGCGCGAAATGCGCTATCTGAGCGGAGTGGAGAGGGGATGTTGGATACGTCACCCACCAGCCCTCAGGTGACGCATCCGGGGGGCACCCTTGCGCTCAGGTGGCACATTCCGCGCCAACTCAGCGGTGGAAAGCACACTTTGTGCCACGTGAGCGACCCGGGGGCCTCCAACGCGAAGACACCTAGCTGTACCCGGTCATGAGGTTGGTGTCGCGCGGGTGATGGGGGGTTGGCCGCCGCAGGCGGTGTGGGGTCGAGCGTAGTTGTAGTGCTCGAGCCAGGGCGAGAGGGCGTTGAGTCGGGCTTGG
>NZ_JASGDO010000071.1:0-34322 GCF_047607225.1 Microbacterium sp. | reverse complement strand
GCGTTTGCGCGGCTGCGCGCGGGTGACTCTGCGCGGCAGCGCGCGGGTGACTCTGCGCGGCAGCGCGCGGGTGACTCTGCGCGGCAGCGCGCGGGTGACTTGGCGGGGCGGCGCGCGCTGCCGCTAGAAAGGCGCATCGTTCTCTGGCGCCACGGTCGGCGGTGGCGCCGGCGGTGCGGGGCTGAAGGTCGCGGGGCTGAAAGTCGCGGGGCTGAAACTGAGGGTGCGCTTCGGGCGGTCGGGGTGGAGGCGGCCCGTGGGACTCGTCCACTCGAGCACGCCGCCGGGGAGTTGTCGCACCCGCCAGGCGGAATGGTGCTTGAGGGTGTGGTGTCGCCGGCAGAGGTGAGCGAGGTTTCCCGCGTCGGTGGGTCCATCGTGCTCGCGGGCGATCGTGTGGTCGATATCGCACCGCGGCGCCGGCTGGCGGCATCCGGGGAACCTGCAGTGCTCGTCGCGGGCGCGCAGGGTGCGGCGGAGGTGGGCGCTCGGGCGGTAGCGGTCGACAGCGAGGACGTCTCCGCTCACGGGATGAGTGAGCACCCGGTCCCATCCCTCAACCGTCGCCGCGAGAGTTCGCGCGGTGGCGAGGTCGATGGGGCCGTGCCCGGCGAGTTCGGCGGGTGCATCGTCGTGCCCGAGCAGGGTCAGCACCGGAATGGTGATCTGGACGTGCGCCGTGATCGCGTCGGTGGCGGGGGTGGACGCAGAGGTGGCCGCCAGTGTCGCGTGCCCGGTGAGGAGGAGGTCGGCGAGGGCATCCGCGCGCAGCTCACCCATGCCGCGGCGATCGGCCGGTGCGGAGTCGTCGGGAGCAGAGGCGCGGCCCTCGATCGTGCTTCGCGCGAGAGACGTCAATCGATCGTGGATGCCGTGGGCGAGGGGAGCGGGAATGCTCGCGACGAGCTCGGCCATTCCGTCGTCGAGGTCCCGCACCCAGACGCCTCTGCGAGCTGCTGCCACCCGATGGCGTTCCGTGAGATCGATGGGATCGACGCGACTGGCGAGGATCCTCGCGGCCGGACGCAGCCGTCCGGTAGTCTCTCGGCGTGCGACGTCGAGCGCGGCCGCTTCGTAACTCGCCCGCGCCCCGCCGTCATCGATGTGCATGCCGGCCTCCACGATCACGCGCACGTGTGCGCGGTCGATCTGCCCGGACGCGAGCGCGGCGTGCGTCGCGGGGAATCGCGACACGATGAGCGCCGCCATCGACATCCGTCGCTGGATCGATCGGTCGGAGGCGCGGAGCTCGACCCCGATCTGTGCCGCCATCGACCGCAGGGGGATGTCGTGGTCGGCCGACGTCGCGCCGGAGGACTGGCGCTCACACACCCTCACCGCGGCGGCGAGCAGGTCGATCTCGCGCGCGTGGAGCGCCGCCAGGCGCCGGCCGGTCTCGGAGATCTCGTCGAGCAGCGCGCCGATCTCGGCCGGGGAGGGCTCGGCGCTCGCGGTGATGTCCATACGAAGAGGATCTCGTCAACCACGGACATCGACGCGTAAAAAAGCCCAGATCAGATTCGACTTGTGGACAGAGCCCCGATCGCCCCGGGTGGGGAGGAGTGGCGTACCGCCGCCCGGCCGCCGCCATCCGCGCCGGGCACAGAGTAAGGGCCGGTCGGAGAGGCTTCCGACCGGCCCTTGTCCCTTGCACCAAGAGTGTCCTGCAATCACATGTCGGTAGCTGCCACAGCAAAACAACTACCGTGCCTGCACTCTATAACGGCCAGATAACGACGGCAAGGGTTTCTCGTTATCTTTTCGTGATTCTTAGGAGGCTCATCAGATCCGCCCGCATCGGCCTACTCAGCCTCGATCCCGGCGCTTGACCCGCACGACCTCGACCAGCAGCACGAGGAGCGTCGGCACGATGATCCCCCAGATCGCCCCGACCGCGACGTCGTGGAGGTAGTGCACGCCCTCGAAAAGGCGACCGGCCGCGACCGCGACCGCGACCGCCACCGTGAGGATCGTCCACAGCAGCCGGCCGCCCACGATGGCGACGACGCACGCCGCTGCGAAGGCGAGGGTCGCATGGTTGGAGGGGAAGGAGTAGTCCGCGACATCGCACGTCGCAGCGGCCGGCCATCTCGTGCACGGGCGCCGTTGCGCGAATAGGACCTTGCCCGCCTCGCTGCCGAGATAGGCGAGCGCCACACCGGCGCCACCGGCGAGCACGCGCGCGCGGCGCTCCGGAGTCCGCCACCATGCGTGCAGCAGCACCGCCACCGTCACGGCCGCAAGGGCGAGCAGGAGTGCGTCCGAGAGGAACGCGATCCCGGGAAGGCCGAAATCGGCGCAGCGGACGATCCTCGTCATCCGCGAGGCGGATCTTCCCCCCACCCCGCGAGTTGCCCCCGCCGCGGTGAGCCGCCAGGATCGGGACGATGCTGCCACTTGCCGAGATCGCCGCCCTGAAGTCGACAGTCACCGAGGACTGGACCTCCGTCGTCGCGGATGCGGCAGCGGCGCCGTGGGGGCTCGGGCCCGGCGCGGCGCGCTGGTGGCGATCATCGGCATCGCACGTGTTCGTGGTGCCGAGGGGACAGGATGCTCGGGCGCCCTTCTACCTGCGCTTCGCGCCGGCCGGCTCCAGGTCCGGCGACCGACTGACGCGGGGTGCGGCGCTGCAAGAACGGCTGGCGAAGGAGGGCAGCGTCGCCGTTCCGGTGGTGAGCGCCGCCGGAAGGATCGTCGAGGCGGTGGAGTCGCCTCTCGGAGAGATGGTGGTGATGGCCGTCGCCGCCGTCGACGGGGAGGAGCTCGACGTCGACGACCTGGACCCGGCGCGCGCCGAAGCGTGGGGGCGAGCCCTCGCCGGCTTCCACGCCGCCGCGGGACCGGCTCCGAGCTCCGCAGATCCGGTCGACCCCTTCGCCGGTGCCGCGTCCCTCGTCCCCGCCGGCGATCGCGATCTGGCCGACGCGCTCAGCACGCTTCGCGCAGAGCCGGCCCCGCCTGGCGCATGGGTGTACGGACACGGCGATTTCGAACTCGACAACCTCCGTTGGCGCGACGAATCGGGGACGGGGCCGACGGTGGTCGCGTTCGACCTCGACGAGGCGGGGGCGATGCCGCTCGTCGCCGACGTCGCGGCGGCGACGCGCGACCTCTTCGCCGAGGGCACGCACGATGTGCGGCACCCCGACGCGCTCGCGGCGTTCCTCGACGGCTATGCCGAGGGCGACGGCCTCCGTGTCGCGATGCCGGACCTGGTGTGGGCGCGGACGGTCGGAGCCGCCCGGAGCTGGGCTGAACTCACCGCCGACCTTCGCGTCGATGCGGACGCAGTTGCCGAGCAGGGTCTCGACGATCTCCGTGCCTCCCTCGCCGCCCACGCGGAACGGGCGCGCGAGCTGGTGCTCGACGGTGCTCGCCGCCTCGGCATCACGCCTCGTTCGGGCCGGGAGCGGTCGCGGGCGGATTGAACATGAACTCGATGCGGATGCCGTTGGCGTCTTCGAGGAACGACGCGTAGTACCGCTCGGTGAATCGCGGATAGGGCTTGGGGTCGCGAACAGTCGACCAGCCCAACGACTGCGCGAGTTCGTGCAGCCGATCGACCTCTTCGCGCGTGTCGACGGCGAAGGCCAGGTGTTGCCATCCGACCCGGCCGTGCTCATGCGGGCCGCTCTCGCGATCGCGTGCGGGATACAGGATGAGCTCGACGTCGCCGGGCCGGTACCAGGATGCCGGCCCGGGGATGTCGCTGCGCTCGAACCCGAGCGCGCTCATGATCGGGTCGAACTGCGTGATGGCGCGAGGGAGGTCGTCGACGGAGATTCCGAGATGGTCGATAACGGGCATGGGGTCAGTCTCCCGGGCGCCACCGACACTCCCTGGCCGCATGCGGGAGAGCGGGGTCGATGACAGGATGAGGCCATGACGCCAGTGACGACGTTTCCGGGACAGCCCGCATGACCGCCCCGGAGAAGGACGTGACGAGGCCATCCGCTTCCGTGCGGTTCTGGCTGTCGGTGGTGATCGGTGCCGCAGCCGCCCTCGTCGGCCTCGTGCCGTGGCTCGTGACGGGCGCGCGGCTCCCGCTGCAGAATCTCGCCGAAGACGGGGCGTCCGGCGATGCTCCGGTCGTGCTCCTGCCGTTCAGCCAGTACTCGGTGTCGTCGATCTTCGCCGTCCTCGTCTTCGGAGCCGTCGTCGCGGGGGTCGCCGCCCGTGCCGTGCGCCCGCGCTCGACGCGCGGCGGGGCGTGGGGAGTGCTCACGGGCGTCGCGGTGGTGCACGTCGTGGCGATCGTCCAGACGACCGCGGTCGTGGCCGGAGGCCTCCAGGACCGCGTGGAGTCCGAGTGGTATCTCGCGGGGCTCACCGGTGGCGCCGTCTTCTCCGCCCTGCTCGGGTGGGGGTGCCTGCTGCTCGTCGCGGTCGCGCCGCGGGCCGGAGCTCTCCTTGGACTCGCCGTCGGGGCGATCGCGGCCGGGATGTGGGCAGGTGCGTTCCTTCGCCTCGTCCCCGTGACGGCCACGGTGCCCGAGGGACTCCTGACCGCCGTCTCGTTCGTCACCCCTGTGCTGGCCGGGATCGCGATCGCCTGGACGGGGCTGGCGACCGTCGGGCGGATCGTGGCTGCCGTGATCGCGGTCGTCCTCGTCTGGGTCGCGCCGGCGTTGGCGACCGGCATCTTCAACGCTCTCGCCACGCGCGCGCTCGCGCGCGATCCGCGGGGCATGCTCGAGTACGGCCTCGGAGTGTTCCAGATGGCGCTGTTCGATCCGGCGCTTGCTCTCCGTCCCATCATCGCCACCGTCGTCGTCGCGGCACTCGGAACCGCGGTCGTTCTCCTCCGCCGCCGGCACCGCACCTCGCCGGAGACGGCCTGATCGACAGCGCACGACGGTCTGTACGACGCTCCGGCCGGCGCGGGCCGGCGATGGACGGCGGAAGCGAGGCTGCGCACGATCGAGGCGCCGGTGCTGGCGGTGTACGCCGATCAGGGCGCGGAGGTCGCCCAGTGGCACCGGTCGGTCGTGGGTGATGACCGCGGCAACGCACACGCGATCGATGTCTGGCGCGGGCACGGCCATTTCCTCCATCAGGAGGATTCGGAGCGCTTTGCCGCGCAGTTGCGGGCCTGGCTCGGTCCGATCGAGCCGGTCGGCGCAGGATCGGCAGCGTCCGCCGACGCGCCGGCCGTCGCGCGGGAATGAGTCGCGCCCGCGCCGGGTTTCCGCGGTCATGACCACGATCGGAATCATCGGCGCAGGACACATCGGATCACAGCTGGCGCGGGCGTTCACGGCGCTCGGCGACAACGTGGTGATCGCCAACTCGCGGGGGCCCGAGACCCTCGCTCCGCTCATCGAGGAGCTGGGCCCGACGGCTCGCGCCGCGACGGCACAGGACGCAGCCGAGGCCGGCGAGGTCGTCGTGGTGACGGTGCCGCTGGCCGCCTATCGCGATGTCCCGGTCGCCCCGCTCGCGGGGAAGATCGTGCTCGACACCAACAACTACTACTGGGAGCGCGACGGGCACATCCCCGCACTCGACCGCGGCGAGACGACCACCTCGGGGATGCTCCAGGAGCACCTTCCCGAGTCGAAGGTCGTCAAGGCCTTCAACCACATCGCCGCCGCCGACATCACCACCACGGGCACTCCGGCCGGATCCCCGGACCGGCGCGCGCTGGGCACGGCGAGCGACTTCCCCGAGGCCGTCGCCTACGTCACCGACCTCTACGACCGGCTGGGCTTCGACACCGTCTCGGCGGGCCCGCTGAGCGAGTCGTGGCGTCTGGAGCGCGATCGTCCGGCCTACGTCGTGCGTCAGAACGCCGACGAGCTCCGCGCCAACCTCGCCCGCGGATTCCGGGTGCGTCCCGAAGACTCCGTCGGCTGAGCCCGGACCGGGTCAGGGCGTCCTGGTCGCCGCTCGAAGGAGCGGAATCGAGGTCAGGAGCGAGAGCCACACGACCGCGAACCCGGCCACGAGGGTGGCGGCGATGACGGCGAGTGCGGCCGGGGCGGTGAGCACGACGATCCCGACCACCGGCAGGGACATCACCGCGCCGAGGGCCGCTCCGCCCAGGGCTGCCCACCGGAGCGGCACCATCACGGTCATCCGGCGGGCGCGTCGCACTTCCCGCTCCGACATCCCGAGGCGGTGGAGTCCGACGAGGAGCTCGCGGTCCTCGAGGACGGAGGCCGCCTGCGTCACTCCGACCGAGCACGCCAGGAGCAGGAACCCCAGCGCCAGGGTGAGCAGCACGCCGGTGCGGAGGTCGGTCAGCAGCTCGATCATGGCGGCGGCCGACCCGTCGTCGGCGGCCTCCGGGGACGCGAGGGCGACAAGGCTCGCCCCCGCGCCTCCCACGACCGCGATGAACGCCATCATCGCCAGCGACGAGACGCGGCGCCAGGCCTGCGCCGCGTGTGCGGCCAGCTCGCGACCCGCGATCAGCCGCGCCGCCGAGGTGGCTGTCCGGGCGATCGCCCGGCCGCGGGCGGCCACGATCGCCGTGCCGATGAGGTTCAGGAGCGCCATCCCGCCCGCGAAAGCGACGAAGAGCACTCCCACGCCGATCATCGGTCCCAGAAGCTCGCTGATCGTGCCCGCGGCGAAGACGACGCCGACCACCGCCGCGAGCGCAACGGTGCCCCACACGAGTGCCCGGCCGCGTCTCGGTGCGGCATCGGTGCGCTGCCGCACGCCGAGCGGCGTCAGCTGCACACGTCGCAGACTGGACGCGGCGCTCGCCGCCGCGATGAGGACGACGGCCGCCACGACCGCGCCCACGATGATCCATCCTGCCCAGAGAGCCGCGGCTCCGATGGGCTCACCGAAGAACGAGACGAGTCCCACCAGCGGCGTCAGCGCGCCGTAGAGCCCGACCCCGAGGAGGGCGCCGAGGACGGCGAGGCCTGTCGCCTCGATGAGAGTCAGCGCCGTCACCTCGCCCGTCGTCGCCCCCAGCAGCCGCAGGGTGGCCAGGCGATCGTTGCGGCGGCGCGCCGTCAGCCGTGCCGATGCGGCGCCGAGAGTCGCCACGGGAACGGCCAGCAGCACGAGCGCTACCGTCGTGAACACGCCGTAGAGAGAGCCGAACGATGTGTCGGCGGCGCGCGGGTCGGTGTAGAACATGTGGGCACCGGCCGCGACGAGCAGGAGCACCCCCGTCGTCACGGCGAAGGCTACGACGGGGAGCACCGAGGCGGCGAGTCCGGTGCGGCGCGGGTGCGCGAACAGGATGGTGAGGCTCGCGAGCGGCGACGTGGAACGGCGCGCGGGCGCCGCCGGAACCGCGACGGTCATCGGTGCGCCTCTGACGTGGTGCCCGAGGCGCCGATGACGGCGTCGTTCACGAAGCGTCCATCGCGCATGTGGAGGACGCGGTCGCAGCGGGCGGCGACGGCGGCGTCGTGCGTCACGAGCACGAGGCTGCGCGCCGTCCCCTCGGCCCCGCGCAGGAGCGCGTCGAGCACCTCGGTCGAGGTGACGGAGTCCAGCGCCCCCGTCGGCTCGTCGGCGAAGACGATGGCCGCTCCGGTGACGTGGGCGCGGGCGATCGCCACCCGTTGCGCTTGGCCGCCCGACAACTGGCCGATGCGCCGGTTCTCCATCCCCGCGAGCCCGAGCCAGGCGAGCCAGGCCGCGGCGCGCGCCTCCGCTTCAGCGCGAGCGACGCCCAGGAGCAGCAGAGGCAGCGCCACGTTCTCCACCGCCGTCAGCTCCGGAAGGAGAAGGTGGTCCTGGAAGACGAAGCCGAGGTGCTGTCGACGCACCGTCGATCGCTCGTTCTCGCTCAGTGCGGCGAGCTCTCGCTCTTCGCCCGTCGGGGTGCGCAGGAGGATCGAGCCGGCATCGGGGGCGATGATCGCGGCGAGGCAGTGCAGCAGCGTGGTCTTTCCCGACCCCGACGCACCCATGATGGCGACCGATTCACCGGGGAGGACCGTGAGGTCGACACCGCCGAGGGCGACGAGGTCGCCGTAGGTCTTGCGGAGCCCGGTCGCGCGGAGCGCCGGGACGGGCGAGGGAAGCGGTGGCGGGGTCGATGACGAGAAGGACATCCCCCCAGCCTGGTGGCGTCGGGAGCAGATGTCGTCGTGCGCGAGAGGCATCCCGGATCCCTCTGACGGATGACGTCGCGGCGCGCGGATAGCCTGGAGGGATGATCGCCTCCGACCTCCTTCTCGCGGGGCCCCGCGGTCGGCGTCTGCTCCTGGAGCTCGCCGTCGAGCTCGAGCTGCGGCGCCCCGAGTCGCGGGAGCATCTCGTGGGCGACGCAGTGGCGGCGGCGTCGTTCGCGCTTCGAACCGCCCGCGAAGACGGAGGCACGCGACTCGCCTCGTTCGTCGGTGACGTGACACCCGAATCGGTCACCCCTCACCCTGGCGCCACCCCCGCCTCGGTCGCCGAGGCGGTGGCGGCCCTCCTCGCGCCGGGGCAGGCAGATGGCTCCGACTCCCTCGATCACGGGATCGTCCATCGCGCGCTCGTGCGGGCCGTGGACATGGCCGCCTACTGGCAGGAACCCGGCACGGAAGACATCGTGGCGTCGCACCCCGCCGTGCGTGAGGCCCTTCGTCCGCTCGCCGAGCGGCTCGCGGACACTCCCGCTTCGGCATGGTGGGACGCACCCGCGGCGGTCCAGGACCAGTGGGCCGTCGCGTGGGATGGGCATGAGCCGGAGGTGCCGAGCAGGCCGGCCGAAGTGCTCCAGGGATGGCGGGAGCGCGTGGACGAGAGCGTCGCCCGCGCTCGTGGTGACCGGCCCACCGATCCCCGCGCCAACTGGAGTGGTGAGTGGTGGTCCACTCCGCCACACGGTCTGGCGCGCTCGGCGCGACGGTTCGCTGACGTGCCCGGCGGTCTCCCGGCGGCGCTCGAGTTCGTCGAGGACTCGCTCGGATGGGAAGAGGCGAACGTCCGGCGCCTGGGTGCTCCCGCCGGCCTGCGGATCCTCGAGGTGCGTTCCGCCGACGACTGGGCGCGGCTCTGCCGGGAGCACCCGCTCGAGGTCACCCCGGAGGTCCGTCAGGACTGGTTCCGCACCACCGGAGGCGACGGCACCTGGGTCATACCCGACTGGGCGAGCGTTGCGGCCGAGTGCGACGCGGTCCACCTCACCGTTGCCGCGTACCTCTCCGCCGGCACCGCCATTCCCGTCGACAGCGACACCGCGAGCGTCATCGCGGGATGGAACCCCGACGAGACGTACTGGTTCACCGACCGCGTCCGACTCGTCGGTGCGGTGGAGCCGTGGCGGTTCGTCGACCGCGAGAGGTGGGAGCCGGTCAGCGCCTGACCCGTCACGCGGCGATCAGTCGGCCGGGTCGTCGGTTCCCTCGACGATGCGGCGCATCGTCTCCCGCGTGATGACACTCGCCTCGCCGTCGGTCCACTCGTGGACGACGAACGGCAGACCGACCGCGTCGAGGTAGTCCGCCGCTTTCTCCAGCCGGGGCACGACCTGGAGGTGATCGGTGCCGAAGAGGGCGGCCGTGTAGACCGGGGCGCCCTCGCGCACGGCGTTTCTCATCTCGACCGTCGAGCGCCCCGTGATCCGGTACAGAGCCTGGTACACCGCGCTCGGGAGATCGGGGCGCTCCGACAGCGTCAGCGAGAGGGCGTTCCGGGGGCCGGTCATGAGTCCATCCCACCATGCTCGTCGGGCGTCGCGCCTCAGAAGAGGCGAGGGATGAGCACGGGGGTGCGCTTCTTGTAGGCCTGATACTCCTCGTCGTCGCCCCAGCGGCGGTCGGCCTTCGCCTCGAGCAGCGGGATCCCGGAGACGCGGGTGAGGAGGAGGATGACGAACAGCGGCGACAGCACGGCGACCCACTGCCACCCGTCGAGGACCGGGGCCGCGACGAGGAACACTCCCAGCCACAGCACGATCTCGCCGAAGTAGTTGGGGTGACGCGACCGCGACCACAGCCCCGACGAGATGAAGCGTCCGGTGTGTGCGGGATCGGCCCGGAATGCCGACTTCTGCGCGTCGGCGACGACCTCGATCACGAAGCCGAGCACCCAGACCACGATGCCGACGACAGACAGCCAGCCCAGCGGCTCCCGCGTCGGCGAGCTCATCGCGATCCACGCGGCCGAGGCCGTGATGCTCACCCACGCGCCCTGCACGATCCACACCTGCAGGAAGCGCACGGGGCTTGCCTTGATCTCGTCGAAGCGGTCGTCCGCTCCCGATCGGTGGATCCGCAGGAAGAGGAACGTCGCGAGGCGCACCGCCCAGAGCGCCACCATCACGGCGAGCACCCACACCCGGGCGTCGGGCTGCGGGACCAGGGCGAGCAACCCGATCGTCACGAGGAAGAAGGTGCCGCCCCCGGTCAGGTCGAAGAAGCGCTCGGTGCGCTTCACCGCCGACGGGATGTAGACGAGCACCTGGACGGCGAAGGCGGCGGCCACCGCAAGGGCGAACAGCGGCACCCCCGCGGCGGTGGCACCGCCCTGGCTGCCGGCGACGGCGACGAGGGCCCCGATCAGGAGCGTGACGAGAATGGTGACGACGGACGCGCGAGGCGACGAGGACATGCGGTACTCCGGGAGGAAAGGGTCAGCGGTAGAGGTCGGCGAGCACGTCGGTGCCCTCGGCGAGGAGCGCCCGCCGCTTGATCTTCATGGTCGGGGTGACCAGGCGGGTGTCGTCGAGGTCGGCGACGACGATCGTGAATCGGCGCACCTGCTCGGCGCGCGAGACGCGGCGGTTCGCGGCGTCCACGACGCGTTGCAGTCGGTCCTGCAGATCCGCGTCGTGGAGGGCACCGATACCGCCCGGGCGGGCGGTGGGGAGGGCGACGCCGTGCGCGCTCGCCCATGCCGCCAGGGGCTCCGGGTCGAGCACGAGCAGGGCGGACAGATAGGGCTTCCCTTCGCCGACCATGATCGCGTGAGCCACCAGGGGATCGGACTCCACCGCCTGCTCCCACGCGTGCGGCACCACGGTCTTTCCTCCGCTGGTGACGATGACGTCCTTCACACGGCCGGCCAGGACCAGGTGGCCGTGCTCGTCGAGGCGGCCGAGGTCTCCCGTGCGGAAGAAGCCGTCGACGAAGGCCTCCGCGTCATGGCTCGGGTCGCGGTACCCGGCGAAGACGCCGACGCCACGAGCGAGGATCTCTCCGTCCTCCGCAATGCGCACCGTCGAACCGGGGAGGGGAATGCCGACCGTTCCGGCGCGGATGTCGCCGGGGAGGTTGCCGGTGAGCGGTGCCGTCGTCTCGGTGAGTCCGTAGCCCTCGACAACGGGAGCCCCCATGCCGCGGAACAACAGGGCCACCTCGGCGTCGAGCGTCGCTCCGCCGGAGAGGATGTAGGCGAGGCGCCCGCCCATGAGGGAGCGGAGCCGGCGGTAGAAGAGGCGATCGAACAGGGCGTGACGGCCGCGGAGCATCGGCCGCGGGGTCGTGCCCGTCTCCTCGGCTCGACCCCAGGAGATCGCCGTCCGCTCGGCCGCTCGCCAGAGCCCCCCGAGGTGCTTCGCGTGCGCCTTGGCTCCCGCGGCGGCCCGGATCTTCTCCAGCACGCGCGGGACGACCACGAGGAAGGTGGGTCGGCGGTCCTCGAGCACCGCGACCACGCGGCTCGTGTCGGCCAGGTGCGCGATGCGCATGCCCGATGCCAGGCAGATCAGCTGGAGTCCGCGCGCGAGCACGTGGGCGAGGGGGAGGAAGATCACCGTGTTGCCGTCCTCTCGGACGACCTCCCGGTAGGCGGCGGCGATGTTGAGCACCTGACCGAGGAAGTTGCGGTGGGTGAGGATCGCTCCCTTGGGTTCCCCCGTGGTTCCCGAGGTGTACACGTAGGTCGCGGGGGTGTCGAGGTCCGCGGCCGTCCGGCGGGATTCCAGCTCCTCGTCGTCGACCTCCCCGGCGCGCGCACGCAGGGCGCCGAGTGAGCGCTCGCCGTCGTCCATCGTCCACACGCCCAGCGCGCCGACTCCCGCCGCGGCGAAGGCGCGGGAGAGGACCTCGGCGTGTGCGCTGCCACCGCCGATCCCCAGTCTGACGGCGGCGTCGCGGGCGATCGCGGTCACCTGGTCCACAGACGACGTCTCGTAGACGGGGACGACCACGGCGCCGGCGAACCACGCGGCGAGGTCCGACACCGCCCACTCGTACCGGGTGGGCGCCATGACGGCCACCGCGTCGCCGACGGTCACGCCGTGCGCGATCAGGCCCTTCGCGAGGCTGCGCACCTCGCGCAGGAACTCCATGGTCGTCACGGGTCGCCAGGGCTCCCCCGCGTGCTCGCCGGCCACGTCGAAGGCGATGTGGTCGGGAGCGGCGGCGGCGCGCTGGATGAGCAGATCGGTGACGTTGCGGTACTCGTCGATCTCGACGAGCGGGTCGGTGCTGTGCTCGCGCATGGGCCTCCGTTCGGGTACGGCTCCGGCGCCGGGAACGGGCGTCGTGGCCGGGTGGCCCACAAGCCATCCTGCCGTGTCCGGGATGCCGTTCCGGGCATCGAAGCGGGCCGTGCGGTAGCGGCCCCGATGCTCATTCGGAGCCGTCCGGAGATCGGATGGGTGCTCTTTTCGCGGCGGGGCCGCCTCGTCCAGCCCGCGCACCGATGGGGCGGGTAGCGTGATCGATCGGCGCGACCGTCCGGCGCGTGTGAGAACGAGGAGTATCGCGATGAGCCACTCGACCTTCGACCCGAACCAGGACGACGTCCTCGCCGCACGGCCATGGCTCCGCGCCTACGCCGACGGGGTGCCGGCGGAGATCCCACCGGTCACCGACACGCTCGTCGAGATGATGGAGTCCTCGGCGCGGAAGCACCGCCGGCGCGTGGCGCTGGAGTTCTTCGGCGCGCAGACGACGTACCGCGAGCTGGGCGATCGCATCGCTCGCGCCGCCGCGGGGCTGCGCTCGCTCGGCGTGCGGGCCGGCGACCGCGTGGCCCTCGTGCTTCCGAACTGCCCCGACCACGTGGTCGCCTTTTACGCGGTGCTCCGGCTCGGGGCGATCGTCGTCGAGCACAACCCCCTCTACACCGCTCGCGAACTGCGCCACCAGTTCGAGGTGCACGGGGCGGACGTCGCGATCGTGTGGGATTCGGTGGCCGACACCATCGCGACGATGCCCGACGACGTCCGCCCCACCCACGTCGTGGCTGTGGACCTCACCGAGGGGATGCCGTGGCGCACGCGGCTCGCGCTGCGGCTCCCGGTCCGGCGTGCACGGACCGCGCGCGCCGCGCTCACACGGCGCCCGACGGCGAAGGGGATCCGGCGGTGGTCGTCGGTCGCCTCGGGCCGCCGGCTGTCCTCGCGGGTCCCCCAGCCCGCCCTCGACGACATCGCGCTCCTGCAGCTCACGAGCGGCACCACCGGTGCCCCGAAGGCGGCGATGCTCTCCCACCGCAACCTCCGCTCCAACGCCGCGCAGGGGCGTGCGTGGCTTCCGGGGCTCCGCGACGGGGAGGAGGTGGTCTACGGCATCCTGCCCCTCTTCCACGCCTACGGGCTCACGCTGTGCCTCACCTTCGCGATGTCGATCGGCGCCAAGCTCGTGCTCTTCCCGAAGTTCGACCTCGACCTCGTCATCGCTGCCAGCCGGACATCGCCTCCCACCTTCCTTCCCGCCGTGCCGCCGATCTACGACGCGCTGGCCCGCGCGAGCGTGCAGGGCCGGATCGACCTCCGCGGCGTGCGCTTCGCGATCTCCGGCGCGATGAGCCTGCCCCTCCCCACGGTCACCAGGTGGGAGGAGGCGACCGGCGGTCTCCTCGTGGAGGGGTACGGGATGACCGAGACCTCACCCGTGGCCCTGGGCAATCCGGTGGGCCCCTCGCGCCGCCCCGGCACCGTGGGCGTCCCGTTCCCCAGCACCGAGATCCGCGTGGTCGACCCGTCGGATCCGACGGTGCGCCGCGCCCCCGGGGAGGAGGGGGAGCTGCTGATCCGCGGCCCGCAGGTTTTCCGCGGGTACTGGAACGGCACCGCCGAGACCGATGCGGTGCTCCTCCCCGGCGGATGGCTGCGCACGGGCGACATCGTGACGGTGTCCGGCGACGGCTTCGTCACGATCGTCGACCGCGTGAAGGAGCTCATCATCACCGGCGGCTTCAACGTGAGCCCGAGCGAAGTGGAGCAGGCGCTCCTTCTCCACCCGGATGTGGCGGAGGCCGCCGTCGTCGGGATCCGTCGCCCGGGAGGAGGCGAGGACGTCACGGCGGCGGTCGTGCTGAGGGAGGGCGCCGTCTTCGACGCCGCCGCTCTGCGGGAGTTTGCGCGGCAGCACCTGACCGCCTACAAGGTCCCGAAGCGGATCGTCGCCCGCGCATCCCTGCCGCGCAATCAGGTGGGGAAGGTCCTCCGTCGCGTCGTGCGCGAGGAGATGAGCCGGCCGGACACCGCGCCGGACACGACGACGGCGGGCTGACCGCGCGCCGGAGCGCAGCTCAGCCCGCCGTCGCGGTGCGGGTCAGTACCAGCCGGTGGACTGGGAGTGCGACCATGCGCCGCACGGGGTGCCGTAGCGGCCGTCGATGTAGCCGAGACCCCAGCGGATCTGCGTGGCTGCGCTCGACTTCCAATCGCTGCCGGCGCTGCCCATCTTGCTTCCGGGCAGTGCCTGTGGGATGCCGTAGGCGCCGCTGGAGGAGTTGTAGGCGCGGTAGTTCCAGCCCGACTCCTTGTTCCAGAGCTTCTCGAGGCAGGAGAACTGGTCCGAGCCCCAGCCGCGATCGGCCAGCAGCGCGCGGGCGGTGGCCTTGGCGCCGGCGACCGAGTTGTCGCCCGACGACGCCGGCGAACCGCTGCTCGTGCCGCCGGAGCTGCTCGATCCGCTCGAGCTCGACGCCGCCTCAGCCTGTGCGGCCGCCTGGCGTGCCGCCGCTTCCGCCTTCTTCTTCGCTGCGGCGGCGGCCTTGCGGCGTTCCTCGGCCTTCTCGGCCTTCTCGAGTCGTGACAGCAGCCGGTCGGTGGCCTTCTCGACCTTCGCCGTATCGGCGGCGGCCTCCTCGGTCGAGGCGGGCAGGAGGAGCACCGGTGTGACCGCGATGGTCTGGAGGGTATCGATGTGATCCTCGACCACCGAGGTGTCGATCGTCTTCGCGCCGGTGATCTTCAGCTTCGACCGGGCGACCTTCTTCTCCGCCGCTTCTGCCTCGGCGACGGCCTCGCGCGCGTCACCGAGAGCATCTCGCGCGTCGTCGACGATGTCGTCGAGCGGCTCGTTGGCCAACGCCTCGGCTTCGGCCGAGAGGTAGGGCGCGGTGGTGTCCACGCCGGCCTCGGAGACGAGGGAGCGCGCGACGGTGGCCGAGACGGCGGTGCGGACGACGGGTCCGGTCGTCTGTTGCGCGACGGCGGCGGGCGCGTTCGAGGTCTGCACGGCCTGCGCGGCGGTGGACATGCCACCGACCAGGCACAGGCCGAGAGCGACGGCGACGGCAGCGGAAACGGACGATTCGCCGGGACGGCGGGGGGTGAAACGCATACGCGGAGATGTCTTTCGGGTGGCTTCGACACGGGCAGATCGCCGTGACAGTGCCCTCGGGCCGGGCACAAGTCCCCGAGTGTGCAGGCCGAATCTGGACGAAACGTGTGGCGATCCTGGGTGATCAGTGAGAGCGGAGGCTCTCCGGGGGAGCGGAAACGAATGTGGTCAGACCTACGGCCGCAACCCCCTGTCGGGGGTGGGGGCGCCGGTATAGAGTCCCGTCTGAAAGATTCCTGAGAGGACGAAGAACATGGCATCCAGTCCTGCAGCCGACATCATCGACGCGGTCGGAGGCGCACAGAACGTCGCGAGTCTGACCCACTGCGCGACACGTCTGCGCTTTCAGTTGCGCGATGGCGACAAGGTCGACAAGACCACTGTGGAGGCCATTCCCGGAGTGATGGGCGCCGTGCCGCAAGCCGGCGATCGCTTCCAGGTCGTGATCGGCGGTGGCGTGCAGACCGTCTACAACGACATCATGGCGCTGCCGCAGATGGCCGACGTCGAGGCGCCGTCCGACGCCGACGTGAAAGCGGCGCAGCGTGCGCGCGGTCCCCGGGGCAACGTCGCGTGGCTCGACTCGCTCTTCGAGTTCCTCTCCGACTCGTTCCGTCCGATCCTCGGGGCGCTCCTGGGCGCCTCTCTGTTCATCACCTTCATGGCCCTCATGTCGACCCTCGGCGTGATCGGCAACTGGGCCGACCCCCGGACCGAGCTGCCGCCGTCCTGGCAGTTCGTCAACCTGATGTGGCAGTGCGTGTTCGTCTTCCTGCCGCTCATGGTCGCCTACAACGCGGCGAACAAGCTCGGCGCCGATCCATGGGTGGGCTTCGCGATCATGGCGGTCGTGATGCTCCCCGGCTTCACGAACCTCGCGAATCAGGATGGCGCCCAGCAGGTGGCCTTCGCCGGATCCGACATCACGACGATCCCGATCTTCGGAATACCGCTGACGATCTTCAACTACAGCTCGCAGGTGTTCCCGCCGCTGCTCATGGCGGCTGTGCTCGGTCCGCTCTACAAGGGCCTCAAGCGGATCATCCCCGACAACCTGCAGCTGATCTTCGTGCCGTTCCTCTCGATGCTCGTCATGATCCCGCTCACCGCCTTCCTGCTCGGTCCCATCGGCGTCTACGCAGGTGCGGCGCTGGCGAACCTGCTGAGCTCGATCAACTCCTTCTCGCCCTTCATCTTCGCGATCATCATTCCGCTGGCCTATCCGTTCATGGTGCCGCTGGGGCTGCACTGGCCGATCAACGCGATCATGCTCCTGAACATCCAGAACCTCGGCTACGACTTCATCCAGGGGCCGATGGGAGCCTGGAACTTCGCGTGCTTCGGCGCCACCGCCGGTGTGCTGCTGCTGGCCTGGCGCGAGAAGGACAAGCAGATGAAGCAGACGGCGACCGGTGCCCTCGCCGCCGGGCTCCTCGGCGGCATCTCCGAGCCGTCGCTCTACGGCATCCACCTGCGGTACAAGCGCATCTACCCGCGGATGCTCGTCGGCTGCCTCACCGGTGGTCTGATCATCGGCGTCGGAAGCCTCGTCCTCGGGCTCGAGAACGGCGTGACGACGAAGGCGTTCGTCTTCACCTCGCTCCTGACGATCCCGGCCTTCGACCCCATCGGGCTCTACGCCATTGCCGTGCTGGCCGCCTTCGCCGTCTCGATGTTCCTCATCGTCGTCGGCGGCTACAAGGACAAGGAGCCGGCGGTCGCTGCCGGCGCGATCGCCGACGCCGCCACGTCGGGCGGCGCGGCGCAGAGGGCGGGTGTCGCGACCGCCGGATCGGTCTCGGAGGTGGCGGGCGGATCGGCCGTGGCTGTTGCTCCGGCCGCCACCGCGACCGCTACCGCACCTGCGGCGAAGGGCGCGGCGGCGCAGGCCGAGCATGTCGCCGAGCTGACGCTGGTCCAGATCATGTCGCCCCTGGAGGGCACCGCGGTGGCGCTCTCGGAGGTGCCCGACCCCGTCTTCGCGGGCGGAGTGATGGGCCCGGGCGTCGCGATCGAGCCCACCGGCGACACCGTCAGCGCGCCCGGGACCGGAGTGGTCGTGGCCGCGCAGCCGACGGGGCACGCCTTCGGTCTGCAGCTGGACAACGGCGCCGAGATCCTCATCCACGTGGGGATCGACACCGTCAACCTGAAGGGCGAGGGGTTCGACGTCAAGGTCTCCAATGGCGATCGCGTCGACGTCGGTGACCCGCTCGTGGTCTTCGACCGCGCCGTCATCGAGAAGGCCGGCTATCCGCTCATCACCCCCGTGATCGTGCTGAACGCGGATGCCTTCGAGACCGTCGACCCCGTGGAGCTGGGCACCGTCTCGGCGGGCGCGCCGCTGCTCGATCTGCAGAAGAAGGGCTGATCGGGGGCGGCGAAGCGAGGCGTGTGCGCCGACGCGCTCAGTGGCCTACGAGTTCAGCGGTCGACGGACGGCAGCGCCGCCACGGCGTCCCACAGCGCGTCAGCCACGTCGCGTTTGGTTCCGCGGACGTCTCCGACGGGGCCGTCCGGGGTCAGCAGGACGGCTTCGTTGTCGGGTGACTCGAAACCGCGGTCCCAGTCGACGCGATTGACGACGAGCAGGTCCGCGCCCTTCCGGGCGAGTTTCCGCCGCCCGCGCTCGAGGAGTTCGGCGTCGTCGTCAGCGGTCTCGGCCGCGAATCCCGCGATGCGCTGCCCGGTCTCCCGGTTCGCCACGAGGTCGAGGAGGATGTCGGGGTTCGCGACCAACGACAGCGTGGCCGTCCCGTCCCCGTCCTCCTTCCGCAGCTTCTGGTCGGAGACGGTCTGCGGGCGGAAATCGGCGACCGCAGCGGCCATGACCACCGCATCGGCGCCCGCGCTCGCGACACGCATCGCCTCGTGGAGCTCGGCGGCGGTGCTCACCCGAGTGACCTCGATCGAGGGGTGGTGGGTGGCCTCGGTCAGCACGCCGTCGTCGACGTGCCCCGCCACGAGGCGCACCCGGGCACCCCGCGCGGCCGCTGCGAGAGCCACCTGCGTGCCCTGCCTTCCGGAGGACCGATTGCCGAGGAAACGCACCGGGTCGAGCGGTTCCCGCGTGCCGCCGGTGGATACCGCCACGATGCGGCCGGCGAGATCCCGGCGCGGCGCGAGCAACGCCTCGGCGGCAGCGGCGATCTCCTCCGGCTCCACCATGCGTCCCGGGCCGCTGTCGCCTCCGGTGAGGGGACCGTCGGCCGGTCCGATCACCTGCACTCCGCGGCTTCGGAGCGTGGCGATGTTGTGCTGCGTGGCGGGGTGCTCCCACATCGCGGTGTGCATCGCGGGCGCCACGAGGACGGGCGCGGTCGTGGCGAGGAGGGTCACCCCCAGCAGGTCGCCGGCGATCCCTGACGACATCTTGGCGAGCGTGTTCGCCGTGGCCGGCGCCACGATCACGAGGTCGGCGCGGGTGCCCAGCGCCACATGGCGGACCTCGGCGACGTCGTCGTGGACGGAAGTCGTGACAGGGTGGCGGCTGATCGCCTCCCAGGTGGCGGTCCCCACGAACCGCAGCGCGTCGTCGGTGGGAACAACGTGCACCTCGTGCCCGTTGGTCACCAGTGCGCGCACGAGAGTGACCGTCTTGTACGCGGCGATGCCGCCGCTGACCCCCACGACAACGAACATGACCCGATCCTCCCACGGCCGCAGGAAGGCAGTCCCATGTGCACCGTGATCGTCCACGTGCCCGCCGATCCGGAGACCCCCACGCGACTCCTCGCCGTGCGGGACGAGGATCCACACCGGGCGTGGGATCGGTTGGGGCAGTGGTGGCCGGTCGAGCACCCCGGCGTCGTCGGCGTCCGTGACGCGCGGGCCGGGGGTGCGTGGCTCGCGGCCGATCCCGCGAGAGGACGCGTGGCGGTGATCCTCAACCGCGCCGAGCTCACCGACGTGGACCCGAGCAGTCTCGGCTCGCGGGGGCACGTCGTGCTCGCAGCGGTAGCGGGGGACGCGCTCCCCGCCGCCCCGCGCGTCCACGGCTTCAACCTCGTCGAGGTCGCCGCCGACGGCACCCGCGTGACCATGTGGGACGGCGAGCGTCTGCGCACCCAGCACCTCGCGCCCGGCGTGCACATGATCGCGCACGACGACGTCGACGACCCGGCGACGGCTCGGATCGTCGCGTGGCGCGACGCCTTCGACATCCCGGGTGGGGCGGATCCGTGGTGGCGCGACTGGCTCGACACCCTCGAGCGCACTGCCGTCCTCGATCCGACGGACGAGCGGGCCATCATCCGGGACAACCGTCCGTACGGGTATCCCACGCAGTCCCTCCTCGTGTGTGCGGCGTCGGTCGACGCGTCCGGAGCCGAGGTCGTCTACGGCGAGCTCGACCGGCCCGGGGAATGGAACCGGCTCGACCTGCACTGACACCGTGTCGGCGGTGTCTGGCACTCTGAGCAGATGAGCGATGCCGAGGAGCGTCCGGCCGTGTTCTTCGCCGATGCGGCCGAGTTCCGGGCGTGGCTGGAGCGCCATCACGACACGGCGACAGAGCTGTGGATGGGGCTGTACCGGAAGGATGATCCCCGGCAGGGCCTCACGTGGGCGGAGGCGGTGCCCGAGGCCCTGTGCTTCGGGTGGATCGACTCGGTCAGTCAGCGCATCGACGAGCACGCCCGGCGTCAGCGCTGGACGCCACGAAAGCCCCGCTCGCACTGGAGCACGGTCAACATCGCGCACGTCGAGCGGCTGATCGCCGAGGGGCGGATGCACCCGGCCGGCCTGGCGGCCTATGAGCGGCGCACCGCCGAGCGCACCGCCCAGGCGTCGTTCGAGCGCGACGACGAGCTGACCGCCGACGAACTGGCCGCACTCGCCGCCGATCGGCGTGCATCAGCGTTCTGGCGCGAGGCGACGCCGACGTATCGGCGCATCGTGGCCACCTGGGTACGCAGCGCCAAGCGGGAGCAGACCCGCCTCGACCGGTTCGCCACGTTCCTTGCCGACAGTGCGGACGGACGCCTGATCCCACCTCAGCGCTACGGCACCGCGCCCGCGTGGCTCACCCGGGCGGCCGCTGCTGCTGCCGCCGCGGACTGACTCCGCTCATCGCGCCGCCCGTTGCAGGAGGAGCACACCGTCGTCGATCGTCACGCTCTCACCCGTCGGCGCCGTCGCCGCGCGGGGACGCACCTCGGCGAGGATCGTCGTCCACTCCGATGCGTCGAGCCTCAGCAGGTCGAGCTCTTCCCGTGGCCCGAGCAGGGGTGGTCCGTCGTGTGCGGAGGTGTCGTCGTCGTGGTTCTTTCGAGCCCACGGCGGCGGGGCGGCATGCGAGAGAACGAGCAGGTGGCCACCGGGCGCGACGCGCTCGGCCGCCGTGCGCAGCAGCGGGATGCGGGGGAAGTCCGGTTCCCACGAGTGCAGAAAGCTGGAGGCCACCAGGTCGAACTTCGCCTCCGGAAGCGCGTGGCCGGCGTCGGCGGCGATGAACCGCACCCGATCGGTGAGCCCGCGCTCCTCGGCCGCTGCGAGGCCACGCGCCACGGCCGTCTCCGACACGTCCACGGCGGTCACCTGCCAGCCTCGTTCGGCGAGCCATACGGCATCGGCCCCCTCGCCGCACCCGATGTCCAGGGCACTGCCGGGCGAGAGCGTCTGGGCGACCGCCGCGAACGTCGCGTTGACACGGCCCGACCAGAACCGTTCGTCGCTCGCGTAGCGCTCCTCCCAGTGGGCGTTGCGCTGGTGACGTCGGGACTCCACCGCGTGGCGGGCGTCTTCGGCGACCAGGGCCGCATTGACCGCGGCGCCTGCCATCGAGCCGGCCCCCATCGAGAGCGGCACGTTCCCGTACGGCGCTGTCGTGTTGCCGGCTGCCCATACGCGCGGGTGACTCGTCGATCCGAGCGCGTCCACGGCCAGCGGTGATCCCGGGCCGTCGGCGCGCGTCAGGTGCAGGCCGTCGACGAACGCCAGGTCGGGGGCGGGAGTGGGCGCGACGAAGAGCGCATCGAGCGGGTGCTCGGTGCCGTTGACGTCCCGCACGGCGGTGAGCGCGCCGGAGTCGCCGGTCACCAGAGCGCGGGCGGGCGCGGTGACCACACGGATGCCGCGTGCGATGAGGCGCGCCATCGTCTCGCTGTCGAGGTGCCCGGCGTCCGCGGTGAAGGCGGTCACATCGTCGCTCCACTGCCGGACGAGTTCGATCTGATGGATGCTCGTCGGCGAGGTCGCCAACACCCCGAGCCGGCGCTCGGCCACCTCCCACCCGTGGCAGTAAGGGCAGTGCAGCACCGAACGGCCCCACAGGGCGGCGAGGCCCTCGACCTCGGGCAGGACGTCACGGATGCCACTGGCGATCACCACCGCGCGGGCGTGGTCGATCGTGCCGTCGTCGCGGATGATCCGCATCCGGTCGCCGTCGTCGATCACCGTGGTCACCGATCCGTCCACCACGACCACGCCGTAGGCGGCGACCTCCTCGCGTCCGCGCCGCAGCAGTTCGGCCGGGTCGACCCCGTCGTGACCGAGCACGCCGTGCATGTGCGCGGCGAAGCGGTTGCGGGGCGAACCGCCGTCGATCACGAGCGTGCGCCGCCTCGCTCGTCCGAGCATCTGCGCCGCGCTCAAGCCCGCTATCCCCCCGCCGATCACCACGGCGTCCCAGCTGCGTTCGTTCGTCATGGCATCCAGCGTCGACCGCGAAGGAACGACTGGCAAACGAGCTTGCAGAAATGGCAAACTACAGAGATGGTGAACCCGCGCGAACACGATGTTCCGGAGAGCGATGTGAGGAACCGCGATGTGCTCGAACAGATCGGTCCGCGGCTGCGCGCTGCACGGCAGGCGCGCGGATGGACGTTGGAGGAGCTCGCCGAGCCGGCCGGGATGTCGGCGAGCACCCTGTCGCGGCTCGAGTCGGGAAAGAGGCAGGCCTCGCTCGAACTGCTGCTACCGCTGACCCGGCGCCTCGGGATGCGCATCGATGACCTGTTGCCGGGAGAGAGGTCTGATCCACGGGTGCGGCGCGCCGTCGAGCGTCGTGACGGGATGGTCATCGCGCCGTTGACGCTCGAACACGCGCCGGTGAAGACCTACAAGATCCGCTACACGCCCGCGGCTGAGGCTCCCGCCCCCCGTGTTCACGACGGCTACGAGTGGCTCTACGTGCTCAGTGGGCGCATCCGGCTCGCGCTGGACGGAGCGGAGCACGTACTCGAGCGGGGCGAGGCGGCGGAGTTCGACACGCGGCTGCCCCACAGCATCAGCGCCACCGCCGACGGTCCGGCGGAACTCATCAGCATCTTCAGCGCCACGGGCGAGCGCATCCACACCCGCGTAGCCGAGAGCTGAGCCCGCACGAACGGCAGACTCGCCGCGCCCCGTCGGTCAGCCCGGCGCGGACGCCGCCCGGGGATGCAGCCTCGACAGACCCCCGACGGCGGCCACAACGGCGGATGCTTCTGCCGACACGCCGGTCATGGCATCCGCGCGCCGGCGTGTCGGGAAGGATCTCCGCCGTTGTGTCTGCCCGTGTGTCTGCACGGAGGGCCACAACGCGGCCGGGTACAGCTAGCCGCGGTGCTCGCGGTAGTAGGCAAGGAGTGCGCGCGTCGAGGCATCCTGGGAGTCGATCGCGGCCTGATCGCCCTCGATGGCGGGCGCGATCTGCAGGGCGAGCTGCTTGCCGAGCTCCACGCCCCACTGGTCGAAGGAGTTGATGCCCCAGATCACGCCCTCCGTGAAGGTGATGTGCTCGTAGAGCGCGACGAGCTCGCCCAGTACCCGCGGCGTGAGCGCAGGGGCGAAGATCGAGGTCGTCGGGCGGTTGCCGGAGAAGGTGCGCGCAGCCACGAGCGGCCCCGTGGTGCCCTCCGCCTCGACCTCCTCGGCCGTCTTGCCGAAGGCGAGCGCCTTGGTCTGGGCGAGGAAGTTCGCGAGGAACAGGCCGTGCACGTCGCGCCCGTCGTCCTGGAGCGGGTAGGCGGGGTTCACGAACGCGATGAAGTCGGCGGGGATCAGGCGTGTGCCCTGGTGGATGAGCTGGTAGAAGGCGTGCTGGCCGTTCGTGCCGGGCTCGCCCCAGAAGATCTCGCCGGTGTCGGTGGTGACGGGCGACCCGTCCCAGCGCACCGACTTGCCGTTGGACTCCATCGTCAGCTGCTGCAGATAGGCGGCGAAGCGGCTGAGCTGCTGGGCGTAGGGGAGGACGGCGTGCGACTGCGCGCCGAGGAAGTTGGTGTACCAGACGTTGAGGAGCCCCATGAGCACGGGAACGTTGCGCTCCAGCGGTGTGTGGGCCACGTGCTCGTCGACCGCGCGGAAGCCGGAGAGGAGATCGCGGAAGGCGTCGGGCCCGAACGTGATCACCAGCGACAGGCCGATCGCCGAGTCGACGGAGTAGCGACCTCCCACCCAGTCCCAGAAGCCGAAGGCGTTGGCGGTGTCGATGCCGAAGGCGGCGACCTTGTCGAGTGCCGTGGAGACCGCCGCGAAGTGGTGGGCCACGGCGTCGGTGCGCTGCGCCTCTGACGCATCGATCGCTCCCGCCGCTTCGAGACCGGCCCACAGCCAGTCGCGGGCGAGGCGCGCGTTGGTGAGGGTCTCCAGCGTCGTGAACGTCTTCGAGGCGACGATGAACAGCGTCGTCTCGGGGTCGAGGTCGGCCGTCTTGTGCGCGAGGTCGAACGGGTCGATGTTGGAGACGAAGCGTGCCTGGATGCCAGCGTCGGCATAGGGCCGGAGCGCTTCGTAGACCATGACGGGACCGAGGTCGGAACCGCCGATGCCGATGTTGACGACGTGCGTCACCTTCTTGCCGGTGACTCCGGTCCACTCTCCCGAGCGCACGCGGTCGGCAAAGGCCGACATCGCCTCCAGTACCTGCTGGACGTCACCGTCGACGTCCTGTCCGTCGACGGTGAGGGCGGGGGTGGTGCCGGCGGGGCGGCGGAGCGCGGTGTGGAGGACGGCGCGGTCCTCGGTGGTGTTGATGTGCCGGCCGGCGAGCATCTCAGCGAAGCGCTCCGCGACGCCCGTCTGTTCCGCGAGACGGATCAGGGAGCCCAGGATCTCGTCGTCGACGAGGTTCTTGGACAGGTCCACGCGGAGGTCGGCGAGGTCGAACGTCAGGCGCTCGACCCGGCCCGGGTCGGCGGCGAACCAGCCGCGGAGGTCGGGGGTGAAGGCGTCGCGGCGGGCGGACAGATCGGCCCAGGCGGCGGTGGTGGTGGCATCGATCGGAGTGGTCACGGGTCCACGGTAGCGCGCCCGCCGACGACTCACGCGCCGTCGTCGCCGTGAATGACGGGGCGCTCGCGCAGCCAGCCGGTGGCCAGCGCAGCCACGGCGATCATCCCGAGCACGCCGAGCGCCACGCCGCCCCAGCCTTGCCGGTCGTAGGCGAAGCCCAGTGCCCAGCCGAACAGGCTCGACCCTCCGTAGTAGCCGAGGTAGTAGAGGGATGCCGCCTGAGCGCGTGCCTCGGGGCGTGCCCGCGCCGGCGCCCACCCCGACGCGACGGCGTGGGCGGCGAAGAAGCCCGCCGTCAGCACGAGCAGGCCCGCGACGACGAGCCACAGCTGAGTCGACAGCGTCGTCGCGATTCCCGCCGCCATCACGCCGAGCGAGGTCAGCAGGACGGGGAGGCGACCGAATCGCGCCGCGAGGCGACCCGCCCACGGCGAGGCGACGGTCCCGGCGAGGTAGGCGAGGAAGAGTGACGAGACGATCCACAGCGGGAGCGCGAACGGCTCGGCCACCAGCCGGAAACCGAGATAGTTGTACACCGCGACGAATCCGCCCATGAGGAGAAACCCCTGCAGGTAGAGCGCCATCTGGCCGCGGTCGCGGAGATTGATGCCCAGCCGTCGCGCGAGGTTCCGGCCGGCGCCTCGTGACGGCGGGGCCGGCACGAACCCTCGCGCGGCGGGGATGAGCCGGAGGAAGAGCACTGCGGAGGCGGCGCAGACCACCGCGACCGCGAAGACCCCGACGTGCCAATCGCCGAGATCGCCGAAGGGCCCGGCGACGAGGCGGCCGGTGAGCCCGCCGATCGTGGTTCCGGCGATGTAGCTCCCGGCCGCGCTGGCCGTGTGGGCCGGGGTGACCTCCTCGGCGAGGTAGGCGAGGGCGATCGCGGGCACCGCCCCCAGGGCCACCCCCTCCAGCAGCCGAGCCGTCAGGAGGACCTCGAGGGTCGGGGCCAGCGGCGCCAGCAGTCCGATCGTCGTCGCCGCGAGGATTCCGACGGTCATGGCCCGGACCCGCCCGATGCGGTCGGCGACGAACGACCAGCCGATCACGGATCCGGCAAGCCCTAGCGTCGTCACCGAGACCGTGAGGGCTGCGGTGGCCGGGGCCACGTCGAAGGTCGTGGCGATGAAGGGCAGGACCGCCTGGGTCGAGTACAGCTGCGCGAAGGTGGCGACCCCGGCGAAGAACAGGGCGACGAGCAGGCGACGGTACTCGCGATCGCCCGGCCCGTGTCCCGCGAAATCGCCCACGCCGCCACGCTACCGGCCCGGTCGCCGCGACAGGGCGGGCGACCGGGCCGGTCAGGTCAGTCAGATCCTCGGGTCAGTCGAGCGGGACCATGCGGACGGTGCCGGCCGAGACGCTGACATCGATGCGGTCGGGAGAGCCCGGGTCGACGGCGAGGTCGTGGGAGAAGTCTCCCGCGGCGACGTCGCTGCGCAGCGCATAGGTGCCGCGCGGCACGGCCAGGTCGATCCTGCCGGCGTTCACCTCGACCGAGACCGTGGAGGGCGGCGTTCCGCGGAGGGTGCCCCGGAGCGATCCGGCGCTCACGGTGAAGGCGGCCTCGTCGACGCCACTGAGGTCGATGTCGGCCGAGCCGGCGCTCACCTCGGTGCGAACGCTCCGGGCGGACCCGTCGACGCGGAGGGAGCCGGCGTCGAGGGTGAGCTCCAGGTCGCCGAAGCGCCCCTCGGCCGTCAGGGTGCCGCCGCTGACTCCGGCCCGGGTGTCGGTGCCTTCCAGAGAGCGCGGCAGGATGAGCTCGGCCTTGTCTCCCGACTGGAGCCATCCCCACCCGGCCCACCAGTCGCGGCGGGAGTCGACGAGGAGGCGGTCGCCGTCGCGGCGGATCTTCCAGCTGTCGGCGCCCGAGAGGCTGCGCACCTGGAGGGTCGCCTCGGTGACGTCCCCGTAGCCGACCGATACCTCGGCGGCGCTCGCGTTGATCTCCACTGCCTGGACACCCACGACCGACGAGGTGAGCGTGCCGTCCTGCACGGCGGCGGAGCGCACGATGCCGATCGTCCCGCTCGCGACGGTGCCCGCGATCAGGACGGCTCCGGCGCAGATCGCGATGATCGAGACGGCGCGCGACGATCCTCGCCGCGGGGTGGCGGGCGTGGCCTCGGGTGCCGGCTCGTGGGCCGGGGCGTCGGGGGGAGTGAGGGTCGTGCTCATCGGAGGGATCCGTTCTGTGTGTCGCCGCCGTGCTCGAGGTGGACGAGCGCGGCCAGCACGCGTCGGTTGCCGTGCTCGTCGGGTTCGAGCCCCAGCTTCTGGAAGAGGGAGGTGATGTACTTCTCGACGCTCGCTTCGCTCACGAACAGCGTCTGTGCGATCGCCTGGTTGCTCTTGCCCTCGGCGATCAGGGCGAGGACGGTGCGCTCCCTGTCGGTGAGGCGGGAGAGCCGTTCGTCGCGCGCACGTCGGGTGAGCAACTGCGCCACCACTTCGGGGTCGAGGACGGTGGCGCCGGCCCGGATCCGTTCGACGGACTCGAGGAAGTCGCCGACATCGGCCACGCGGTCCTTCAGGAGGTAGCCGAGGGCGGCGCCGTGCGAGGTGATGAGCTCGCTCGCGTAGCGCTCCTCGACGTACTGGCTGAGCACGAGCACGGGGAGCTGCGGGTCGGCGGCGCGCAGGTCGAGAGCGGCGCGGATCCCCTCGTCGGTGTAGGTCGGCGGGAGTCGCACGTCGAGGATGCAGAGCTCCGGTCCGGTGGCGGCGACCGTCTCGGTCAGCCCTTCCGCGTCGGTGACGGCGGCGACCACGTCGTGCCCGGCGTCGGCCAGCACGCGGACGAGTCCTTCTCGCAGCAGCGTGGAGTCTTCGCAGATCAGGATGCGCATGGGACGCTCACCTCCAGAGCGGTCGGACCGCCGGTCGGGCTGTCGAGGCGCGAGGTGCCCCCCGCCGCGACGATGCGGTTGACGATGCCGTCGAGGCCCCCGCCCGGGACGACTCGCGCGCCTCCGACACCGTTGTCCTCCACTCGGGCCCAGAGCCAGGTCGCGCCGGCCTCGGTGCGGCGCCGCACCGTCACGCGGCAGTCGCTGGCACGCGAGTGCTTGGCCGCATTGGTGATCGACTCGGCGATGGAGAAGTAGAGCGCGGCTTCGGCGGTGCGACTGCAGCGCCCGTCGAGCCGGACGTCGAGGGTGACCGGCACGGGGGAACGCGCCGCGAGGGCGGACAGCGCCGCGTCGAGGCCACGGTCGTCGAGCACCGACGCGTGGATCCCTCTGGCCAGTTGCCGGAGCTCGGTGATCGCGGCCTTGGTGGAGGTGTGGGCCTCGTCGATCAGCGCCTTGGCGGCGGCAGGGTCGCTGTCGATCTTCTGTTGGGCCAGGCCCAGCGTCATCCCCACGGATACGAGTCGCGGTTGCACGCCGTCGTGCAGGTCGCGCTCCAGGCGAGTGCGTTCCACTTCGCTGGCGCGGACGGCTCCGGCCCGCTGCTCTCCGGCGGCCCGTGCCTGCTCGGCCAGCAGCGCTTCGCGCGAGGGCACCAGGATCGCTCGCGTGAGGGTGGCGTGCAGCACCGCGATGCCGAACAGCAAGGCGAGGCTCGCGAGGATCCCGAGCGTGCCCAGCACCACCGCCCACGTGGGCGTCAGCTCGGCCTCGCCCCAGGGGAATCGGCTGCGTCCCGTGGCCGGGGTGATGAGAAGTCCCACCGAGACGACGACCCACGCCACGAGCGGAAGGACGAACAGGCCGAGGACGGTACTGATCGCCGCGCTGGAGATGCCCCGCCACATCGCGCCGTCGGCGAACTGCTGGAGCAGCGTGCGCAGCCACCCGGCGAACCCCGGTTGCCCGCTCGATCGTGGTCGGAGTGCCGGGAGTCCATAGCCGTAGAGGCCCTCGACGCGCTCGAACTCGAGCCATGCCGTGGCCCACGCGGTGTAGACGAAGGCGACGAGGAAGAGGAGCCCGATCCCGAGCGCCAGGATGAGCCCGACCCCGGCGCTGATCATCGCGATCAGGAACGAGAACACGATCGTGCCGACGATGCCGAGCGCCGCCAGCTGTGCGAGGGCGCCGAGGTGACGCCCGAGGCCCATGCGACGGCGGGGGAGTGCTGCGGAAGTCATGTCTCCACGCTAGGGCGACAGGCGGATCGGCGCGGCCGAGGTGCCCCGAGAGAGGAGTTCGGGTTATCCCGACACTCGGTGGAGGAGCGTCTCGCGTTAATGAGAATGATTCTCATTCATGCTAGCGTCGTCGCGTGCGTCTCCCCCGCTTCCTCCTGCCCGCTGTCGCTCTGCTGACCGTCGTCCCTGCCTTCGCCGGATGCGCCGCGCCGGGCCCGGAGGTCGGCGATCGGGGGGCGACGGGGGCGACGTCCTCGTCGACCATGCCCGGATCGGATGCGGTACCGCGCGACGGCGTGCGCGAGCTCGCGGAGCCCGCCCTCCAGATCACGAGCCTCACCCCCGACGGCACCGTCGTCCAGCTCGACCTGGCCTCGGAGGAGTCGGCCGAGATCGCTCGGATCGCCCCCGCCGAACGCGTCGTGGGCGACGGGCGCTACCTCTTCGCGCTCCGTCCGGGATCGGTCACGGTCGTCGACAGCGGCGCCTGGACCTGGAATCACGGCGATCACGTCCACTACTACCGCGGTGAGGCGCGCGTCGTCGGCGACGTCTCCGGCGACGGCTGGCCTACCGTCGTCCCTGGAGAGCGAAGCATCGGCATCCACTTCGACGGCGGCGCGGAGGGTGTGTCCGAGGCCGTGCTCGTGAAGGCCGCGCCCCTGGCCGACGGCGAGATCGTCGAGCTCTTCCGGATCGGCGCCGAGGCGCATGCGCCGCTCGTGGTTCCGCTCGCCTACGGCGCGTGGGTCGCCGAGTCCGCTGCGACGGGGCAGACGGCGACCCTGCGGGAAGTCGGCGAGGACGGCCGCCGCGGCGAGGAGACGGCCTGCCGCGGCGCCCGGAGTCCGATCGTCACGGTGGTCGGTGTCGTCGTCGAGTGCCACGACGGTGCCCTTCTGGCGGTGGACGGTCGGCCCGCCCGCGCCGAACGGATCCCGCTTCCCGGTGACGCAGCATCGCAGGCGTCGACCTCTTCGCTCGCGGGGCGGGAGGGGAGGCCCACCGTCGCGGCGCTCGCCGGGGAGCACGCAATCCGGCTCCTCGACACCCGTGACCGGCAGTGGCGGCACCTCGCCGTCGATGCGCCGCTCGTCGCGGTGACCGCCGTCGACGATCGGGACGGACACGTCGTCGCCGTGGCCGCCGACGGTGCCGTCCGAGTCTTCGCCGACGAGGCCGGATCGCCTGTGCCCGTCGAGGTCGCCCTCGACGGGGAGGACGCCGTACTCCTCGCGCGCGCCGGGTCGGTGGTGGCGCTCTTCCCCGAGCAGCACACCACCTACGTGGTCGCCGGTGGCCGCGTGCTTGCGATCGATCCCGCCGCGGCTCGGGTCGAACATCGGTACTCCGTGCCGGCCGACGGCGCAGCGGTGCTGAGCGGCCGCTGACCCCGCCCGAACTCCTCCTTCTCCCTCGCTTCGCGACCCGCCGGGTCGCATCCGAGCCCCCGGGCTCTCCGTCAGAAAGGAAACCCATGAAACGACCCCTGCCCCAGGCCGCAGGAGCCGCCGCGGCCATCGTCACGATCGCGACGATGGCCCTCACCGCCTGCGCCGGTCCCGGGACGAGCGGTCCTGCGCCGACGGCCTCGCGGAGTTCCGCCGCAGCCGCCGACGGTCCTCGCGTCGCCGTCGCGTACGCCGGCGGAGTCCTCGTGCTCGACGGGAGGACGCTCGAGGTCCTCGCCGACGAGCCGTCGGAGCAGTTCGTTCGGCTCAACACCGCCGGCGACGACCGCCACGCGTTCGTGACGACCTCGCAGGGCTTCCAGCTCCTCGACCTGCGCACGCCGGAGCTGACGGGCCTCGTCGTCAAGGCCGCGGCGGCCGGTCACGTCGTCCGTCACGCCGGAAAGACCGTGCTCTACGACGATGCGACGAGCGACACGACGGTCTTCGAGACGGCGGACCTCGCCGCCGTTGACGGTGCGCTCCCGGAAGCTCGGGTGATCCCCGGCGTCGAGGCGCACCACGGCGTGTCCGTCGTCCTCACCGACGGATCCCTCCTGACGACGGTCGGCGACGAGTCCGCCCGCACCGGGATCCGGGTGACCGACGCCGCAGGTGCCGAGATCGCCGTGAGCGACGAATGCCCGAGCGTGCACGGCGAAGGCACCGCGAAGGGCGAAGCGGTCGTCGTGGGATGCGAAGACGGCGCGCTCGTGTACCGCGACGGCACCATCACCAAGCTCGACTCTCCCGACGCTTACGGCCGCATCGGCAACGCCTACGTGTCGGAGGAGAGCCCCCTCGTCGTCATGGACTACAAGGACGATCCCGATGCCGAGGGATACCTGCTGCACCGTCTCGCGCTCGTCGACACCGAGGCGTTGACGCTGAAGGTGGTCGATCTTCCGGACGGCGTGGAGTACACGTGGCGTGGCGTCACCCGCGGGCACGACGGGGAAGCGCTCCTGCTCGGATCCGATGGCCGCGTGCACGTCATCGACCCCGCGACCGGTGAGGTGACCGCTTCCCACGAGGCGATCGACCCGTGGCAGAGTCCCGCCGAGTGGCAGGACGAGCACCCGGCCCTCGCGGTGGCCGGAGAGGTGCTCTACGTGACCGACGCGGAGCGCCGGCGCATCGTCGCCCTCGACGTCCACACCGGCGAGCGGATCGCCGAGGCCGCCCTGCCGGTCACGCCCAACGAGATCGTGGCGATCGACTGATCCGGTCGGCTCCTCGAAGGGGACGCCGGGGGCTTGCCCCGGCGTCCCCTTCGTCGGGTGCGACGAGTCAGCGCCGGCGCGCGGACGCCGTCGCAAGGAAGTCGACGCGTCCATCGGCGTGGGCGATCACGGAACCCGTCGCCCCAAACCGCGTCTCGACGAGATCGACGGTGATCACCTCAGCGGGAGGGCCGTCGGCGACGATCCGCCCGCCTGCGAGCACGACGATCCGGTCGGCGAACCGCCCGGCGTGGGCGAGGTCGTGGAGGACGACCAAGACGCCGATGCCTCGATCGCGCAACCGGGCGAGCAGTTCGAGGAGCTCGAGCTGGTGCCCGAGGTCGAGAAATGTCGTCGGCTCGTCCAAGAGGATCAAGGGCGCATCCTGCGCGAGGGTCATCGCGATCCAGGCGCGTTGACGCTCTCCGCCGGAGAGGGCTTCGGCGGCTCGGTCGGCGAGGGTCGTGAGGCCGGTCAGGTCCAGGGCGTCCGACACTGCTGCGGCGTCGGCGGCAGTCGGACGTCGGAGTGCCGAACGGTGTGCGAACCGTCCCTGCGCCACGAGCTCGCGCACCGTGATGCCCTCCGGCGTCGACGGGCTCTGCGGGAGGAGTGCGAGCCGTCGCGCCCGCTCGCGCGCGGGAAGGCTCCGTACCTCGGTGCCCCCGATCAGCACACGCCCGGCGAGCGGGGGGAGCAGCCCCGCCGCCGTGCGCAGGAGCGACGACTTGCCGCTGCCGTTGGCGCCGACGAGCGCCACGATCTCGCGCGGGTGGACGCGCACCGACACGTCGTCGACGACGGTGCGCCGACCGTATGCCGACGTGACGTCGGTGATCTCGAGCAGGGGGGAGGTCATCGGGACCGGTCTCCTCTCAGGAGCAGGATCAGGAGCAGGGGCCCTCCCACGACGGCGGTCATTGCGCCGGCGGGCAGCTGGGCGCGATTGTGGATGTCGGCCAGTGCGGTGAGGTGTGTGAGGGAGGCCGAGATGAGGTCGGCGGCGCCGAGGAGCAGAGCTCCCGTGAGGGCGGCCGACGGGATCAGCAGCCGCGGATGCGCGGCGCCCAGCAGGCGCGCCAGATGCGGCCCCAGCAGGCCGATGAATCCGATCGCGCCGACGGCGTTCACCGCCCCGGCGGTGAGGAGGATGGCGGTGACGACGACCGCCGATCCTGCCGCTTTCACACGCAGGCCGACACCGTGTGCCGCGTCGGGGCCGAGCCAGAGGGCCGCAGCGGCGCTGCGCAGAGCGAGAGCGAGCGAGAGCGTGACGAGGGCCCAGGGCCACAGGAGCGCCCAGTCCTCCCATACGCGACCGTTGAGCGATCCCACCACCCATCGCAGCACCGTCGAGAAGAGGGCTCCGTCCAGGAGCAGGAGCACGGAGACGATACCGGAGAGCACGGCCGAGACTACGACGCCGGTGAGGAGCATCTGCACGGGCCGGCGAGCGCCACCGCCAAGACCCAGCACCAGACTCCCCGCGGCGATGCCGCCCGCCGTGGCCGCCACGAGAGGCCACGGCGGGGGCAACCGGTCGACGCCGAGGATGGTCGTCGCGCCGACGATCGCGAGCACGGCGCCCGCGCTCACTCCCAGCAGGCCGGGGTCGGCGAGGGGATTTCGGAGGGTCGTCTGCAGCAGGGCGCCCGCGACACCGAGCAGGGCGCCCGCGGTCAGCGCGATGAGCACGCGGGGGAGGCGAAGCCCCACGACGATGCGTCGCGCCGCTTCGTGCCCGGGAAGGTCCGCGAGGGCCCCGACGACCTCGGCCGGCGAGAGCGGATGGGTGCCGATGCCCAGGGAGAGCACCGCGATCACGGGGACCGCCGCCAGTAGCACCGCCCACGTGACCCGTCGACTTCTGCGCGCCGTCGAGAGAGTCATGCCCCTCTCCTCGCCTCGTCGGTCCGTCCCGGTTCCGTGCGTCCCGGATCGACCTCTCTCGCCCGGGGTAGCCGCAGCGCCACGAGCAGGAGCGGACCGCCGATGATGACGGTCACCGCTCCCACCGCGATCTCCCGGGGAAAGGCGAGCCAATGACAGACCGTGTCGGTGAAGACCAGGAGTGCTGCTCCGCATAGCGCCGACAGGCCGATCACGGTGGTCGATCGCGCGGCCCCCGCCATCCGGCGCACGAGATGCGGCGTCAGCAGGGCGATGAAGCCGATCGGGCCGCACACCGACACGACGGCGGCCGAGAGGAGGCAGGCGAGTGTGACCACGAGCCGCCGAGACCGGGCGACATCGATACCCAGACCGTGGGCCACGTCGTCGCCGAGCCGGAGGGCGTCCAGTCGTCGCGCGGCGAGGAGGGCCAGGGGCACGGAGACCGCGATCCACGGCAGGGCGAGCGCGAGGTGGTCTCCCGTCCGGTTGGCGAGGCTGCCGAGGAGATACGTGTAGAAGAGCCCGACGTCGCTGGGGGAGCCGAGCGTGATGATGGCGATGACGATGCCCTGGAGGACGGTGGCGCAGGACACGCCGAGAAGGACGATCGCGCCGCGCGAGCGCATCCTCTGCGCGACGCCCACGACGACGAGGGCCACCGCGAGCCCTCCGCACAGTCCCGCGAGCGGCACGAGCGGGCGCGGGACGGGCAGCCCCGCCACGGCGATGAGGGCGACGACGAGCGAGGTGCCGCCCTGGACGCCCGTGAGGTCGGGGGAGGCGAGCGGGTTCTGGAGGGCGTCCTGCATGAGTGCCCCCGCGACGGCGAGCGCGGCGCCGGCGACGAGGGCCAGCAGGTACCGCGGCACGCGGAGCTGTGAGACGGCGAGGTGCGCGATCGTGTCGGAGTCTGCCCAGAGCGCGGCCCACGCGTCGGGGAGGCTCAGCGCGGGGGCGCCGGTGACGAGGGCGAGGGGGGCGCTGGCGGCGATCATGAGGATCGCCGCCAGCG
>NZ_JASGDO010000070.1:0-37705 GCF_047607225.1 Microbacterium sp. | reverse complement strand
CGAACGCCTGCAGGTTGTACTGCTCGACGAGATCCGCGGCCTTCTTCGTCGTCGGGTTCAGGTTCAGCAGCATCGTCTTCAGCGACGTGCCAGCGTCCGACCCGAGGAGACCCTGCGACGCGAACGCGGACAGAGCGGCCGTGGTCTCCTCGATCGACAGGCCCGTGAGAGACGCGGCCTGCCCGCCCTGCGCGAGCGCCTGCGACAGGTCCGACACGTCACCCATCGCCTTGCCCGCACCGGCCGCGAGCAGGTCGGCGACATGGCTCATGTCGGAGCCTTCGAGCTTGAACGTCTTCAGCGCGACCGCGGCGATACCCGCGGCGTCCGCGACGCCCAGCCCGCCGGCCGCGGCGAGGTCCAGCGCGCCAGCGAGTCCACCACCGAGGATGTCGTTGGCCTCGATGCCAGCCTTCGCCATTTCCTCGATCGCGTTCGCGGACTCCGTCGCGGAGAACACCGTCTTCGCGCCCGCCTGGATCGCGGCGTCTCGGAGCTGCTGCATCGTGTCGACCGACTCATGGGCCGCCGCCTGCACGTTCGACATCGCTTGGTCGAAGTCCGCGAACCGCTTCACGGCCATGCCGATACCGGCCGCCATGATCCCGCCCGCAGTCAGAGCCGTGCGGCCGAGCTGCTCGAACGCCTGACGCTGCTGCTGCAGCTTCTCCGTCTCCGACCCGACCTTCCGGACCGAGTCGGCCGCCCGCAGCATGTTCCGCTCGAACTCCGCCACCTGCGCGCGGAGCGACACCGCGACGACACGTTCAGCCATGCTGACCACCTCTCAGACGGGGCGACCCGAAAAACGTTTGAATCCGCTCAACCGGCGACGCACCTCCCCGGCGGTCCGGTGGGGGTTGCGCTTGGGGGTGCTCCCCCCTGGTCGGGTGAGTGGCTCCGAGCGCGGCGCGGAAGGTGTCGCGACCCATGACGCGGTGTGCGCGCGCTCGGAGCCGGCTGGTCACCGGTCTGCCCTGATCGCGTGGAGGAGGGCGAGGCGGAGGCGTGGGCGGCGGAGGCCGGCGGGTGCGGCTTCGGCCGCGGCGAGGAGTTCGTCGGCGGTGGTGTAGTCGGTGCCGGTTCCTGCTGCTTGGGAGAGGTGTGCGTGGATCTCCGCGGCGAGCCACTCGTCGTCGAGTGGTGGCGTGAAGGCGTTGTTGCCGTTGCGGGTGATGAACGTGTCGACCGCGGTGGCGTGCTGGGTGGGGGTCACTTGTCGGGCTCCTGGGTGCGGCGGGGGTGGAGGGTGTCGTGGAGCTTCATGCCGGCGCGGACCTTGCTCTCACCGGGTGCGGCCGCGGTGCGGGCTGCTTCGCGTCCTTCGCGTGTGTGGTGCTCGTCGTAGAGGCGGCGGCCGCGTGCGGTGGACTTCTCGTCGTCGGTCATTCGAAGCTCCCGGTGCTTGGGCTGGGGGTGAGGGGTGTGAGGTCGCGGGCGTCGAAGTACGCGTCGACGGCTGCCTTCCGCTGCTTGAGCGGGTGGGGTGCGAGGATCTTGGCGGCGAGCTCGTCGACACGGATCATCTCGTCGGTGTCGGGGATCCACGCTTTGTCGCCGTCGGAGATCCACCGGAGGTACGCGATCGCGTCGTCGGGGAAGATGTCGTTGCCGGTGCGGTCAAACGGCGGGTGTGGCGGGTTGCGGACCCAGTCGCGGAACGACGCCTCGCCTCGCTCGAGGTCGCGGGCGGTGGCGAACCGCCGCGCGCCTTCCCAGTGCCGTTCGTGGTCGAACGAGTTCTTGAGGTGGCCGGAGCGGTTGAGGACTTCGATCCGGTAGCGGCGGCCGCCCTCGTCGTCGAGGATCACAACGATGTGCCGCTGGATCTCTCGGAGCACCGCGTACCGGTCGAGCTGATCTTCGAGCACGGCCCACGCATCCTGAGAGGCGCCGCCGCCGCGCATCGCGCTCCGTGCGTCGTGGATGCCCGCGAGAGCCGACTCCTGCGCTCGAACAGTCGCCATGAGCGCATGCAGCTCGTCGTTCAGGAATGACAACGCCGGCGCGGTCGCGTCGGGACGGTAGACAGGCTTGTTGTTGCCGGCGTTCGCGATGTATGCACGCATCTCGATCCCGATCTGCTCGTACGCCTGCGCGTAGCGTTGCGCGTCGATCGCGGCGAGAGCAGCCTCGAGGATGTCGTCGTACGAGTCGGACAGCTCGACCATGTTCCGGAAATGGGCGTGCGCCTCCTGCGTCTTCCGGATGGTGGCCTGGTTCTCACGCAGCAGCCGGTTCGCGCGCTTGTTGCCGCCCTCGGCGTCGACATAGTCGCGGATCCGCCCGAGGGCCTCCGCCCTCAGATCCCCGATCGCAACGATCGTCGTGTTCGCCACGGTCACTCCCTTCCTCTGCCGGCCTGGTAGAGCCGGACATCCTCCCGGCGGATGGCCCACGCGCCGGCCGCCCACATCGCCTGCAGCTTCTTCTCATCGATCAGGGCCCGCACCCACCTGGGGGAGCATCCGATCTGGTCCGCTGCCTGCGCCGTCGTGAGCCACTCTGAGGGGACTTCCGCGGGTTCCGCATCATCACTTCCGCGATCGGAACCCGCCCACCGCACACCCGCGACCCGCAGCGCCTCGAGCGCCGCATCCAGACGAGGGTTCCGCCCGCGCACGTGCCGCTGGAAGTCGTCGAGGTGGCCCATCGTCGTCAGGATGAAGGCTAGGTCGGGAGGCACCATCACGTCACCCGACGGCGCGATGAACGCCGACGGCAGCACCACCCGATCTCGAGTCACCTGACCGCGTTCTCCAGGTCTCTGCGGTCGCCGCAATCACAGTGGATATGAACCACTCCGTGACCGAGTTCCTGCTCGGCCTCGCCAGTCTCCTGGCCGACCTCAGCGGAATCGACTGGAGCTCGCATGATGCGCCATTCGAAGTCTGGCTCAGCCTCGTCGAGCACCTCTGCGAGCATCTTGTGCGGCTGTTCGCGGCGATCTTCGAGGGCATCGCCAAGCTGCTCACCGCCGTCCCCGCGCACGTTGCACGCGCGTACAGATGGCTGGGCTGGCAATCCCCACGTGGCTGCGTCCGTCAGATCGTGACCCGGGCGACCATGCCGAGTTGCGCCCATCCGCTCCTCCCCAGCCAGCGGCGCCGGGAGGCGGCGCAACGGTGAGCACGCTGGAACGTGAGGCTGCCGTAGTCCCGACGCTGGGTCGCGTTGAGCCTCCTCGCCGGAGGGGCATCGACCGGCAAGCCGGCCGATACGCGATGTGATGCCGATCGGTTGTGGATACATCGAGCACAGCGAGCGATGCGAACGGGGAGCGCCCGGGAGGGCGCGCACAGCCACGGCAGAGCGGGGAACGTGAGGAGTATTACCTTCGTGACCGTCAGGCGGGCAGGTTGCGGGATGCCAACCTGCCCCGTGAATCGGGCAGGTTGAGCGCGACCAACCTGCCCGCCTGTCGGGCAGGTGTAGGCGTCTTGATCTCGCACACCCGGTACCGGGTCGACCGTCCCGACCGTCCCGGTTCGTGTTCGACGATCGCGCCGACCTCGAGCAGACGGCCGAGCGCGAGCTGCACCGTCGACCGCGCGATCCCGAGATCAGCTGCGAGCCGCAGTTGCGACGGCCACGAGATGCCGTCGCTGTCAGCACGATCGACGAGAGCAACGAGCACCCAACCCTCGTGCATCGAGAGCCCGAGAGTCCTGAGACCCCCGCGAGCGAGCCACCGTGTCGTGATCCGGGCCACACGCTCACACCTCCCGGCCGCGGGGCAGAGCGCCCCTGCTCGATGCGACCCGTTCGATCGCTTTCCACACGACGAGGTAGTCGTGCCCCTGCGCCATCAGGTCCCGCACGACCTTGTCGAGCGCGGCAGTGACGGCGTTGTCGAGGTCATCCACGGCCACCCCGATCACTCAACGGCGCCCACGTCGCCGGATCTGACAACCGGCCCCGAGGTGTCCGCCAGCCCCCGATGCGGGGGACAGGCCACGACGCCATCAACACCGTGCACGCGTCACACGGCGGGCGGGTGCCGGTGAACCCAGCCGAGACGCCCCACGCGAGCTGCCCTGAGCACGGTTCGCAGAGTCCGGCGCTGTGAGCGTTTCTTTTCACCACCATCCACCGGGTGGCCTGTTCATACGACTCCGGGGTGTTTCCCTCGCCCACGGGTCCGGTAGGGCCGGACGCGGCGGGTTCCTCGGCGCTCATCCCGTGACCTCCAACCCGTGGAGCTTCAGGGGCAGCAACGCGATATCCGCAGCATCGAGTCGCCCCCGCTCGAGAAGAGCGTCAGCGATCACCCGCCAGTCCTCACGATGCTGCTCGAGAAGCACCTCCGCGTACCCGTAGCCGTAGTTCGCGAGACCAGGCATCACCCGGCCGATGTCGCCCGCGTCCTCAGGATCGTCACCGGCCGCAGCGGTCAGCCGATCGTCGACCGACATGAACGCGTAACGGTTCTCGATCACGACGCCGGCCATGTTCACGACGGCGTGGTGAAGCACGTCCATCCTGACCGGCTCCGCAGCCTGAGCCGTGAACCCAGCGACCGCATCGCACACGTGCACGGGATACCCGAGCGCGAGATACGCGACGGCGTGAGCGGCCTCATGCTCCGCGGTGATCTCAGCCTGATCACCCCACTCGGCGATCAACTCCACGTGGACGCCCATGTCAGCGCGCCTGCTTCAGGATCGCCGCCGCACGGAGGAGATCGTTCGCGACCTGCATCGCGGACTCCACCGACAGATCCGTGACATCGACGGAGACACCGATCGACGGCCGCCCGGTGGCGACCAGCGCGCCGTCGACGAGGCGGAAGTTCTGCGCGATCACCGCGTCCCTCTCCTGCGCAGAGAACCCGATCACCTCGTCGTCCCGATCGCCGTAGAACTCATCCGCCCACCATGGACGGACCGCCTCGATCGCATCCGCGTGCTCATCGAGGAACGACTGCTCCTCCTCGTCGCGGGCCACCATCACCCGGCGCACGCGCTCCTCGATGGTGACGAACTCGAACGCTGGCTCCCCGTCGACGACCGTCTCAGCGACCGGAATCCAGACGCCGAACGACACCCACAGGTACCCGCCGGCGGACACGTCGACGGCGTTCACCGTCACCTGCACCGCGCTGTGGATCGACGGCCACTCCGCATCCATCCACTCCTCCGGCCGTTCCGACTTCGGAACCACCGTCCCGTCCATCCGGAACCACCGTCCGAAGACGTGCTCCCGGCCGGCCTCGATGTCCGCGCGGAGCTCGTCAGCCGAGATCGACGTGAAGTCGGAAGCTGGCCGCACCCACGTCCCCTCGTTCGCGGCGGGCTCATACCCGAAGTCGCCCTCCGACACGGTCAAGTAGTGACCATCGGGCAACGCCTCAAGGTCGGACAGGATCGCAGCGATCCCAGGGTGAATGTCGGTGGTGTTGGTAGTGTTCATCTCGATCGAGTTCCTCTCAGGGTTCTGGTCATCGCCTGCCTCGGTCTCGCCACCGAGGCAGGCATTCTTCGTCTTCATGCGCCGACCGCCGCCGTGCTCGTGCGCTCGGACGCCTCGAGCCACTCGATGACATCGCGCTCGCGGTACACGACCTTCCGAGGGGTTGGCTTGAGGAACTTCGGACCCTTCCCCTTGAATCGCAGCTGCCCCAGCAGCGCAACGGTCATGCCCGGGATGAGCGCCGCCGCCTCCTTCGGAGTGAGATACCTCTCCATGGACTCTCCTTCTCGTGAGGGAAGATTCAGTCATTGAATCTTCTCCCAGAGAAGGTATCACGCTTCCGTGCTTCATGGGGATGATTTTGGGTTGTAATCTTCTCGGCGTGGATGGATACGGAGCGAAAGCCATCGGTGCTCGCGTGCGGGCCTACCGCAGAGCGGCCGGGATGACGGCCGACCAACTTGCGGCGCAGGTCGACGGCCTCACTGGCAATGCCGTCGCCAAGCTGGAGAACGGGTACCGCCGGGAGATCTCCACCGAACTGCTCGTTCAGCTCGCGTGGGCGCTCAAGGTGCCGCCGCTTGTGCTCCTGTTTCCCCTCCATGATCCGAGCGCTCAGATTGAGCTACCTGCCGCCTCGGGAACGTCCGAGTCGCTCGGATACTGGATTCAGGGGCTCGTCGTTCCCGGCTCCGATGTCAGTCCGTCCGAGAAACTCGGCGCCGCTGTCCACAGCGAGCATCGCCGCCTCATCATCAACTCACTGAACTTCCTCGGCGACATACAGGTGCAGCTGACCGAGCGTGGTTCGATGACGGCCGCTGAAGCGAGCGAGCTCTCGAACCATGTGGATCTCAGCGCCGAAGCGATGAACACTGGGCGGGCGATGCTTGGGATTCTTCGCGAGCGCCTTGGCCTCGACGATGGGTAGCGTTCACCCGTACACCACGAAGGCCGGGAAGAAGCTCTACCGCATCGTCTACCGGCGCCCCGACCACTCCCAGACCTCCGAGCGCGGGTTCGCCCGGAAGATCGACGCGGAGCGGCGTCTCCGCGAGGTTGAGACGTCCAAGGATCGGGGAGAGTTCATCGACCCGGCCAGCGCGAACGTCACCGTCGGCACGCTCGGTGCCGCGTGGCTGAAGCAGCGCGAGGGCGTCCTGAAACCGTCCAGCTACGGACCCGTCCGGTCAGCGTGGGAGAAGCACGTCGAGCCGAAGTGGGGAAGCCGGCGGGTCGGGACGATCCGGCAGAGCGAAGTGCAGGCGTGGGTGTCGGAGCTGGCGCAGGCGAAGACGGGGGAGGGTCGGACCGCGAGCTCCACGACCGTCCGCCGCGCGCAGGGAGTGCTCGCCGCGATCCTCGACGGCGCGGTGCACGATCGTCGGCTCGCGAGGAACGTCGCCCGCGACGTCGACCTGCCCGCGAGGGGCACGCGGAAGGGGCGCACCTACCTGACGCACCACCAGGTGCAGGTGCTTGCCGACGCCGCGCCGGCGGAGCACGCGACCCTCGTCCTGTTCCTCGCGTACACGGGTCTCCGCTGGGGAGAAGCGACAGCGCTGCGAGTCCGGCACGTTGACGCGCTCCGGCGCCGTGTCACCGTGGAGGAGAACGCCGTGCTCGTGTCGGGGCTCGTGCACGTCGGCACCCCGAAGACGCACCGCTCGAGGTCGGTCCCGTACCCGGCGTTCCTGGCGATGCCGATCGCGAAGCTCGCCGAGGGAAAGAGTCGCGACGAGCTGCTCTTCGGCGATGGGCGGATCCACGTGAAGCTCCCCGCGTCCCGCAACGGATGGTTCACTGCGGCCGTACGCGCCTCGCAAACCTCCACCACAGACTTCCCGAGGGTCACACCCCACGACCTCCGCCACACGGCCGCCAGCCTCGCCGTGCAGGCCGGAGCGCACGTGAAAGCTGTTCAGCGGATGCTCGGTCATGCGTCCGCCGCGATGACCCTCGATGTCTACGCGGACCTGTTCGACGACGACCTCGACGCCGTCGCGAAGGCGCTCGATGAGGCGAAGGCTGCCTCAACTGTTGCCACAGTGTTGCCACGGAACTAGAAAAGCGGGGCCCGAAGGCCCCGCGATCCCAGTGTTTTGTAGGTGCCCCCGACAGGAATCGAACCTGCGACCTTTGGTACCGGAAACCAACGCTCTATCCCCTGAGCTACGGAGGCGTACTGATCGAGGTTATCACCGAGACAGGGCAGCCACCGCCGCGGCCAGACGCTCCGCGAGGTAGCGGTGCCCCGCAGTCGAGGGGTGATCGCGGCCGACCGCACTCGTGTCGATGATGTCGCGGTAGTCGGCGGCGGTGATCCAGTTCTCCGCGATCGGAGAGATGTACCACCATCCGCGACGGGCGGCGAGATCTGCGAGGTCGGCGTCGATGAGGGCCGTCGCCTCCTCCACCGGGAGCACCTGGGGTGCCGGGCCGAGGATCACGATCTGCGCGTCCGGGAAGATGTCGGTGAGGCGGTCCCACGCGCGTCCGACGGCCTCCCGATAACCCTGCGGGTAGAGGCGGCGGTCGTTGATGGATCCCTGCACGACGATGAGGTCCGGAGCGAGCCAACGGTCGAGCTGAGCGATCCGCGTGCCGAAGTCGGCGCCGTCGATGCCGGGACGGAGGTAGCCGCTGCCGCGGACCCCGTCGACGATGGTGGTCCACCCCGTCACGTCGGCGACCTCGTACGCATACCCCTTGCCGGGTGCGGCCGCCTCGCCCCAGGTCCACGAGTCGCCGAAGATGAGGACGCGCGCGTTCTCGGGGAGGTCCAGGGGAGAGGGCGGCGTTGCGACGACCGCTTCGTCCTCGCCTGCGGCGACGGTCGCGGCGGGGGTCGCCCACGGGCCCCAGAAGGCCACGACGGACACGACGATGACGGCCGCGACGGCGGCGATGATCGTCCACAACGACGGGCGTGCGACGAGGCGCTCGGGTGCACCCATGCCCTGAGCGTACGTCACCACCCGGCCACCCCGATACTGCGGGTTTCCACCGCGGCTCGACCGTGGATCCGAGGCGGTTCGGGGCATGCGAGGATATCCCGGTGCATCGCATCGTGACGGCGGAACTGGACCTCGAGCTCGGCTCGTCCGTCGACCTCATCTTCCAGATCGCCGCCGCCCAGCCGACCCCCGTTTCGCGCGAGGAACTGAGCTTCGTCCAGGTCGATGCGGGGCAGGTCGAGCGGGTGTACACCCCGACCGAGATCGTGGATCAGTCCGGCAGTCGTCTGCACCGGCTGCAGGGCGAAGCAGGCCTCATGCGCGTGCGTTATGAGGCCGCGATCGACGGGCCCGCGCCGGTGCGGGCGACGAGCGATCTGGAGGCGATCACCTACCTGCGTCCCAGTCGCTACTGCCAGTCCGACGAGGTGTTCTCGCAAGCGCGGCGTCAGTTCCGCGGGCTCTCGGGCGTCGATCTCATTCTGGCCGTCGGTGAGTTCGTCGCCGCGAGCACCACCTACACTCCGGGCCTGAGTCAGGGCACCGATTCCGCCGTCACGACGCTCATGACGGGCCAGGGAGTGTGCCGCGACTACGCGCACGTCGTGATCGCGCTCCTGCGCGCGATGGACATGCCCGCCCGCTACGCCGCGTGCTACGCGCCGGGCCTGCGTCCGATGGACTTCCACGCCGTCGCCGAGGCCTACCACGACGGGAGCTGGTACGTCATCGATGCGACGCGGCTGGCCAACCGTCGGTCGCTCGTGCGGATCGCCACCGGTCGCGACGCCGCCGACTGCGCCTTCCTCAGCTACCACGGCGGCCACGTGGGGCTGCAGCGGATGCGGGTGGACGCCTGCGTCGTGCCAGGCGCTGCCGCCGACCTCGTCGCGCAGGAGGAAGCGGACGCCGCCGCCGATCCCGCCCGCGACGACCTCGCCACGCTCGTCCAGCTCGCCTGAGCCGCTCCGCCCCCTGGCTCGGCCCGCGAAAGCACATGCTGTCGCCGAGCGCACACGCTCACGCCGTCCGGAAGGTATCCGCTCGGCGACAGCATGTGCTCTCGACGGGGGAGGCGGGGGCGGGACCGTAGGATTGACGGGTTATGAATCCCGATGCCCTCGCCCACGCCCTGCTCGCCGTCGTCGCCCCGCTCGCCGACGCGCGACGACCCGGGGCGAGTGACGGCCTGACGGCGGCCGACTTCGTCCTGGAGAGGCCGAAGAACCGGGCCCATGGCGACTGGGCCTCCAACGCGGCGCTCAAGCTCAGCAAGCTCGTGGGCGCGAACCCGCGTGAGTTCGCGGCGGAGATCGCCGAGGCGCTCGCCGCGGTGGACGGCATCGCGAGCGTGGAGGTGGCGGGACCCGGCTTCATCAACATCCGCCTGGATGCGGCCGCCGCCGGAGCCCTCGCGAAGACGATCGTCGAGGCGGGCGCGGCCTTCGGCACCAACGACAGCCAGCGCGGCCAGACCATCAACCTCGAGTTCGTCAGCGCCAACCCGACCGGACCGATGCACATCGGGCATACCCGCTGGGCGGCCGTCGGCGACGCGATCGCGCGCGTGCTCCTCGCCAGCGGAGCAACGCTCGTTCGGGAGTTCTACATCAACGATGCGGGCGCTCAGATGGAGCGCTTCGGACGGTCGGTGCTGGCCGCGATCAAGGGCGAGCCGGCACCGGAAGACGGATACGCCGGCTCCTACATCGGCGACCTCGCCGAGCGCGTGCGCGCCGCCGTCCCCGACATCCTCGACCTCGACGCCGACGCGCAGCTGGTCACGGCGCGCGACCGCGCCTACGAGTTTCAGCTCGCCGAGCTCCAGTCCTCGCTCGAGAAGTTCAACGTCCACTTCGACGTGTTCTTCAGCGAGCGCACGCTGCATGCCCGCGGCGCCGACGGGGAACCCAGCCTCGTCGACGAAGCGGTCGACCGGTTGCGCGAGCAGGGTCACGTCTTCGACCAGGACGGCGCCGTCTGGGTGCGCACCACGGAGTTCGGCGACGACAAGGACCGCGTGATCCGCCGATCCAACGGGGAGTACACGTACTTCGCGGCCGACGCCGCCTACTACCTGAACAAGAGCGATCGAGGCTTCGCCCACAAGATCTATCTCCTCGGCGCCGACCACCACGGCTACGTGCACCGTCTGAAGGCCCTCGCGGGCGCGGCGGGCGACGACCCGGAACGCGACATCGAGGTGCTCATCGGGCAGCTGGTCTCGGTCAACGGCGCGCGGCTGTCCAAGCGCGCGGGCAACATCATCGAGCTCGACGATCTGCGCAACTGGCTCGGAACCGACGCGCTCCGCTACTCGCTGGCCCGCTACCCCGCCGACTCGCCGTTGACGCTCGATCCGGAGATCCTCACCAAGCGCACGAACGACAACCCCGTCTTCTACGTGCAGTACGCGCACGCGCGGACCCACAACGTGGCACGCAACGCCGCGGCGGCCGGCGTCACCCGTGAGACCTTCGCGCCGGAGCTTCTGGACCACGAGACCGAGTCGGCACTCCTGGGCGCACTCCAGGAATTCCCGCGGATCGTCGCCTTCGCCGCCGAGATCCGTGAGCCGCACCGGGTCGCGCGCTACCTCGAGGAGCTCGCCGCGCTCTACCACCGGTGGTATGACAACTGCCGCGTCACCCCGCTCGGCGACGAAGAGGTGACCGACCTCCACCGCACGCGTCTGTGGCTCAATGATGCGACCGGTCAGGTGCTGCGCAACGGCCTCGACCTCCTCGGGGTCAGCGCGCCCGAACGCATGTGAGCGAGGGGGGCATCGACGTGACCGCGGACGGCAACGACACCACACCGCTTGGCGGCCCCGCCACGCCGGTGCTCCCCGCCTCGTCGTCGGGAGCCGGGCGACGACGTCGGCGGTGGCCGTGGATCGTCGGGGTCGGAATCGTGCTGGTGCTCGCGGCGGTGGCGTGGGTGGCCGGCGAGCAGATCGCCCGGGGCATCGTCGAGCGGACGATCCGCGAGCAGGCCATCACCCAGCTCTCGCTCCCGGCGGATCAGGACATCGACGTCGAGGTGATCGGCCCGGTGCTTCTGCCGTTGCTGGTAGGCAACCTCGGCGAGGTGCATGTGAGCTCGAAGGACGTTCCGATCGGCGACTTCTCCGCCGATGTCGCCGTACGTGCGCAGGATGTCCCCATCCGCGGCGACGGCGACTGGAGCGGGGCGTATGCCTCGATCACGCTCGACGACGAGCAGCTCCAGGCGCTGCTGGCGAACCTCGACGAGTTCCCGGCCGACAGTGTGCAGATCGACGCTCCCGACATCGCGGTGACCTTCGAGCTCAACGCGCTTCTCACGACCGTGCCGGTGGGCGTGGCACTCACGCCGCGGGCAGAGGCGGGAGAACTCGTCCTCACCCCGACGTCGCTTCGGCTCGCGGGTGCGGAGGTCTCGGCGGAGGCGATTCTGCGACAGTTCGGTGCCCTCGCCTCCACGGTGGTGCGGGATTGGGACGTGTGCATCGCCCAGTACCTCCCCGCGGCCCTGACCCTCACTGATGTCTCGGTGGCTCCTCGAGCGGTGACGGCCGAGTTCGAGATCGACAGCTCGATCCTCCGCGACGATGCCGCGCGCCAGAAGGGCGAGTGCTCCTGAGTCTGCGCGGCTGCGCACACCGGGGAGACCCCTCGTCGCAGACAGCGGTCCCGTCGGAGCGGGGAAGGCGGGTGCTCTAGACTCTGAGTCACCGCCTGAAAGGGACTGTCCCGGCGTGAACATCCCGCCGGCAGCCGCCGTCTCCACCCGATTGGTGTCCACTCGTGTCCGCCCCTGACCACCGTCCGCTCGCGCCCGAATGGCTCGCCGTGCCCCGCGACCCAGATGAGCTCGTGTCCGCGGTCTGGCCGGCATCGGCCCATCGTGATGCGTCGGGCGAAGTATTCCTCGGCGGCGTCGGCGTCGCTGAGCTGCAGCAGCGCTTCGGCACTCCGCTCTACGTGCTCGACGAACCAGAGGTGCGTGCGCGCGCCCGCGAGGTGCGCGGCGCCTTCGAAGCGGCGGCGGCCCGTCACGGGTCGCGCGCTCGCGTGTACTACGCCGGCAAGGCCTTTCTCAGCACGGAGGTCGTCCGCTGGGTCACCGGCGAAGGATTGGCCGTGGACGTCGCCACGGGAGGCGAGCTCGCCATCGCCCTCGCCGCCGGGGCGGATCCCGCACGGATCGGCATGCACGGCAACAACAAGTCCGTTCCGGAGCTGCGCGATGCCGTGGCGGCCGGGGTGGGAACCGTCATCGTCGACAGTCCGATCGAGGTGGAGCGGCTCGCCGAGATCGCCGCGCGCGCGGGTGTCGTTCAGAACGTGCTCGTGCGGGTCAACAGCGGTGTGCACGCCGAGACGCATGACTTCCTCGCAACGGCGCACGAGGACCAGAAGTTCGGCTTCGCCCTGGCCGATGCCCCGGGGATCGTCGCGCGCATCCGTGAGCTCGCGTCGCTGCGGTTCCTCGGCCTTCACTGTCACATCGGTTCGCAGATCTTCGGCACGGCCGGCTTCGCCGAGTCCGCGGCGCGTGTCGTGGAACTCCACGCGCGGCTGAGTCGCGGGGGAGAGATCCCGCTCCTGAATCTCGGCGGCGGATTCGGCATCGCGTACACGTCTGTGGACGATCCCACCCCGATCGCCGAGCTCGCGGACGGCATCGTCGACGCGGTCGCGCGCGAATGCCGCGCCCACGGCGTGGCCGTCCCCGATCTCGCCTTCGAACCCGGCCGCACGATCGTCGGGCGCGCCGGTGTCACGCTGTACGAAGTGGGGACGGTCAAGCCCGTCCGGGTGTCCGACGACCTTTCCCGGCTCTACGTCAGCGTCGACGGCGGCATGAGCGACAATGCGCGTCCCGCGCTCTACGGGGCGCAGTATTCGGCCCGGATCGTCTCCCGCTGCTCGGAGGCGGAGCCGACCCTCTCGCGCGTGGTCGGACGCCACTGTGAGTCCGGCGACATCGTCGTGGACGCCGAGTACCTCCCCGCCGACGTCGCGCCGGGAGACCTCCTCGCCGTGCCCGCGACGGGGGCGTACTGCTACTCCCTCGCCAGCAACTACAACGCCGTGCCTCGTCCGCGCGTCGTCGCCGTCGGCGACGGCCGCGCGCGGGTGATCGTGCGGGGGGAGACCATCTCCGATCTGCTCGCCCGGGACGTCGGAGCACCGCCGTCCCCCATCGAAGGAACCGAATGACTGACGACCACGACCGTCGCCTCCGGGTGGCGCTGCTGGGTGCGGGCTCCGTGGGCTCGCAGGTGGCCGCCCTGCTCCTGCAGCACGCCGACGAGCTGGCCGCTCGCGCAGGCGCCGAACTGGAGCTCGTCGGCATCGCCGTCCGTGACCCGGACGCGCCGCGCGACACCGATCTCCCGCGTGAGCTGCTGACCACCGACGCCGAGCCGCTCATCGTCGGCAGCGACATCGTGATCGAGCTCATGGGCGGCATCGAGCCCGCCCGCACGATGCTGCTGCAAGCGCTCACGGCGGGAGCCGACGTCGTCACCGGCAACAAAGCGCTGATCGCCACGCACGGTCCGGAGCTCTTCGAGGCGGCCGACAGAGTCGGAGCCTCCGTGCACTACGAGGCCGCCGTGGCGGGCGCCATCCCGATCGTCCGGCCGCTGCGTGATTCCCTCGCCGGCGACCGGGTGCAGAGGATCCTCGCGATCGTCAACGGCACCACCAACTACATCCTCGACCGGATGGACTCGGAGGGAGCCGACTACGCCGACGTGCTGGCCGACGCCCAGCGGCTCGGCTACGCCGAAGCCGACCCCACCGCCGACGTGGAGGCGTTCGACGCCGCGCAGAAGGCGGCGATCCTCGCCTCTCTCGCCTTCCACACCACCGTCCCGCTGGACGCCGTGCACCGCGAGGGGATCACCGCGATCGACGCGCGGATGATGGCCGCGGCGCGGGACGCCGGCTACGTCATCAAGCTCCTCGCGGTGTGCGAACGACTCGACGACGACGGGGCAGAGACGATTTCGGTGCGGGTGCACCCGGCTCTCGTGCATCGCGACCATCCGCTCGCCAGCGTCCGCGGGGCCAACAACGCCGTCTTCGTCCAGGCGGAGGCCGCGGGCGACCTGATGTTCTACGGCGCGGGCGCCGGGGGCATCCAGACGGCCTCGGCCGTACTCGGCGACGTCGTCTCGGCGGCCCGGCGTCACATCGCCGGTGGCGTGGGAGTGGGGGAGTCCACGCGAGCGAATCTGCCCATCGCGCCGTTCGGTCACGCCGTGACCCGGTACCAGGTCACGCTGGAAGTGGACGACCGCCCCGGCGTGCTCGCCACGATCGCGGGGATCCTCGCCGACGGCGGCGTGTCGATCGCGACGGCGCAGCAGACGATCATCGACGGCACCGACCTCGCCTCCTCCCGCGCGCTCCTGGTGATCGGGACCCACACGGCGCGGGAGCGCGATCTCGCCGCCACCGTCGAGCGACTCGGCGCGAGCGACGCCGTCGAGCGCGTGCTCTCGGTGCTCCGCGTGGAAGGCGACGGACGTTGACCGGGCGTCCGGGCGTCTGCGTCCTGGTGCGACCGTCATGACCGGCCGCACCGTCGCGGTACGCGTCCCCGCCACCAGCGCCAACCTCGGGCCCGGCTTCGACACGCTGGGCCTCGCCCTCAGCGTCTACGACGAGCTCACCGTGTCCGCCCTTCCCGACCGGCGACTCGAGATCGCCGTCACGGGCGAAGGCGCCGACGACGTTCCCACCGACGACTCCCACCTCGTGGTGCGAGCGATCGCACACGCCTACGCGGCGGTGGGGAAGGAGCTCCCGGGGCTTCGGCTCACCGCACACAACGCCATCCCGCACGGGCGAGGCATGGGGTCTTCGGGCGCGGCGGTCGTGGCGGGCCTGCTCGCCGCGAAGGGCCTCCTCGCCGGCGAGGCCGAGTTCGGGCCGGATCTGCTCCTGCGCCTCGCGACGGAGATGGAGGGACATCCCGACAACGTCGCGCCCGCCCTGTTCGGAGGGCTCACGATCGCCTGGACGGGCGAGGCCGGTCCCCAGCACAAGAAGCTGCTCGTGCACCGCGGTGTCTCGCCGCTCGTGTTCGTGCCGGAGTTCACGATGTCGACGAGCGTGGCGCGGGGCCTTGCGCCGCTGCACGTCCCGCGAGAAGACGCGGTGTTCAACGTGTCGCGCTCGGCGCTGCTGATCGCGGCGCTCACGCAGAGCCCCGAACTCCTCATGGCCGCCACCGAGGACAAGCTCCACCAGTCCTACCGGGCGCAGGCGATGCCCGCGACCGACGCGCTCGTGCAGCGGTTGCGGACCGCCGGATTCGCGGCGGTCGTCTCGGGGGCGGGGCCCAGCGTGCTGGTGCTCGCCGACGGCCCGGGACAGCGTCGCGAGGCGGTCGCCGTTGCCGCCGAGGCAGACACTCCGTGGGAACCGCTCCTGCTCGCCGTCGACGTCAAGGGTGGTACAGTGAGGGACTATACGGAGGGTTCCACGACACGTTCGTGAATCTGGCCTCCATCGCACATCTGCGAACCACCGCATAACCCCCGCTCCGGCGAACCGCGTCTGCTGACGCGTACGCCAGCGGACGGATGGGTGCCTGCCTGTGGACAGGCCCGCAATGCGGTCAGTCATATCCATACGTATGAGGGAGAACTCGTGGAGTCCATCTCCGAGATCCAGAACGACGACGCTGCGCGCGAAGAAGCCGCGCAGGACGTCACCACCGAGACCACCGACGCCGCGGCGACGCCCGCAGAGGAGTCGGCTCCCGCGCCGGCCGCCGCCGAGGAGGAGACTGTCGCTCCGGCTGAGGAGCCCGCAGCGGAGGAGGCTCCGGCCGAGGAACCCGCCGCGCCGGCCGAGGACGCGGCCGTGGAGGACGCACCTGCTGCCCCCGCGGCCGAAGACGCTGCCCCCGCGACCGAAGACGTTGCCCCCGCGACAGAGGACGCTGCCCCCGTGGCAGAAGACGCTGCGCCGGTGGCAGAGGACGCTGCTCCCGCGAAGGCTCCCCGCAAGCGAGCCCCGCGTCGCGCCAAGAGCGCGGACCTCGTCGAGGCAGCCGAAGCCGCCGAGGCAGCGGAGATCTCCGCCCCGGCGGAGGCGGCCGCGCCCGAAGAGACCCCCGAGGCCGCTTCCGAGACGCCCGCTGAGGCACCGCCGGCGAAGGCACCGCGTGGTCGTGGCCGCTCAAAGGCCGCTGCTGCCGCCGCCGAAGCGGCCACGGCGGAGACGCCGGCCGCCGACACCGCGGCCGAGTCGAGCGAGCCCGCCGCGGTCGACACGGCACCCGCCGAGCCCGCGTCGGACGACGCGTCCGCGAACGACTCGACCGACACCGCGCCCGGCGAGTCCGGGGCCGAGACGACCGAGCAGTCCGACGGCGAGACGACCGGCCGCAGCCGGAGCCGTTCGCGCAGCCGCAACCGCAACCGCAACAAGGGCGGCGACGGCGCGCAGAACGGCAACGGCTCGCAGAACGGTGGCGGAGCGCAGGGCGGCAACGGCCAGAACGGCGCTGCCGGACAGGACGCCGGCCACTCCGACGACGATGACGCGTCGCAGGGTCAGGGCCGGGGTCGCCAGCGCAACAAGCGCCGCGGCGGCCAGGGTGGAGACGAGTTCGAGACCGAGATCAACGAGGATGACGTCCTCATCCCGATCGCCGGAATCCTCGATGTGCTCGACAACTACGCGTTCGTGCGTACCACGGGCTACCTTCCGGGTCCCAGCGACGTCTACGTCTCGCTCGGTCAGGTCAAGAAGTACAACCTCCGCAAGGGCGACGCCGTCGTCGGTGCCATCAAGCAGCCGCGCGAGGGCGAGCAGTCCAGCCGTCAGAAGTACAACGCGCTGGTCAAGGTCGACGCGATCAACGGCCTGTCGGTGGACGATGCCGCCACGCGCGTCGAGTTCGGCAAGCTCACGCCCCTCTACCCGCAGGACCGCTTGCGCCTGGAGACGGCCCCCGAGAAGCTGACGCAGCGGATCATCGACCTCGTCGCGCCGATCGGAAAGGGTCAGCGAGGACTCATCGTCGCCCCGCCGAAGGCTGGAAAGACGATCGTGCTGCAGCAGATTGCGAACGCGATCGCGACCAACAACCCCGAGGTCCACCTCATGGTCGTCCTGGTCGACGAGCGGCCCGAAGAGGTCACCGACATGCAGCGCACCGTCAAGGGCGAGGTCATCGCTTCCACGTTCGACCGTCCGGCCGAAGACCACACGACGGTCGCCGAGCTCGCCATCGAACGCGCCAAGCGACTCGTGGAGCTCGGTCGCGACGTCGTCGTGCTGCTCGACTCGATCACTCGCCTGGGCCGCGCCTACAACGTCTCTGCGCCGACCTCGGGTCGTGTGCTCACCGGTGGTGTCGACGCCTCCGCGCTGTACCCGCCGAAGCGCTTCTTCGGGGCCGCGCGCAACATCGAGAACGGCGGGTCGCTGACGATCCTCGCCACGGCTCTCGTGGAGACCGGATCGAAGATGGACGAAGTGATCTTCGAGGAGTTCAAGGGAACCGGCAACAGCGAGCTGCGCCTGAACCGCCAGCTCGCCGACAAGCGGATCTTCCCCGCCGTCGACGTCAACGCCTCCTCGACCCGCCGGGAGGAGATGCTCCTTTCGGCCGACGAGGTCAAGATCACCTGGAAGCTCCGTCGCGCGCTGGCCGGTCTCGACCCGCAGCAGGCGCTCGAGGTCGTGCTGGGCAAGCTCAAGGAGACCCAGTCGAACGTCGAGTTCCTCGTGCAGATGCAGAAGTCCATCCCGGCCCCCACGGGTCACGCGGGTGGTCACAGCCACGGGCACGAGAACAACATCCGCTGACCCGACGGGACGCCACGTGTTCGAGTCCGTCCAGGGGCTGATCGACGAGCACCGCGCGGTGCAGGAGGAGCTCTCCGACCCCGCGGTGCACGCCGACGCCGCGCGCGCGAAACGGGTCAACCGGCGCTACGCCGAGTTGAGCCGGATCGTCGCCGCGCACGAGGCGTGGGTCGCCGCCGTCGATGACCTCGAGGCCGCGCGTGAGCTCGCCCGCGAGGACGACGCCTTCGCCGCCGAGGTCCCGGCATTGGAGGAGCAGGTGGCCGCGACGCAGGAGCGTCTGCGCCGGCTGCTGATCCCCCGTGACCCCGACGATGCGCGCGATGTGATCATGGAGATCAAGCAGGGGGAGGGCGGTGCCGAATCGGCGCTGTTCGCCGCCGATCTCCTTCGCATGTACATCCAGTACGCCGCCTCCAAGGGGTGGAAGACGGAGCTGCTGGAGCGCAACGAGAGCGATCTGGGTGGCTACAAGGACGTCCAGGTCGCGATCAAGGGCTCCAGCTCCGATCCCGCTCACGGCGTGTGGGCGCACCTGAAGTACGAAGGCGGCGTGCACCGCGTGCAGCGGGTTCCCGCCACCGAGTCGCAGGGGCGCATCCACACCTCGACGACCGGCGTGCTGGTCTTCCCCGAAGTCGACGAGCCCGAAGAGATCCAGATCGACCCGAACGATCTGAAGATCGACGTCTTCCGCTCGTCGGGACCGGGTGGGCAATCGGTCAACACGACCGATTCCGCGGTGCGGATCACGCACGTCCCCACGGGGATCGTGGTCTCGATGCAGAACGAGAAGAGCCAGCTGCAGAACCGCGAGGCCGGGATGCGCGTGCTGCGGGCCCGACTGCTGGCCAGACAGCAGGAGGAGCGCGACGCGGCGGCATCCGATGCGCGTCGCTCCCAGATCCGCGGGATGGACCGCTCGGAGCGCATCCGCACGTACAACTTCCCCGAGAACCGCATCGCCGACCACCGCACCGGCTACAAGGCGTACAACCTCGACCAGGTGATGGATGGCGCCCTCGATCCGCTCATCGAATCGGCCATCGCCGCCGACGAGGAGGCGCGCCTGGCCGCGCTGAACTCCTGACCTGGGCCGGGCGTCCGACACGCGCTACGCTCCGGTTATGGTCATGTTCCTCGTGCGCGCCCTGATCTTCCTCGCATCGGCCGCGCTCGGCCTCATCGTCGCCGACATCGTGCTGGAAGGCTTCCAGATCTCCTGGCGTCAGCCGATCGGCTTCATTCTGGCGATCGTGATCTTTGCGGTGCTGCAGAGTGTCCTCGCGCCGTGGCTGGCGCGCGTCGCCCAGCGCAACGCTCCGGCGCTCCTGGGCGGCATCGGGATCGTCTCGACGTTCGTGGCGCTGGTCGTCGTGGTCATCATCCCGGGGGCAGGCCTGCGGATCGGGGCGCCCTGGTGGACGTGGCTGGCCGCTCCCGTGATCGTGTGGCTCGTCACGGCGCTGGCGACGTGGCTGCTGCCGGCGCTGTTCATCAAGAAGAAGGTCTCTGAGCGTCGGACCTGACGGCGCCGCGCCTGACGTCTCCGCCGTGATCGGTGGCGCGCCGGCGTCAGATGAAGTACTCGGGTGTCGTCAGGACGGCGCGCGTGTTCTCGCCGGCGTTGCGCTTGCGGGCGGTGGCCGGGACGCCCACCAGCACCGAATCGGCGGGCGCGTCGCGAGTGACGACCGCGTTGGCGCCGACGACGGAGTGGGCGCCGATCGTGATGGGACCGAGGATCTTCGCGCCCGCGCCCACCGCGACGCCGTCGCCGAGGGTCGGGTGACGCTTGCCGGCGTCGCGCGTGCGGCCGCCGAGGGTGACGCCGTGGTAGAGCATGACGTCGTCGCCGATCTCGGCGGTCTCACCGATCACCACGCCCATGCCGTGGTCGATGAAGAACCGACGGCCGATGGTCGCGCCCGGGTGGATCTCGATCCCGGTGAGCCAGCGGGTGAGCTGTGATCCGGCGCGAGCGACGAAGCGCAGCCGTCGTCGCCAGAGCGCGTGCCAGAGGCGGTGCGCCCAGATGGCATGCAGCCCGGGATACAGAAGTGCGATCTCGCCGCCTCCCCGGGCCGCGGGATCGCGGAGCTTCGCCGCGGCGAGGTCCTCTCGCACGCGCGTGATCATCGTCGGTCGCCTCACGACGTCTCCTCGCGGAGATCGGCGTACAGCGCGGTCGAGAGGTAGCGTTCTCCGGCGTCGGGGACGATGACGACGATCCGAGATCCTGCGGCCTCCGGACGAGCGGCGATCTCCAGTCCCGCCCAGACGGCGGCTCCCGCCGACATCCCCGCGAGGATCCCCTCGCGACGGGCGAGGTCGCGGGCGACGCGCAGGGCGTCGTCGAACTCGACGTCGATGATCTCGTCGATCACGGAACGATCGAGGACATCGGGGACGAAGTTCGGTCCGATGCCCTGAATCCGGTGTCCGCCCGCGCGTCCCTGCGAGAGCACGGGGGAGTCCTTCGGCTCCACGAGCACGATCTTGGCGTCCGGCGCGCGCTCCTTGAGCACCTGACCGACGCCGGTGACGGTGCCCCCCGTGCCCGACCCGGCCACGAACCAGTCGATGCGCCCGTCGGTGTCTCGCCAGATCTCCTCCGCCGTGGTGGCGCGGTGGATCGCGGGGTTCGCGGCGCGTTCGAACTGTCGGGCCAGCACCGCCCCCGGCGTCTCGGCGGCGATGCGCCGGGCCGTCTCGACGGCCTCGGTCATGCCCTTGTGCGGGTCGGTGAGAACCAGCTCCGCGCCGTAGGCCGCGAGGAGGGCCCGGCGTTCCTTGGACATGGACGCCGGCATCGTGAGGATCACCCGATATCCGCGGGCCGCACCGATCAACGCGAGCGCGATCCCCGTGTTCCCCGACGTCGACTCGACGATCGTGCCGCCCGGGGCCAGCTCCCCGCTGGCCTCCGCCGCCTCGACGAGGGCGTAGCCGAGGCGGTCCTTGACGCTCGCGCCCGGGTTGTAGAACTCGAGCTTGACCAAGAGCTCGACGTCGTGCCCGGCGGTCAGCTGGTTGAGGCGCACCAAGGGCGTCCCGCCGAACGCCGTCGTGATGTCGGGGTAGATACCGGGCACGGGTTCCTCTCGGCAGACGGTCGGCCACGGGCGCGCTCGATGCGACGCCCGTGGCCGATGATACGTGGCGGTCTCAGTCCTCGCGCAGGTGCTCGAACAGCGCCGTGGAGAGATAGCGCTCGCCGAACGATGGGATGACGACGACGACGTTCTTTCCTTCGGCCTCCGGGCGTGCGGCGACCTGCAGCGCCGCCCACACGGCCGCACCGGAGGAGATGCCCACGAGGATGCCCTCGCGGGTGGCCACCTCACGCGCCGTCGAGATCGCGTCGTCGAAGGCGACGTCGACGACCTCGTCGATGACACCCTGATCGAGGATCGGCGGAATGAAGTTGGGGCCGATGCCCTGGATCTTGTGGGGCCCGGGCGTGCCCTTCGTCAGCAGCGGCGAGTCGGCCGGCTCGACGGCCACGACCTGTGCTCCCGGGACGCGCTCCTTGAGGACCTGTCCGACGCCGGAGATCGTGCCGCCCGTGCCGATGCCGGCGACGAAGTAGCCGATCCCGCCATCGGTGTCGCGGATGATCTCCTCCGCCGTGGTCGTGCGGTGGATCTGGACGTTCGCCTGATTCGCGAACTGCTTCGCGAGGATGGCGCCGGGGGTCTCGGCGGCGATCTTCTCGGCCTCCGCGACCGCTCCCTTCATCCCGAGCGCCGGGTCGGTGAGGACCAGCTGCGCGCCATAGGCCTTCAGCAGCAGTCGGCGCTCGACCGACATCGAGGACGGCATCGTCAGGATGACCTTGTAGCCACGGGCCGCGCCCACCATCGCGAGGGCGATGCCGGTGTTGCCGCTCGTGCCCTCCACGATCGTCCCTCCGGGGGCGAGCTCGCCCGACGCCTCTGCCGCGTCCACGATCGCGATTCCGAGGCGGTCCTTGACCGACGAGGCCGGGTTGTAGAACTCCAGCTTGGCGAGCACGGTGCCGGGAAGACCCTCGGTCACGCGGTTGAGCCGGACGAGCGGGGTGTTGCCGAACGCGCTCGTGATGTCGGGGTGAATGCCGGACATGATGTGCCTTTCGTGCGGGGACGAACCCCTCGTGAGTGGTCGAGAGTCACGAACCAGACTACGGTGGTGCAGTATTCCCGACCCCTATGTGACGTTTCGTCACGCCTGCCTGGACCCGAACATGACGACCCCGCAGAATGCGCGCGTGCCCGTGCGACTCGACGCTCAGCTGCACACGGCGACCGAGCGTCTCGCCCGCGCCGGAGTGCCGAGCCCCGCGGTCGACGCGGAGCTGCTGGCCGCGCACGTGCTGGATCTGTCGCGGGGCGAGCTCGCGGCGGCGGCTCTGCGGAGCCACGAGCTGTCGGTCACAGACCTCGAGCGCTTCGACGAGCTCGTCGCTCGCCGCGCCGCGCGGGAACCGCTTCAGCACCTCACCGGAGTAGCGCCCTTCCGTCACCTCGAGCTCCGCGTGGGGCCGGGCGTGTTCGTGCCGCGACCGGAGACCGAGACGGTCGCGCAGCTGGCGATCGACGCGCTCCGGGCCGCCGCGGCGAGCGAGCCGATCGCGGTCGACCTCGGGACCGGCTCGGGTGCCATCGCGCTGGCGCTGGCCACCGAGGTGCCGCACGCGCGGGTGTTCGCCGCGGAGAACTCCGTCGATGCGTTCGTCTGGGCGAAGGAGAACGTGGCCGTCGTCGGCGCAGCCAACGCCACCGTCGCCTTCGTGGATCTCGCGGAGGCCTTCCCCGAGCTCGACGGCACCGTGTCGGTGCTCGTCTCCAACCCGCCGTACGTTCCCGACGAGGCGATCCCGCGCGACCCCGAGGTGCGCCTGTGGGACCCTCCCGCGGCCCTGTACGGGGGACCGGACGGCCTCGACGTGGTGCGCGTGCTCTCGCGGGTCGGTCAGCGTCTCCTCCACCCGGGCGGAACGCTCGTGATCGAGCACGGGGAATGGCAGGGCGCGGCGATCAGGGACCTGCTGGCGGCGGACGGCTGGCGTGCCGCGGCGACGCATCCCGACCTCACTCAGCGGGATCGGGCCACCACGGCGCTGCGGGCCTGAGCCCTCCGGGGTCTCCCGGCGCACGACCGTAGAATGGAGCGGATATGTCCTCCGTCTTCGATTGCCGCGACGCTGCGCAGCTCCTCCCTGCCATGCGGCAGGCGCGCCAGACGATCGCCCGCGGCGAGCTCGTCGTGCTGCCGACCGACACCGTCTACGGAGTGGGCGCCGACGCGTTCAGTCCCGAGGCGGTCGCGCGGCTCCTGGCGGCGAAGGGCCGTGGACGGCAGTCACCGCCTCCCGTCCTCGTTCCCGGCGTCGCGACGCTGCGTGCCCTGGCCGCCGAGGTGCCGCACGCGGTCGAGCTCCTCGTGGAGCACTTCTGGCCGGGCGGGCTCACCATCGTCCTGCCCGCGCAGCCATCGTTGTCATGGGACCTGGGCGACACCGGCGGCACGGTCGCGGTGCGGATGCCCGCCGAGCGCATCGCGCTGGAACTCCTGGAGGAGACCGGTCCGCTCGCCGTCTCGAGCGCCAACCTGACGGGGAAAGCCGCCGCGACGACGATCGACGACGCGCGGGACATGCTGGGGGAGAGCGTCTCGGTCTACCTCGACGGAGGCGCGTCGGCCACCGGTGTCGCCTCCACCATCGTCGACGCGACCGCCCTCGTCGGAGGCGACGGGCGCGTGCGGATCCTCCGCGAGGGGGCCGTGTCGGCGGCGTCGCTGCGGACCGTCCTGGGAGACGCCCTCGACGAGGGGGACGACGCGGCGGGCTCTGACGACGCGGCAGGCCTCTCCGGCGAGATCGCGGCACACCGTCCGGCCGATCCCACCACCACCGACGCCGACGGTCCGGCGTGAAACACTACCTGTTCACCCTCATTCTCACGGGGGCGGTGACCTTCACACTGACGTGGGTCGTCTGGCGGGTGAGCATGCGGTACAAGCTGTACCCGGGCATCCGCGAACGCGACGTCCACAAGAACCCGACCCCTCGGCTCGGCGGGGTGGCGATGTTCCTGGGCGTGCTGACCGCGTTCGCCCTCTCGAGCGTCGTGCCCTACTTCCAGATCATCTGGATAAAACCGACCCAGATCGCCGCCATCCTCACCGCGACCCTTCTCATCGTCGTCGTGGGCGTCGCCGACGATCTCTGGGACCTCGACTGGTTCCTCAAACTCGGGGCGCAGTTCCTCGTCGCCGGCATCGTGGTGGGACCGGGTGGCGTGCAGATCTACTACCTGCCGTTCGAGGGGATGACCTACGTCTCCGGCTGGGTGAGTGTGACCGTGTCGGTGCTGCTGATCGTCGTGGTCATGAACGCGGTGAACTTCATCGACGGACTCGACGGACTGGTCGCCGGAGTCGCCCTGATCGCCAACGGGGTCTTCTTCGCCTACACCTACATGCTCACGCGCGATCTGGAGTACACGACCTACTCGAACCTCGCCGCCTTCATCGCGATCGTCCTGGTCGGGGTGTGCATCGGGTTCCTGCCGTTCAACTGGAACCCGGCTCGTTTGTTCATGGGTGACGGGGGAGCACTCATGGTGGGCCTGTTGATGGCCGTCTCCGCGCTCCTGGTCACCGGCTCGCTCCCGCCGCAGACCCTCCTCGACAACGACCAGTTCGGCCGTTCCCAGCTCCTCGGCGCGTTCATCCCCGTGATCCTCCCCGCGGCGGTCGTCATGCTGCCCCTGCTCGACTTCGGAATGGCGGTCATCCGCCGCATGTCGAAGGGCAAGTCGCCGTTCTCGCCCGACCGCAAGCACCTGCACCACCGCATGCTCGACATGGGCCACTCCGACCGCGACGCGGTGCTCATCTTCTACGCGTGGACCGCCGTGGTGAGTCTCTCGGTGCTCCTCATGTACATCGGCACCACGGCACGCTGGCCCGGGCTGTACTGGCCCGGCGTGGGCTTCTTCCTCGTCGGAGCGGCCGCGTGCGTCGTGGTGACCCTCTTGCCCTCGCGCGGCCTGCCGCGCCGTTTCGCCCGAGACCGCACACCCGCCCCCGAACGGAAGAGCATCCCATGACCGAACGCCCCACCGTCTCGAGCACCCCGGTGCTGCGCACGACGCTCCTGTGGTCGGCCCTCGCCACGGCCGCGCTCGCCGTCCTCGGTGCCGTCGTCGGATTCGCGGTGGGAGGCGTGGACGGCCTGTGGAGCGCGCTGGTCGCGATCTTGCTGGCGGCGCTGTTTCTCGGACTCACGGCGGCGAGCATCCTGATCGCCAACCGGTGGTACGGCGACGCCCTCTACGTCCCGATCTTCTTCGGACTCGTGATGGGGGCGTGGGTCCTGAAGTTCATCGTTTTCATCGTGACGCTGCTGGTGCTTCGCGATCAGCCCTGGCTGAACGGGACGGTCTTCTTCGTCGCCCTCGTCGCCAGCGTCGTCGTCTCGCTCGCCATCGACGTCGTCGTCATGCTCCGGATGCGGGTCCCGCACGTGAGCGACGTGACCCTTCCCACTGCCGCCGACGTCCATGATGGCGCGGAAGATCGCCCGGATACGGACGAGAGCACGCCGCGAGGCTGATAGGCTGTCTTCCGAGCCCGCCAGGATCTTCTGAAACGTGTGCGGAGTCACGCTCACATCGACCATCGTCGCCCCGGCCCTGGCCGGTGCCCCGAAGCTGGAGCCAGCGCTGTTTACCCAGACTGCGACCCTGATCGCCACCTCCGCCGGCCTGAACGCCGCGACCTCGGAAGGTCCCGAGTTCCACGGCCCGTCGATCGGTGAGTTCTTCCCCGAGGTGCTCTTCAACGCGTTCGGGGTCATCCCGGTCACGCGAATCCACCTCATTCAGTTCATCGCGGCTCTCGCGATCGTCCTGATCTTCTGGCTCGGCACGCGCCGCATGACGGTGGTCCCGGGGCGCTTCCAGAGCCTCGTCGAGATGGGGCTCGACTTCGTGCGGGTCAACATCGCGGAGGACCTGCTCGGCAAGAAGGACGGCCAGCGCTTCCTCCCGATCCTCACGACCATCTTCTTCATGGTGCTGTTCATGAACCTGACGGGCGTCATCCCGTTCATGAACATCGCGGGCACGAGCATCGTCGCCGTGCCGCTGCTGCTCGCTGTCGTCAGCTACGTCACGTTCATCTACGCCGGCATCCGCAAGAGTCCCAAGAACTTCTTCAAGAACGCGCTGTTCCCCTCGGGCGTGCCGTGGCCGATCTACTTCATCGTCACGCCGATCGAGCTCATCTCGACGTTCGTCATCCGCCCCGTCACGCTGACGCTGCGACTCCTGATGAACATGATGGTCGGGCACCTCCTGCTCGTGCTCTTCTTCGCGGCGACGCAGTTCTTCCTCGTCGAACTCGGCGGATGGTGGTCGGCGCTGGCCGCCGGATCCCTCGCCTTCGGATTCGTCTTCACCCTGTTCGAGCTCCTGGTGGCCGTCCTCCAGGCGTACGTCTTCGCCCTCCTCACCGCGGTCTACATCCAGCTCGCGGTGGCGGAAGAGCACTAAAGCGGGTCGGCCCCAACCCTGACCGATTCAGGGCCGCCCTCAACCGAAAGGAAAACACCCCGTGGACGCAACTACGGTTCTCGCCGAGCTCAGCGGCAACGTCGCGACGATGGGCTATGGCCTCGCCGCCATCGGTCCCGCCATCGGTGTGGGCATCGTCGTCGGCAAGACGATCGAGGGCGTCGCCCGTCAGCCCGAGCTGGCCGGCCGCCTGCAGGTGCTGATGTGGATCGGTATCGCCTTCACCGAGGCGCTCGCCTTCATCGGCATCGCGACCTACTTCATCTTCCAGTAAATCGCCTTACCAGCCTTAAGGAGACAGGATGCTGAACGCTCTTGTCACGTACGCCGCGGAAGAGGGGGCTGCCCACAACCCCCTCATCCCCGCGTGGTACGACATCATCTGGTCGGCCGTGTGCTTCGTCGTCATCCTCTTCGTGTTCTGGCGCATCGCGCTTCCCCGGATGAAGGCTCTGCTCGACGCGCGCTCCGCCGCCATCGAGGGCAACATCGCGAAGGCGGACGAGGCGCAGCGTCGTGCCGAGGCCGCGCTCGAGGAGTACACGGCTCAGCTGGCCGAGGCGCGCAAGGAGGCCGGTGAGATCCGCGACGCCGCCCGTGAGGACGGCAAGAAGATCGTCGCCGAGGCCAAGGACACCGCCTCCGCCGAGGCGGCCCGCCTGACGGCGGCCGCGCACACGCAGATCGAGGCGGAGCGTCAGACGGCGCTCGTCTCCCTGCGCAGCGAGGTCGGCACGCTCGCGCTCGATCTGGCCGGCGGTGTCATCGGAGAGACGCTCTCCGACGACAAGAAGGCCAAGAGCGTGGTGGACCGCTTCCTCGCCGACCTCGAAGCGGGAGCGTCGAAGTAATGGGAAGCGCGACCACTCAGGCGCTGACGGCCACCGAGGCGGCGCTGAAGGCGACCCGGATCACCGATCTGACGGTCACCCGCGAGCTCTTCCTCGCGGCCCGCACGATCGCTGAGTCCTCGCAGCTCAGCAGTGCGCTGTCAGCCTGGGGTGTCGCGGGCGAGGCGCGGGCCGAGGTCGCTCGACGCGTGTTCGGCGCGTTCCAGCCGGAGACCGTCGCGCTGCTGACCGCCGCGGCGGGCCAGCGGTGGTCGTCGCTCGAAGACCTGATCGCGGGCGTCGAGGCGCTCGCCATCCGTGCCGCCGCGATCTCGGCGCCGTCGGTCGACATCGAGGGAGAGCTGTTCGAGGTCTCCCGTACCGTCGCCGCCCACCCGGAGCTCGAGCTCGCGCTCGGGAGCCGGCTCGGCGACGCCTCGGCAAAGGGCTCGCTCATCGAGACTCTGCTCACCGGGCGCGCGAGCGAAGCCACGACGCTCATCGTCTCGTCGCTCGTGCAGCAGCCGCGTGAGCGTCGCGTGCGCGCGCTCCTCACCCGAGCGCTGCGTCTGGTGGCCGACGAGCGGGGCCGCACCGTGGCCACCGTCTACGCGGCCGCGGCGCCCGATGCCGCTCAGCTCGACCGTCTCCGTGGCATCCTGGCGCAGCGGTACGGGTCGGACGTCGCGCTCAACCTCGTCGTCGACCCCGCCGTCATCGGTGGGCTGCGCGTGGAGATCGGCGACGACGTGATCGATGCGACCGTGTCGTCCCGACTGAACGACCTGCGTCAGCGCCTGGCTGGCTAGAACTTCCCCACTCCCACCGGGAGCGGGACCGCAGGGAAGCCTGCACCGATTTTCACAACAAAGGAAGACCATGGCAGAACTGTCCATCAGCCCCGACGTCATTCGTGACGCGCTGAAAGACTTCGTCGCCGCGTACGAGCCCGACGCGGCCTCCGCGACGGAGGTCGGCACGGTCATCGACGCCGCCGACGGCATCGCTCACGTCGAGGGTCTCCCCGGCGTGATGGCGAACGAGCTCGTGCGCTTCGAGAACGGCGTGGAGGGCCTCGCGCTCAACCTCGACGAGAACGAGATCGGTGTCGTCGTCCTCGGTGAGTTCTCCGGCATCGAGGCCGGCCAGAAGGTCACCCGCACCGGCGAGGTGCTTTCGGTCGCGGTCGGAGACGGCTACCTCGGCCGCGTCGTCGACCCGCTCGGCAACGCGATCGACGGCCTCGGCGAGATCGCCACGACCGGCCGCCGCGCCCTCGAGCTCCAGGCGCCCGGCGTCATGGCGCGAAAGAGCGTGCACGAGCCCATGCAGACCGGCATCAAGGCCATCGACGCGATGATCCCCGTGGGCCGCGGTCAGCGTCAGCTCATCATCGGCGACCGCCAGACGGGCAAGACGGCGATCGCGATCGACACGATCATCAACCAGAAGGCCAACTGGGAGTCGGGCGACCCGACCAAGCAGGTGCGCTGCATCTACGTGGCCATCGGTCAGAAGGGCTCCACGATCGCCTCCGTCAAGGGCGCGCTCGAGGACGCCGGAGCGATGGAGTACACGACGATCGTCGCCGCCCCCGCCTCCGACCCCGCCGGCTTCAAGTACCTCGCGCCGTACACCGGCTCGGCCATCGGTCAGCACTGGATGTACGACGGCAAGCACGTCCTCATCATCTTCGACGACCTGTCGAAGCAGGCGGAGGCCTACCGTGCCGTCTCGCTCCTCCTCCGTCGCCCGCCGGGCCGTGAAGCTTACCCGGGTGACGTCTTCTACCTGCACTCGCGTCTGCTGGAGCGTTGCGCGAAGCTGTCCGACGAGCTCGGCGCCGGCTCGATGACGGGTCTTCCGATCATCGAGACGAAGGCCAACGACGTCTCGGCGTACATCCCGACCAACGTGATCTCCATCACCGATGGCCAGATCTTCCTGCAGTCCGACCTCTTCAACGCCAACCAGCGCCCGGCGGTCGACGTGGGTATCTCGGTCTCGCGTGTCGGTGGCGACGCGCAGGTGAAGTCGATCAAGAAGGTCTCGGGAACGTTGAAGCTCGAGCTCGCGCAGTACCGCTCGCTCGAGGCATTCGCCATGTTCGCGTCGGACCTCGACGCCGCATCGCGTCGTCAGCTCGATCGCGGCGCGCGCCTCACCGAGCTTCTCAAGCAGCCGCAGTACGACCCGTACCCGGTCGAGGAGCAGGTCGTCTCGATCTGGGCGGGCACCAACGGCAAGCTGGATTCGATCGCGGTCGAGGACGTGCTCCGCTTCGAGCGGGACCTGCTGGACTACCTCAAGCGCAACACGTCGATCCTCGACACGCTCCGTGAGACGAACGTCCTCGACGACGACACTCTCGCCGAGCTCGAGAAGGTCACGGATGCGTTCGTGCTCGAGTTCCAGGGCGGCAAGGGCCAGGCGATCAACAAGCCCGGTCACGAAGAGGTCGCCGCGGCCAGCGCCGACGACGTGAACCAGGAGAAGATCGTCAAGGGCCGCCGGGGCTGACCCCGGCGACGACGGGACAGAGAATCCATGGGCGCACAACTCCGGGTCTACAAGCAGAAGATCTCTTCTGCGCAGACCACCAAGAAGATCACGAAGGCGATGGAACTCATCGCGGCTTCGCGCATCCAGAAGGCGATGGCGCGCGTGCGCGCGTCGTCGCCGTTCGCCCGCGCGGTGACGCGATCGGTCTCGGCCGTGGCCACTCACTCCAACGTGCAGCACCCGCTGACCACCGAGAGGGAGACCATCCGCCGCTCGGCCGTGGTCATCTTCGCCTCCGACCGAGGGCTCGCGGGTGCGTTCAACTCGCAGATCCTCCGCGAAGGACTCCAGCTCGGCGAACTACTGCGTAGTGAAGGCCGTGAGCCGGTGTACTTCCTCGTCGGGCGCAAGGCCGTCGGCTACTTCCAATTCCGGCAGATGCCCTGGGCGGGGGAGTGGACGGGCGACACCGACACGCCTCACTTCAACACGGCCGAGCAGATCGCGGGCGCTCTCCTCGACGCCTACGACCGGGGCGGCGACGCCGACGGTGTCGACGAGATCCACCTCGTCTACAACCGCTTCGGCAGCATGATGACGCAGTCGCCCGAGACGGTCCGGCTGCTCCCGCTGGAGGTCGTCGAGGCGGAGGAAGGCGAGGCCACCGCGGCGTCGCAGGTCTACCCGCTGTACGAGTTCGAGCCGAGCCCCGAGGTCGTCCTCGACGCTCTGCTCCCCGTCTACGTCCAGAGCCGCGTGTTCAACGCGCTCCTGCAGTCGTCGGCGGCCAAACACGCGGCCACCCAGAAGGCGATGAAGTCGGCCAGCGACAACGCCGACAAGCTGATCACCGACTACACCCGACTGCGTAACAACGCTCGGCAGGCCGAGATCACCCAGCAGATCGCGGAGATCGTCGGCGGCGCCGATGCTCTCTCGCAGTGACCGCTGACCCTCTGCGCAAGCAAGACCACACCGAAAGAGACAGAGAATGACCACCACCGCCACCGCAGAAGCGACCACGGTCGTCGGTCGCGTCGCGCGCGTCACCGGCCCCGTCGTCGACATCGAGTTCCCGCACGACTCGATCCCCGACATCTACAACGCGCTGAAGACGACGATCACGATCGGCGACGAGTCGACGGAGATCACCCTCGAGGTCGCCCAGCACCTCGGCGACGACCTCGTCCGCGCCATCTCCCTCAAGCCGACCGACGGCATGGTCCGCGGGCAGGAAGTGCGTGACACCGGCGGCCCCATCACAGTCCCCGTCGGCGACGTCACCAAGGGCAAGGTCTTCAACGTCACCGGCGACGTGCTCAACGCGGCCCCCGGTGAGACCGTCGAGGTGACCGAGCGCTGGGGCATCCACCGCCAGGCGCCCAACTTCGACCAGCTCGAGTCCAAGACCCAGATGTTCGAGACGGGCATCAAGGTCATCGACCTCCTGACGCCCTACGTGCAGGGTGGAAAGATCGGCCTGTTCGGCGGTGCCGGCGTCGGCAAGACCGTCCTCATCCAGGAGATGATCCAGCGCGTCGCGCAGGACCACGGTGGCGTCTCCGTGTTCGCCGGTGTCGGTGAGCGCACGCGTGAGGGCAACGACCTCATCCACGAGATGGAGGAGGCGGGCGTCTTCGACAAGACCGCCCTTGTCTTCGGCCAGATGGACGAGCCGCCGGGGACGCGTCTGCGCGTCGCACTGTCGGCCCTCACGATGGCGGAGTACTTCCGTGACGTGCAGAAGCAGGACGTGCTGCTGTTCATCGACAACATCTTCCGCTTCACGCAGGCGGGGTCCGAGGTGTCGACGCTTCTCGGCCGTATGCCCTCCGCGGTGGGCTACCAGCCGAACCTCGCCGACGAGATGGGCGTGCTCCAGGAGCGCATCACCTCGACGCGCGGTCACTCGATCACCTCGCTGCAGGCGATCTACGTCCCCGCTGACGACTACACCGACCCCGCCCCGGCCACGACGTTCGCGCACCTCGACGCCACGACCGAGCTCTCGCGTGAGATCGCGTCGAAGGGTCTGTATCCCGCCGTCGACCCGCTCGCCTCGACGAGCCGCATCCTCGACCCTCGCTACATCGGTGCCGACCACTACCGGGTGGCCACCGCCGTGAAGCAGATCCTTCAGAAGAACAAGGAACTGCAGGAGATCATCGCCATCCTGGGTGTCGACGAGCTCTCCGAAGAGGACAAGGTCGTGGTGGCACGCGCCCGTCGTATCCAGCAGTTCCTCTCCCAGAACACCTACATGGCCAAGAAGTTCACCGGTGTCGAGGGCTCGACGGTTCCGATCAAGGAGACCATCGAATCCTTCGACGCGATCGTCAAGGGTGACTTCGACCACGTTGCTGAGCAGGCCTTCTTCAACGTCGGTGGCATTTCCGACGTCGAGGAGAAGTGGGCGAAGATCCAGAAGGAGAACAGCTGAGATGGCTCTGACCGTCACCCTCGTCTCCGCGGAGGAGGAGGTCTGGCACGGTGAGGCGAACCTCGTCGTCGCCAAGACCGTCGAGGGCGAGATCGGCTTCATGACCGGCCACGAGCCCGTTCTCGCGATCCTCGCCGAAGGACAGGTGCGCATCACCCAGTCCGACGGCACGAAGGTCGTCGCGAGTGCACAGGATGGCTTCGTGTCGATGGAGGGCGACGACCTGACGATCTTCGCCGGACACGCCTCGCTGGAGTCCTGACCACCACCCATCCGCGACCACCCCGCACCGTCGCCTCTGTCGAGGACGTCGGTGGCGGGGTGGTCTCGTCTGTCCCGAGGAGTTGTGGCGATGCTCGTTCTCTTGCCGCCCAGTGAGACCAAGCGTCCCGGGGGGAGCGGTGCGCCGCTCGCGCTGGATCGGCTCGCGCTGCCCGAGCTCGGGCCGGTGCGCGAGAAGGTCACGGGTGCCCTCGTGGCCCTCAGTGACGACGAGGATCGGGCCGCTCGGGTGCTGAAGCTCTCACCGCGGCAGCTCGGCGAGGTCGCTGCCAACGCGGCGCTCGGTGCGGCGCCGACGATGCCGGCGGTCGACCGCTACACCGGCGTGCTCTACGACGCGCTCGATGCTGTGTCGCTGCCGGCTGTCGCGCGCCGCTGGCTCGGGGCCCATGTCCTGATCCACTCCGCTCCCTGGGGGCCGGTCGGTGCCCTCGACCCGATCCCGTCCTACCGGATGGGTGCGGGGGTGACGCTCCCGGGCCTTGCTCCGGCCCGGCGAGTGTGGGCGGAGGCGGTCACGGCGGCCCTCCGGGCCCGCGCGCCGCGGTTCACGCTCGACCTGCGGTCGGAGGCCTATGTCGCGCTCGGCCCGCTGCCCGAGGACTGCCCGGCAGTGTTCGTGCGAGTGGTGTCCGAGGGAGACGACGGAGCCGTTCGCGCGCTCAACCACTTCAACAAGCACGCGAAGGGCGCTCTGGTGCGACAGCTCGCGACAGCGCGGCCTCGGGTGGGATCACGCGACGCGCTGCTTCGCTGGGCGGAGGACTCGGGGCTCGACCTGAGGCCGGGCGCTCCGGGCGAAGTGGAACTGCGGGTCTGAGCGCCGCGGCAGAATGCTGGGCGGGCGGGCGTACGACGAAGGCCCCGCCGAAGCGGGGCCTTCGCAACGTGCATCTCGCGAGTCGGGAGCCGCCTACTTGATCAGCCGGAAGTTGATCGGGTACTGGTAGCTGCCGCCGTTGTTCACCCGCATGCCGCCCTGGATCGAGAACACGACGTTCAGCACCCAGATCGCCAGCGGCACGAGCCAGAGGAAGAGGCCCAGCACCCACACCAGGCCGCTCAGGATCGAGGTGACGATGAGTGCCGCCACGTAGAAGATCGTGAAGGTGATCTGCCAGTTCAGAGCTTCCTTCGCCTCGACGTTGGTGCGGGGACCGCGGTCCTTGAAGAGCAGCCAGATGATGAGCGAGGGAAGGAATCCGACCACGCCGCCGATGTGCGCCCACATCGCCCACGTGCGGTCCTGCTCCGGCGTGAGCGGCCCCGCCGGGGCCGCCGCCGCATACGGGGCGGAAGGCGGCGTGGCTGCCGGCGGCGGAGTGGTCGCCCCCGACGGGGGCGGCGTCGACGCGGCGGGAGGAGGGGTGGGAGCTGAGGGCGGGGGGGTGACCTGACCGGGCTGCGGTTCCTGAGGATCCGTCATGGGAGTGCCTTTCGTGGGGGAGCGAGTCTCGGGGTGGCGCGTTCGGCGGCGCCGACCGTCCGTCCGCAACCGTAGTGCTCGCGGGCATTCCTCGGCAATACGCGTCTCGTGTCGGGATCGCTCTTCCCGCGGCCGTCGACACGTTCACCGCCACGCTGGCGTGACCGGCGCGGCACAGGCGGGTCCACTAGAGTGTGACAACGCCCCGCCATCGACCAAGGAAGGGTGAACGCGTGCCCGAGTCCGCGACCCAGAAGCGCAGCCTGTCGTTGCCGGGCGCGACTCTGGAGCTTTCCTGGTCGGCCCTCACCCACACCGGACGTCGGCGCGACGTCAATCAGGACGCCGTTCTCGCCCAGTTCCCGCTGTTCGTCGTCGCCGACGGAATGGGCGGGCACATCGGTGGCGAGATCGCTTCCTCCAGTGCGGTGGATCGACTCCGCGCGGTCGCCGACAAGGGGTCGATCAGCCCGAAGGCCATCGAGAAGGCGCTCGGCCGCGCCGTGAGCGACATCGGTGCCCACCCGGAGACGACCGATGAGGGTACCGGCACGACGGTCACCGGGGTCTTCCTGGACACCAGCACGCCCGAACCGACCTGGGTGACGCTGAACATCGGCGACTCCCGCGTCTATCTCTACCGCGATGAGAGCCTCGCGCAGATCACCACGGATCACTCCGTCGTGCAGGAGCTGATCGCCGCCGGGCGTCTCAGCCCCGAGGAAGCGGAGAATCACCCGTACGGCAATGTCATCACGCGCGCGGTGGGGCCGTCCGACGGGGTCGTTCCGGACTACGTGCGCCTCGAGGTCCTCGACGGTGATCGCTTCGTCGTCTGCAGCGACGGCCTCACGAAGGAACTGACCGACTACGGCATCCTGCATTTCCTCCTCCAGCACGAGGATCCCACCGAGGCGAGTGACGCGATGCTCGAGGCGGCGCTGGAGAACGGCGGGCGCGACAACATCAGCATCATCGTCGTGAACGTCACCCGTACCGGTTCCTCCCCGCTCGACGACTGAACCCCTCCCTCCACCCCTGACGCCCCGGGCGAACCTCGCCGATGCGGGTGACGGTGTACTGGGAGGATGACCTCCTCGCTCGATGAGCCCCTCCGGTTGCCGTCGCCTCCGGTTGCCCCACCACGCGCGCCGTTCCCCCTTGCCGCTGCCGTCGTGCCCGTGTTCGGAGCCGGGGTGCTCTGGGTGGTCACGGGATCGGCGCTGGCGTTGTGGTTCGCTCTCCTCGGGCCTCTCGTCGCTGCTGCCGGAGTGCTGGACGGCGCACGTGCACGCCGCCGATCCGCCCGTTCCTGGGCGCGAGAGTCGCGAGCGGCTCAGGAGGCCGTGGAGGCTCGGATCTGCGCGCACCACGACGAAGAACGCCGTGCACTGTGGCAACAGCATCCCGACGTGTCGATGCACCTCCGCCTACCGGGCGAGGAGTGGCGTGCCGTCCCCGCTCGTTCCGGTGTGGTCGTCGTCGGCCGCGGCCGGGGCAAGAGCGCTCTGCGTGTCGAGGGTGGTGACGACTCGCAGGCGAGTACGTCCCTGCGTCGTCTCGCCGCTGAGCTGAGCGGTGTGCCGGTTCTCGTTCCGCTCGAGGCGGGCATCGCCGTCGTCGGGCCGTGGGCATGCGCGGCGGCCGTTGCCCGCGCCATGGTGCTGCAGATCTGCCTCAACGCCTCACCGGGCAGCGTCGGGATCGTCGACGGCGCCGATCACGGCGACTGGATCGATCTGCTTCCGCACGCTGCAGCGGCTGCGGGAACATCCGTCTCGCTCTCCCGACCGACCACGTTGCACGCGGCGCCGTCGATTCCCCTCGTCGTGATCGCGGACGGTTCACCGCCGCCTCCGCGCTGCGCCGCCGTCCTCACCCTGGAGAGTCCCACGCGAGCGACCCTCCGCTTCGAGGCGCGGACGCAGGCGGTCGAGGTCGAGGGGGTGTCGGTCTCACAAGCCGAGGTCATCGCCGAACGTCTTCGCATCCGGGCCGCTGCAGAGGTCGGCTCCGTCGAGAACGCTGACCCGCCGACGTGGCGGGCCCTGGTCGGCGGAACTCCCGTCCCGACCGGATCTCTGCAGGCGGTGATCGGCGTCCGCGACGGCGCGCCCGCGGTGATCGACCTCGTGCACGACGGGCCACACGCCGTCGTCATCGGCACCACGGGCTCCGGCAAGAGCGAGTTGCTCACCACCTGGGTCGCCGCCTTGGCGGCTGCCCACCCGCCGGAGCGCGTGAGCTTCCTCCTGGTCGACTTCAAAGGGGGACGCACCTTCGATCCGCTCCTCGGCCTCCCCCACGTCACGGGGGTCGTCACCGACCTCGACGAAGCGGCCGCTCTCCGCGCCGTTCAGAGTCTGCGCGCCGAGGTCCGACGCCGAGAACGCGTGCTGGCGGAGGCCGGCGTCCGAGAGATCGGTGAGGCCCGCGATCGACTGGGTCGTCTCGTGGTCGTCGTCGACGAGTATGCGGCGCTCGTGGCGGCACATCCGCATCTGCATGACCTCTTCGGCGACCTCGCCGCGCGGGGGCGGGCGCTCGGGATGCACCTCATCCTCGCGTCGCAGCGCGCGGCGGGAGTCTTCCGTGAGTCCGTGCTCGCCAACGCGCCGCTGCGGATGGCGCTCCGAGTGACCGATGCATCCGATTCTCGGGCGGTGCTCGACTCCGACGACGCGGTGGCGCTGTCCGGCCGAAGCGACGATCGCGGCATCTGTCTCGTGCGCCGCAACCGAGACGACGTCGCGTCCGCAGTGCGTATCGTGCAGTGCCCGCCCTCCGACGCACTCGCGCTCGCGATGGCGGGGCGTACCCCGCCTCGGCCCTGGCTCCCGCCTCTTCCCGTCCGGGTGCCCCTCGACACGGTCGACCGTGCGGGGCTCGACATCGTGCTCGCCATCGTCGACGAGCCGAGCTCTCAGCGCCAGCCCCCGCTGGAGTGGCGCAGTGACATGCCCGGACTCGCCGTGGTCGGCTCCGCGGGCAGCGGCAAGTCGACGGCCCTGCGGGTGGTGGCAGCGCAGGCGCCACACAGCCTCGTCGTCCCCGCCGAGATGGAGGCGGGGTGGGATGCTCTCGCGCTCGCCGAGGAGGCCGTCTCCGGGACCGTGGTGCTGCTCGACGACGTCGATCTTCTCCTCGCCCGCCTTCCCCCGGACTACGCCACTGCGGCACGCGAGCGGATCGAACGACTCTTGCGAGAAGCCCGCGGTCGCGGCCTGCGCGTCGCCCTCTCGACTCAGCGGGCGACGGGGCCGATGGGGCGCCTCCTGGAGGCAGCGCCACTGCGTATCCTCCTCTCACCCGCGTCGCGCACCGATGACATCGCCGCGGGAGGCGATGGACGCGATCGCGGCCCCCGCCCGCCCGGACGCGCGCGGGTCGGCGAAGCGCTCGCGCAGGTGCTGTGGACGCCGCCGTCCTCGTCCGAGCCGGCGGCCGGCGCCGCCGAACCGGCGT
>NZ_JASGDO010000069.1:0-109226 GCF_047607225.1 Microbacterium sp. | reverse complement strand
CCGCGGCGCGGGCCACACGAGGGTGCGCCGGACAGCGAGGTCGGCGCCCGCGCTGCTGCCCCGCACGACGCCGTCGACGCGCTGGCCGAGGACGGTTCTGTGCGGGAACGTCCGCGTTCCACGCCACCCGTTCGCACGCTTGCGAGAGACCTCGGCGTGGACCTCGCGGCCATCGAGCCGACGGGTCCCGATCGGCTCATCACGCGCGCCGACGTCGAACGCGCGGCCGCGACCCGAGCGGCCGCTCACGACCGGCCCACGGATCCGGTGACGGCAGGGTCCGGGTCGTCCGCGGAGGGCCTGGGCGCCGATGAGACGCGCATCCCGATCCGCGGCGTCCGCAAGGCGACGGCCGCCGCCATGGTCGAGAGCGCCTTCACCGCGCCGCATGTGACGGTCTTCCTGGGCGTCGACGTCACGCGCTCGATGCGCTTCCTCGACGACCTACGTCACGACGGCACCACCGGCGAGGTCCGCGTCGGGGTGCTGGCCCTCGTCGCGAAGGCGGTGTGCCTCGCGCTTCCCCGTCATCCCGAGCTCAATGCCCACTGGGACGAGCCAGCCGGGGAGATCGTCCAGTACCGACACGTTCATCTCGGGATCGCGGCTGCGACGGAGCGAGGGCTCGTCGTCCCGCACATCCCACACGCCGAGCGTCTCTCGCTCGTCGAGGTGGCGGAAGCAATCGGCGACCTCGCTCGTACCGCCCGAGACGGGCGGACGCCGCTCGACCGCCTCCGGGGGAGCACCTTCTCCCTCACGAACTTCGGCGTCTTCGGCGTGGACGCCGGCACCCCGATCCTCAATCCTGGTGAGGCAGGAATCCTTGGGGTGGGCGCTGTCCGACGGCAGCCTTGGGAGCACCGGGGGGAGGTGGCATTGCGCGACGTGCTCACGCTGAGTCTGTCCTTCGATCACCGGGCCGTCGACGGGGAGCAGGGCGCGCGGTTCCTTCGCGCCGTCGGCGAGGTCCTGCGCGATCCTGCCCGCACGCTCCTGCTCGCCTGATCGGGGCCGAACTCCCTCGCGTCGGGATTGCGCGTCACGTCCGCAATGCGGCGAGCGCCATCTCCCGGAGGATGCCGTGCGCTGACTCCCGCGTGCCGACGCGGGCGCTGTGAGGCGTGGAGTTGATCAGGCCGATCGCGGCCAGCGCGCGCGTGCGGTTCTCCGGAGCCGTCCGCTCGGGACGGAGCGCGTGGAGCACGTCGACCCAGATGTCGAGGTACTGCCGCTGCAGATCTCGCACCCGCGCGCGCGTCTCGGCCGGCAGTTGATCGAGGTCGTGGTCCTGGATGCGGATGACGTCGGCGTCGGCCAGTGCGAACGCGACGTGGAAGTCGACCAACGCGGGCAGTGCCTCGGCGGCAGGGGGGTGCTCGTCTCGGGCGGCTCGTCCGCCGGCGAGGAGCCGTTCGCTGACCCCCAGCAGGATCTCGGCCAGGAGCGCCTGCTTGTTGCGGAAGTGGCGGTAGAGGGCTGGCCCGCTGATCCCTACCTGCGCACCGAGATCCTCCAGCGTCACCCCCGCATATCCTCGCTCGGCGAACAGACGCGCCGCAGCACGCACGAGTGAGCGGTGGCGGTCTGCCTTGGCGCGCTCGCGGTCGGTGACTCCCGTTGCCATCTCAGTTAACCCTCGCTAACCTCGAAATGTCGGTGAGTGCAAGCTAACCGAGTGCGTCTCTCGCCAGCAAGCGCCGGGGGCCTTCGTGACGTCGATGGGGATGACATGAACATGACCGAAGAGGAGCGCGAGCTCGCAGCGCTCGTGCGCGATTTCGCGGAGCAGGTGGTCGCTCCGCGGTCGTACGAGGCGGATCGGACCAAGACCCTTCCGCTGGACGTCGTGGCGGGGATGGGAGAGCTGGGACTGTTCGGGCTGCCGTTCCCCGAGGAGTACGGGGGTCAGGGCGGCGACTACTTCGCCCTGTGCCTGGCGATCGAGGCCATCGCCCGCGTGGATCAGTCGCTGGCGATCACCCTGGAGGCCGGCGTCGGCCTGGGTGCGATGCCCGTCTATCGCTTCGGCACCGAGGAGCAGAAGCGGGAGCTCCTCCCGTCGTTGCTGCGGGGGGAAGCGTTGGCCGGGTTCGGACTCACGGAGCCCGAAGCGGGGTCCGACGCCGGTGCGACGCGCACGACGGCGCGACGGGAAGGCGAAGAGTGGGTGATCGACGGCGCGAAGCAGTTCATCACGAACTCCGGCACGCCGCTGACCCGCTTCGTCACGGTGACCGCCGTCACCGGCGAACACGACGGTCGGAAGGAGATCTCCACCCTGATCGTTCCGGCCGATGCGCCGGGCTTCCGGGTGGGGCCGGCGTACGACAAGGTCGGCTGGCACGCGTCGGACACCCACCCCCTCACCTTCGACGGCGTGCGGGTGCCGGCGGCGAACCTGCTCGGCGAGCAGGGGAGGGGGTACGCCAACTTCCTGAACATCCTCGATGAAGGCCGTATCGCGATCGCCGCACTCTCCACCGGCGCCGCGGAGGGGTGCCTGGAAGAGGCGCTCGCCTACGCCACGTCCCGTCGTGTCTTCGGCGAACCGCTCGCCTCCCGGCAGCACGTGCAGTTCACCCTTGCCCGGATGCGTCAACGCGTGCACAACGCCCGGCTCGGCTGGCAGCACGCCGCCCGTCTCCGAGACAGCGGACTGCCGTTCAAGGCGGAGGCGGCGATCGCGAAGCTCACGGCCAGTGACGCGGCGATGGACAACGCGCGCGACGCCACGCAGATCCTCGGCGGCAACGGCTTCATGAACGAGTACGCGTCGGCACGGCATTTCCGTGACTCGAAGGTCCTGGAGATCGGCGAGGGGACGACCGAAGTGCAGCTGCTCGTGATCGCCCGCGCGCTCGGCGTCGCCTGACGGATAGCCTGACGAGGTGATGGAGACGAGCCGGAGCTTCGACCTGGGCCCCGCCCTGCTGTTCTGTCCCGCCGACCGGCCGGAGCGATTCGAGAAGGCGATGGAGCGTTCCGACGCGGTCATCCTCGACCTCGAGGACGCCGTGGCGGAAGGTGCGAAGGCCGCTGCGCGCGGCCATCTGATCGACAGGCCGCTCGACCCGTCGCGCGTCGTGGTGCGCGTCAACCACGTGGGCGGTGAGTCCTTCGCGTCGGATCTCGCGACCCTCTCGCAGACGGACTACCGCACGATCATGATCGCCAAGGCGGAGTCCCCGAAGCGCATCGAGCGCATCGACCCGCGCTTCCGCGTCATTGCGCTCTGCGAGACGGCACGCGGCGTCGCGGCGGCGGAGCGGCTGGCGTCCCGCGAGAACGTCGTCGCCCTCATGTGGGGGGCCGAAGACCTGGTCGCCTCTCTCGGGGGGACCTCCAGCCGGAAGCCACGCGGTGCGTACCGCGACATCGCGCGCTACGCACGCTCGCGTGTGCTCCTGGCTGCCGGTGCCGCGGGGAAGGCCGCCATCGACGCGGTCCACCTCGACATCGCGGACGTGCGAGGGCTTCGCCGCGAGGCGAACGATGCGGCGGCCAACGGCTTTGCAGCGACGGCCTGCATCCATCCCTCTCAGGTGGAGACGATCCGCGAGGCCTACCGGCCGAGCGATGCCGAGCTGGCCTGGGCGCGCGATGTGATCGCCGCCGCCGAGACCGAGGGCGGCGTCTTCCGTTTCCGCGGACGGATGGTCGATGAGCCGGTGCTCCGGCACGCGCGCACCGTGCTGCGCCGCGCGGCCGCGTAGCTCGCGCTCACCGGCCCCCGTGCCGCATTCGCTCTTCGTCTCCGAGCCTCATGTCGTCGCGCCGATCATCGTGGCCGGAATCCGGTCGATGACGTCCTGAATCGCGGCCAGTCCGACCTCGCCGCAGCCGACTAGCGTGAGTCGCGCGAGCGCGGGCAGGTCGCCGAGCACATCGATGCCGCCGAGTCTGCGGCAGTACTGGATGTCGAGGCGTTTCAGGTCTGGAAGTTCTCGCAGAGCGGAGATGTCCGAGAGGGCTCGGAGGTTCTTCAGACGCAATGACTCGAGCCCGCCCAGGGACTGGATCCCGTCCAGAGAGCTCAGCTTGGTGCCCGAGATCAGGCCGAGATGACGGAGGGGCCGGGCCGACACGAGGTCGAAGACGCGCTCGTCGAGCGGAAGTCGGAGGAGGTTCAGCTCATCGATGGGCAGCTGGAGCCCTTCCCTCACGTTCGCCAGGGCACGATCGGGCGTGATCGACAGGCGTCGGAGTCGGGGGAAGGCACCGGCGTCGAAGCGGAGCACGTCGCTGACGAAGAGCGACGTGAGGCGCGGCAGCACGAGTCCGCCGGGCCACGCGAGCACGCGACCCTGCTCGGAGTGAACGCGGAGCTCTTCCACCGTGTCCGGGAGATCCCCCTCGCGGAGCTCCGCCACCATCGAGGGGCGGGCGCCACCTCCGCTGATCGTGAGCGACGTGAGGTTCGGCATCTGAGCGATCACCTCGGGAAGCCGCTCGATCGGATCTTCGTTCGGGGCCCAGAGCCGCGCCTTGCGGATCTCCGCCAGTCGTTCGGGAGGAATCGCCTCGTCCACGAACGCCCTGTCCTGGTCCGGGGCGAACAGGCCCTGGTCGTCGTTTCGTCTGCGCAGCAAGACGGTGTCGTCGCTCACGCTGACCACACTACTGAGCACGTGGCGCGGGTCTCCCCGCGCGGTGAGGCGGAGAGGGTCAGGAAGCGATGCCCGCGTAATCGAGCAGGCTCAACCGGTCACGCTCCATGAGGAACGTGTGCGCGGACCCGTTCGCGAGGCGTTCGCCGGCCGCGGGGAAGGCGCCGCCGGTCGCGTGACGGATGAGCTCCCGGATGAGCGCGCCGTGGGAGACGACGACGAGCGACGGCGCGAGCGGGAAGGTCTCGCGGCGGGCATCGCGGATCGCGGCGCGCAGGCCCGCGATGGCCCGCACCCGCACGTCGGCCCAGGCCTCCGCGCCGGGGACGATCGCGTCTTCCCACGCGCCCCACGTCTCGCGGAACTGCTCGATCCCGACGCCCTCGGCCTCGCCATAGCCCCGCTCGCGGAGGGCGGGGTACGCCCGCGGCGTGGTCGCGCCGAGGACGTCCGCGATGATGCTCGCCGTCTCCCGGGCGCGGGAGAGGTCGCTGGAGGCGACCACGAGTGGTGCGTCGAGGTCGAGCCGCGACCGCAGGCTCTCGGCCGCCTCACGTGCCTGCTGCCGGCCGGTGTCGTTGAGGGGGATGTCGGTCGAGCCCTGGATCAGCCGTCGGGCGTTCCAGTCGGTCTCTCCGTGCCGGACGAGGGTCAACGTGGTCACCCTTCGAGCCTAACCTCGACGCGTGGGGCGGAGCGCCGGTTCAGCCGGTGAGCGCAGCGGACAAGGCCTGCAGCACTTCGGTCGTCCCGGCATCGATCTTCACGGTCGCGGTGCTGTCGGCGCGGGTCTGGCCCCGGTTGACGATGACGATCGGGATCCGGCGTCGACGGGCGCGTTCGACCAGTCGCACTCCGGAGTTGACCACGAGCGAGGAGCCTGCCACCAGGAGTGCATCGCTCCCGCGGAGGAGCTGCTCCGCCTCGCGGAACTTCTCCAGGGGGACGAACTCGCCGAAGAACACGACATCGGGCTTGAGCAGCCCGCCGCACACGGTGCATGAGGGCACGCGGAATCCCTCCGTGCTCTCGGGAAGGACGTCGCCGTCGGGTCCGAGGGCGACGCGCTCGGGAACCGTGATCCAGGGATTGTCCGCCTCGACCCGTGCGGCGAGGTCCCGCCGGTCGAAGACCTGTCCGCAGTGGGTGCACAAGACGCGGCGCATCGTGCCGTGCAGTTCGACGACCCGGTGGCTTCCGGCGCGAAGGTGAAGGCCGTCGACGTTCTGCGTCACGACTCCGCTGACCGCTCCCGTGCGCTCCATCTCGGCCAGCGCCGCGTGACCGGCGTTGGGGGCGGCGGCCGCGAAGGCACGCCAGCCGAGGTGGCTCCCCACCCAGTACCGCCGACGGGCGTCGTCGTTCGCGAGGAACTGCTGCGCCGTCATCGGCGTGCGTACCGGCGCTCCCTTGCCGCGATAGTCGGGGATGCCGGAGTCCGTCGACACACCGGCACCGGTGAGGACGGCGACACGACGCCCCGCGAGGGCCTCGACGGCGCGATCGATGTCCGCGGACGTCGCCGCGTCGTCGTGCACCACCGTCGTCATCGCGCTCGCCTTCTCCCCAGGTCGTCGACTGCACTCTACGCCGTCCGGTTTTCGGTTGTGTTTCGTCGGCCCGCACGCGCGCGTCGGTTGCGAGAGGTCATGCCGTGACACAGTGGAGGCGTGCCGATCTCCGCGTCCGAGCCGACCACGCCGCCTCCCGCCGTCTCTATCGACGACCCTGCCGACCCGCGGCTCTCGGACTATCGCGACCTCACCGACGTGGCGCTGCGCCGCGTGCGCGAACCGCAGGAGGGGCTGTACATCGCCGAGTCCGCCAAGGTCATCGCGCGTGCCCTTGCCGCCGGGCACCACCCGCGTTCCGTGCTGGTGCAGGAGAAGTGGCTCGCCGACATCGAGGGTCTCCTCGCGGCGGCCGGCGCCGTCGGTGCGCCGGTGTATGTCGTGTCCGACCGGGTGGCGGAGCAGGTGACGGGATACGCCGTCCATCGTGGCGCCCTCGCCGCCATGCACCGCCCCGCGCTCCGCTCCGTCGCCGAGGTGGTCGCGGGCGCGCGAACCGTGCTCGTGCTGGAGGACATCGTCGACCACACCAACGTCGGAGCCGCGTTCCGGGGTGCCGCTGGCCTCGGTGCAGATGCCGTGCTCGTGACGCCGCGGTGCGCCGACCCGCTCTATCGGCGCAGCATCCGGGTGAGCATGGGAACGGTCTTCCAAATCCCGTGGACACGATTGCCGGAGTGGCCGGAGGCGCGCGAGCAGTTGCACACGGCGGGGCTGCACATCGCGGCATTGGCCCTCGCCGAAGAGGCGGTCGCCCTCGACGCCTTCGCGGCCGGGCGTCCGCAGGGGGTCGCCCTCGTCCTCGGCACGGAAGGCGACGGCCTGTCGCGCCGCGCGCTGGAGGCCGCCGACACCGTCGTGACGATCCCGATGGCCGGCGGCGTCGACTCGCTCAACGTCGCCGCGGCCTCCGCGGTCGCCCTGTGGGCGTTGCGCTGATCCCGAGACCGCCGCCGCTTCGTCTAGGCGGGACTGCCCGGACGCGCATCGCGATCGGGCCCCGGGGCGACCGTCTCGATCGGCAGCGGCTCGGGTCGCTTCGCAGTGATGTGATCGCCCGACGACTGGTGACGCACGCGCCGGAGCACCCACGGCACGAGGTGCTGCCGCGCCCACACGATGTCGTTCGCCCGCGCCTCGCGCCACGTCAAGGAGGGGAGGGGATCGGGCTGCATGGGCTGGAGATCATTGGGGACGTTGAGGGTGCGCAGCACCATCCGCGCCATCTCGTGATGCCCCAGGGCGTTCAGGTGCAGCCGGTCGTCGTCGAAGAACCGCATGTCCTGCACTTCTTTCAACGCCCACTGGTCGGCGACGACGCAATCATGGCGCTCGGCGATGGCTCGGATGTTCTCGTTGTAGATCGCCACCCGCCCGCGGATCCCTCGGAAGACGGGCGTGAAGTTGGTGTCGATGCCGGTGAAGACGACGAGCGTCGCACCGCGCGACGACAACCGGACGACCGCGTCTTCGAACAACGCGGCGACGGCATCGGGGTCGCCTCCCGGGCGGATCACGTCGTTGCCTCCGGCGGAGAACGTGATGAGGTCGGGATTGAGAGCGATCGCCGGCTCCACCTGGTCGGCGACGATCTGGCCGATGAGCTTGCCGCGCACCGCGAGGTTGGCGTAGGCGAAATCCTCGACCTGTGAGCCGAGCACCTCGGCGACACGGTCGGCCCAGCCCCGGTGCGCGCCCGGCGTGCCCGGGATGGGGTCGCCGATCCCCTCCGTGAACGAGTCGCCGAGCGACACCATGCGCCGCCACGGATGGGGCGAGTCGTTCGGGACGTAGGGGGAGCGGTGATCGTCGGGTGTCGGTTCGTTGTTGCGCATCTGTTCCTCGACTCGTGGTCGTTTCGAGGCTACCCCTCGCGCCCAGCGTTTAGGGTGGTCACTCGTGACGGCGGACGAGCAGGCGGGGAACGAAGGGTCCCACTTCGGGAGCTTCGCCGCTGAGCACCTCTCACCCGCCTTCCCGCAGCGAGCACCCTGGGGGACGGCGCAGAACCTCCGTGCGTGGCAGGCGGAGGCGCTCGAAGCCTACTTCGACGCCGACGGACCAGACGGGGTCGGCAAAGGCCCGCGCGACTTCCTCGCCGCCGCCACCCCCGGCGCCGGAAAGACCACCTTCGCCCTCCGGCTCGCCTCCGAGCTCCTGCGACGCGGTGTCGTGGATCGTATCGTGGTCGTCGCACCGACCGAGCACCTGAAGACGCAGTGGGCGGACGCGGCCGCCCGGGTGTCCATTCGTCTCGACCCCCGCTTCAGCAACCGGCACCATGCCCCGGCGCGCCACTACCACGGTGTGGCGGTGACCTACGCGCAGGTCGCCGTGAAGGCCTCCGTCCATCAGCGCCTGACGATGGACGCCCGCACCCTCGTGATCCTCGACGAGGTCCATCACGGCGGCGACGCGCTCAGCTGGGGCGACGCCCTCCGTGAGGCGTACGGACGGGCCACGCGCCGACTCCTGCTGTCGGGGACGCCCTTCCGCAGCGACACCGCGCCGATCCCCTTCGTCGAGTACCACCCCAACGAGAAGGGCATCCGGCTCTCCCGCACCGACTACAGCTACGGGTACGGGAGGGCGCTCGCCGACGGCGTCGTGCGTCCCGTGCTCTTCCTCGTCTACGCCGGGAAGATGCGCTGGCGGACGCGGGCCGGCGACGAGCTGGAAGCCCATCTCGGCCAGGACAACACGAAGGACGTCACGTCGCAGGCGTGGCGAACCGCCCTCGATCCCGAAGGCGACTGGATCCCCGCCGTTCTGCAGTCGGCCGACCGGCGGCTGTCGGAGGTGCGCCAGGAGGTGCCCGACGCCGGGGGGCTCGTGATCGCGACGGATCAGACCGCTGCCCGCGCCTACGCCGCGATCCTGCGCGACATCACCGGGGAGGCGCCGACCGTCGTGCTCTCCGACGACAAGGCCGCCTCGGGGCGGATCGAGACATTCTCGCAGTCGACCACGCGGTGGATGGTCGCGGTGCGGATGGTGTCCGAGGGCGTGGACGTTCCTCGGCTGTCGGTCGGGGTCTATGCCACGAGCGCGTCCACGCCGCTCTTCTTCGCGCAGGCGATCGGCCGATTCGTGCGCGCACGCCGCCGCGGGGAGACCGCCTCGGTCTTCCTTCCGCACGTGCCGCCCCTCCTGAACCTCGCCGGCGAAATGGAGCGGGAGCGCGACCATGCGCTCGACCGCGAGAGCGACGGGGAGGATGGCCTCGACGACGATCTCCTCGAGTCGGCTGAGCGGGAGGACAGCGCCTCCGACGCCCTGACCGAGGAGTTCACCTATCAGGCGCTCGGATCCGTCGCCCACTTCGACCGGGTGCTCTACGACGGCAAGGAGTTCGGACAGCTGGCAGTGCCCGGCACGCCCGAGGAAGAGGAGTTCCTGGGCCTGCCGGGGCTCCTGGAGCCCGAGCACGTCCACGAACTGCTGATGCAACGTCAAGCGCGCCAGTCGCGTCACCGGCGCGCGCGGGAGCGAGCGGCCAGCCCGACCGAGACCACCGAGGTGGAAGACTCCCTCCCCGCCCCCCTGCACCGGACCCTCCGCGAGCAGCGCCAGCTCCTCAACAGCCTCGTGGGGCTCTACGCGCGTCAGAGCGGGCAACCGCACGGCGCCGTTCACGCCGAACTGCGCCGGATCTGCGGCGGGCCGGAACTCGCCCGAGCGACCGTCGCACAATTGCAGGTGCGCATCGACGTGCTCCGTTCCCGCGTGCGCTCCTGAGCTGTCCTGTCCTCCTCGGACGGGGAGGAGCCGCTTCCTACGGCTGCCCGAAATGCTGGCAGTTCCGCCGAACGCGACTGTCGGCGCCTCCGGCCTGGATACCGTGGATCGTCCCCCTCGCCGACCTGGAGAAGCAGTGAACGCCGCACCCCCCACCGAGCCGTCCGCTCGAGACCGCCGCCGCTGGGCGCAGTACCTCGCCGACGAGCGGGCCGAGGCGCAGGTCTACCGGGAGCTCGCCGGGAGGCGGTCGGGGGAGGAGCGAGAGATCCTGCTCGCCCTCGCTGAGGCGGAGGGGCGTCACGAGGAGCACTGGCAGGAGCTGCTGGGCGGCGAGCCCGATCGCTTGCCACGAGCCAGCACGCGGTCGCGGGCGCTGGGATGGATGGCCGGGAAGTTCGGCTCCATCTTCGTCCTCGCGCTGGCGCAGAACGCCGAAGCGCGCTCGCCGTACGACACCGAGCCGTTCGCCACGCCGCGCATGGTGGCCGACGAGAAGATCCACGGCGAGGTCGTCCGAGGCCTCGCCGCCCGCGGGCGGCGCCGGCTGTCGGGCACCTTCCGGGCAGCGGTGTTCGGGGCCAACGACGGCCTCGTCTCCAACCTCGCCCTGGTCATGGGCATCGGCGCGACCGGTGTCGCTCCCCAGTTCGTCCTCTTCAGCGGTATCGCCGGCCTTCTCGCCGGCGCGCTGTCGATGGGCGCGGGGGAGTACGTCTCGGTCCGGTCGCAGCGTGAGCTGCTCGATGCGACAGAGCCCAACACCTATGGCCACGATGTGCTCGCCGATCTCGATCTGGACGCGAACGAGCTGGCCCTCGTCTATCGCACTCGCGGCATGGACGCCGACGAGGCCCTCGAGCACGCCCGTTCCGTCGTCGGCGCGGCCCAGCGTTCGGACGGCTCGGCCCCGTTCATCCGTCCGCGCGAGGCCGCCGGCGAGCACGAAGTGGTCGGAAGTGCTCTGGGCGCCGCGGGATCGAGCTTCCTCTTCTTCGCCTCGGGGGCCATCATCCCCGTCCTCCCGTGGCTGTTCGGCCTGTCGGGTTGGTCCGCCGTGCTGCTGGCGTTGGGGCTGGTCGGGCTCGCCCTCGTCGCCACGGGAGCGACCGTCGGTCTGCTCTCGGGTGCGCCGCCGCTACGGCGGGGTCTGCGCCAGCTCGCGATCGGTTTCGGAGCGGCCGCGATCACGTATCTTCTCGGTCTCCTGTTCGGGGTGTCGGCCACCTAGCCGATTCGTCGGGCCCCGCCGAACGTGCTAGGCTCGGTCCTCGGTTGGTGACAACCACACACCCATGCGCGGGTGGCGGAATAGGTAGACGCGCTAGCTTGAGGTGCTAGTGCCCTTTATCGGGCGTGGGGGTTCAAGTCCCCCCTCGCGCACAGAACGAAAACAACCCCCGACCGGGGATTCTCCGGTCGGGGGTTGTCTCGTTCCCGGCCCTTGTCCAGCCCGCTGCCCAGCCCGCTCAGCCCCCTGCCCAGCCCGCTCAGGTGGCGCGTTCAGTGGGTTCCGTGGCAGGGAGGCAGCATTGTGCGCCGCCTGAGGGGTCGCGGCAGCCGCGCCGAGCGCGATGCGGCCGCACCGACCCGGTACCGTGGAGCGCATGCCCGAGATTGACGACCTTCCCGAGGTCGCGCGTGTCGCCCGAGACCTGATCCGCTTCGACACCACCAACTGGGGAGAGGGCCGCGCGCGCGGGGAGCGCGAGGCGGCGGAGTATGTCGGCGCATTCCTGGAGTCGCTGGGTCTGCAGCCCGACTACTACGAACCCGTCGACCGGCGGACGAACCTGAGTGTGCGAATTCCGGGACGGGACCCGTCGCTTCCGGCCCTGGTGCTCCACGGTCACCTGGATGTCGTCCCGGCAGTCGCCGAGGACTGGAGCGTCGACCCGTTCGCGGGTGTGATCCGTGACGGCATGCTGTGGGGGCGCGGGGCCGTGGACATGAAGGACATGGACGCGATGATCCTGACGTCGGTCGCGGACCTCTTGCGCGCCGGCGAGCAGCCCGCCCGCGATCTCGTCGTCACCTTCTTCGCCGATGAGGAGAATGGCGGCGTCGAAGGCTCCGAACTGGTCGTCCGCGATCGGCCGGAGTGGTTCCGGGGGGCCACCGAGGCGATCAGCGAGGTGGGCGGGTACTCGATCCCGGTGGCGGGACAGCGTGCCTACCTGCTGCAGGTGGGGGAGAAGGCGCTGGTCTGGCTCCGGCTGCGGGCGCGGGGCACCGCCGGCCACGGCAGCAGGTTCCACCCCGACAACGCCGTCACCCGTCTCGCCGAGGCCGTCGCCGCGATCGGCCGCACCTCGTGGCCGATCGCGCTCACCGACACGACACGACAGACGATCGACGGGATCGCTGCGCTGTGCGGCGGTGACCCGTCCGATCCCGACGCCGTCGCCGACGCGACCGGCGCCGCCTCGGGATTCTTGAAGTCGACGCTTCGCACCACGACCAATCCCACGGGGCTCACCGCCGGCTATAAGCACAACGTGATCCCCGATGCGGCCGTCGCGACGATCGACGTGCGCACGCTCCCGGGTCGCGAGGACGAGGTGCTGGCCGAGATCCAGCGGATCGTGGGAGACGACATCGTCGTGGACGTCTCGCACCGCGACATCGGGCTCGAGGTGCCCTTCTCCGGCCCGCTCGCTGAGGCGATGGTTGCGGCCCTCGGCCGCCATGACCCCGGCGTTCCGGTGATCCCGTATCTCATGGGCGGCGGCACCGACAACAAGGCTCTCGCACAACTGGGGATCGCCGGCTATGGGTTCGCCCCCCTTCGCCTGCCCGCCGATCTCGACTTCACCGGCATGTTCCACGGCGTCGACGAGCGCGTTCCGATCGACGCCCTCGTCTTCGGCCAGCGGGTGCTGACCGACCTCATCCGCGACTACTGAGAGGCCACCATGGGCTCGTTCTTCGACGCGATCATCCTGGGCATCGTCCAAGGCTTGACCGAGTTCCTCCCCATCTCCTCCAGCGCGCATCTTCGGATCGTGGGGGAGTTCCTCCCCGCCGCGCAGGATCCTGGCGCCACCTTCACCGCCATCACGCAGATCGGCACCGAGCTGGCCGTTCTGGTCTACTTCTGGAACCGCATCACCCACATCATCGCGCAGTGGTTCCGCTCCCTGTCCGGCCGCGTGCCGCGCAACGACCCCGATGCCCGGATGGGATGGATCGTCATCATCGGGACGTTGCCCATCGGGGTTCTGGGGTTCCTGTTCCAAGACGTCATCCGCGACACGTTCCGAAACCTGTGGCTCGTGGCGATCGTCCTGATCGTCTTCGGCCTCATCCTCGGTATCGCGGATGCGCTCGGCGCACGCAATCGTCGCGAGAAGGACCTCACCTACCCGCACGGCCTCGCGCTCGGATTCGCGCAGGCGCTCGCCCTCATCCCGGGGGTCTCCCGTTCCGGAGCGACCACGACGATGGGGCTCGCGCTCGGATACACGCGTCCCGCAGCGGCGGAGGTCGCTTTCCTCCTCGCCGTTCCCGCGGTGTTCGGCAGCGGCCTCTACGAGCTCTTCCACGCGTTGCGGGAGCCGGGGACGCAGGCCTTCACGATGCTGCAGACTGGGGTGGCGACGGTCGTCGCGTTCGCCGTGGGGCTCGCGGTCATCGCCTTCCTGATGCAGTACCTCAAGCGCGGCAGCTTCCTGCCGTTCGTGCTCTACCGGCTCGGTCTGGGCGTCGTGCTGCTGATCCTGCTGGCGACGGGCGTGCTCCAGGCGTACTGAGCCGCACAGAGTGCTCAGCGGCGGGGGTCGTCGCGCCCGGGCTTCGACGGTCCTTCGCCGCCGCGACGCAGGTAGCGTTCGAACTCCTGCGCGATCGCATCACCCGACGCCTCGGGGGAGTCCCAGGTGTCGCGCGTCGCCTCGAGCTGCCGGATGTACTCGGTCATCTCCTCGTCGTCCGCCGCGGCCGCATCGATCGAGGCCTCCCACGCGAGGGCCTCTGCCGGGAGCTCGCCGCGGGGGATCTCTGCGCCGGTGATGTCGCCGAGCCGGTCCAGGAGCGCGAGGGTCGCCTTGGGTGAGGGGGAGTGCCCGGCCACGTACGCCGGAACGCTCGCCCAGAGGGCGACGGTCGGGATGCCCGCATCCTCGGCGGCTGCGGCGACGACGCTGAGGATCCCGACCGGCCCCTCGTACGTGGGTCGCTCCAGACCGAGCGAGGTGCGCAGGTTGTCGTTGTCGCTTCCGGCGAACACGGAGATGGGACGGGTGTGAGGGACGTCTGACATCATCGACCCGAGCGCCACGATTCCGGTCACGTCTTCGCTCAGGGCGGCGTCGACGATCTCTGCGGCGAAGGCCTGCCACGCTCGCGCGGGCTCCACGCCGGTCAACAGCCAGAGCCGGGGCGCCGCGCCGTTCGACGCCGGCGGTCGCCACAGCGTGGCATCGGGCCAGACGATCTCGCGCGCGCCCTCAGAGGTGAGTCGGACCTGGGGTCGGGTGTACTGATAGTCGAAGTACAGCTCGGGGTCGACGCTGTAGGACTCCTCATAGGTTCCGGAGGCTCGAAGATGAGCGACCGCGGCCGATGCGGCCTCGCCGGCATCGTTCCAGCCGTCGAAGGCGATCACCAGCACGCGCTGACCGAGACCGTCCACTCCGCTCCTTCCGTCCGGGAGATGTTCCCCCACGATACGCCGCACGCCGGTGACGGGGGTGCGTCGGGGCTCCGGCGCCTGCTGGATACGATGGAACGATGAGTTCCGTCCTCCCCGCCGCCGTTCTCTGGGACATGGACGGGACCCTGGTCGACACCGAGCCGTACTGGATGGCCGCCGAAGGCCCCCTGGTGGAGAGCTTCGGCGGCGAGTGGACGCACGAGAAGTCGCTGGAACTGGTGGGGCTCGGCTTGGACGACGCCGCACGCGTCCTGCAGCGAGCCGGTGTGCGGCTGGCGGTGCCCGAGATCGTCGACCGCCTCACCGACGAGGTTCGTGCTTCGCTCCGTCGCGAGGGCGTTCCGTTCCGCCCCGGTGCGCGCCAGCTCCTGCGCGACCTGCGCGACGCGGGTGTGCGCACGGCGCTCGTGACGATGTCGCTACGGCGCATGGCGACCGAGATCGTCGAGCTCATCGACTTCGAGGCCTTCGACCTCGTCATCGGCGGCGACGACGTCCCGCGCCCCAAGCCCTTCCCCGATCCGTATCTGCAGGCCTGCGAGGCCCTCGGAGTGGCTCCCGAGGAGTGTGTCGCGATCGAGGACTCGCCCAACGGCGCACGGTCCGCCGTCGCTGCAGGAGTGACGACCATCGGGGTCCCCAACGTCGTCTCACTGGCCGGCTCGGGTGTCGCCGAGATCTGGCCGACCCTGGAGGGCTGCACTCCGCAGGACCTCGCCGATGCCCTCGACCGACACCACCGGAAGGCCCGCGCGTGAACACCGACCTCCGTCCCCGTGGCCCGTTCCGCTACGGCGACCGCGTCCAGCTGACCGGTCCGAAGGGGCGCATGCACACCGTGACCCTGCGCGAAGGCGGGGAACTGCACACGCATCACGGTGTCCTTCCGCACGCGAAGATCGTCGACCTTCCCGACGGATCCGTCGTCAGCAACAGTGCTGGCCACGACTACTTGGCCCTGCGGCCGCTCCTGCGCGACTTCGTGATGTCGATGCCGCGAGGGGCGGCGATCGTCTATCCGAAGGATGCGGCACAGATCCTCGCCGCTGCCGACATCTTCCCGGGCGCCCGCGTCGTGGAGGCGGGTGTCGGCTCGGGCGCGTTGTCGTTGTGGCTTCTCCGGGCGATCGGCGCCGAGGGCACGCTCACGTCCTACGAGCGGAGGGAGGAGTTCGCCGAGGTCGCGAAGGCCAACGTCGAGACCTTCCTCGGGCACGTGCCGGAGAACTGGGACGTCGTGGTCGGCGATCTCGTCGAGCACCTGCCGTCCACGGTCCGGCCCGGATCGGTGGATCGGGTCGTCTTGGACATGCTCGCTCCGTGGGAGTGCATCGATGTCGCCGCCGACGCCCTGGCCCCCGGCGGGGTCGTGCTCTGTTACATCGCGACGGCGACGCAGTTGAGCCGCGTCGCCGAGTATCTCCGCGGCACGGGGCTGTTCACCGAGCCCGAGGCCACCGAGACGATGGTGCGGGGCTGGCACGTGGAAGGGCTGGCCGTCCGTCCCGACCATCGGATGGTCGCCCACACCGGATTCCTCATCACGGCGCGACGTCTGGCGCCGGGCGCCATCCCGCCCGACGTGCGCAAGCGGGCGGCGAAGAAGCCCAGCTACTCCGACGAGGACGTCGAGATCTGGACTCCGGGTGCCGTCGGGGATCGTGAGATCACCGACAAGAACCTTCGCAAGCGCATGCGGGAAGCCCAGCGCGCGGCGGGCGGTGCCCGGCAGGTGACCGAGAACGCGACGGGTGACGACGTAGACTGATCCGGTGCTGCGTCGGATCTCTGCTGTTGTCGCCGTCCTCGGGCTCTCCGCCCTCGCGCTGGTGGGCTGTTCCTCGTCCACCTCGAACGCGTCCTGCGAGCGTCCGCACGCCGATTCGAGCGCTCTGGGACTCATCGCCGCGTCCGGAGAGGTCGGGAAGCCGACGCTCTCGGTCAAAGACCCCGTGCACGTCTCCCGCACCTCCTTCGTGGACGAGACGGTGGGCACCGGCACCCGGGTGACCGCCGAGACGCAGGACGTGGCGTTCTCCATCACGCTGGCCAATGGCGCGACGGGAGAGACGCTCGTGGCCACGCCGACGGAGGCGCGCCCCCTCTCGGGCTGGCGTGAGCACTACGCGGGCCTCGCGGACATGATGATGTGCGCCACCGAGGGCTCGCGCATCGTGGGCGCCATGCCGGTCGACGCGGTCTCACCCGAGGCGGCATCGAGCATGGGTCTGGGCGAGGGGGATTCGATCGCCGTGGTGCTCGACCTCCAGCGCGTCTACCTCGCCGCTGCCGACGGAGCGCCGCAGTACAACGATCGCCCCGGCATGCCGTCGGTGGTGCTCGCTCCCTCGGGTGCCCCCGGCATCATCGTCCCGGATGCTGCGCCGCCGTCCGACCTCGCCGTCGAGGTGCTCAAGCGCGGCGATGGCCCCGCGGTGACGAACGCCGACTCCATCCGCGTGCACTACACCGGCGTCACGTGGGCCGATCGGAAGGTGTTCGACTCCACGTGGGAGTCCGGAGCCTCCGCTGTCGTGACGCTTGATGGCGTCGTCCCCGGCTTCGCGAAGGCGCTGGAGGGAGCGACAGTGGGATCGCAGCTCCTCATGGTCATCCCGCCGGAGCTCGGGTATGGCGAGAAGGGCAGCGGGGCGATCCCCGGTGGCGCGACCCTCGTGTTCGTCGTGGACGTGCTCGGCGTCGACCAGAAGCCGGCCACATCTCAGTAATCCCCGCGTACGTCACCACCGCCCGTCACCACCGCCCGTCGCCTCCGGTCGCCGCCGGCGGTTCCACGCGGCGGGCCGCTGACCGGGGTTGCCGGGATCGACCTAGGATGAATCGCGTGGCCACCGAATCGACGCGCATCGCTCCCGAGGAGCGGTTGGTCAACCTCGTCGTCGCGCTCTTGGCCACCGAGCAGGGTCTGACCAAAGACACCATCCTCTCCTCGGTGTCGGGGTACCGCGAACAGGTCGACGCAGGCGCGAGCAAGGACGCTCTCGAGAAGATGTTCGAGCGCGACAAGGAGAACCTCCGCGGGCTCGGCGTCCCGATCGAGACGATCGGCGACTACTCCGATCCGGACGATCTCCGAGAGGCGCGCTATCGCGTTCCCACGAGCGAGTACGAGCTCCCCGTGGACATCGACTTCACTCCGGCGGAGCTGGCCGTCCTCAATCTGGCCGGAGGCGTGTGGAGCGAGAGCTCCATGTCGGCACAGGCGCGCAGCGGGCTGCGCAAGATCCGCGCACTCGGCAACGACGTCGATGCGCCGATCATCGGCTACTCGCCGCGGATCAACCTGCGAGAGCCCGCCTTCGCTCCTCTGCAGCGTGCGATCGAGCAGGCACGGGTCGTCGAGTTCGACTACGTCAAGGCGGGGGAGGATGCGGCGCGGCGACGTCGGCTTCGCCCCCTGGCTCTCGTCGAGTACGAGGGGCGATGGCACGTCTTCGGGTTCGATCTCGATCAGCAGGCCGAGCGCACCTTCCTCTTGTCGCGGGTGTCCTCGGACGTACGGATCACCAAACGCGAGTTCGACCCCGCGCTGCGAGACGGCGCCGGCGACCGCGCCCTGCGGGGACTGCGGGAGGTGGCCGATCGGCAACGGGCGCTCCTGGAGGTCGACCCCGGCACCGAGGCGGCGCTGCGTCTGACACGCCGGGGCGCGACAGCGGAGCAGGGGATCCGGGTGCCCTACGTCGATGCCGAGGTTTTCGCCGACGAGCTCGCCTCTTACGGTCCCGAGGTGCGTGTGGTGGAACCCGCCGATCTGCGTGCCAAGGTCATTCGTCGCCTCCAACGCACCCTCGACCTCCATGGGGGGAGCCCCACGTGAACGCCAAGCCGTTGTTGGCGACCGATCGCGCCGCCCTCATCCTGCAGCTGGTCCCCTATCTGATCGGCAAGGGGGAGGTGTCGCTCGCGGAAGCGGCCGCCGAGTTCGAGGTGACCGAAGCGCAGATGCGCACGATGGTCGAGAAGCTCACCGTCATCGGGCTGCCCGGCGACAGCGGTTTCTGGCAGATGGCGAACGACCTGTTCGACATCGACTGGGACCTGCTGGACCAGCACGGCGTCATCTCGATCACCAACACGGTGGGCCTGGAGCGCACACCGCGGCTGACGGCGAGGGAAGCAGCCGCGCTGCTGGCCGGTCTCCAGCTCGCGGCGAGCCTCCCCGGCGTCGGGGACAGCGGCGTCGTTCAAGGTCTGCTCGCCAAGCTCGCGCGGGGGGCCTCGGGAGTGCCTGCCGAGGTGATCGTCGCCCCCGAGGCCGTCGACGACGTGCGCGTGACGGTCGCCGATGCCGTGCGAGCGGGCGTCGCCGTCACGTTCACCTACAAGGCACCCGACTCCCCGGTCACGACGCGCACGGTCGACCCGGTCAAGGTCCACATCGCGTCCGGGCAGTGGTACCTGCAGGGGTGGTGTCATCTCCGCGAGGCGATGCGGACGTTCCACCTGGATCGTGTGTCCGACGTGCGCTTGAGTGACATCCCCATCTCTCATGGGGGTGAGCGCGTGCCGGAGCTGTTCGAACCCAGCGACACCGATGCCGTGGTCGACCTGCGCGTACGCGCCGCGACGTTGCCCCTGCTCGCCGAATACCTCGATGCCTCTTCGGTGACGGGGGAGGGCGACATCCGCAGTGCTCAGATCCGGGTGGCGGACGAGCGCTCGCTCAAGCGGGTGGCCACCCGTCACGGTGGCGAGGTGGAGGTCCGCTCGCCCGAGGAGGCGCGCCGTGCCGTGGCAGCGTGGGCCGAGGCAGGGCTCGCGCAGTATCACTGAGTCTCTGCGGGTGCCGGTCGGTTACACTGGCCCTACCTCCATTCCGAACGGGAAGAGATCATCATGGGACCTCATGGGTGGCAGTGGCTGCTGATCCTCGCCGTCGTTCTGCTGTTGTTCGGTGCGGCCAAGTTGCCCGCCCTGGCCAAGAGCCTCGGTCAGTCCGCCCGCGTCTTCAAGGGTGAGATGAAGGCCATGAAGGACGACGACAAGCCGGCCGACATCGCGTCGACAGCGGCACCGACGGTCGCGACGCCGCTGAGCGAGCCGGCCGCCTCTCGCGCCGACACGGGCGATTCCCCGCGCACGTCCTCCTGACGACGGAGCGTGGTGACCGAGCGGACGACCCGCCCCCGCGTCAAGAAGCCGCGTCCTGATCGACGCGAGAAACGGATGTCCCTCGCGGGGCATCTCGTGGAGTTGCGCAACCGGCTGTTGATTGCGGCCGCCGCCATCGTCGTGGCGATGGTGATCGCCTACTTCCTCACCGATCCCTTCATGGAGTTCATCACGCGCCCCGTGCGCGAGATCGCGATGGCACGCGGCGAGGAGGCGAAGGTCGAGGTCATGTACACGACCGTGACCGGTGCCTTCGACCTGAAGCTGCGCATGTCCTTCGCCATCGGCATCCTGCTCGCGGCACCGGTGTGGCTGTGGCAGATCTGGGCCTACATCATGCCGGGCCTCAGCCGGAAGGAGATCCGCTACACCGTCGGGTTCCTTCTCGCCGCGATCCCGCTGTTCTTCGCCGGGGCGCTCACGGGCATCCTCGTGATGCCCAACATCGTCAAGCTCATGGCGGACTTCCTCCCCGAAGGCACATCGGCCTTCTACGAAGCGCGCACGTACTACGACTTCGTCCTGAAGCTCATGCTCATCGTCGGAATCGCGTACGTGCTCCCCGTCTTCCTCGTCGCGCTCAATTTCGCCGGGATCATCTCGGGCAAAGCGATCCTCAAGGCATGGCGGGTGGCGGTCGTGGTCGCCGTCGTCGTCGCCGCGATCGCGACACCTCCCGCAGACGTGGTCTCCACCTTCCTCTTGGCCGGGATCCTCGTGGTGCTCTTCTTCGCCGCGGCGGGCCTGTCGATGCTCTTCGACCGGCGTCGCGCGAAGCGGACCGTTGCGGAGCTGGGTACGGCTGCGTGACCGACCCGGCCGAGAGATTCGCGCGGGCAGAGGCCGCTCGTGCGCACCCGGTGACGACCTGGTTCGCCGACACGCAGCGGTTCGACCTCGACCCGTTCCAAGTCGCCGGATGCCATGCACTGGAGGAGGGGCGGAGCGTCCTAGTGGCCGCACCCACGGGCGCGGGCAAGACGATCGTGGGCGAGTTCGCGATTCACCTGGCCATGCGCGCGCCCGGAGACAAGGCGTTCTACACGACGCCCATGAAGGCCTTGTCCAACCAGAAGTTTCGCGAGCTCCAAGAGGTGTACGGCGAGACCGAGGTGGGACTGCTCACCGGCGACACCAACATCAACGGCAATGCCCGCATCGTCGTGATGACGACCGAGGTGCTCCGCAACATGCTCTATGCGGACTCGCCCGCGCTCCGCGGCTTGCGCTATGTCGTGATGGATGAGGTGCACTACCTCGCCGACCGCTTCCGCGGTGCGGTCTGGGAAGAGGTGATCATCCACCTTCCCCCCGAGGTACGTCTGGTCTCGCTCTCGGCAACGGTCTCCAATGCCGAGGAGTTCGGAGACTGGCTCGACACGGTCCGGGGAGACACGGCGGTCATCGTCTCCGAGACCCGACCGGTGCCGCTCGAACAGCATGTGCTCGTCCGCGGCGACCTTCTGCCCCTGTTCGACGATCGCGCCGGCGTGGCCACGGCTCAGGTCAATCAGGAGCTCATGCGGATCCGCTCGTTCACCGGATCGCGCTTCGACAACAATCGGCGCGCGCAACAGATGCGTTCGCAGCCGTCGTACGAGGCGACACGCCGCAGGCCGCAGCGCGGCGGGACCCGCCCCGTGCGTCCCTCGAACGTCCATCGCATCGAACGCCTCGACCGACCGGAGGTGGTTCAGCTGCTCGGGCGCGCCAACCTCCTCCCGGCGATCTTCTTCATCTTCAGCCGCGTCGGTTGCGATGCCGCCGTGCAACAAGTGCGACGGTCTGGTGTGCGGCTCACCTCGCGGGAGGAGCGTGACGAGATCCGGCAGATCGTCGACGAGCGCACGCGCACCCTCCACGACGAAGATCTGGCGGTCCTCGGCTTCTGGGAGTGGCGCGACAACCTGGAGCGCGGAGTCGCGGCCCATCACGCCGGCCTCCTCCCGGCCTTCAAGGAGATCGTCGAGGAGCTCTTTCAGCGCAAGCTCGTGAAGGCCGTCTTCGCGACCGAGACGCTCGCGCTCGGCATCAACATGCCGGCACGCACGGTCGTGCTGGAGAAGCTCGAGAAGTTCAACGGGGAAGCGCGCGTCGCCATCACGGCGGGGGAGTACACCCAGCTGACCGGTCGCGCCGGTCGCCGAGGGATCGACGTCGAGGGGCATGCGGTCATCCAGTGGACGGAGGGACTCGACCCGCAGTCGGTCGCGGCCCTGGCCTCGCGACGGACCTATCCGCTCAACTCGAGCTTCCGCCCCACCTACAACATGGCCGTGAACCTCATCGACCAGTTCGGACGGCCCCGCGCGCGCGAGATCCTGGAGTCGTCGTTCGCCCAGTTCCAGGCCGACCGGGCCGTGGTCGGCCTTGCCCGGCAGGTGAAAGAGGCGGAGCAGTCCCTCGCGGGCTACGAGAAGGCGATGGCCTGCGACCGTGGCGACTTCGTGGAGTACGCGGAGCTGCGGCGGCGCCTGAGTGAGGCCGAGAAGCTCAACCGTGCCGACCGCACGGCTTCTGCGAAGACGCGTCAGCATCGCCAGAACGAGATCCAGTCGCTGCGTCGTGCGCTCCAGCGGCATCCCTGCCATTCCTGCCCCGACCGCGAGAACCACGCGCGCTGGGGGGAGCGCCATGCGAAGCTCTCGCGTCAGGTGACGAAGCTCCGCCATCAGATCGAGACGAGGACGGGGACGGTGGCCAGGATCTTCGACCGCGTCGTCGATGTCCTGACCACTCTGGACTATGTGGAGCGGGACGACACGGGCATCACGCGGCTGACCTCGGCGGGCGCGACCATGCGTCGCATCTACGGCGAGCGTGACCTCCTGGTGGCCGAGTCGTTGCGTCGCGGGCTGTGGAACGAGCTGGACGCCCCGTCGCTTGCGGCGCTCGCGTGTTGTCTGGTCTACGAGCCGCGCCGTGATGATGCAAGCGATCCGCGACTTCCTCGCGGCGCTTTCCGCACCGCGCTTCATCGCACGCAGGAGTTGTGGGCCGTGCTCGACGACATCGAGCGCGAACACCATCTCCCCGGTTCCGAGGCCTTCTCGACAGGGCTCGCGCAGGCCATGCACTCGTGGGCGCGCGGTGTGGCGCTCGAGCGTGTGCTTGAGGAGGCCGATCTCGCGGCCGGCGACTTCGTGCGCTGGGCCAAGCAGACGATCGATCTGCTGGATCAGCTCTCCCTCGTGGCGCAGCCGCCCGTCGCCACCACCGCGCGGGCGGCGCTGGACGGCGTGCGGCGGGGAATCGTCGCGTACTCCACGGTCTGACCTCCGCCACCTTCCATCCACTCGAATAGGCTCGTCACGTGCGCTCCGATCCCCGTCCCCTGCTGCCGCTGTGGGCGGCGGTCCTCGTCGCGATCGCGGGCGGAGCGATCCTCGACCTCGCCTTCCCCGACGTCGGCTGGTGGCCGTTGGCCTTCGTGGGAGTGGGGGCATCGCTCGTGACGCTGATCGGCCGCTCGGCGGGCGGCGCCTTCGTCGTCGGGTTCGCTTTCGCGGCGTCGTTCTACTTGATTCACATCGTGTGGATCACTCGCTATCTGGGCGTCGTCCCGTGGTTCGCCCTGGCCGGTATCGAAACGCTGCTGAGTGCGATCGGGGCCATCGCGATCGCGCTGGCCTATCGTTGGCTGCCACGTGTCTGTGCCGGCGTCTGGCCTCGCTTGGTGCTGCTTCCTGTCCTGGTGGCGGGGGTCTGGACGGCTCGCGAGCTGTGGCTCGGTGCCTGGCCGTACACGGGCTTTCCCTGGGGCAGGATCGGGATGAGCCAGGCCGAAAGCCCGCTCGCTCACATTGCCTCCTGGACCGGCGTGACCGGGCTCACCTTCCTGATGGTCTTCGTTGTCGCAGCCGTCGTCGAGATCGTCCGCCTGCGCGTGTGGCGCACGCCGGTCAGGATGGCGCCCGCGGTGCTCGTGCTCGCGACGCTCGTGCTCGTTCCCCAGTTCCCCACCTCCGACGCCGGAACGATACGCGTGGGCGCTGTGCAGGGGAATGGCCCGGCGGGCTACTTCGACGAGCGGGAACCGTACGCCGTGCTGCAGTCGCAGCTCGATGCGACGGCGGAACTCGCGGGGCAAGATCTGGATGTCCTGTTGTGGCCGGAGGGCGGGATCGACGCGGACCCCACGCGGAACGCCTCGGTCGCCCGGGTCCTGGATCGGTTGTCGGGCGAGTTCGACGCGCCTCTCATCGTCAACGCGGCTACGCAGCGCGGCGACCAGACGTTCAACACGTCGATGCTGTGGCGCGTCGGTGAGCGCAACCCTGTCGCCTTCCACGACAAGAGTCACCCGGTGCCGATGGGGGAGTACGTTCCCGACCGGTGGTTCTTCGAGAAGCTCGCCCCCGATCTCATCGGCCTCATCCAGCGGGAGTACACGCCCGGCACCAACCCCCCGTACTTCGACGTGAACGGCGTCGGGGTGGGCCTGGCGATCTGTTTCGACGTCATCTACGACGACGTCATCTGGAGTGGGGCGCGCGACGGCGCGGAGGTGTACATGTTCCAGACGAACAACGCCGACTTCCGTGACACCGATGAGAACCTCCAACAGCTAGCGTTTGCGCGGATGCGTGCGATCGAGACCGGGCGGGCCGTGGTCAACCTCTCGACCGTCGGCACGAGTCAGGTCATCGGCCCCGACGGGTCCACGGTCCAGTCCCTCGCCGCGGGCGCGCCGGGCGCCATGGTCACCGACGTGCCGCTCCGGACCGGTCTGACCCCGGCGGTGATCATCGGCCCCGCTGTTCAAGCGCTTCTCGGATGGGGAAGTGTGCTCGCGTTCGGCGTCGTGGGTGTGTTCGCGATCCGTCGCGCACGGTCGTCCGCACAAGGATGACGCCGGTTCCCTCGTCGGGAACCGGCGTCATCGATGTCGTGTGCGTTACGCGGAGAGGCGTGCCTTCTCCTCGCCGCCGCGACGGGCGCGCAGCAGAGCGAGGCGCTCTTCGAGCAGCTCCTCGAGCTCTGGGATGGTCCGGCGCTCCATCAGCATGTCCCAGTGGGTTCGCGGCGTCTTGTCGCCGGAGTGATCCACCTCGACGACCGTGTCTCCCACACGGAGCACGGCCTCGGCGCCGCAGGTGCGGCACTCCCAGACCTCCGGGGCTTCCGCGTCGGCGGCGAAGGTCATGACGGTCTCACGTGAGCACTGCGTGCACACGTAGGTGAAGTTCGCGCGCTCATGGAAAACGACGCCATCCTCGCTCTGTAGGCTGGATGCGCCGATCCGCATGCCGCGCAGGCTGCGATCTGCCATTGTGTGGTCCTCTCGTCCTCGTCAGGTATAACGCCCTGACCTGTGCGCGTCATCCGAACGGGCGCTCTGGTCGCCGCTTTCACAGCCGATGCCCAGAATGCCCGGGCGCCCTGGCGCGTCGGCCCTGTGAGTGCCGGAGCCTAGCTCCTCAGGACCGCGATCGGACGACGGCCAGCGCCCGGTCCGCGCGGTCGGTGACCAGCCCGTCGACGCCGAGATCGAGAAGCTCAGCCATGCGATCGGAGTCGTTGATCGTCCACACGTGCACCTCGACTCCGGCATCGTGGACCGCGTCGACGAAGCGCCGACGGACGATGGGCAGGGGGCCCTGCCGGAGAGGGACCTGCACGGCGTCGACACCGTGCAGGGCGCGACGGACGAGCCGAGGCGAGCGAGAGGCGACGGCCGCGAGGGTACGCGCGATCACGCTGCTCCCCGCGGACGTCGCCGGTCGGCCGCCCCGGGCGCGCGCCGCGTCGAGGGCCAAGCGTCGACGGCGGTCGGAGAAACTCGTCAGCAGTACCCTGTCGGAGTGCCGTGCGACATCGCGGCCGACCTGCTCGGCAGCGTCGGCTGCTTTGACGTCGAGGTTGAATCGGAGCGTGGGGAAGCCGTCGAGCGCTTGCGCGAGGGTGACGAGACCACCGCGCGTGGACATCAGCTCTTCGAGCTCCCGCACCGTCACGTCTCGAACGCGCCGTGGGTCGTCGGCGACCCGTCGGAGGTCGGGGTCGTGCAGGAGGACGACGACGTCGTCGGCGGTCAGGTGACAGTCGGACTCGACGTACTCGGCCCCGACGGCATGAGCCCCGGCCAGCGCGGCCAGCGAGTTCTCGATGACCCCCTCGGCGTCATCGGGCACGAAGCCGCGGTGCGCCAGGACGCGCGGACGATCCGGGAGGAACCAGGGATGTGTCACGCGGCGATCAGGCGGACGGGGTCGTGCGGGCTGCGGGCGCGGCCGGCGGCTCGCCCGAGCCGTCGTTTGCGCCCGCTGGAGCGACCGGCGGGATCTTCGCGGCGAAGCCGGAACTGAGTCCCTTGAGCGCTTCGGTGAACTCGCTCGGGATGATCCAGAGCTTGCTCGACGCGCTGTCGCTGATCTTCGGGAGCGTCTGCAGATATTGGTACGCGAGCAGCTTGTCGTCCGGCTGACCGGCGTGGATCGCGTGGAAGACGGACGTGATCGCGGCTGCTTCACCTTCAGCACGCAGGATCGCCGCCTGCTTGTCGCCCTCCGCGCGGAGGATCTCGGCCTGGCGTCGCCCCTCGGCCTCGAGGATCTGCGACTGCTTCGACCCTTCGGCCGTCAGGATCGCTGCACGGCGGTCCCGTTCGGCGCGCATCTGCTTCTCCATCGAGTCCTGGATGGAGTGGGGCGGATCGATCGCCTTGAGCTCCACGCGCGAGACACGGATGCCCCACTTGCCGGTGGCCTCGTCGAGGACGACGCGCAGCTGGCCATTGATCTCGTCGCGACTCGTGAGCGCCTCTTCCAGGTTCAGCCCGCCGACGACGTTCCGGAGAGTCGTCGTGGTCAGCTGCTCCACCGCGCCCAGATAGTTCGCGATCTCATACGTCGCGGCGCGCGCGTCGGTGACCTGGAAGTAGACCACCGTGTCGATGGAGACTACGAGGTTGTCCTCGGTGATCACGGGCTGCGGCGGGAAGGAGACGACCTGCTCCCGCATGTCGACGAGGGGCCGGAGCCGGTCGATGAACGGCACGAGCAGGTTCAGCCCGGGGGAGAGGGTGCGCTGGTAGCGGCCCAGACGCTCGACGACGCCGGCGTAGGCCTGCGGGATGATCCGGATCGATCGGAAGACGACGACGATCACGAAGATCGCGACGACGACCAGGAGGACGATGATGAAGATCTGTCCGATGAATGCGCCGAGGTCGATGGGCATCAGTCCGCGCTCCTCTCTCCGGGGGTGGGGTCAGTGGGCAGGGGTGGGGCTTCTGCGGGAGCGACCTCGACCGTCGCGCCGCGCACCGCGGTGACGACCACGCGTGAGCCGACGTCCAGCCCGGGGTCGGGTCCTATCAGCCGCGCGGTCCACGTCTCGCCGTTGTCGAGCTTGACCGATCCGGCGGCGTCGGTGAAGGGGGCCAGGACACGCGCGCCCAGACCGTAGAGGGCATCGACGTTGGTGGGTTGCGGCTGACTGCTCCGATGGAGGGCGCGCAAGAGCAGGGGGCGGATCGTGAAGAGGAGGAGCGCTGCGATGGCGGCCGCGGCGAGAACCTGTGCCCACCAGGCGCCGCCGAGGAGGTCGACCCCGAGGCCGCCGATGAGCGTGCCCCCGGCCAGCATGAGGAACGTGAACTCCAGCGTCAGCAGTTCGATGATGACGAACAGCAGCGCGAGCACGAGCCAGACGATCCAGAGGTATTGGGTGAGGTCAGGCAACACCGTTGCCTCCTTCCGCGAGCGCTCTCTCGAACCCTAACACCCCGGTGCGACGCAGGGACGGGGACGGGCGATTGATAGGCTGAACGCCATGTCTCAGCCCATTCCCGCCGGCGCCCTTGCCGGTCGCACCGCGCTCGTGACCGGCTCCTCTCGGGGTATCGGCGCCGACACGGTGCGCTACTTCGCCCAGGCCGGCGCGAACGTCGTGATCAACTTCCGGAACAAGGCGCCGCGCGCCGAGAAGCTGGCGGCGGAGTTGCGTGATCTGGGGGTCGAAGTGCTCGTGGTCGGTGCAGACCTCACCGACTCCGACTCGGTCGCGGAGATGTTCGCTGCCGTGAAGGAACGGTTCGGCTCGCTCGACATCCTGGTGCTCAACGCCTCGGGTGGCATGGAAGGCGGCATGGCCGAGGACTACGCCATGACGCTCAACCGCGACGCGCAGCTCGGCGTCCTCGATGCTGCCCTTCCCCTCCTCGACGACGGCTCCCGCGTGGTGTTCGTGACCAGTCACCAGGCCCACTTCATCCGCACCACTCCGACCATGCCGGAGTACGAGGTCGTCGCACTGTCCAAGCGCGCCGGTGAAGACGCCCTGCGTGAGCGGATCCCGGCTCTTGCGGAACGGGGCATCGGGTTCGTCGTCGTCTCCGGCGACATGATCGAGGGGACGATCACCGCGACGCTTCTCGAGCGGGCCAATCCGGGAGCGATCGAGTCGCGCCGCGAATCGGCGGGCAAGCTCTACAACGTCTCCGAGTTCGCCGAGCAGGTCGCTCTTGCCGCCGTCGAACCCATCCCCGCCGACAACACCCGACTGATCGGTGATGTGAGCTCGTTCGGGGGCCAGTGACGCTTCCTGCAGATGCGACGCGGTGGCCCGGAGGACGATGTTCCTCCGGGCCACCGCGTCGTAAGAGGGACTACTTGCCGAAGGTGAACGCGCGCACGAGATTGAGCACGCCCATCGCGATGAGCATGATCCCCAGAAGCCACCAGAGCACGACGGCTGCCCACAGGGGCGACAACAGGAGGTACACACCGGCGATCACGCTGACGATCGCGAAGAGGATCGTCCATGCCTTCGACTTGGCATCGCCCAGCGTCGAGAGCGAGACGACGCCCTCCACGATCCACGCGATGCCGATGAAGACCGACACGAAGACGGCGAGCCACACAGTGGTGGCCGCAAGGTTCGCGAAGGCGATGATGCCCGACGCGACGAAGAGCAGACCGAGGACGATGTGGCCGACGCGTACCCACCCGCCTTTGGTCTTGCTGAAGATCCCGAGTCCGGCATAGACCAGCCCGGTGGCGATGACGTAGATGGCGAGGATCCCCGTGACCACGGCGGCGGTCTGACCCGGCCAGACGAGGATCAGGATCCCGGCGATCAGGGTGAGGAGGCCGGCAAGGCCCAGCGTGACGCGAATGCCGGTCACGGCGTCCTTCTCGAATGAGGTAGCGGTAGACATGGCAGCGCCTTTCTGAGAAATCCCTGTGAGAGAACGGTTCCAGCGTAGTCCTCGGGCTGCGCCCAGGGGATTTCTGCGCGGTGGGCAGCGCCGCCAACACGGTCACGATGAGTACATCGGCAGGGGAGAGGTGGAGTACGTGCGCGGCGACCGACCAGGCGACCACGGGCATCACCGCCAGCTTGAGGACGCTCGCGACGAGCACGTCGCGACGCCGCCCGGGTACCCCGAGCACACGCTGCCCGTGCAGGGAGATGCCGTAAGAGATCAGCAGCACGGGGACGCACGCATTCGCGATCAGCAGCAACGGCTCGATGGCGACTGGGGGAAGCGTGATCCCCGAGACGGAAACGAGCATGCCGAGCACCGATCCGACCACGATCGGGTTGGTCGCGGTTCTGCGAAGGATCGCCGCGGGGCGTCGCTGGCCCGTGGAGACGGCCTCGAAGATCGCCATGCTGATCGGGGTGAAGATCACGAGCTGCATGAGGATGACCGGCGCGGGGTATGCCGCGCTGCCCAGGAGGTACAGCGAGAGCGGAATGCCGATGTTGTTCGAGTTCACCTGACCCGACGACAGGGCGCCGATGAGCGTCTCACCGACGCTCCGCCGCCACCAGAGGCGCGCGATGAGTGCGTAGATCGCGAACACGGCGACCGCGGCGATCGCCGAGACCGGCAGGAGGGCCGAGAAGAGGGTATGGACGTCGGCCTGCGCGAGGACGACGAACAAGAGGAAAGGCGACAGGACGAAGAACGTGAGTCTGCCCAGCACGTGACGCGCGTGGGGTCCGAGGAGGTCGATCCGTCCGAGCAGCCAACCGAGAGCGATCGCGAGACCCACGACGACGAAGCCGGTCAGTGCGTCCCACATGGTTCGAGCCTAGGCCCGGACGAGAGGCGCGTTGCGCCGACGGTGGAGGAGCAGACTGGGCTCATGGACCTCATTGCCGTCTTTCCTCCGTTCGGGCTGCGCGTGGAAGCGGGACCCGTGGTCCTCACGCCCATCACCGACGGCGTGCTTCCCGCCCTGATCGATCTCGCCGCCCGCGGAGTCCACGACCCAGCCGTCATGCCCGTTCCACTTTCCGTGGACCGATGCTCCCGCCGACGAGCTTCCCCATCAGCTGGCGCAGTATCACTGGGGCGCGCGTGCCCGGTGGTCGCCCTCGGCGTGGTCGCTCGAGTTCGCTGTGGAGTATGAGGGCTTTGTGGTCGGGACACAAGGATTCTTTACGCGGGAGTACCTCACGACACGGACGGGTGAGACCGGATCATGGCTCGGACGCGAACACCACGGCCGTGGCATCGGAACCCGGATGCGTCAGGCGATCTGCGCCTTCGTGTTCGACCAGCTCGGCGCTGTCGAGGTGACATCCGGTGCGTTCGTGGACAACGCCGCGTCGCTCGCGGTGAGTCGGAAGGTCGGTTATCGCGACGACGGACGGCAGCGTCTCGCGCGACGTGGTGAGGCTGCGGTATCACGACGGCTCGTGCTGACCGCCGAGGATCTCGTGCGCGGCGAGCCGATCCAGGTCAGCGGAGTCGCGGAGTTCCGCCGCTTCATCGGTCTGGATGCGGCGTGACGCCCGTAGAGTGCAATAGCCGATAATGCACATTATGTCAGCTCACGGAAACTCGCGTGACAGGCTCCGGTCCCCTCATCGTGCGGATCATCTCGGTAATGTCGAGGAGTGACCCCGCGCGCCATCTACGTGGAGATCGAGATCTCCGCTCCGATTGAAAAGGTGTGGAGACGCACGCAGGACGCGGCGCAGCATTCGCGATGGGACCTTCGCTTCTCCCGCATCACGCCGGCGGAGCCCGATGCCTCGGGCGTCCAGTCGTTCACGTACGCACGACGCGTTCCTTTTCATACGGTCGAGGGTGTCGGCGTGAGCATCGGCGAGCGATCCCGTCCTGACGGCAGCCGCACCTCGGCGCTGAAGTTCTTCACCCGCGACCGAATCTCCCCGATCCGTGCGGGGCGCGGATATTGGCGCTACCTGCCGTCGGCTGACGGAGGCACGCGGTTCATCACGGGCTACGACTACACGCCCGGGTGGGGGCACTGGGCCGACGTGGTGGCTCGGCCGGTCCTCGGCTGGGCCACGGCGTGGAGTTTCGATCGGCTGAGAATCTGGATCGAGCGCGGGGACGAACCGGAGGACTGGCCGCTGCGCAGCGTGCTCTGGTTCTGGAACCCGCGGCGTCCGCGCGCGGCACGGTGCCGCCGCTCCCCCGAGGGCGGCCCCCGACGCGGCGATCACCTACGCGATGCGCCGGCGACGCTGGCCTCGCTCCCCTCCCCTGAGGCGGCGCGATGACGTCGATCTTCGAACGCGCGATGGGCGAGGATTTCAGCCGGCTCCACCCTCAGCTCCAGCGACGCTTCGGCGTTGGGCTCGATCGCGGCGAGGCCTGCATCGGGCGCGGCGTCATGACGCGGATCCGACGAGGACCATGGTGGACGGTGCCATTCCTCCAGATCGGGAGACTCCGCAACATCCTGATCCCCGACACCGGAACCGACGTCCCGTTCGTCATCGAGAACTACGCGTATCTCGACCCGTATGGCCGGGAGACCGTGACCTTCGTCCGTGAGTACACGATCGGTACTCGACGGCGGCGTTTCGATGCCACGATGGTGCACGACGCCGGCCGCATCGTCGACTACCTGGGAACCCATCAACACCTCGCGGTGGATCTGGATCTCGCCGTGGACGACGACGGGGCGCTCGTGCTGACCTCGCACGCGCAACGGTTCTACGAAGGGCCCGTCGCCTTCCCGTTCCCTCTCGTCTTCAGCGGCCGCGCGCGCTTGCGCGAGTGGTTCGACGATGCCGAGGGGCGGTTCCAGGTGGACTTGGAGGTGCACAACGAGCGATTCGGGTTCCTCTTCGGCTACCGCGGATCGTTCACCTGTGAGTGGACGCCCGTATCGCACGTTCCCGCGCGTCTGCTCCCCCGCCGTCACGAGCGACGTACCTAGAGCGTCGCGGACGACCCGCTCCGTCCGGGGTGGGTAACGTGGAGTCGTGACCGTCTCCCCTGCCCCGCGCGTCGCCGGGGCGCGGGCCTGGCTCATCTGGACCGTCGGCGTGGCGGCGTACGTCCTCGCGATCACCAATCGCACCTCGCTCGCGGCGGTGGGCGTGGACGCCGCCGAGCGTTTCCAGGCCGATGCGGCGACACTGTCGCTGTTCGCCGTGGTCCAGCTCGCGATGTACGGCGGCATGCAGATCCCCGTCGGGGTGCTGCTGGACCGCTACGGCGCACGTCCGATCATGACGGCGGGGATGATCCTCATGGCCGCCGGCCAGCTGACGATGGCCCTCTCCCCCAGCGTCGGCGTCGCGATCCTCGCCCGGGTTCTGCTCGGCGCCGGCGACGCCGCGGTGTTCCCAGGCGTTCTGCGGCTCATCGCCCTGTGGTTTCCGGCGCAGCGCGCGCCGCTCATGGTGCAGCTGACCGGCATCGTCGGTCAGGGCGGGCAGCTCCTTGCTCTCGTTCCCTTGGCGGCCTTCCTCCACGCCACGTCGTGGAGCATCGCCTTCGGGAGTATCGCGGGTCTCGGGGTGCTGTTCGCCGTGCTCGTCTTCGCCCTCATCCGCAATCGCCCTGCCGCTCTCGCCGCCGACGTCAGCGTCAACACCGACACCGGGGCGATCCGCGTCGTGACGTCGTCGGTGGATACCGGCGTGGGAATCCGCGCGGCATGGGCACACCCCGGCACCCGGTTGGCGTTCTGGTCACACTTCACGACGCCGTTCGCCGGCTCGGCCTTCATTCTCCTCTGGGGCATGCCGTTCCTCACGGCCGGCGAGGGGCTCTCACGCACGGCCGCCGGTGCGGTGATCTCCACCTATGTGATCGTCGGTATGGCGCTGGGGCCGATCATGGGTGAGCTTTCCCGCCGCGTGCCGCACCTCCGCTCGCGCGTCCTGGTGCTTCCCGCCATCGCCGTGCAGCTCATCGCGTGGGTGGCCGTGATCGTGTGGCCGGGTGCCGCGCCGCACTGGCTTCTGTACGCGCTCGCGATTGCACTCGCGATGGGTGGCCCGGCGTCGATGATCGCATTCGATCATGCCCGCACCCACAATCCCGCGCACCGGCTCAGCACGGCAACCGGGCTCACGAACGCCGGGGGCTTTCTGGCAGCGCTGATCGCCGTCTTTGCGATCGGACTGGCTCTGGACCTCCAGGGGGCCGGCACGCCGGCGACCTACTCGATGGATGCGTTCCGCCTCGCCTTCCTGACGCAGATCCCGTTGTGGGTCGCCGGAGCGGTCTTCATCGTCATCGAGCGATCCCGGACCCGTGCGCACATCGGATGGACCAAGCCGCCGCGTAAGCGCTGACAAGGGAGAGGGCGACCGCGCCACGGCGGTCGCCCTCTCCTCCCCGTCGTCAGACGGTGGAGTCTCCTGATGTGCTGGTCTCGGTGCGAGTCACGCGCTCTCCGGCCGCCGGATCGACGGTGCGGGTGACGGACTCGGTGGAACGACGACGCGCCAGCAGGATGATGCCGATCACGAAGATGACCGCTCCCGCGCCCATCAGGATGTAGCCGATCATGTCGAGGTCGACGTACTGCACGTCCACATCGACGGCGAACACGAGGATCGCTCCGATCACGAACAGGGCGATTCCGGCACCGATGCTCATAACGCACTCCAATCACGAAGGTGGTGCGACCCATCGTGACGGCGGCGTGGGCGCGCTGTCTGCTCCCTTGACAGCGCAGCGGCGGCTGTGGTTAGCCCGGGGGAATCTCGATCCACTCTGGGTATTTGGGCTCGCGACCGTCTCCCGACGACGTGCCCGTCAGGCGTCGTCGCATCCAGGGCCCGAGGTGCTCGCGGAAGTACTCGCTGCGCCGCAACCGTGCCGCGTCGGGCCACTCCGGGAGATCCCACCACGTCTCCGGCGGCCGTTCCCCCACCGCCTCCAACACACGTGCCGCGACGCGGTGGTGGCCGCGGGCGTTCATATGGAGGCGATCTTCAGACCAGTACGACGGACCCGACAGTTCCTTGTCCGGCCAGTTGAGCGCGCGGATCACGTCGTCGCGGTGGGCGACGCGGTCGAGCACGGCGGCCGACATCAGGTCGCCCCGACGCTGGATCACTCGCCCCAGCGGCAGCCCGGCGGCGGGGTTCGCACCCGAGAGGAGGATGAGCGTGACCCCTTCCTCGTCGCAGCGCCGCAGCACGTGGCTGAAGGCGTCGGCGATGTGTGCGATGGAGGTGCGGGGGCGCAGCATGTCATTGCCGCCGCCGTTGAAGGAGAGATGCGTGGGGCGCAGCGCCAGTGCCCGCTCCAGTTGATCGCGGACGATGGGCCACACGAGCTTCCCGCGAATCGCGAGGTTGGCGTACGCGATCGGCTCCCCGCGCGAGGTCGCCCAGCCCTGCGCGGCGAGGTCGGCCCAGCCGCGAACGTAGCCTTCCGGATGGCTCGTATCGCCGGGGAGCTCATCTCCGACGCCCTCGGTGAAGGAGTCGCCGATGGCGACGAACCGAACCGAGGACATGACGCTCAGCCTACGCGGTGTCTCGACTCCCGACGCCTCGGCAGGGTGCGTCCCCGGCGGCTCAGGCGGCCGCGCCAGCGAGGATCTCTCGCACTCGCGGCACCACTTGCGTGCCGTAGAGCTCGACCGAACGCATCAGCCGGTCGTGCGACAGGGTGCCGTTGGAGAACTTGAGGTCGAAGCGGTCTGCTCCGAGCGTCTGCAGGGTCGCGGCGATCTTCTGGGCCACGCGTTCCGGGGAGCCCGCGTACACGGCGCCTTCCGGTCCGACGTCGTGCTGGAACTGGAGGCGGCTGTATGGCGGCCACCCGCGCTCCGCGCCGATGGCGTTGCGGTTCGCCTCCATCGCGGGGTACAGCTCCTCCCACGCCTGCTCGTCGGTGTCGGCCACGTGACCGGGTGAGTGGATGCCCACGGGGCGCCGATCGTGACCGAACTCGGCCAGCGAATGGTGGAAGAGGTCGACGAACGGTCGGAACCGTGCCGCCGACCCACCGATGATCGCCAGCATGAGCCCATAGCCGTACTTCGCCGTCCGGACGACCGACTCGGGAGATCCGCCGACCCCCACCCAGGCGGTGAGTCCGTTCTCGGTCTTCGGGAAGACGTCGGCTTCGGACAGGGCGGCCCGCGTCGTTCCCTGCCACGTCACCGGCTTCTCATCGAGCAGCTGAGCGAACAGCTCGAGCTTCTCTTCGAAGAGCACTTCGTAGTCGCGAAGGTCGTACCCGAACAGCGGGAAGGACTCGATGAACGAGCCGCGGCCGAGGATCACCTCGGCACGGCCGCGAGAGACGGCGTCCAGAGTCGAGAACCGCTCGAACACTCGGACCGGGTCGTCGCTGGAGAGCACGGTGACGGCCGTCCCCAGATGGATCCGCTCGGTGCGTGCCGCAGCAGCCGCCAAGACGATCTCGGGGCTGGAGATGGCGAACTCCGCGCGGTGGTGCTCCCCCACCCCGAAGAAGTCGAGCCCCACTTCGTCGGCGAGGACGGCCTGGTCCACGGTGTCGCGGATCGCCTGAGCGTCGCTTACGCGCTCCCCCGTCGCGCCGTCGATCGTGACATCGCCGAACGTGTCGAGCCCGAATTGTGGGTGTGCCATCGCGACCTCCTGTGAGGATCCCCGACCGGTCCGAGGACTCCGAACGAATGGTTTCTATTCGAGCGAATGTAACCGCGGGAAGGGGCGCGGTATTCCGGGCGCCCCTCCCCTTTCGGTGTAGAGGTCAGGCGCCGAGGAGGGCCATCCGCAGCGTGTCGAGACCCACGCCTCCCAGGCGCAGCGCGCGCATGTGGAAGCGCTTGATGTCGAAGCCCGCGCCCTCGCGCTCGGCCACGTCATCACGGATCTGCTCCCAGATCCGCTGACCGACCTTGTACGACGGTGCCTGGCCCGGCCAGCCGAGATAGCGGTTGACCTCGAACTGAATGAACTCGTCGGACATGTTGACGTTGCGACGCATGAAGTCGAGCGCGTAGTCGGCGTCCCAGGTGCCCGTGCCGTCGAGGCGCGGCTTCTCGAGGTGCACGCCGATGTCGAGCACCACGCGGGCGGCGCGCATCCGCTGGCCGTCGAGCATGCCGAGCCGGTCCGCCGGGTCGTCGAGGTAACCGAGCTGCTCCATCAGTCGTTCGGCATACAGGGCCCACCCCTCGGCGTGGCCGCTGGATCCCGCGAGGAGGCGCCGCCACGAGTTGAGCTCGGCGCGGTTGTACACGGCCTGCGCGATCTGGAGGTGGTGACCCGGAACGCCCTCGTGGTAGACGGTGGTCAGCTCGCGCCAGGTGTCGAACGAGTTCACTCCCTCCGGCACCGACCACCACATGCGTCCGGGCCGGGAGAAGTCGTCAGTGGGGCCGGTGTAGTAGATCCCGCCCTCGTTCGTCGGCGCGATCATGCACTCCAGGCGCCGAATCGGCTCCGGGATGTCGAAGTGGGTCTTGCCGAGCTCGGCGACGGCGCGGTCGCTCGTCTCCTGCATCCAGCGCTGCAGCGCGTCGGTGCCGTGGAGCTTTCGGTTCTCGTCCGCCTCGAGGAACGCGACGGCCTCCTCCACCGATGCTCCGGCCTTGATCTCCCGTGCGATCGACTCCTGTTCGGCGACCATGCGGGCGAGCTCCTCGATGCCCCATTCGTACGTCTCGTCGAGGTCGATCACGGCGCCGAGGAAGCGGCGGGAGTGGAGCGCGTACAAGTCGCGTCCCACCGCGTCCTTGTCGTTCGCGGCTGGTGCCAGCTCGCTGGAGAAGAACGCGGCGAGGCCGTCGTACGAGACGCGAGCGGCGTTGGCGTTGTCGGTGAGGTCGCGGGCCAAGGAGGCGGGGAGGTTCCCTTCCTCGGGTGCGGCCTCACCGGCGAACGTGGCGAAGAAGCCGTTGTCGGCGGTGTAACGCGCGATCTGGGTGATCACCTCGGTGACCTGGCGACGTGCGGGAACCACGCCTTCGGCGATACCGGAGCGGAGGGTCTCGATGTACCCGTCGATCGCCGCCGGGACCGCCTTCAGCCGCGCCGAGATGACCGACCAGTCCTCGACCGTGGCCGTCGGCATCAGGTCGAAGGTGCTGCGGATGTCCTGTGCCGGGGAGGCGATGACGTTGAGGTCGCGGAGATGACTGCGGGCCTCGTGCAGATCGATGTCGAGTTGGAGGTCGCCGGCGAGGTCCGCCTTCGTGACGACATCGACCTCGTCGGCCGGCTCCGCCGCCTGCAGCGCAGCCAGGGTCGCTCGTGCCGCCTCGTAGGCCCGCTCATGACCCTCGGGAGAGAAATCGTCGAGTCGATCGTTGTACTCGAACCGCCCGATGTAGGTCGCCAGGCCCGGTGACAGTTCGGCCGCGGTGTCGACCCAGGCGTCTGCGATCGCGTCGATCTGGGTGGGAGTGCGCTGTGCGTCAGTCATCCTTCGAGCCTAGTCCCGCGCCCCTTCTCACCGGGAGCGCACGGCCCCCTCCTCAGGCCGTCGACAGAGTCAGTGGCCGGCGGCATCCCAGTTGGCGCCGCGGCCGATCTGCACGTCGAGCGGCACGGTGAGCTCCGCCGCATCGCCCATGCGTTCGCGGACGATCCGCTCGACCTCGTCGCCCTCTCCTGCGGCGACCTCGATCACGAGCTCGTCGTGGATCTGCAGGAGCACGCGCGACTCCATCTCCGCCTGGCGGAGCTCCTGATGAATCCGGAACAGCGCGATCTTCATGATGTCGGCGGCACTCCCCTGGATCGGGGCATTCAGCGCCGCGCGCTCGGCGTTCTCCCGCAGCACGCGGTTCGGGCTCCCCAGGTCGGGGAACGGGCGACGGCGGCCGAAGATCGTCTCGGTGTATCCATCGATCCGCGCTTGGGCCACCGACGAGCGGAGGTAGTCGCGCACTGCTCCGAACCGCGCGAAGTACTCGGTCATCAGCTGCTTGGCCTCCGCCTGCTCGATGCGCAGCTGCTTGGAGAGTCCGAAAGCGCTGAGCCCGTAGACCAGCCCATAGGACATCGCCTTGACCTTCGTCCGCATGGCGGGAGTGACGTCCGCGGGATCGACCCCGAAGACGCGGGCGCCCACGAAGCGGTGCAGATCCTCACCGGAGTTGAACGCCTCGATGAGCCCGGGATCGCCGGACAGATGCGCCATGATGCGCATCTCGATCTGCGAGTAGTCGGCCGTCAGCAGTGTCTCGTAGGCGGTGCCCACCTCGAAGGCCGCGCGGATACGGCGCGACTCCTCGGTGCGGATCGGAATGTTCTGGAGGTTCGGGTCGGTGCTCGAGAGCCGCCCGGTCTGACTGCCTGTCTGGAGGTAGGTCGTGTGGACCCGGCCGTCGGCACCGATCGCGGCATCCAGCGACTCGATGATCTGCCGCATCTTCGTGGCTTCGCGGTGCTGAAGAAGGAGATCCAGGAAGGGATGCGGATGCGATTCCTGCAGGTCGGCGAGCACCGCGGCATCGGTGGAGTACCCGGTCTTCGTCTTGCGGGTCTTGGGGAGCTGGAGCTGGTCGAACAGGACCTCTTGCAGCTGCTTGGGCGAGCCGAGGTTGACCTCGCGCTCGATTTCGGCGAACGCCCGTTGCGCGACGTCGTCGGCTCGCACGGCGAGGTCGGACGAGAACGCGGACAAGAGCTCATGCGAGACCGCGACGCCGGCCAGTTCCATGTCGGACAACGCGTCGAGAGTGGGGAGCTCGATATCGGTCAGCACCGTGTGCACCGATTCGGGGAGCTCGGGGCGCAGCGCCGCGACGACGCGGAGCGCGTACCAGGACAGCTGGCCAGGCGTCGCGCCCTCGGTCTCGGGGATCAGCTGGGTCGGATCGGCCTCGGGGAGCTTCTCGTCGAGGTAGCGCTCCACGAGGTCGGACAGGGACTTGTCGGGGAAACTGGGGCGCAGCAGCCAGCCTGCCAGGATCGGGTCGAACACGAGCCCGCCCATCCGTACACCGGCCCGCCGCAAGGCTTTGACCTGTGGCTTCGCGTCGGAGAGGATCTTCGGCGCGGCGCTCTCGAGCCAGGGGGTGATCGCTTCGGCGAGCTCGTCCGACCACGACGCCTCGATGGCCTCATCGAGCGTCGCCAGACCGATCCGATCGGGAAGGCCGCCGACGGTCGTCAGCGTGACTCCGATGCCCTGCACACCGGTCTCGTCGACCGCATCGGTGGTGTGCGCCGCGATCCACGCTGCCACGCCCAAGGCGTCGGGTTGGCTCGGCGTCGGAGCGCTGACCGAGGGCGTGTCGTGCGTCGGAGTGCCCGCCTCCCCTGCCGCTTCGAAGACCCGGGGCAGGAGGGTGCGGAACTCGAGACGAGCGAAGATGTCGCGCACGGCCTGCGCGTCCAGCGGCTTCACGATGAGGTCGTCGGGGGTGACACCGAGCTCGACGTCGCGCAGGAGGGTGTTGAGGCGGCGGTTACGCCGGACGTCGTCGAGATGCTCGCGCAGGTTCCCTCCGACGACGCCCTTGATCTCGTCGGCGCGGGCGAGGAGATCGTCGAGGGAGCCGAACTGCGTGAGCCACTTGACCGCCGTCTTCTCCCCCACCTTGGGGACGCCGGGAAGATTGTCGCTGGTCTCTCCGACGAGCGCGGCGATGTCGGGATAGTTGGCCGCCGGCAGACCGTACTTCTCGACGACGGCCTCGGGCGTGTAGCGCTTGAGCTGCGAGACGCCTTGCACACTGGGGTATAGCAGCGTGACGTCGTCGGTGACGAGCTGGATCGTGTCGCGGTCGCCCGAGCACACCAGCACATCGAAGCCCTCCGCGGCACCTTGGGTGGCAAGAGTCGCCAGGATGTCGTCGGCCTCGACCCCCTCTTTGGTCAGCACCGTCACGTTCATCGCCGCGAGGCATTCCTGGAGCAGCGGAATCTGGCCCTTGAACTCCGCGGGCGACTCGGAGCGGTTCGCCTTGTACTCCGCATACTCGTCGGTGCGGAACGAATGACGAGACGTGTCGAACGCCACGGCCAGATGCGTCGGCTTCTCGGCCTTCAAGAGGTTCACGAACATGGACAGGAAGCCGTAGATGCCGTTGGTGTGCTGGCCGTCCTTGGTGGAGAAGTTGTCGACCGGCAGAGCGAAGAACGCCCGATAGGCCAGCGAATGGCCGTCGACGACGAGAAGGGTAGGCTTTGCGGAGTCCGTCACCCTGCAAGCCTAGACGGGGGCGCGGACACCACGAACGGTCCACTTCGAAGGTGAGCGATGACGTCCGATTCCACTTCCACCGACCTCTCCGGGCTCGACTGGGCCACGCAGCGAGGGATGGGGGCCCTCGCCGAGAAGATGGGGATGGAGTTCCTCGAGTTCTCCACCGAGCGGTGCGTGGCGACCCTCCCCGTGGAGGGCAACACGCAGCCGGTGGGCCTCATGCACGGCGGTGCCTACGTCGTGCTGGGCGAGTCGCTCGGCTCGATGGCCGCGAATCTCCACGCCGGTCCCGGACGCCTCGCCGTGGGTGTGGACATCAACGCCACGCACACGCGTTCCGCGACCAGCGGCGTCGTCACGGGAGTCTGCACACCCGTGCACTTGGGGCGCAGCATTACCGTTCATGAGATCGTCGTGACCGACGACCAAGGACGCCGGTGTTCCACGATCCGGATCACCAACATGATCCGGGAGCTCCCCGCCTGACGCGGCCTCGCCGCATCTGGGGAGGGGTCGTCAGCCCTTCTTCGGCGAGAGCTGCTCGATGATCGCCTTGGCGACGTCTTGCATCGTGAGGCGACGATCCATCGACGCCTTCTGGATCCAGCGGAAGGCCTCCGGCTCGCTCAGGCCCATCTTCTCGTTGAGAAGACCCTTCGCGCGGTCGACGAGCTTGCGGGTCTCGAAGCGCTCGACCATGTCGGCGACCTCGGCCTCCAGCGTGATGATCTGCTCGTGACGTGCCAGGGCGATCTCGATCGCGGGGAGCAGGTCGTTGGGAGTGAACGGCTTGACGACGTAGGCCAGCGCGCCGGCCTCGCTCGCGCGCTCGACGAGCTCCTTCTGGCTGAAGGCGGTCAGCAGGACGACGGGGGCGATGTGGGCCTTGCTCAGCTTCTCGGCGGCGCTGATGCCGTCGAGCACGGGCATCTTGACGTCCATGATCACCAGGTCGGGGCGAAGCTCGGTCGCCAACTGCACGGCGGTCTCGCCGTCCCCAGCCTCCCCGACGACATCGAAGCCGTTGTCGCGGAGGATCTCGACGATGTCGAGGCGGATCAGCGACTCGTCCTCGGCGACGACGACGCGTCGCGGAGCGGAGGACGAGGCGGCGGTGGTCTGTTCCTGCTCTGTCACTCGTCCATCCTAGAGCCACGTCGCCGCTCCGGCGGCCAGGAGCACACCCCGGACTGCGGTATCGTCGTGAGACGTGCGCCGGTGTGGCGGAATGGCAGACGCGACCGACTCAAACTCGGTTGCCCGAAAGGGCGTGTGGGTTCGACTCCCACCACCGGCACGACAACGACGGAGGGCGGGAACCGCATGGTTCCCGCCCTCCGTCGTTCCGGTGTGACCCGTTACTTCTCCGCCTGGTAGATCGGCGCGTTGCCGTGCACGGCATCGCCGATCTTGTGCACGCGGATGTCGTTGGTCGAGCCGATGATTCCGGGAGGCGATCCGGAGATCACGACGACCTTGTCGCCTTCCGAGGCGAGCTTGTTGCCGAGGAAGAACTCGTCCACCTGCAGGAACATGAGGTCGGTGTGGGCGACGTGCTCGACGAGAGTCGACTGCACCCCCCACGTGAGGGCCATGCGGCGCCGGATCGCGGGATCGACGGCGAAGGCCATCATCGGGATGCCCGGGCGCAGTCGCGACATACGACGCGCGGTGTCCCCCGACTCGGTGAAGATGCAGATGAACTTGGCCTCGACGAACTCGGCCACCTCGTTGGCGGCGAGGGTGATGATGCCGCCCTGCGTGCGAGGCTTGGCGGAGAAGGGGCGGATGCGCTCGAGCCCGTGTTCCTCGGTCGAGGCCACGATGCGGGCCATCGTCTCCACGACGACGATCGGGTACTTCCCGACGCTCGTCTCGCCCGACAGCATCACAGCGTCGGCACCGTCGAGCACGGCGTTGGCGACGTCGCTCGTCTCGGCGCGCGTGGGCACCGGGTTCTCGATCATCGACTCGAGCATCTGCGTGGCGACGATGACCGGCTTGGCCATGCGGCGGCAGAGCTCCACCGCCCGCTTCTGGACGATCGGCACCGCTTCCAGGGGAAGCTCGACACCCAGGTCACCACGGGCGACCATGATGCCGTCGAACGCGTCGATGATCTCCTCGAGATTGTCGACGGCCTGGGGCTTCTCGATCTTGGCGATGACGGGAACCTTGCGTCCCTCTTCGGCCATGATCTCGTGGACGCGCGTGACGTCGGCGGCGTTGCGCACGAACGACAGGGCGATGATGTCGGCTCCGGCCTTCAGCCCCCAGCGGAGGTCCGCCTCGTCCTTCTCGGACAAGGCGGGAACGCTCACGGCGACGCCCGGCAGGTTGATGCCCTTGTTGTTGGAGACGGGGCCGGCGACGATCACCTTGGTGGTGACGACGGGGCCGTCGACGCTCTCGACCTGGACCCGCACCTTGCCGTCGTCGATCAGCAGGAAGTCACCCGGCTTGACGTCTCCGGGGAGGCCCTTGAAGGTCGTGGAGACCAGTTCCTTGGTCCCGGGGACATCCTCGGCGGTGATCTTGAAGATGTCGCCGACGGCGAGCTCGTGCGGACCATCGGTGAACTTGCCGAGGCGGATCTTGGGACCCTGGAGGTCCACGAGGATGGCGACGGCTCGACCCGAGTCCTCGGCGGCCTTCCGGACGTTCGCGAAACGCACTTCGTGCTCCGCGTACGATCCGTGGCTCAGGTTCATTCGGGTCACGTCGACACCGGCGTCGATGATCGCTCGGATCATCTCGTACGACTCGGTGGCGGGTCCCAGGGTTGCGACGATTTTCGCGCGTCTCACTGACTGACTCTCCGGTCTGTGTTCGATTTTCGGGGGTGGTTCCAGCCTACGCGGGCTGGAGGCCGATCGCGATGTCGTGAGGACGCACCGGCGACGGCAGGTTCGTCCGCCCCATCAGGTACTCGTCCACGGAGGCGGCCGCCGCGCGGCCCTCGGCGATCGCCCAGACGATGAGCGATTGACCGCGGCCGGCGTCGCCCGCGACGAAGACGCCCGGGGTGGTCGACTGGTAGTCGTCGCCGCGCTCGACGTTGCCGCGGCCCGAGAAAACGGTACCGAGCTGGTCCTCCAGCGCGCTGCGCTCCGGGCCGGTGAAACCCATCGCGATGAGGACGAGGTCGGCGGGGATCTCCCGCTCGGTGCCGCTCTTGGGCACGCGACGTCCGTCCTGCGTGTACTCGGTCTCGGCGATGCGCAGAGCGCGCACCTCTCCCGCGGCGTTCCCGAGGAACTCGACGGTCGAGGCGAGGTAGGTGCGCTCTCCCCCTTCTTCGTGAGCCGACTGGACCTCGAAGATCGTCGGCGTCATCGGCCAGGGCTGGTGGTCGGGACGCTCCGCGGGCGGCTGCTTGCCGATCGCGAGGTTCGTGACGCTGAGAGCCCCCTGACGGTGGGCGGTGCCGATGCAGTCGGCGCCGGTGTCACCGCCGCCGATCACGATCACGTGCTTGCCTTCGGCGTGGATCTGGTGGGGTACCTGGTCCCCCGCGACCGCCTTGTTCGACTCGATCAGGTACTCCATGGCGAAGTGGACGCCGTCGAGGTCGCGCCCGGGGATCGACAGGTCGCGCGGCACCGTCGAGCCGGTGGCGACGACGACCGCGTCATACCGGGCACGGAGCTCGTCCCACGAGATGTCCTTGCCGATCTCGACACCCGCGCGGAAGCGCGTGCCTTCGTCCTGCATCTGCCGCAGTCGCGACTCCAGATGGCGCTTCTCCATCTTGAAGTCCGGAATGCCGTATCGCAGGAGCCCACCGATGCGGTCGTCGCGCTCGTAGACGGCGACGGTGTGACCGGCCCGCGTGAGCTGCTGCGCAGCGGCGAGCCCGGCAGGTCCCGACCCCACGACGGCAACGGTCTTGCCGGTCAGGCGTCCCGGCGGCTCCGGCTCCACCCAGCCGTTCGCGAACGCGTCGTCGATCGTCGAGACCTCGATCTGCTTGATCGTGACCGCGGGCTGATTGATGCCCAGCACGCAGGAGCTCTCGCACGGTGCGGGACACAGCCGACCGGTGAACTCGGGGAAGTTGTTGGTCGCGTGGAGCCGCTCGATCGCGGCGCGCCCCTCCCCCCGCCACATCAGGTCGTTCCACTCCGGGATGAGGTTGCCCAGCGGGCACCCCTTGTGACAGAACGGGATGCCGCAGTCCATGCAGCGTCCGGCCTGGCGCCGGAGCACGGCGGAGTCACCCGGTTCGTACACCTCTTTCCAGTCCATGATACGGACGGGAACCGGGCGGCGCGCGGGCAGCTCGCGTTCGGTGGTCTTCAGGAAGCCTTTGGGATCAGCCACCGGTCACCTCCAGGATGCGGGTCCAGACGACGTCGCCGTCGGGGTCGAGCCCCTCGGCGGCCGCCTCCTGGCGGGTCTGCAGGACCGCAGCGTAATCGCGCGGCAGGACTCGGACGAAGTGGGTCAGCTCGTCCTCGAAGTCGTCGAGGAGTGCCGCGGCCAGAGTCGACCCGGTCTCCTCGACGTGCTGCTCGAGCAGATCGCGGAGCATCTCCGCGTCGCCCGCGCCGAGCGAGAGCAGCTCGAGCTCTCCGGAAGCGAGCGCTTCCCGGTTCACGAGACTCTTGTCGAGCTTGTACACGTAGGCGGAGCCACCCGACATGCCCGCGCCGAGGTTGCGCCCCGTCGTCCCGAGGATCACGGCGAGACCGCCGGTCATGTACTCCAGTGCGTGGTCGCCGACGCCCTCGACGACCGCCGTCGCGCCGGAGTTTCGCACCAGGAAACGCTCGCCGACGACGCCGCGAAGGAACAGGGATCCCTGGGTGGCGCCGTAGCCGATGACGTTGCCTGCGATGACGTTCTGGGATGCGTCGAAGGTCGCAGCCCGCGGCGGACGCACGACCACTCGACCGCCGGAAAGACCCTTTCCGACGTAGTCGTTGGAGTCGCCCTCCAGGCGGAGCGTGATGCCGGCCGGGAGGAAGGCGCCGAACGACTGCCCCGCCGAGCCGGTGAGGTTCACCTCGATCGACCCGGTCGGAAGCCCGTTCGCTCCGTGGGCGAGGGTGACCCGGTTGCCGAGCATCGTTCCGACCGCACGCTCCGTGTTGCGGATGGGGAGGTCGATCGTCACGTGACCACCATGGGCGATGACGTCCTGTGCGCGCTGGATCAGCTGCACATCGAAGTGCTCGTCGAGCTCGTGGTCTTGAGTGCGCATCGCTCGCCGTGGCGCCGTCTCGGCGAAGGCGGGGCCATGCAGGATCGGAGCGAGGTCGAGACCGTTCGCCTTCCAGTGCTCGACGGCACCGTTCATGTCGAGCAGTTCGTTGTGACCGATCGCCTCGTCGAGGCTCCGGAATCCGAGCTCGGCGAGGTACTCCCGCACCTCCTGCGCGATGAACTCCATGAAGTTCACGACGAACTCCGGCTTGCCGGAGAACCGGCTTCGCAGCACGGGGTTCTGCGTCGCGACACCCACCGGGCAGGTGTCGAGGTGGCAGACGCGCATCATGATGCAGCCTTCGACGACGAGCGCGGTCGTGGCGAACCCGAACTCCTCGGCGCCCAGCAGCGCCGCCACGATGACGTCACGGCCGGTCTTGAGCTGACCGTCCGCCTGAACGACCACGCGATCGCGCATGTCGTTGAGCATGAGCGTCTGCTGCGTCTCGGCGAGCCCCAGCTCCCACGGCGTCCCCGCGTGCTTGAGCGAGTTCAACGGGCTCGCTCCCGTTCCGCCGTCGTGGCCGGACACGAGGATCACATCGGCGAGGGCCTTGGCGGTGCCGGCCGCCACGGCGCCGATCCCTGACTGGCTCACGAGCTTGACGTGCACCCGCGCCGCGGGGTTGGCCCGCTTGAGGTCGAAGATGAGCTGCTTGAGGTCTTCGATCGAGTAGATGTCGTGGTGCGGCGGCGGGGAGATGAGCCCCACACCGGGAGTGCCGCCACGGGTCCGCGCGATCCAGGGGTACACCTTCGCCGGCGGCAACTGGCCGCCTTCGCCGGGCTTCGCGCCCTGGGCGAGCTTGATCTGGATGTCGTCGGCGTGCGTGAGGTACATGCTCGTCACGCCGAACCGGCCCGACGCGACCTGCTTGATGGCGCTACGACGCTCGGGGTCGAGGAGACGCTCGACGTCCTCGCCGCCCTCGCCCGTGTTCGACTTGGCGCCGAGGCGGTTCATCGCGATCGCGAGAGTCTCGTGGGCTTCCTTCGAGATCGAGCCGTAGCTCATGGCACCCGTCGAGAAGCGCTTCACGATGGCCGAGACGGGCTCCACCTCGTCGATCGGCACGGGCGGGCGCTGACCGGTCTTGAGACGGAACAGGCCGCGCAACGTCTTCAGCTCGGCTGCCTGGTCGTCGACGAGCTTGGTGTACTCGCGGAAGATGTCGTACCGACGCGTGCGGGTGGCGTGCTGCAGTCGGAACACGGTGTCGGGGTTGAAGAGATGGGGGGCGCCGTCGCGTCGCCACTGATACTCCCCACCCGTCCACAGTCGCTCATGAGCGCGGGCCGCCCCGTCCTCGGGGTAGGCGAAGTCGTGACGGGCCTCGTTCTCGGCGGCGATCTCGGCGATCCCGATACCGCCGAGCTTGGTCTCGGTGCCGGTGAAGTAGCGGTCGATGAACTCCTGGGAGAGGCCGACCGCTTCGAACACCTGCGATCCGGCGTAGGAGGAGACCGTGGAGATCCCCATCTTGGACATGATCTTCAGAACGCCCTTGCCGAGGGCGTAGATCAGGTTCTTGACCGCCTTCTCGGGGGTGACGCCGGTGATGAAACCGGCGCGCACGAGGTACTCGACGGTCTCCATCGCGAGGTACGGGTTCACCGCCGACGCGCCGTAGCCGATGAGCGTCGCGACGTGGTGGACTTCGCGCACGTCGCCTGCCTCGACCACGAGGCCGACCTTCATGCGGTTCTCGCGGCGGATCAGGTGGTGGTGCACGGCGGAGAGCATCAGCAGCGACGGGATCGGAACGAGGTCCTTGTTCGAGTCGCGGTCGCTGAGGATGATGAACTCGGCGCCCTCGGCGATCGCCTCGTCCACCTCCGCGCACATCGCGTCGAGACGGGCCTCCATCGCTCCCGGACCCTGATCGAAGTGATACAGGCCGCGAATGGTCACCGAACGGCGACCCGGGAGCGCCTTGTCGATGTTCTGCAGCTTGGCGAGCTCGTCGTTGTCGATCACCGGGAAGTCGAGCGTGATGGTCCGCGTGTGATCGGGACCCCACTCCAACAGGTTGCGCTCGGGTCCGAGGCCCAGGGCCAGAGAGGTCACGACCTCTTCGCGGATCGAGTCCAGCGGCGGATTGGTGACCTGCGCGAACTGCTGCGTGAAGTAGTCGAACAGCAGGCGCGGACGCTCGCTCAGCACCGCGATCGGGGTGTCCGATCCCATGGCACCCAGGGGTTCGGCACCCGTCTGTCCCATCGGGGTGAGGAGGATCCGGACCTCCTCCTCCGTGTATCCGAAGGTGCGCTGGCGGCGCGTGATCGAGGCGATCGGATGGACGATGTGCTCGCGCTCGGGCAGTTCCTTCAGGCGCACCCGCCCCGCGTCGAGCCACTCCTGCCACGGGTGGAGCTCGGCGAGCTGCTGCTTGACCTCGTGGTCCTCGATGATGCGCTGCTGCGCGGTGTCCACGACGAACATGCGCCCGGGGCGCAGGCGGCCACGACGCTTGATCCGCTCGGGGGCGAAGTCGAGCACGCCGGTCTCGCTCCCGATGACGACGAGGCCATCGGTGGTCTCGGTCCATCGCCCGGGGCGCAGTCCGTTGCGGTCCAGCGTCGCACCCACGAGGGTGCCGTCGGTGAAGATGAGAGCGGCGGGGCCGTCCCACGGCTCCATCTGCATCGAGTGGTACTCGTAGAACGCGCGGAGCTTCGGGTCGATGTCGCCCTGCTTCTCGTACGCCTCCGGCACCATCATCATGATCGCGTGGGGAAGGCTCCGACCGGTGAGCGTGAGCAGCTCGAGCACCTCGTCGAACGAGGCCGAGTCGCTGGCGCCCTCCGTGCAGATCGGCAGGAGCGGACGGATGTCACCGATGAGCTCGGACTCGAGCTGGGACTGACGAGCGCGCATCCAGTTCCGGTTCGCGCCGACCGTGTTGATCTCACCGTTGTGGGCGAGCATGCGCAGCGGCTGTGCCAGGGGCCAGGACGGGAACGTGTTGGTGGAATAGCGCGAGTGCACGACCGCGAGCTCGGTCGCGAACCGTTCGTCCTGGAGGTCGGGATAGAACGGCTCGAGCTGGAGCGTGGTGACCATCCCCTTGTAGCCGATCGTGCGGCTGGACAGGGAGACGAAGTAGACGTCGTGCTCGCGCCGTGCTCGCTTGCGCAGCCGGTACACGCGGCGGTCGAGCTCGATGCCCGACAGGGCGGGAGCGTCGCCGACCGCAGGGCGCGAGACGAACACCTGCTCGAAGGCGGGTCGCGCGTCGAAGGCGAGCTTCCCGAGGTGCTGGTCTTCGACCGGGACCGTGCGCCACCCGAGGACCGTCAGCCCCTCGGTCGCGGCGATGCGTTCCACGCCTGCCTTCATCTCGGTCCGAGCGTCTTCATCGCGCGGCAGGAAGGCCATACCTGCGGCGTACTCCCCCACCGGGGGCAGCTCGAAGTCGACGACCGCGCGCAGGAAGGCGTCGGGCATCTGCGTCAGGATTCCGGCGCCGTCGCCGGTTCCGGCGTCGGAACCGATGGCGCCGCGGTGCTCGAGGTTGCGCAGCGCGGTGAGAGCGAGCTGGACGATGTCGTGTCCCGCCTCGCCCCGGAGCGTGGCGACCATCGCCAGGCCACAGGCGTCCTTCTCGAACGCGGGGTTGTACATGCCCTGCTTGGCGGGGAAACCGGCCAGCGCACGGGCGCCGTTGTCGCCGGGACTCGAGGGCATACGGGTGCTCGAAGGCATGTATACCGTCCTCACTTGATGCTCAACTGGGACGACGTCGGCCCTGCGGACTACTTCACGTTGGATGCGCGATCGCTACTTCGCGCTGACAGTGCTTGTGGCGGCGTCTTCGACGGACTCGGACTGCGGGGGTGCGCTGATGTCCACGAAGTCGTCGGTGTTCTGCGATTGTACAGCCCCGCCGCCGGTCCATTCGCGTCCCGGGACGTAGGGCGAGGGCTCGAAGCCGAGGTGACGCCTCTTCTGCACGAAGAAGATCACGGCACCGATGACCACGCCGGCGATGGCCGCCCACACGTTGGTCCGCAATCCGAAGTACACCTCGCTCGGGTCGATGCGGATCGACTCCCACACGATGCGGCCCGCGGAGTACCAGATGAGGTACAGGGCGAACAGACGGCCCCACTGCAGACGGAACCTCTTGCCGGCCCACAGCAGGACGACGACGCCGATCACGTTCCACGTGACCTCGTACAGGAAGGTGGGGTGGAAGAGCGTGTCCTCCGGGAGACCCGCGGGCCATGCCGAGTTCGGGTAGTCGATCTGCAGACCCCACGGGAGGTCGGTCGGCAAGCCGTAGAGCTCCTGGTTGAACCAGTTGCCGAAGCGGCCCAGAGCCTGGGCGAGAAGGAGGCCGGGGGCCAACGCGTCGGCGAAGCTCCAGAAGCGAATGCCCGTCCAGCGGCACCCGAGCCAGGCGCCGATCGCGCCGCCGATGAGCGCGCCGTAGATCGCGATTCCGCCCTCCCAGATGCGGAAGACCGCCCAAAGGTCCTTGCCCTCGCCGAAGTAGAAGCCGGGGTGAGTCACCACGTGGAAGATGCGTGCGGCGATGATCGCGAGGGGCACCGCCAGGAGCGCGATGTCGATGACGACCCATGGTTCCGCACCGCGCCGCGTGAGCCGGCGGTTGGTCATGAGAGTGGCCACCACGATCCCCGCCAGGATGCAAAGGGCGTAGAAGTGGATCGTGAGGGGACCGATCGCGAAGGAGCTGATCCCGGGGCTGGGAATGCTCAGCGGGACGCCGGCCAGGACAGAGGGTGAAAGCACGAAGGGCAGTCTACTTCGGCTGACTACCGCCGCGTGCCGCGCGACAGGCGTTGTGCTTCGGCGGCGAGTCCCTCGACTCCCCCGTCGCGCAGAGCGCGCACGAGAGCTGTTCCCACGATCGCGCCGTCCGCATACTCGAGCACTCCACTGACCTGCTCGGCGGTGGAGATGCCGATGCCGACGCAGGCGTGGGTCACGCCGCGGTCGCGGAGGCGGCTCACGAGCGTGCGCGCCGCGGCGTCGAGCTGGGCCCGCTCCCCCGTGATCCCCATGGTCGAGACGGTGTAGACGAACCCGGTCGACTGGGCCGCGATGAGGTCGAGGCGTTCGTCAGTGGAGGTCGGCGCGGCCAGGAACACGCGATCCAGGCCCGTGCGCTCCGACGCCCGGATCCACTCCGCTGCCGCATCCGGGGTGATGTCGGGCGTGATGAGTCCCGCTCCGCCCGCGGCGAGGAGATCGTCAGCGTAGCGGTCGACGCCGTACTGCATCACCGGGTTCCAGTAGGTCATCACCAGCACCGGCACGTCCACACGTGCCGTGATCTCCCGCACCGCGGTGAAGGTGTCGCGGAGCTTGAACCCGCGGGCGAGCGCCGTCTGCGTCGCCTCCTGGATGACGGTGCCGTCCATCACCGGGTCGGAGTAGGGCGGACCGAGCTCCAGCACGTCGGCACCGTTCTCGGCGAGGGCGACCGCCGCGTCGATGCTCGTCTTCAGGTCGGGAAATCCGAGCGGCAAGTAGCCGACGAGCGCTCCCCTCCCCTGTGCCTGGGCGGCGTCGATGGCTGCCGCGACGCGAGAGGTCATTGCTGCGCTCCGTCGTCGTACAGATCGAACCACCGCGCGGCTGTGTCCATGTCCTTGTCACCGCGGCCCGACAGGCTCACGGCGATGAGGGCGTCGGGGCCGAGCTCGCGCCCGAGCCGCAAGGCGCCCGCGAGAGCGTGCGCCGATTCGATGGCGGGGATGATGCCCTCGGTGCGGGACAGGAGCCGGAGAGCATCCATCGCCTCGGCGTCGGTGGCCGGGATGTACTCGGCGCGTCCGATGTCGGCGAGCCACGCGTGCTCGGGTCCGACTCCGGGGTAATCGAGCCCCGCGGAGATCGAGTGAGACTCGATCGTCTGGCCGTCCTCGTCCTGCAGGACGAACGTCTTGGCCCCGTGGAGGACGCCGGGGCGTCCGCGCTCGATCGAGGCGGCGTGACGCTCGGTGTCCACGCCGTCGCCGGCGGCCTCGACGCCGTAGAGCTTCACGCCCTCATCGTCGAGGAAGGCGTCGAACATGCCGATCGCGTTGGATCCGCCGCCCACGCACGCCACCACGGCATCGGGCAGTCGCCCCGTCTCGTCGAGGAGCTGCTGGCGGGCCTCTTCGCTGATGACCTTCTGGAAGTCGCGCACCATGGCGGGGAAAGGGTGGGGGCCCGCCGCTGTGCCGAAGATGTAGTTCGTGGTCTCGACGGTGGCCACCCAGTCGCGGTACGCGTCGTTGATCGCGTCCTTCAGGGTGCGGGAGCCGGTCGTGACGGGCACGACCTCGGCGCCGAGAAGGCGCATGCGGGCGACGTTGAGCGCCTGCCGCTCGGTGTCGACCTCGCCCATGTAGATCGTGCAGTCGAACCCGAACAAGGCCGCCGCTGTGGCCGTCGCGACCCCGTGCTGTCCGGCACCGGTCTCGGCGATCACGCGCGTCTTCCCGAGTCGGCGGGTCAGCAGCGCCTGGCCGATGACGTTGTTGATCTTGTGGGATCCGGTGTGGTTGAGGTCCTCGCGCTTGAGGAAGATACGCGCTCCCCCGGCGTGCTCCGCGAAGCGGGGCACCTCGGTGAGGGGCGACGGGCGACCCGCGTAGGAGTGCAGGAGGCTCCGGAACTCGGCGTCGAAGGCGGGATCCGCCTTCGCGGCCTCGTACTCCGCCGTGAGCTCGTCGATGGCCGCGATGAGTGACTCGGGCATGAAACGCCCGCCGAAGTCACCGAAGAACGGACCGTGGGCGTCGCGCAGGCTCATCTGCCGGCCTCCAGGAATGCGTGCAGGGTCGTCACCGGATCGTTGGTGACGAGGGCTTCGCCGATCAGCACGACATCGGCGCCGGACGAACGGTAGTGGGTGACGTCCTCGGGCCGGAGGACGGCCGATTCCGCGATCTTGACCGCATCGGCGGGGAGATCGTCGTGCAGCTTTGCGAACAGGTCGCGGTCGAGCTCGAACGTCGAGAGATCGCGGGCGTTGACGCCGATCAGCCGGGCGCCCAGATCCGCCGCGCGATGCACTTCGTCGCGCGAGTGCGTCTCCACGAGTGGTGTCATTCCGAGAGCGAGCACGAGATCGTGCAGTCGCTGGAGGACGGGCTGGTCGAGAGCCGCGACGATGAGGAGCACGAGGTCGGCTCCGGCTGCGCGCGCCTCGAGCACCTGATACTCGGTCGCGATGAAGTCCTTGCGCAGCACCGGCACCCCCACGCGGGCCTTGACCGCTTCGAGGTCGGCGAGGGAGCCCTTGAATCGTTGTCCCTCGGTCAACACGGAGATCGCGGACGCACCGCCTTCCTCATACCGTGCTGCCTGCAGCGCAGGATCGGGGATACGGGCCAGGTCACCACGGGACGGACTGGCGCGCTTCACCTCGGCGATGATCTTCACCCCGGCGGCCGGTGCGAGAGCGGCGAGGGCGTCGATCGCGGCGGGGCGTTCCTGGGCGTCGCGTTCCACGGCCGCCAGAGGGCGCGCGACCCGGCGCTCCTCGGCGTCCGCGACTGCGCCGGCCGTCAGGTCGGCGAGCACCTCAGTGCTGCTTCGGCAGGTACTTGGGGCCGTTGACGCCGTAGCCGGCCTTCGCCAAGACCCAGCCCGAGAGAGCGCCGACGACCAGCAGAACCACCGAGGCCCAGACCAGGGCGGGCATCTCGAGGAAGAAGAACAGCGTGCCCAGCGAGATCGCGACGAGCATGATCACCACGGCCGTCCACGCAGCCGGGGAGTGTCCGTGGCCGGGTTCGTCGGTGGCGTTGCTCATGGTTCTCCTTCGCAGGCGGGCGGGATAGGGCCAGTCTAGCGGGAGCCTGCCGCCTCGCCGGCCCTCAGGCGGTGGGGTCGTCGCCGCGGGAGAGGTCGTCCCAGGAGTCGATCGCGTCGTGCGGACGGCTGCCGGAGACGTCGGGGCGACGCGCCTCCTCCGTCCGGTAGCGGCGTCCCGCCCCGGGCCAGCGTCGGGCGGTGAGGAGTGTGAACATGCTCCCGGCGAGGACGGCGAGGGCGGCCACGGCGGTGAGCGCGGGCCAGGGCGTCGCCGTCACGCTGTGGACGAGACCGGTGATCGTGCCGGCCCCGCTGAGGCCGGTCGACTCGGTGACGGTCGAAGCGACGGCGTCGAGGGGTGCGGTGATCGCGACGCGCAGCGCCGAGACGACGAGCGCGCCACCGATCGCCGCACCGATCACGGCGAACACGTAGCGGAGGACGGGGCCGACGATCGTCAGGGCGAGCCCGAGGGCGAGGGCGGCAAGGCTCAGCGGGGCGAGGAGAGGCACGGCCACCGCCCCGGCGACGGGGAGGGGGGTGACGCCGGCGTCGCGCAGGACCACGTCGAGCCACGTCTGCGTCGATGCGATCAGCGCCAGCGCTCCGCCGGCGAGGATCGTGACGACCGCGAGTGAGCGCGCCCGTCGATTCATGCCGGCCTCGGCATGGTCACCGGGTGGAGGTCGTCGGCGTCGAAGCAGGTGCGATCGCCCGTGTGACAGGCAGCCCCCACCTGGTCGACCGCGATGAGGAGGGCGTCGCCGTCGCAGTCCAGGCGGGCACCCTGGACATACTGAGCGTGTCCGGACGTGTCGCCCTTGCGCCAGTACTCCTGCCGGGAACGCGACCAGAACGTCACTCGACCCGTGCTCAAGGTGCGCCGGAGGGCTTCGGCGTCCATCCACCCGAGCATGAGCACCTCACCGGAGTCGTGCTGCTGGATGATCGCCGGCACCAGCCCGTCGGGACCGAACGAGACCCGCGCGAGCAGGTCGGGGATGTCTTCGGTCATGACCTCACCTCGATGCCTCGCACGGACAGCGCCTCCTTGACGTCACCGATCGTGAGTGCGCCCGAGTGGAACACCGACGCGGCGAGGACGGCGTCGGCGCCGGACTCGATCGCGGGAGCGAAGTGCTCGGCCGCGCCCGCTCCCCCCGAGGCGATCACCGGCACCGACGAGGCCTCGCGCATGAGGCGGACCAGTTCCAGGTCGAATCCGTCCTTGGTCCCGTCGGCATCGATCGAGTTGACCAGGAGCTCCCCCGCGCCGCGCTCGATCGCCTCGCGGGCCCACGCGATCGCATCGAGCGTGGTGAGGGTCCGGCCGCCGTGGGTCGTCACGACGAAGCCCGAGGCGGTGCCGGGGGCCCGCTTGACGTCGAGCGACAGCACGAGCACCTGGGCCCCGAATCGGTCGGCGATCTCGTCGATCAGGGCGGGTCGGGCGATGGCGGCGGAGTTGACCCCCACCTTGTCGGCACCCACACCGAGCAGCCGTGCCACGTCGTCGGCCGAGCGCACGCCGCCACCGACCGTGAGCGGGATGAAGACCTCTTCGGCCGTCCGGCGCACCACGTCGTAGGTGGTCGAGCGGTCGTCTACCGTCGCCGTCACGTCCAGGAAGGTGAGCTCGTCAGCGCCCTGCGCGTAGTAGCGCTGGGCGAGCTCGACGGGGTCGCCCATCTCCCGCAGATTCTCGAAGTTGACGCCCTTGACGACCCGTCCGTCCTTGACGTCCAGGCAGGGGATCACCCGGCAGGCCAGACTCATGACCTCACGTCCTCGCAAGCTCGCATCGTCTCAGAGCCTCGCGTTGTGGATCGGGGTCACCAGGATCGCGCGGGCACCGATCGCGTAGAGCGCGTCCATCACCTGGTTCACCGTCCGTCGCGGGCTCATGACCCGCACCGCCACCCACTCGGGATCGCGCAGCGGCGAGATCGTCGGCGACTCGATCCCGGGGGCCAGGGCCACGGCCGCATCGACGAGGTCGGCGGGGAGGTCGTAGTCGATGAGGACATACTGCCGGGCGACCATGACGCCCCGGAGGCGCCGCAGCAGGATCTCCGTCCCCTCCGCCTCCTCCGGGGCACCGATGAGCACGGCCTCGGACTCCAGCAGCACCGGCCCGAAGATCTCGAGCCCCGCCTGCTTGAGGGTCGTCCCGGTCGACACGACATCGGCGACCGCGTCGGCCACGCCCAACTCCACGGCCGACTCCACGGCGCCGTCGAGCGGCACCAGGTCGACCGCGACGCCGTGCTCGTCGAGGTAGGCGTCGACGAGGCCGGGATAGGCGGTCGCGACACGGACGCCGTCGAGGTCGGTGAGCTCCTGGAACCGGCCGGGAGGGCCGGCGAAGCGGAAGGTGGAGGCGCCGAAGCCGAGCTTCTCGATCTCGCGGGCACCCGGCATGCGGGCGTCGAGGAGCAGGTCGCGCCCCGTGATGCCGACGTGCAGGGCGCCGGATCCCACGTAGGTGGCGATGTCCTTCGGCCGGAGGTAGAAGAACTCGACCTCGTTCACGGGATCGATGACGTGGAGGTCTTTGGGGTCGCGACGGCCGGTGTATCCGGCCTCGGCGAGCATCTCGGTCGCGGTCTCGGCGAGCGATCCCTTGTTCGGCACGGCGATTCGCAGCATGGTGCGGGCTTTCGATGTCGGAGTCGGAGGAGGAATCGGGAGTGCGGGGCGCGGAGGCGCCGGCCGCTCTCAGAGATATCGGTAGACGTCTTGCAGGGACAGACCCTTCGCGAGCATCAGCACCTGCAGGTGGTACAGCAGCTGGGAGATCTCCTCCGCCGTCTCGGCGTCGGACTGGTATTCGGCGGCCATCCAGACCTCGGCTGCTTCCTCGACGATCTTCTTGCCGATCGCGTGGACACCGCGGTCGAGCTGCGCAACCGTCCCGGAGCCGTCGGGACGCGTCCTGGCCGTCTCGGTGAGCTCGGCGAACAGGGCGTCGAAGGTCTTCACCCTTCCAGGCTACCGTCCCGCGCGTCAGGTCCGGCGCCGCACGGGACGGTGTAGCCCAGCGGGATCAGTGCCGATGGGAGCCGGCCACGCTGCGCAGCGACTCGATCGCGCGGGAGGGGTCGTCAGCACCGAAGACGGCGGAACCGGCGACGAAGGTGTCGGCGCCGCTGTCTGCGGCCTCAGCGATCGTGGCCTCGCCGATTCCGCCGTCGACCTGCAGCCACACGCGGGATCCCCGCCGCCGGGCTTCCTGGCTCAGTCGAGCGAGCTTGGGCATCTGGTCGGCCCGGAACGACTGTCCGCCGAAGCCGGGCTCCACCGTCATCACGAGGATCTGGTCGAACTCGTCCAGCACGTCGAAGAGTCCTTCGACGGGAGTGTCCGGCTTCACGGCGACTCCGGCACGAGCACCGATCTGCCGCAGGCGACGCGCCAGTGCCACCGGATCGGTCGCTGCCTCGAGGTGGAAGGTGACCGACGCGGCGCCGATCTCCGCATAACCCGGTGCCCACCTGTCGGGGTCGGTGATCATCAGGTGCACGTCGAGCGGCACGGGGCTCGTCGCTTGGATGCGCTCCACCATCTGCGGACCGAAGGTGAGGTTCGGGACGAAGTGGTTGTCCATGACGTCGACGTGCACGAAATCCGCGTTCGCGATACGGCCGAGCTCCGCCTGCATGTTGACGAAATCGGCGGCGAGGATGCTGGGATTGATTCGGAGGTCGTCGCCGGTCACGCCGACCACCCTATCGAGCCTCCGCGCTGCGCGGTTCGGACGGCGCCCGCTCCTCGGCGCGTCACCGGCGACGCAGGAGGCTGATCGACATCGCGTCTGTGCCGTGGCGGTGGGGCCACAACTGGGCCCGGCCGGAACCGTCGGCAGGAGGCGCCAGGTCGATGGGCGACGCCGACAGGGAGGCCACGACCTCTCGGGCATTCAGCTCCTCGAGCTCGACGTCGCTCGCGCGGCGGACCTCCGCGACGATCGCGGCCGTCTCGGCGAGATGCGGTGAGCACGTGACGTAGGCGACCACACCACCGGGGGCGAGCGCTGCCACCGCGGCGCTGAGGAGCTCGGTCTGCAGGGCTGCGAGTTCCGGGACGTCTGACGGCGTCTTGCGCCAACGCGCCTCGGGACGGCGCCGCAGCGCCCCCAGCCCCGTGCACGGGGCGTCCACGAGGATGCGGTGATACCGGCCGTGTGCGGCGCGGGTTCGACCGTCCTCTTCGGAAACCGGAACGTCCACGGGGACACCGGACACCGAGTCTCGGACGAGGCCGGCGCGCGCCGCAGACACTTCGTTCGCCTCCAGCCGCGCGCCCGTCGCGAGCGCCTCGGCGGCGAGGACGGCGGTCTTGCCGCCGGGGCCCGCGCACAGGTCCAGCCAGCGTTCGCCGTCGGCGACGGGGAATGCCCGGGCCAGTGCGAGAGCCGCGAGTTGCGAGCCTTCGTCCTGCACGCGGATCCGTCCGCCCGATCCTGCGACGAGGCGTGTGGGGTCTCCCCCGCCGTGGCGGAAGCCGATCGGCGAGTACGTCGTACGCTCGGCTCCTTCGGGCACGTCGACAAGACCCGGGAGCGCCACCATCGTCACCGCGGGAGCGGCGTTGTCGGCGGCGAGCAGGGCGAGGAGCTCGTCGGAACGCCCCTCGGCCGCCAGTGCTCGCCGGAAGGCGCGGATGACCCAGACCGGGTGCGCGTAGCGGAGTGCGAGACGCTCATCGTCGGAGCGGGCTCCGGCCTCGATACGCGTGATCCACTCGTCGGGTGAGCGCTCCGACACCCTCCGCAGGACCGCGTTGGCGAAGCGGGCGGGACCGGGGCCGGCGGCCGCACGCACCTGGCGCACGGTCTCGTTCACGGCCGCGTGCGCCGGGATGCGCATCGACAGCAGCTGGTGCACGCCGAGGCGCAGGGCGTCGAGAATCACGGGGTCGATCTCGCCCGCGGGGCGGCCGGCGGCATCGGCGACGACGGCATCGTAGGTCCCCTCCCGGCGGAGGGTTCCGTACGTCAGCTCGGTCGCGAGGCCGGCGTCGGCGCCGGAGAGCCCCGCGCGGGCGATCTCGGTGGGGAGCAGGAGGTTGGCGTAGGCGTCCGAGTCGTGGACGGCTCGCAAGGTGTCGAAGGCGACCCACCGCGCAGACGTCACGACACGCCCCCGTGGTCGACGTCGAGGTGGTCCCGGCGCAGACCGCGCCACCAGTCCGTCGCCGCCATCGCGGACTTGCCGGCCGGTTGCACGCGGGTCAGCACGACAGTGCCGTCGGCTGTGGCGAGGAGGATGTCGCGGCCGCGGGCGATGATCCGTCCCGGCACCCGTTCCGCCGGCGGGAGGTCTGGACCTCGGTGCGCGCCCAGCACCTTCAGCCGCTGGCCCTCCACAGTGAGGTGTGCACCCGGCTCAGGCGTCGTGCCGCGGAATCGGTCGACCAGCGCGTCTGCTCCGGCGGTGACATCGAGGGTTCCGTCGACCAGGGAGAGCTTCGGGGCGAAGCTCGGCTCTCCCCGCTGGGGCCGGGCGACCGCCGTCCCCGCCGCGATGCCGTCGACGACGTCGCGGAGGAGGGCTGCGCCGCGGTCGGCGAGGGCGTCGAGGACCTCCCCTGCCGTCTGGCCGCGCGGGATGTCGTAGACGACCTCGTCGTAGACATCGCCCGCGTCGAGCTCCGGCACGAGCCGGAACACGGATGCACCGGTCGTACGATCCCCTGCGATCAGGGCGTGCTGGACCGGCGCCGCGCCCCGCCAGCGTGGCAAGAGGGAGAAGTGCAGGTTGATCCAGCCATGACGGGGCATGGACAGGAGGGGGTCGCGGACCAGGCCCCCGTAGGCGACGATGACGCCCAGGTCGGCATCCAGCTCCTCGATGGCGGAGGTCGCTTCGTCGTCGAGGCGGTCGGCTTTGATGACGGGGACACTCAGCTTCTCCGCCGCCGCCGCCACCGGCGATGGCGTCAGCACGCGCTTTCGTCCGAGCGCCGCGTCGCGACGAGTCACCACGCCGACCAGCTCGTGTACGGAGGAGGCGAGGGCGAGCAAGGAGGGAACAGCCGGCTGCGGCGTTCCGGCGAAGACGATGCGCATGGGTACCTTCGGGCGTCTCGGACCGGTCACAGATCGAGCTCGGGGACGTCGAGCCGCACCCTGAGTGTAGTCCGCGCCGATCGCTCCCCCCCGCTACGCGCCGCTCGGGCGGCACGGCTGCGACTGGCGAGAGCCTCCTCCACGACGGATGCCCGCAGCGACTCGGCGACGGCCCTTCCCACGGCGTAATCGAATCGGAGGAGGGCGCGCACTGCTCCGTCCTCCTGCGGCACCGGACCGAGCACGGCGTCGGCGGGAAGGCTCGGCAGCCGGTCCCGCACGCGCGTGATCGCGGTGTGCACGGAGCCTGCCGTTCCCTCGATCGTGGCGACCCGCACGGTGGGTGGCATGTGCAGCGGTGCGCGTTCGGCCAGCTCGGCGCGCGCGTACGCCGGCTGCGTCCAGGTGGCCAGCGCCCGTGCCACCGGGCCCGCGACTCCCACGAGGTGCACGGGGGCGCCGGGAGCGGCCAGTGCCGCAGCATTGGACCACCACCGCAGGCATGACTCCCCGATCCGCAGCTGCTCGGCCAACAGCATCTTGTCCGCATCGAGCAGGAGGACGGCGCGGTACCCGCCGCGGGCGATGGGCTCGGCACCGCGCGTGGCGATCACGAGGGCGGGCCGCTCGTCGACCTCGGTGACCGGGTGGGAGCCGTCGGAGACGATCACTCGGGTGAGCGGAAAGGCACGGCCCAGCTCGTCGGCCGTGCGCTCGCTGCCGGAGGATGCCATCCGCAGACGCGTCGACGTGCAGTGAGGACAGGTCCACCGCGGATAGGTGCGCCCGCACCAGGTGCAGTCGGGGGCCCGCCCCGGCCTCGTCGCGCGCAGTGGTCCCCCGCAGTGCGTGCAGCGCGCGGGAGCCCGGCAGTCGGCGCACACGAGCACCGGTGCATACCCGGGACGGGAGACCTGGACGAGCACGGGGCCTTGCGTGAGCGCCTCGCGCGCGGCGGCGAAGGCCGCCGAAGGTACCCGTTGACCGGGCGACGCGCCCTCGTGCGTTCCCGAGAGGACGACGCGGGGACTCTCGCGCCGTGCCGCGGGGATCTCCCGCACCCACCCTCGCTGCACGAGACGCTCCACGTCGGTCGTGCGGGTGTGTCCGACGAAGGCGAGCGCCGATCCCTCCAGCTCCTGTCGGATGAGTGCCGCGTCTCGCGCGTGCACTCCGGGGCTCAAGGGCTCCGACAGCAGCGGATCGCCGTCGTCCCACACCACCACGAGCCCGGTGTCGTGCGCGGGGGCGTAGACGGTGGAACGGTTGCCCACGACGATCACCGGCACCGGATGGCGCAGGCGCAGGTAGGAGGCGTAGCGTTCCGGTCCCGAGCGGTCGGCGTCGTCGCGCACCACCGCGTCCTCGGGGAGCCACCGCTGCAGCGAGGCGATCACCTGGGCGCGATCGCGATGATCGGGAAGCGTCAGGACGACGCTCCGCCCCCGCGACAGGACGACGAGGCTCTGCGCGGCCAGCAGGTCGGCCCATGCCCCCCACGGCCCCGCGGGGCTCGGGCGGGGCGGCGCGTCGACCGCGATGCGCTCGCCGTCGCCGAGGGCGTCGGTCAGGCCCGGGAAGCCGGACAGCTCCGCTTCGGCCCAGGCGAGGGCCGCAGGCGCGACGGTCGGCGCCTCGGGGACGGGGGCTGCCTGCCAGGCCTTCTCCGCGCGCACCATCCGTTTGGGGACGACGAGCCGCAGGATGTCGATCGCCGATCCAGCGGCGCGATCGGCGGCGCGGCGGGCCAGGCGGTAGAGCTCGTGCGGCAGGGCGATGACGGTCGAGACCACGCTGTCGATCTCCGACAGTCGTCGCTCGGGCTGTTCGATGTCGGTGACCTCGATCACCCACGCCTCGATCATGCGGCCGGCGGTGCGCAGCGGGACCTTGATCCGGACGCCGGGGGCGATCTCCGCGCGCAGCGAGTCGGGAACCGCGTAGTCGAACAGCCGGTCCAGCTGCGGCAGCGGCGAGTCGACGAGGACGCGCGCGACGGTGACCACGGGGTCAGAGGCCGGCGGCCGCGCGCAGCTCCTCGACACGGTCGGTGCGCTCCCACGTGAAATCGGGAAGCTCACGACCGAAGTGTCCGTAGGCAGCCGTCTGCGCATAGATCGGGCGCAACAGGTCGAGGCGATCGATGATCGCCTGCGGTCGCAGATCGAACACTTCGCGGATCGCCGACGAGATCGCCTCGTCGGAGACGTGGCCCGTCCCGAAGGTCTCGACGTAGAGCCCCACCGGCGCGGCCCGACCGATCGCGTAGGCGACCTGGACTTCGAGCCGGTCGGCGAGGCCTGCCGCGACGGCGTTCTTGGCTACCCAGCGCATCGCGTACGCGGCGGAGCGGTCGACCTTTGAGGGGTCCTTGCCGCTGAAGGCTCCCCCGCCGTGCCGGGCCGCACCGCCGTAGGTGTCGATGATGATCTTCCGCCCGGTGAGCCCGGCGTCGCCCTTGGGCCCTCCGATGACGAAGGGTCCCGCGGGATTGATGACGTACTCGACGTCGTCGATGTCGAGGCCCGTGCGCGCGAGGACGGGGTCGATGACCTCCGCGCGCACGGCCGCGCGGAGCGCCGTCAGCGAGATGTCGGGCTGGTGCTGCGTGGAGACGACGACCGTCTCGACCGTCCGTGGAACGTTGCCGTCGTAGCCGAGGGTGACCTGCGTCTTCCCATCGGGGCGGAGGAAGGGCAGCGCACCGGAACGCCGCGCGTCGGTGAGGCTCTCGGCCAGACGGTGCGCCGTCCAGATCGCCATCGGCATGAGCTGAGGGGTCTCGTTGGTCGCGTATCCGAACATGATCCCCTGGTCGCCCGCCCCGAGCGCGTCGGTCGGATCGACCGATCCCTCCTCGCGGTGCTCGAGGGCATTGTCGACACCGGCCGCGATGTCGCCCGACTGTTCTCCGATGGACACCGTCACCCCGCACGAGTCGCCGTCGAAGCCGGTCTCGCTCGAGGTGTATCCGATCCGGTTGACGACGCCCCGGACGATTCCCGGAATGTCGACGTAGCCGTCGGTGCGGACCTCGCCCGCGACGTGCACGAGACCCGTGGTCACGAGCGTCTCGACGGCGACACGGCTTCCGGGATCGACCGTCAGGAGGGCATCCAGCACGCTGTCGGAGATCTGATCGCAGATCTTGTCGGGGTGCCCCTCGGTGACGGATTCGGACGTGAACAGACGCAGCTGTGTCATCGGTGCTCCAGAGGACGGGCGCGAACAGGGGTGAAAACCATCATGCCCGCGATCCCCGACACGTCGGGTCTCGCGGGCACGGCGACGCCACACGGCGTCATGGTCAGTCCAGCGACCGCAGGCGGAGCTTGTCCTCGTGGATCTCGTGCAGCGCGATCGTGAGCGGCTTGTCCTCGACTGTCGAGTCGACGAGAGGGCCCACGTTGTCGAAGAGGTTCCCCTCGTGCAGGTCGGAGTAGTAGTCGTTGATCTGGCGAGCGCGCTTGGACGCGTAGATCACCAGCTGGTACTTGGAGTCGACCTTGTCGAGCAGCGCGTCGATCGGCGGATCGATGATGCCCTTGTCGCGAGTGGCCATGAGGGACCTCCTGAATCGGATGGCGGCGGAAGTTCGAGGGCGCACGCTCGTCGACGACGAAACGGCGGCATCGGACCATTCTACAGATGGACGGGCCTCAACGCGCGAGGGCGGCCACCTCTTCGGCGGCACGCGCCACGTCATCGTTGACGACGTGGTGGTCGAACTCTCCCTGCGAGGCCAGCTCGACCCGCGCCGTCCGCAGGCGCCGGGCGCGTTCCTCGGCGTCCTCGGTGCCGCGTCCGATCAGCCGGTCGACGAGTTCGTCCCAACTGGGCGGCAGGAGGAAGACGAGGTTGGCGTCGGGAGCAGCCGCTCGAACCTGCCGGGCGCCCTGGAGATCGATCTCGAGGAGCACCGTGCGTCCTTGCTCCAGCGCCGCGGCGATCGGGGCCTTCGGCGTTCCGTAGCGGTACTTGTTGTGCACCGTCGCATGCTCCAGGAGCTCGCCATCGCGGATCAGGCGGTCGAACTCCGCGTCGTCGACGAAGTAGTAGTGCTCGCCGTTCACCTCGCCGGGGCGCGGGGAACGGGTGGTCGCCGACACGGAGAGGAGGATGTCCGGATGATGGTCCTTGATGTGCGCCGCGACCGTCCCCTTCCCCACGGCGGTCGGCCCGGCCAACACGAGCAGCCTGCTGCGGCCGGAACGCGGCTGCGGCTCGGGCCACCGCGAATCGAGGAACGCGCGGAGGGCGTCGCGCTGACGGCTGCCGAGGCCGCCCAGACGTTTGACCGGAGAGATCCCGAGATCTGCGAGGATGCGGTCCCGCTTGCTCTCACCGACGGCGGGAATGGCGGTGAGGAACTCGGTGACGCGCATGGCTCCCGCCGCCGACGACGGCTCGGCGAGGGCGCGACGCAACAGCTCCTGCGGACTGATGACCCGCGTGGTGACATCGCGCTTGAGGGCGGCCCGCTCTCGTCGGGCCGCGACGGCGCGGCGGGAGGCGGCCGCGCGGTCGACCTCCGGGGGGCGGCGGGCGTCAGACATCGAGTGCTCCTTCGAGCTCGCGGACGTGGTCGTCGATGGCCTGTTCGATCCCCGTCGGGCCGGTGCGCAGGACGCTGCGGCTGACGCTGGCCAGAACGTGGGGCGAACGGCGACCGAAGAGGGTCGCGATGTCGGACAGGCGCGCCCCCTGCGCACCGAAGCCCGGGGCGAGGATGGGGCTGGCGACCGATCGCGGTGCCTCATCCGGGACACTGAGGCCGTACTCCTCGGCGGCGACGGTCGCGCCGATGACGAGCCCGACCGTTCCGAGTCGACCGCCGAAGGAGCCGTTGACCGCGTCCACCTCCGCGGCGACCTGCGCCGCGACGGAGCGTCCGCCGGTCCCGGGGGCGATCGCTCGCTGGAGGGAGGCGCCCTCCGGGTTGCTCGTCGCCGCCAGCACGAACACCCCCTTGCCGGTTTCGTGCGCCCGCTCGAACGTCGAGGTGAGAGCGCCGACGCCGAGGTAAGGGCTCACGGTGAGGGCATCGGCCTCCAGCGGGGCGCCGGGGGTGAGCCAGGCGGCGGCGTAGGCGGCCATCGTGGTGCCGATGTCCCCGCGCTTGGCATCCGCGACGACGAGGAGTCCTGCGGAGCGAGCCCGTCCCATCACCTCTTCCAGGGCGGCGATCCCTGCCGACCCGTAGCGCTCGAAGAACGCGACCTGCGGCTTGACGATCCCCACACGACCTGCGGCGGCTTCGACGACCCGGAGGCCGAAGGCACGCACTCCGCACGCATCCGCGGAGAGCCCCCATGACCGCAGGAGCTCCTCGTGCGGGTCGATGCCCACGCACAGTCGCCCTCGCGTGTCGATCGCCCGCTGGAGCGTGTCGCCGAATCCCGTCATGCCGTCGTCTTCCGGTCCTCCGCGAACTCCTGCAGGCTTCGCACGGCAAATCCCTCCCGGAGGACGGGCAATGCGCTGACGGCGGCCCCGAGGACGGCCATCGTCGTGAAGAGGGCCTTGTCGGCGGCGACCGCGGCCGCGCGGATCTCATAGCCGTCAGCCCGGGCGATTCCGCCCGACGGGGTGTTGACGACGATGTCGATCTCGCCGGCGTTGATGAGGTCGACGACGTTGCGTTCGCCGGACTCCTGGGCCGCCGAGTACTTCGCGACGACCTCGACGCGGATGCCGTTGCGGGCGAGGATCTCCGCCGTGCCCTCGGTGGCGGTCAATCGGAAGCCGAGTTCCTGCAGACGGTGAGCGGGCAGGATGACCGCACGCTTGTCGTCGTCGGCCACCGAGAGGAACACCGTGCCGGAAGTGGGCATGCCGCCGTAGGCGGCCGCCTGGCTCTTGGCGAAGGCCGTCGGGAAATCGCGGTCGATCCCCATGACCTCCCCTGTGGAGCGCATCTCGGGGCCGAGCACCGAGTCGACGGTGTGCCCGTCGGCGGTCCGGAACCGCTTGAAGGGCAGGACCGCCTCCTTCACCGCGACGGGAGCGTCCAGCGGCACGCGTGAACCGTCCTCGACCGGGAGAAGACCCTCTTCCTTCAGCTCGGCGATGCGGGCCCCGGCCATGATGCGGCTGGCCGCCTTCGCCAGGGGGATCCCCAGCGCCTTGGAGACGAACGGCACGGTCCGTGAGGCCCGGGGGTTGGCTTCGATGACGTAGAGGACTCCCGCCGAGACGGCGAACTGCACGTTGAGGAGCCCTCGCACGCCGACACCTTCCGCGATCGCGAGGGTCGCGGTGCGGACGCGGTCGATCTCGGTACGTCCGAGGGAGATCGGCGGGAGCGTGCAGCTGGAGTCGCCGGAGTGGATGCCGGCCTCCTCCAGGTGCTCCATCACGCCGCCGATGTAGAGCTCCTCGCCGTCGAACAGGGCATCGACGTCGATCTCCACCGCGTCGTCGAGGAAGCGGTCCACGAGCAGGGGCGCGCCCTCGCCGATGATGGCCTGGTCCGCGATGCGCGCGAAGTAGTCGTGGAGGCTCGGCGTGTCGTAGACGATCTCCATGCCTCGGCCCCCGAGGACGAAGCTCGGCCGGACGAGGACGGGGTAACCGATCTCCTCCGCGATCCGAACGGCGCCGGCCTCGTCGATGGCCGTGCCGTTGCGCGGGGCGACGAGTCCCGCGCGGTCCAGCAGACGCGAGAACTGCTCGCGCTCCTCGGCGAGGTCGATCGCCTCAGGCTGGGTCCCGAGGATGCGGTAGCCCGCTTCCGCGATCCCCTTGGCCAGGCCCAGCGGCGTCTGGCCGCCGAGCTGGCAGATGACCCCGAGGATCTCCCCCGAGGCCGCCTCCGCGTGGAGCACCTCCAGGACGTCCTCCAGGGTCAGCGGCTCGAAGTAGAGACGATCGCTCGTGTCGTAGTCGGTGGAGACCGTCTCGGGGTTGCAGTTGACCATGACGGTCTCGAACCCGGCGTCGGCGAGGGCGAACGAGGCGTGGACGCACGAGTAGTCGAACTCGACGCCCTGACCGATGCGGTTGGGGCCCGAGCCGATGATGACGACCTTCTGCCGATCGCTCGGGGTGACCTCGGTCTCGACGTCGTACGACGAGTAGTGGTACGGCGTGAGGGCCGGGAACTCCCCCGCACACGTGTCGACCGTCTTGTACACGGGGCGCAGGCCCCACGCGTGACGGATTCCGCGGATCTCCCGCTCGTCGTCACCGCGCAGCTGAGCGATCTGCGCGTCGCTGAAGCCGTGATCCTTGGCGACACGGAGCGTGGCGGCGTCCAGCTCGGCGGCCTCGCGGACGTACGCGGCGACCTCGTTGATCAGCACGATCTGGTCGATGAACCACGGGTCGATCTTGGTGGCCTCGAACGCCTGCTCGGGGGTGGCGCCCTTCCGCAGCGCCTGCTGCAGCACGACGATGCGGCCGTCGGTCGGCGTCTTGGCGATCTCCAGCAGCTCATCGACGGACCGCGGCTCCTCACCCCAGTGGAAGCTGGAGCCGCGCTTCTCCAGAGAGCGCAGCGCCTTCTGCAGTGCGGTGGCGTAGTTGCGGCCGATCGCCATGGCCTCCCCCACCGACTTCATCGTGGTCGTGAGGGTGGTGTCCGCGTTCGGGAACTTCTCGAAGTTGAACCGCGGCACCTTCACGACGATGTAGTCGAGCGTGGGCTCGAAGCTTGCCGGAGTGACCTTGGTGATGTCGTTGGGGATCTCATCGAGGCGGTAGCCGATGGCGAGCTTCGCGGCGATCTTCGCGATCGGGAAGCCGGTGGCCTTGGAGGCCAGTGCCGAGGAGCGTGACACGCGCGGGTTCATCTCGATGACGATGATCCGCCCGGTCTCGGGGTCGACGGCGAACTGGATGTTGCAGCCCCCGGTGTCCACGCCCACGGCGCGGATGATGTCGATGCCGATGTCGCGGAGCTTCTGGTACTCGCGGTCGGTGAGGGTGAGGGCGGGAGCGACGGTGATCGAGTCGCCCGTGTGCACACCGACCGGATCGACGTTCTCGATCGAGCAGACGACCACGGTGTTGTCGGCGGAGTCGCGCATGAGCTCCAGCTCGTACTCCTTCCAGCCGAGGATCGACTCCTCCAGCAGGACCTCGGTGGTCGGAGAGTCCCGGAGGCCCGCCCCGGCGATGCGCCGGAGGTCGGATTCGTCGTAGGCGAACCCCGATCCCAGGCCCCCCATCGTGAAGGACGGGCGGACGACGAGCGGGTAGCCCAGTTCGTCGGCGGCGGCGAGAACCTCGTCCATCGTGTGGGCGATGCGCGACGCGGCCACGTCGGCCCCGGCATCGAGCACCAGCTGCTTGAAGATCTGGCGGTCCTCGCCCTTCTGGATCGCGTCGACCTTGGCGCCGATGAGCTCGACGCCGTACTTGTCGAGAATGCCCTGCTCGTGAAGCGCCATGGCCGCGTTGAGGGCGGTCTGTCCCCCGAGGGTCGGCAGGATCGCGTCGGGCTTCTCCTTGGCGATGATCGTCTCGATCACTGCCGGAGTGATCGGCTCGATGTAGGTGGCGTCGGCGAAGTCGGGGTCGGTCATGATCGTCGCCGGGTTGGAGTTGACGAGGATCACTCGCACGCCTTCTTCGCGCAGCACGCGACAGGCCTGGGTGCCGGAGTAGTCGAACTCGCACGCCTGGCCGATGACGATCGGACCGGAGCCGATGACGAGGACGCTCGTGATGTCTGCGCGCTTAGGCATTCTTCGTGGTCTCCAAAGTGGTGCGCACCAGGTCGGCGAACCGGTCGAAAAGGTAGTTGGCGTCGTGGGGGCCGGCAGCGGCCTCGGGGTGGTACTGCACGGAGAAGGCGGGGATGTCGAGGGCTCGCAGGCCTTCCACGACGTTGTCGTTGAGCCCCACGTGGCTCACCTCGACGCGGCCGTATCCGTGGGGGCTGTCAACGGTGCGGTCGATGGGTGCGTCGACGGCGAAGCCGTGGTTGTGCGCCGTGATCTCCACGCGCCCGGTCTGCTTGTCCAGCACCGGTTGGTTGATGCCGCGGTGGCCGAACGGCAGCTTGTAAGTGCCGAACCCGAGCGCGCGCCCCAGGAGCTGATTGCCGAAGCAGATGCCGAAGAAGGGCAGGCGGTCATCGAGCACCGCGCGCAGCAGGCTCACGTGATCGTCGGACGCGGCCGGGTCGCCCGGACCGTTGGAGTAGAACACGGCGACGGGGTCGATGGCGCGGATGTCGTCGATCGTCACGTCCTGCGGCAGCACGTGAACGTCGAAGCCTCGGGCGGCGAGGTTGTCGACCGTCGCCTGCTTCACGCCGAGGTCGAGCACCGCGAGGGCGCCGATCCGCTCGGGCCCCTCGTGCGCGGGAGTGACCTCGGCGGCGGCCACGGAGACGGCGGCGGAGAGGTTCTGCCCCGCCATCTGGGGTGCCTCGCGCACGATCCGCAGCTGCTCATCCTCGGCGAGCCGGGACGCCTCGCCGGAGAAGATCGCCCCGCGCATGCTTCCCACCGAACGGAGTCGGCGGGTGATGGCTCGCGTGTCGATCCCGCTGATGCCGACGACGCCGTCCTGAGCGAGCGCCTCGTCGAGGGACGAATCGGCGCGCCAGTTGGACACCACGCGCGAGGGATCGCGCACGATGTAGCCGGCGACCCAGATGCGTCGCGACTCGGGGTCCTCGTCGTTCATGCCGGTGTTGCCGATGTGCGGCGCCGTCTGGAGCACGATCTGTCCGGCGTAGGAGGGATCGGTGAGGGTCTCCTGGTAGCCGGTCATGCCGGTAGCGAAGACGACCTCGCCGATCGTCGTCCCGCGCGCGCCGTACGCGCGTCCGGGGTGGCGAGTGCCGTCTTCGAGGACGAGGACGGCGGGGTCGAGCGTCTGTGCGAAAGTCGGGGTGGTCATTCGTCGGATCCCGTCGGGGTAGTCGAGGCTGGGGTCGGAAGGAGTGTGGCGATCGCGTCGGCCAGCGCGCGCGCCGTGCTGTCCTGCGGGCGGAAGTACAGGTCGACGAGCGCGTCGGTGTCGCCCGCGCCGAGGGGGCACCAGGTGATCCGGGCGAGGCCGCCTCTCTCCACCACGCGGTCGATCGCGACGGTGGCCACATCGGCCCCGGCGATCTGCGCGGCAGGGAGGAACAGGCGCTCCGACCCCGGAAGGTCCACCGCCACGCCCTGGTCGGTGACGGTCACGTCGGCGCGCGAGCGGAAGGCGAGGCCGCGGATCGCCAGACGCTCCAGCGGCTGGTCGTGGCGCGTGGCTGCCACATAGAACCCGTGAGCCGTGGAGATCACCTCCGCGCCGGCGGGCACGTCACCATGGGGCGGCACGATGCCGCTGTCTCGGCGCGCACGGCGGCGCCATGCCCACACGCCGAGCCCGAGGAGCACGAACGTGACGGCGACGATCACGAGGAGGGCGAGCTCGCGGGTCATGCGATGCCCGCCGGATCGTCGGTCACCACGCCCGACGCGAGCGTCGTGCGTCCCCGGTAGAACGTCCACTGCACGGCGCCCGGGAGCTCACTCCCGAGGTACGGCGAGTTGTGGCTCCGGCCGTGCAGGTCGGCGCGGCCGAAGGACGACGATGCGGCTGGGTCGTAGAGAGTCAGCGACGCGGGGGCCCCGGCCTCCAGCGGGGTTCCGGCCGAAGCCACACGCCCGATCCGTGCCGGTGCGAACGACATCACGCGGGCGACGTCGGCCCACTCCAGCAGCCCCGTCTCCACCATCGCCCGATGGACGACGCGCAGCGCGGACTCCAGGCCCACCATCCCGTGCGCGGCCGCTTGCCACTCGCAGGACTTGCTCTCATCGGGGTGCGGAGCGTGATCGGTGGCGACGATGTCGATCGTGCCGTCGGCGAGACCTTCGCGCACCGCGAGGACGTCCTCTTCCCGTCGCAGCGGAGGATTCACCTTGTAGCGCGGGTCATAGCCACGCACCGTCTCCTCGGTCAGGAGCAGGTGGTGCGGAGTCACCTCCGCGGTCACCGCGATCCCGCGCTTCTTCGCCCACCGGATGATGTCGACCGAGCCGGCCGTGGACAGGTGGCAGACGTGCAGCCGCGATCCCACGTGCTCGGCCAGCAGCACGTCGCGCGCGATGATCGATTCCTCGGCGACGGCCGGCCAGCCGGCCAGCCCCAGCTCGGCGGACACCGTTCCCTCGTTCATCTGCGCGCCCTCGGTGAGCCGGGGGTCTTGCGCGTGCTGGGCGACGACCCCGTCGAACGCCTTCACGTACTCGAGTGCGCGTCGCATGATGAGGGGATCGAAGACGCAGGAGCCGTCGTCGCTGAACACCCGAACCCGGGCGCGGGAATCGGCCATCGCTCCCAGCTCCGCCAGACGCTCACCCTTCTGTCCGACGGTGACGGCGCCGATCGGCTGCACGTGGACGTACCCGGCGGCCTCGCCCAGGGCCAGCTCCTGCTCCACGACCCCCGCGGTGTCGGCGACGGGCGACGTGTTGGGCATCGCGAACACGGTCGTGTAGCCGCCGGCGGCGGCGGCGCGGGAGCCGGTGAGGATCGTCTCGGACGCCTCGAATCCGGGTTCGCGTAGGTGGGTATGGAGGTCGACGAGGCCGGGCAGGGCGAGGAGCCCGTCGGCGTCGACGACCGTCGCGCCGGCGCGGCTCAATCCGGAGCCGACCTCCTCGATCACTCCCCCGGAGAACACGATGTCGGTGACGGCGCCCTCCACCGTGCGGGCACCGCGGATCAGTGTCGAGGTCATCGGGCGTCTTCCTCTGCATTGGTGTCGGTGCGTTCCCCGGCCAGGAGGAGATAGAGCGCCGCCATCCTCACGGACACTCCGTTGGCGACCTGCTCGAGCACCGTTGACCGGGGTGAATCGGCGGCGTCGGCGGAGATCTCCAGGCCACGGTTCATCGGGCCCGGGTGCATGACAATGCTACCGTCCGGCAGGGCGGCCAGGCGCTCCGCGTCCAGACCCCAGCGCCGGGAATACTCCCGTTCAGTCGGGAAATACGCGGCGTTCATGCGTTCCAGCTGGATCCGGAGCATCATGACGGCATCCGGAGCGGTGGCGATCGCCTCGTCGAGGTCGTAGACCACGCGAGCCGGCCACGCCGAGACATCCTGTGGCACGAGCGTCGGCGGAGCCACCAACGTGACCCGGGCTCCGAGAAGAGTGAGCAGCCAGACGTTGGACCGCGCCACCCGGGAGTGCAGGATGTCTCCGACGATGGCGACGTGCAGCCCCGCGAGGTCGCGACCGCGACTGTCCTCGCCGAAGGTGCGCTTGCGGATCGTGAATGCGTCGAGCAGCGCCTGGGTGGGGTGCTCGTGGGTGCCGTCCCCCGCGTTGATGACTCCCGCGGTGATCCAGCCGCTCGTGGCGAGCGTGTGCGGTGCGCCCGACGCGCCGTGGCGGATGACGACGGCGTCCGCGCCCATCGCCTGGAGGGTCTGAGCCGTGTCTTGCAGCGACTCGCCCTTCGAGACCGATGACCCCTTCGCCGAGAAGTTGATGACGTCCGCCGAGAGTCGCTTGGCGGCGGCCTCGAAGGAGATCCGGGTGCGCGTGGAGTCTTCGAAGAAGAGGTTCACGACCGTCTTTCCCCGAAGGGTCGGGAGCTTGCGCACCTCGCGCGACTGTGTGTCGCGCATGTCCTCGGCCACGTCCAGGATGCGAAGCGCCTCCTCGCGACCGAGCGAGGCGGTGTCGAGCAGGTGCCTCATGACTCGATCGTCACCTCCTCGACACCGTCGGTGTCGGCGAGGTGGACGTTGACACGTTCGTCCCGTGAACTCGGCAGGTTCTTGCCGACGAAGTCGGGGCGGATCGGGAGCTCCCGGTGCCCGCGGTCGACGAGGATCGCCAGCCGCACCGCCGCCGGTCGCCCAATGTCGTTGAGAGCGTCGAGGGCCGCCCGGATGGATCGGCCCGAGAACAGGACGTCGTCGACCAGGACGACCGTACGGCCGTCGACGCCGCCGGCGGGGATACGGGTGCGCTGCGGTGTCCGGGTGGGGTTGCGGTGCAGGTCGTCGCGGTACATCGTGACGTCGAGGGAGCCCACGGGCACCGCGTGGCCGGAGACGTCGCCGATGAGGGCGCCGATGCGATCAGCGAGGGTGACTCCGCGGGTCGGGATGCCGAGGATGACGAGCCCCTCCGGGCCCTTGTTGGACTCGAGGATCTCGTGCGAGATCCGAGTCAGTGCACGGGCGATGTCGGCGCCGTGCAGGACGGTTCGTGATGCCCCGGTGCGCACAGGCTCCTGGGTACTCATCCGCCGCTCCCTTCTCCGCCTCACGGGACGGTGTTAAAGGTTGCTGTGGTTCGCCCGCCAGCCTATCGGATCCGGCCCGCGTGCGAGGTCGACGCCGCCTACGCCACCTGAGTCTCCGACGTCCTTGCGGCGCGGATCGGATGACCTTGGGAGGTCAGGCAGCGTCCGGTGGCGAGGTCCCACTTCCAGTCGTGCAGCGAGCACGTGAGCACGCCGTCCTCGATCTTCCCGGTCTTGGTGAGGTCGGCACGCAGGTGCGGGCACCGCCGCTGCACCGTCCACTCCCCGAGCTCGGTGTCCTCGGTCTGATCGGACTGCTCGGCGTACCAGTTCTCGACGTACTCGATCCGGTCCCGAGACAGGCACTTCAGGAACGTCGTGAGGAACTCGTTGAACTTGCCGCTGCGTCCGACCTCGAACTGCATCGAGAGGAAGATGGAGTTCGACCAGTCGATCTCGTGGTCGGCGATGTTCGTCGAGACGAGGTCGGCGGGGATGGTGTACCAGTAGATGCACTCCTCCCCCGCGTACTCCCGCACCTTGGCCTTGGGGAAGTCGACGACCATGTCCAGCTCGCCGATGCGGAAACGGACGTTGCCGCCGACGCCGTTGCGGATGGTCCGCGCGCGGCGCAGAAGCGGTTCCCACCACTCCTTGATGGCCTGCAGCATCTCCTCGGGGGGAAGGACCGCGGCGCGCGAGCCCTCTTCCCGGCGGATCTCGTCCTGGCGGGAGTCGCGCTGATCGGCGAGGTAGGCCCACTTGTCGTCGAAGATGCGATCGATCTCCGCCTCGGTGTAGAGGGTCTGGGTGACCGAGATCTCGCCGTGGTTCAGATCGACCTGGGTGCCCGGAACGAACTCGTACCCCTTCTGCTCGGGGCGAAGCTCACGCATGTGCGTGAGGAACTGGCGCTGATCCGTGAAGATCGAGTCGTCCTCCAGACCCCAGCCGTTGTAGCGGAACAGCTCCTCGCGCAGGAACATCGGGGGGCCCGCCATCGGGAACACGTGCTCCGCGTCGACCTTCTCGATGTAGTACATCGCCCGCTTGTTCTGCGCGTCGCGCTTGAGCTGTGCGAACGTCTGCTTCGAATCCTGGGGAAGGTCATAGACCATGGGCCACCAGATCGCGCCGGACACCTGGGTGAAGTAGGCGTCGGGCTTGGTGAACGACAGCAGTTTCTCGAGGTCGAGCGGATGCGAGTCGTTCTGGTTGAGCACGCTCGCGGTGCCGTCGAACACACTGAGCGACGAATCGCCGATCGGTCCGTCGCTCGGGGCGCGCAGTGGCGTGACCATCACGTGCAGGTCACCGAACTCGAGGGGCACACCGGCCTGCGTGTAGACGATGTTCTCGTACCCCAGGGCCCGGATGTCCTGCTCGAGGTCGTCGGTCGGATACTCCGGCAGCAGCACGCGGATGTCCTTGCGGACGTAGCGGTTCAGGAGCGCAGGGTCGAAGTGGTCGCGGTGGCGATGCGAGATGTACAGGAAGTCCGCCGCGCCGAACCGCTCCCAGTCCAGCGCCCGATTGTCGGGGAACGGGAACCAGGACCCGAAGAAGCTCGGGCCGATCACCGGATCGCAGAGGATGCTGCCCCCCGCCGTCTCGATGAACATTCCCGCGTGGCCCAAGCCCGTGATCCGCATGATGGCTACCTCCTGTCGAGCCCGACGAGTCTACGCGAGCAGGTTCGCCGCACCCTGGGCGACGGGCCGTGCATGCACCGCCTCACTCGAGGAGCCGACGGATGTCGTCGGCGCCGAGGGCCGTCGAGAACGCGCCGTCGGCGTCCATGACGGAGTGGAAGAGACGAGCCTTGCGCTGCTGCAGCTCGAGCACCTTCTCTTCGATCGTCCCCGAGGCGATGAGCCGGTAGACCGTCACGGGCCGAGGCTGCCCGATGCGGTGAGCGCGTCCGATCGCCTGCTGCTCGGCGGCCGGGTTCCACCACGGGTCGAGGAGGAAGACGTAATCCGCCTCGGTCAACGTCAGACCCACGCCACCCGCGGTCAGGCTGATGAGGAAGACCGGCGCGGATCCGTCTCGGAAAGTGCGGATGACGTCCTCACGACGCGTCGTCGCACCGTCGAGCCGCACGAGGTCGAGCCCGTGCGCGCCGAGATCCCGTTCGACGATGTCGAGATAGGAGGTGAATTGACTGAACACCAGCGCACGGTGCCCCTCCGCGGCCACCTCGACGAGTCGCTCTCGGAGGGCGTCGAGCTTGCTGGAGACGACGCCCGGGCCGCCCGCGTCGACGAGGGACGGGGCGAGGGCGAGCATCCGGAGAAGGGTGAGCGAACGGAACACGATGAAGCGATGACTGTCGAGGTCGTCGAGGAGCCCCAGCACCTTCCGCCGTTCGCGCTGCAGCACCCGGTCGTACACGGCGCGGTGTCCGCTGGTGAGCTCGATGCGCACGTCCTGTTCCTGGCGCGGGGGGAGGTCGGCGGCCACGACGTCCTTGGTCCGGCGGAGGAGGAAAGGCCGAAGTCGTCGCCGGAGCCGGTCGAGCCGTCGGCGACGCGAGGCGCCCTCGTCGGTGTCCTCCCCCGTGCCGCCGCGCTCGATGGGCTGCACGTACTCGTCCCGGAACCGCCGGGCAGAGGCGAAGAGACCGGGTGAGGTCAGCGACAGGATCGCCCACAGATCCACGAGGCTGTTCTCCAGCGGGGTGCCGGTCAGCGCGAACCGTGCGCGGGCTCGGAGCCCCTGGGCCACGCGGTGCACCCGTGTGCGAGGGTTCTTCAGCGCCTGTGCCTCGTCGAAGACCACGACCGACCAGTCCGACGCCGTGTAGGCGGCCTCATCCAGGCGGAGGAGCGCATAGGAGGTCACGACGACGTCGACGTCGAGGTCGGGAGGTCGGATACCGGTGGCCGTCGCGACGTGCACGGTGAGACCCGGCGCATGTCGCGCGGCCTCGTCGCGCCAGGTCGACAGCACCGAGGTCGGGGCGACGACCAGTGCAGGGCGTGCGGCGCCGGAGGTGCGCGCGTGAAGGACCAGCGCCAGTGTCTGGAGCGTCTTGCCGAGGCCCATGTCGTCGGCGAGCACGCCGCCGAGGCCGGCGTCCCACAGGGCGGCGAGCCATCGGAAACCGTCGCGCTGATACGGCCGCAGGTCGCTCGCGAGGCCGGTCGGAAGGGCGGCGTCGACGGGTGTGGCGGCGCGGAGCGCCTCGGTGGCTTCCCGCCAGGCGACCGCCGGAGCGGCGACGTCGGCCACGTCCTCGAAGTCCTCCCAGAACGGGGCGTGGTAGCGGCTCACTCGCGGACCCGCCTCCCACTCGATGAGATCGCGGGAGTCGTCGATGAGGTCGCGGAGGCGATCCAAGGAGGGATGGGCCAGCGAGAAGTAGGCCCCGTCCGAGAGGAGGATCCGCTTCCGCCGCTGGGCGAGCGCGGTGAACAGCGGAGCGAAAGGGATACGGCGCCCGTCGATCTCCACGAGCACGCCCAGCTCGAACCAGTCGGCCTCGCGCGACGGGACGGTCGTGATCGTCACCCGCGGATCCCCGCGCAGCTCCCGGTAATCGCGGCGGATTCCGGAGGTCTCCACCCGGACGCCGTCGAGCTCTGCCAGAGCCGGCAGCAGCACCGCGACCAACTCCGCCGCTGCGATGCCCGACGCGCGCCCGGAGGGCTGGAAGGGCGCATCGAGCGACGCGTTCCAGGCAGCCTCCACCTCTTGTCGGCGTCTGTGCCATGACGGGTCGCTCTCGTCGCCGGCCCCGAGTGCGATGCTCCCTGCGACGTCGTCCTGCCACGTCATCTCCCACGAGACGACGTCGCGGGGCTGCAGGTCTACGCGGATCAGGAGAACCGCAGGCCGCTGCGGAGGGAGCTCCACGCGCGGGCCCGCGATCACCACCCCTTCTCGCGCGATCCGCGGATAGGCCTCCCGGAGGAACTCCTCGCGCTCGCCGTCAGGAACGAGAACGGCCCCGCCGGCGCTCAGCAGCGCGTGAGCGGCCTCGCCGAGCGCGACCGGTGCCAGTCGCAGACGGAGGCCGTCCCCGTGGCGAGTAACGCTGTAGACACCCACGTGACCGATCGGGCGGATCACCGAGGTGGATCCCGGTTCCTCCCCGTCGATCGTGGTCTGTGCCGCAAGCCGCAGCCCCGTTCCCTCGGCGTCGACGCGGAGGTCCACCGTCGCCGTCGCGGCGAACGAGACGTCCTGGTCGCCGCGAGTGGGAATGATCGGGATGCCGAGGGCATCGGCGGAGGTGAGATGCGGCCAGAGCAGATCGGAGTCGACGCCGTCGAGGGTGAGCCATTCGGAGTCGCCATAGCCGCCGAACACGCGCACGTCGTGAGCGATGCCGTGGAGCGCGGCGAACCATCGACGTCGCGTTGTGTCCACGCGCCACGCACCACGTCGCAGGGACTCCCAGGTCTCGGCTCCCTGCACCCACGCGCCGCTTGCCGCGCTGCGCACGAGCGGACGCACGGCGAGGCGGAGCTCACCCGAGGACGTCTCCACGCTCCGCGCCGTCGCCGGCCGCACGCGGCGGGGACCCCAGTGGGCCTCGTCGCCCTCTCGCTTCCGAAGCTGGACACCGAGGGCGACCTCGATCGGTTCGGTGACGGCGGGCGCCAGCACGGCGCGCCAAGAGCGGGGCCGTGCGGAGGTCATGTCATCGATCCTCGCCCCGGCCTCCGACGCTGCGGCGCGGTCAGCTGGCTCGGGCGATGCGGGCGAGCACGCCGTGGACGAACGCGCCGGAATCGTCGGTCGACAGTTCCTTGGCGAGCTCCACCGCCTCGTCGATCGCCACCGCGGTGGGAACGGCTTCGTTGAACAGGATCTCCCAGACACCGATCCGCAGCACCGCGCGATCGACCGTCGGCATCCGCTCGAGCTTCCAGTCGCGCGCGTGGCTGACGATCTGCTCGTCGATCTCCTCGCGGTTGTCGATGATGCCGTCGACGATCTCCCGCGCGTACAGCCACGACGCCTCTCGGGCCGGCTCACTGGCGGCGCGCCGGGCTTCGGCGGCGAGGGTGGCGGCCAGATCGTCGCCGCGGACGTCGCTCTGGTACAGGATGTCGAGGGCGCGTTTGCGCGCCTTACTGCGGGCGCTCATGGAGTCGGCGTCGGTCGATCAGTTGACGCGGCCGAGGTAGTCGCCCGTGCGGGTGTCGACCTTGACCTTCGTGCCGGTCTCCAGGAACAGGGGCACCTGGATCTCGTATCCGGTCTCGACGGTGGCCGCCTTGGTGCCGGCCGACGAGCGGTCGCCCTGCAGGCCCGGCTCGGTGTAGGTGATCTCGAGCACGACCGAGGCGGGAAGCTCGATGTAGAGCGGGTTCCCGTTGTTCAGAGCGATCTGGACCTGCTGGTTCTCCAGGAGGAAGTTCGCGGCGTCGCCGACCGTTGCCGCACCCACCGTGATCTGGTCGTAGTCGGCCACGTCCATGAACACGAAGCCCTCGCCGTCGTTGTAGAGGTAGGTGAAGTCGCGACGGTCGACGTTCTCGAGCTCGACCTTGGCGCCGGCGTTGAACGTCTTGTCGACGACCTTTCCGGTCATCACGTTCTTGAGCTTGGTGCGAACGAACGCGCCGCCCTTGCCGGGCTTGACGTGCTGGAACTCCACGACGCTCCAGAGCTGTCCATCGATGTTGAGGACGACGCCGTTCTTGATGTCTGCGGTGGATGCCATGAGAGTGGAGGTTTCCGTTCGTGTGGGTTTCGGGGCCGCTCGCCGAGGCTCCGGTCGCAGGCCGACAGTCGATTCTACGGGATCGCTCGCCCCGCACTGTCGGTGCTGCCCTCGATCACGTCGAGGAGAGCGCGGGTCGCGCGGGCGTACCCGGCGACACCTTCACCGACGACGTGGACGGCCGCCACGTCGCGGACGAAGGAGTGATGCCGGAAGGGCTCCCTCGCGGAGAGGTCGGAGATGTGCACCTCGGCGACGGGGAGAGCCACGCCCGAGAGCGCGTCGCGCAGGACGACGGAGGTGTGCGTGAGGCCTCCCGGGTTGATCACGATGCCGGCACAGTCCAGGCGCGCGGCGTGGATCGCGTCGATCAGGACGCCTTCGTGGTTGCTCTGGAGGGTCCGCACCTCCGCACCCCGCTCGCCGGCGGTCTGGCGCACCAGGTCTTCGACGTCGGCGAGGCTCTCGCGACCGTAGATGTCGGGCTCCCTGACGCCGAGGAGGTTGAGGTTCGGACCGTTCACGAGGAGCAGTCGGACGGGTGTCTGCACAGGCAGCACCCTAGCCCTCGCGCCTCAGCGGCGCGGGAGCCGCGTCACGACGCATCTCGATCTCGGGGCCGATGCTGCTGGTGAACGTCACACCCGTCGGCACGAAACCCAGGCGGAGGTACGCGCGTCGAGCCCTCTCGTTGTCGCGATGCACGTCGAGGGTGAGGCTCGTCGCGCCGCGAGCACGCGCCCACGCGCCGGCCGCGTCGACGAGGCGGCCCAGGATGCCGGATCCGCGATGGTCGGGAGCGAGGTAGACCCCGACGACGTCGGCTCGTCGCGTGATCACCGCACGGCCGTGGTGGTCGACCGTGCGTGGTTCGCGCAGCAGGAGGGTCGCCGAGCCCACCCATCGCCCGTCGCTCTCGGCGATGAACTGTGCCGCGTCATCGTCTTCGGCGGCGTGGGCGGCGCGATCCCGCCAGAAGTCGTCGTCGTGCGCGGACTCCTCCTCGAACGTGTGCAGGAAGGCCAAGGGGGCGGCCGGATCACCGACCGCCTCGAGGCGGAGTGCGCGGACGGCCGCCCACTCGTCGGCGCGAATCCGCCGGACGGTGACCTCCGAGGTCATTCGGCCACCTCCTGGTAGGCCGCGAACAGCAGCGACTCGTCGGGAGCCTGGAGGACCGTCGGCTTGGCGATGTCGTCGAGCACGATGAAGCGCAGAAGCGAACCGCGCGTCTTCTTGTCGCGCTGCATGGTCGCCAGCAGCTGGTTCCACGCTCCCCCGCGGTAGGACGTCGGCAGGCCGAGCGTCTCGAGGATGTCGCGGTGGCGTTGGGCGCCGGCGTCGCTGAGACGGCCGGCGAGTCGGGACAGCTCCGCCGCGAACATCATCCCCACCGAGATCGCCGCCCCGTGTCGCCAGCGGTACCGCTCGGCGTGCTCGATGGCGTGCCCGAGGGTGTGCCCGTAGTTCAAGACCTCCCGAAGGCCCGCCTCGCGCAGGTCCTCGCCGACGACGCGCGCCTTCATGTCGATCGCCAGCTCGATGCACCGGCGGAACGCATCGCTGCGGGGGTCGACGGCCGCGGCCGGGTCGGCCTCGATCAGGTCGAGGATCTCCGGGTACCAGATGAGACCCGCTTTGACGACCTCGGCGAACCCCGCCACACGCTCGTTCTCCGACAGCGTGTCCAGCAGGTCCAGATCGCAGACCACCGCCCGGGGCGGCCAGAAGACGCCGACGAGGTTCTTTCCCTCGGCCGTGTTGATCCCGGTCTTGCCGCCGACGGCAGCGTCGACCATCCCCAGGACCGTCGTGGGAACCTGCACGACCGCCACGCCGCGCAGCCAGGTGGCTGCGACGAACCCGGCGAGGTCGGTCACCGCGCCGCCGCCGAAGCCGATGACAGCATCCGTGCGCGTGAAGTCGGCCTGCCCCATCACCTGCCAGCAGAAGGCGGCCACTTCCACCCGTTTGCCCTGCTCGGCATCGGGGATCTCGGCCAGAAGCACCTGGCGCTCGTCGGACAGCCGCGCCCGGAGGTCCTCCGCGTGAGCAGCGAGGGTCGGGGGGTGGACGATCAGCACCTTGCGCGCCTCGGGGGGCAGCGCCGCGCTGACGACGTCGCGCACGCCTCGACCGATCGTGACCTCGTACGGCTGCTCGCCGCCGACGGGGATGACGGTGGTTGCACTCACGCGGTTTCTCCTCTCACCCAGGACGCGATGGCCGTCACCACGTCCTGCAGCGGGCCGACCGACGTGTCGAACGTCGCGTTCGCCAGGCGTTCATAGATTTCTCGTCGTTGTTCGTAGAGCGCGTTCCACCGGGCGAGTGGATCCTCGTCCTGCAGCAGCGGACGCCGGGTCCGCCGGATGCGCGAGGGGACCGTCTCGGGCCGGACGGTGAGGAGCACCACTCGGTGTGCGGACAGGTCCCGCTGCGTCTCCGGGTCGAGGACGGCTCCCCCGCCGAGCGACACGACCCCGCCCCGCGCGAGTCCGCCTCGCACGGCCTCGCGTTCGAGCGTGCGGAAATGCGCTTCGCCGTGGTCCGCGAACAGCCGGTCGATCGGGCCGTGCTCGCGGACGACCGCGGCGTCACTGTCGTAGAAGGAGACGGCGAGCTCTTTCGCCAGACGTTTGCCGACGCTGGTCTTTCCCGCCCCCATCGGGCCGATGAGGACGATCGCGCTCTCGGTCATCCCAGCGATTCGTCGCTCGCGGACGCGGTCGCCAAAGATTCCGGGATGGCGTCGACGTAGCTTTGGAGGTTCCGTCGTGTCTCGGCCACGCTGTCGCCGCCGAACTTCTCCAGGACCACGTCGACGAGGGTGAGTGCGACCATCGCTTCCGCCACGACCCCCGCCGCGGGAACGGCGCAGACGTCGGATCGCTGGTGGTGCGCAGTGGCGGCCTCGCCGGTGGCCACATCGACCGTGCGCAGCGCCCGGGGCACGGTCGCGATGGGCTTCATCCCGGCGCGGACGCGCAAGACGGTGCCGGTCGACATCCCGCCCTCGGTGCCCCCGGCGCGGTCACCCGCACGCGTGATCCCGTCTCCGGCGGAGAAGAGCTCGTCGTGGGCCGCCGAGCCGCGGCGACGCGTGGTCTCGAAGCCATCGCCGACCTCGACTCCCTTGATGGCCTGGATGCTCATGAGAGCCTGTGCCAGCTTGGCGTCGAGGCGACGGTCCCAGTGCACATGTGAGCCGAGCCCCGGGGGGAGCCCGTAGGCGAGCACCTCGACGATCCCGCCCAGGGTGTCACCGTCTTTGCGCGCGGAGTCGATCTCGGCGACCATCGCGGTGCTGGTGGCGGCGTCGAAACAGCGCAACGGGTCGGCATCGAGGGCGCCCACGTCGTCGGGTGTCGGGAGCGCTGCCCCCTCGGGAACACGTACCGGTCCGATCGACAGGGTGTGACTGACGAGCCGAATGCCGAGCTCGGAGAGGAAGGCGCGGGCGACGGCGCCGAGCGCGACCCGTGCCGCCGTCTCTCGCGCGCTGGCGCGTTCGAGCACGGGGCGGGCCTCGTCGAAGCCGTACTTCTGCATTCCCACCAGATCGGCGTGCCCCGGACGAGGACGCGTGAGTGCGGCGCCGCGACCTCGCGAGCGATCGGTCAGCTCTGCCGGCTCGGGGCTCATCACCTCGACCCACTTGGGCCACTCGGTGTTTCCCACCCGCAGGGCGATGGGGCTTCCCAGGGAGAAGCCGTGGCGGACGCCGGCCGAGATGGTCAGCTCGTCCTCTTCGAACTTCATCCGGGATCCACGACCATAGCCGAGCTTGCGGCGGGCGAGGTCCTCCTGGATCGCCGCCCGCGAGATCGGCACTCCGGCCGGGAGCCCCTCCATGACGGCGACGAGTTCGGGGCCGTGCGATTCGCCGGCCGTGATCACGCGAAGCATTCGACTATCCTCCCACGAGCGCGCGGCGCATGACGGCCAGCACGGCGCCTTCGTCGGGCAGCGGCTCGGAGACATCGGCGGTCGCGAAGATCCGGATCTGCAGGAGCGCCTGATGCAGCAGCAGCGCCTCCCCCGAGACCGCCAGGGCGCCGGTCTCGTGCCACGCGGTCGTGAGGGCGGTGGATCCGTGGCCGTATCCCACGTCGAACAGCGCTCCTCCGGCGTCCGCGAGGGCGACGGCCGTGGCGGCGGGAATGGCCGCGTCGGCCGGGATCGTGGAGATCGTCAGCTCTCGCAGATCCGGAGTGCTTACCTCCAGTGCACGCGCCTGCACCGCGACGCCGAGCCGCTCCCCCCGGGCGACGAGCGATTCGGCGGCCGCCGGACGTCGTGCGAGGATCTCCACCTCCCGTGCACCCATCTCGGCGAGGGCGACCAAGGCCGAGGTGGCCGTCGCCCCGGCCCCGAGGATGCGAGCCCGCTCCACGCCGGTGATCCCGTGCTCGGAGAGAGCCCGGACGATGCCTCCGACGTCGGTGTTGTATCCGCGTCGACGACCCTCTGTGAGAAGCAGGGTGTTGACGGCTCCGGTCAGCTCGGAGCGGTCATCGCGGGACTCGGCCGCCGCGAACGCGACCGACTTGAGCGGCATGGTGCACGACAGGCCCCGGTAACGCTCGTCGAGCCCCGCCAGTTCGGCGGCGAACCGGTCCTCACCGACGCGCCGGCGACCGTACGTCCAGTCCCAGCCCAAGTGGGCGTACGCGGCGGTGTGCACAGACGGAGAGAGACTGTGGGCGATGGGGTCTCCCCACACCTCCAGGACGTGGCCGGACATCCGTCAGCAGCCGGAGTCGGGGTTCTCGGCACACCACGACTGCCACTGCTTCACGTACTTCTGGTGCTCCTGGTAGGTGTCGGTGAAGACCGTCTCCCCCGTGTCCAGGTTGACCGTCACGAAGTACAGCCACGGGCCGTCGGCGGGATGCATCGCGGCGTCGATCGCGAGGTCTCCCGGGTTGGCGATCGGTCCCACCGGGAGCCCCTTGCGCACGTAGGTGTTCCACGGGTTGTCGTCGTACTGCGCCTCCGCGCTCGTGCTGGCTGACCCGTCGTGCATCTCGCCGTACCCGTACTGGGCGGTCGAGTCCATCTGGAGCAGCCCGTGGGTCTCTTGGTTGGAGCCGTCGAGACGGTTCTGGATCACGCGCGAGACCTTGAAGAAGTCGTCTTCGAAGCGTGCTTCACGCTGGATGATCGAGGCGATCGTGAGGATCTCCTCGCGACGGTCCTTCGGCACCTCGGCGCCGTCGAGGGAAGTGATGGTGCGATCGACGAGCGTCTTGATGACATCCTTGGCCGTGGCCTCGGGGCCGAACGTGTAGGTCGCCGGGAAGAGCCAGCCCTCCAGACTGTCGGCCGTGACGCCGTAGTCGGCGGGCTTGGCGACCGCCTTCTGCAGGTCTTTCAGAGGGATGCCCGTGCCGTCGGCCAGGATCGGAAGCGATTGCTCGACGGTCAGCCCCTCGCGCAGCTGCGCGGTGTTCTCCATCTTGTTGGCCGGGTCCTCCAGCGCCTCGAGGGCGGCGGCGGAGGTCATCTGTTTCTGGAGCCGATAGGCGCCCGGGTAGAACTCCGTCGCCACGGCGTTCGAGATCAGGTAGTCGTAGAACGCGCCGCTGGTCTTGGTGACACCGGCCTCGTACAGCGTCTGGGAGATCGAGGAGCCGGTGTCGCCCTCGACGATCGTGACGACCGCTTCGCCGTTGGCCTGTCCGGCCTCGAAGTCCTTGGGCTCTTCCCATCCCATGAAGGCGCGGATCTTGTCCTCGTAGGTCGTCCAGACGTAGTAGCCGCCCGCAGCGACGCCCCCGACCAGAAGGAGGACGATGCCCAGGATCACCCATCCTGCGATGCGTCCCTTGCGGCGGTCGCGAGCGTGACGCTTGTCGTGCACGTGGTCGTCCGCGGTCGCGTCGGCGCCGAACAGCGCGTCGATCGTGGCCGGCGCGCGGTGTGGTTCGGGCGTTGCGGCGCGCGCCCCGCTCTGGGCCGGACCGTCGGAGGGAGGACGCGTCGCCTCGTGATCCGCGGCCGGAACCGGTGCGGCGGGCACCGCGGCGTCGAGACCCGCCGGGGCGCTGTCCGCTGCGGCGGCTTCGGCATCGCCACGTGCGGCTTCTCGCGCGGCTCGCCGGCTCAGCGGCTGCTGGGCGGGCCGTGCCGACGGTGTCTCGCCGTCCGGACGAGGGGGAACTCCGCGCTGCGGAGCCGGCAGCTTGCCGAACAGGTCGGCGAACTGATCGTCGGACGACGGGGTGTCGGGCATCAGACGGGCTCCGGGGGGTTGTGCAGAGCACCGGCCGGGTTGCCCGTGCTCTTCTCGACGTCGATCGCCTGCTGGAGGAGGACGACCGCGGCGACCTGATCGACAAGCTTACGAGAATTTCGCTGCGTGCGACCCGAATCGCGCAGCGCCGCATGCGCGGACACCGTGCTGAGACGCTCGTCCACCAGGCGCACCGCCACCCCCGTCGCCTGCGCGATCTGTCCGGCCACTTCACGCGCATCCGCGGTGGAAGCGGTCTCACCCCTGCTCAGGCTGATCGGCAGCCCCACCAGGATCTCCAACGGCCCGTATTCGGTGGCGAGTTCGACGATCCGAGAGATCGTGGAGCTGCCTCGGGGAACCGTTTCGACCGGGACCGCGAGCATGCCGTCGGGGTCGCACCGTGCCACGCCGACGCGCGCCTTTCCGACATCGATGCCCAGGCGAACCCCGCGTCGGAAGCCGGTCACGCGAGCGCTGACCTCAGCTCCGCGACGACCGCCTCGAGCGCGGCCGCGAGCGCGTGTGCGTCGGGTCCGCCGCCCTGGGCGACGTCGTCGCGTCCGCCTCCGCCGCCACCCAGCACGGCCGCGGCGGTCTTGGCCAGAGGGCCCGCCTTCGCGCCGGCGTTGCGCGCGGCGTCGTTGGTCGCGACGATGACGACGGGGCGGTCGTCGCCGACCAGTGCCGCCAGCGCGGCCACCGCGGGCTCGGTGCCCATCCGGTCCCGTACCTGCAGGGTCAGGGTGCGCAGGTCATCGGCGGCGCCGACGGCTCCGATCGCGTGCGCCACGACGCGTACCGGTCCCACCTGCTGTGCACGCTCGACCAGCCCGGGGACCCGCTCCCCCAGCGCCTTCGCCTCGAACTGGGCGATGCGCTTCTCGGCCGCCTTGAGGTTCGCCTGAAGCTCCGCGATGCGTGCGGGAAGCTGATCCCGAGGTGCCTTGAGATGCGTCGTCAGTTGCGAGACGATGGCACGCTCCGCCGCGAGTTCGCGGAACGCGTCGAGTCCGACGAGAGCCTCCACCCGGCGGTTGGAGGCACCCACGGACGACTCGCTGACGAGGCTGATGAGTCCTACCTCGGCGCTGCGGCCCACGTGGGTCCCGGCGCAGAGCTCGCGGGACCACGGCCCGCCGATGTCGACCATGCGGACCGTCTCGCCGTACTTCTCCCCGAACAGGGCCATGGCGCCGAGGGCCTTCGCCTCGTCGAGGGGCAGCACGCGCGTGGTCACCTCGAGGTTGTCGCGCACGGCGTTGTTCGCGATCTCCTCGATCTCGCTCTTGGTCGCCTCCGACAGGGCCTGATTCCAGGAGAAGTCGAATCGCATGTAGCCGGCACGGTTGAGAGAGCCCGCCTGTGTCGCGGACGTTCCGAGCGTGTCGCGCAGCGCAGCGTGCACGAGGTGGGTCGCGGAATGCGCCTGCTGCGCGGCGCGGCGATTGACCGCGTCGACGACCGAGGTGGCCGGTTGCCCCAGTCCCACCTCTCCCGAGACGACTTCGACGGTGTGACTGATGAGACCGGGCACGGGCTTCTGGACGTCGATGACATCGAGCTCGAACCCGGGCCCCACGATGACGCCCTTGTCGGCCACCTGACCGCCCGACTCGGCGTAGAGGGCCGTCTCCGCGAGGATCACTTCGGCGATCTGCCCCTGCGTCGCGCGGGTGACCGGCTGTCCGTCCACCAACAGCCCCAGCACCGACGACGGTGTCTCCAGGTCGCTGTAACCGGTGAACACGGTCTCACCGTGCGCGCGGAAGTCGCGGTACACACTCGTGTCGGCGAGCTGGCGCTTGCGCGATCGCGCGTCGGCCTTGGCCCGCGCCCGCTGCTCCTGCATCAGGGAGTCGAAGGCGGCGCGATCGACCGAGAGCCCTGCCTCCTCGGCGATCTCCATCGTGAGATCGATCGGGAATCCATACGTGTCGTGGAGGAGGAACGCCTCGCTCCCGCTGAGGCTGCGTCCGCCCGCGCGGCGAGTCTCCTCGACGGACGCGTCGAGGAGTTCGGATCCCGCCGCGAGCGTGCGCAGGAACGTCGCCTCCTCGGCGAGGGCGTACTGCGACAGGCGGGCGTAGTCGGCTTCGACCTCCGGGTACGCCTCCTTCATCGCGTCGCGGGAGGCCGCGAACAACTCCGCGAAGGTGGGGCCGTCAACGCCCAGCAGACGCATCGCGCGAATCGCCCGGCGCATGAGCCGGCGGAGGATGTAACCGCGCCCTTCGTTGGAGGGCGTCACGCCGTCCGACAGCAACATGAGCGACGAGCGCACGTGATCGGCGACCACCCGGAAGCGGACGTCGTCCTCGTGCACCTCGCCGTACGTCTTTCCCGACAGCTCCACGGCCTTGTCGAGGACGGGGCGCACCTGGTCGGTCTCGTACATGTTGTCGACGCCCTGCTTGAGGAAGGCGACACGCTCGAGACCCATCCCGGTGTCGATGTTCTTGGCGGGCAGCTCGCCGACGATCGTGAAGTCGTACTTGGATCGGACGTCGGTGATCTCGTATTGCATGAACACGAGGTTCCAGATCTCGACGTACCGATCGTCGTCGGTCGCCGGCCCGCCGTCGACGCCGTACTCCGGGCCGCGATCGAAGAAGATCTCCGAGCACGGTCCCGCCGGTCCCGGAAGGCCCGTGCTCCAATAGTTCGAGTCTTTTCCGAGACGCTGGATCCGCTCTTCCGGGATGCCGGTGAGCCTCAGCCACAGCTCCCGGGCCTCGTCGTCCTCCTCGTACACCGTCACCCAGAGGTCGGCCGGATCGAAGCCCAGACCACCGTCATCCTCGGACGTGGTCAACAGCTCCCACGCGAAGCGGATCGCTCCCTCTTTGAAGTAGTCACCGAACGACCAATTGCCGAGCATCTGGAAGAACGTTCCGTGGCGAGGAGTCTTGCCGACCTCGTCGATGTCGAGGGTACGGATGCACTTCTGGTTGTCGGCGACACGGGAGTACGGCGAGGGCACGTCGCCGCTCAGGTAGGGAATGAAGGGCACCATGCCGGCCACCGTGAACAGCAGTGCGGGATCGTCGGTGACCAGTGAGGCCGACGGGAGGATGGTGTGGCCGTTCTTCTCGAAGTAGTCGAGGTAGCGCCGGGCGATCTCAGCGGTCTTCATCAGGGGTGTGTCCTCGGGAAAGCATGCGGGTGCGTCGTGCCCGTGCGGGCAGAGCGGGTGGGGCCTCAGTCGGTGAGACGGGCAGCGCCGTCTTCTGCGGCGTCGGCGACGGCGTGGGCCGCGTCGGCGACGGCGTCCTTCGCGGAGTCGAGGGCGTCGCTGGCGGCCGTCTTCGCATCGGCGACCAGGCCCTCCATCTTCGCCTCCTGCGCGCGGTAGGCATCGCCGATCCGCTCGGTGAACTCGGAGATACGCGCGTCGACCTCGGCGAGGACCTCGTGCCCGCGCGGATCCTTGTTCACCAGGTGGGCAGCGACGAACCCGCCGGCGATCCCGAGCACGAACCAGAACGCGTTCTTCATGCGTTCCATGTTAGGTGCAAACGACGAAGGGCGCCGGGTCTCCCCGGCGCCCTTCGCGCGATCGTCACCGACTCAGCGAGCGGCGTAGTACTCGACGACGAGCTGGACGTCACAGGTCACGGGGACCTCAGCGCGCTTCGGGCGACGCACGAGACGTGCCTGGAGCTTGTCGAGCTCGACCTCGAGGTAGCCCGGAACGGGGGGCAGGACCTCGGCGTGACCGCCGGCAGCTGCCACCTGGAAGGGCTCGAGCGCTTCGCTCTTCGGCTTGACGTGGATGAGCTGGCCCGGCTTCACGCGGAACGAGGGACGGTCGACGAGCTGGCCGTCGACGAGGATGTGGCGGTGCACGACGAGCTGGCGGGCCTGCGCGGTGGTGCGGGCGAAACCGGCGCGGAGGACGAGGGCGTCCAGACGCATCTCGAGCTGCTCGACGAGGTTCTCACCGGTCAGGCCGTCCTTGCGGCGGGCCTCTTCGAACTGGATGCGCAGCTGCTTCTCACGGATGCCGTACTGCTCGCGCAGGCGCTGCTTCTCGCGAAGACGGACCGCGTAGTCGCTGTCGGCCTTGCGCTTGGTGCGGCCGTGCTCGCCGGGCGCGTACGGGCGCTTCTCGAGGTAGCGGGCGGCCTTGGGGGTGAGCGCGACACCGAGTGCGCGCGACAGGCGGACCTTGCGGCGGTCCTGGGACTTCGTAGCCACGAAGTGATCCTTCCGATGACGTGGTCGTGTCTCTCACGACTCACGGACGTATCCCCCGCTCTTCGCCCGATCTGGACTGCACGCCGGAGCACGCCAGACGGTCTGTGTCGGAAGAGGGAGATGCCCGAAAACCCGGTTTCGAGCCGGTCAAGTCTATCAGAGGTGCCGTCTTGGCCGCGTGCGGGCTCCCGGCGACGCGGAGCAGGTGGCCTCGGGCGTCACGTGAGGAGGTCGAGCACGCCGTCGGGGTACACGGGCTGGCTTCCCCGCTGCAGGTCCGCGACCGAGTGCCACGCCACGAACGTGTCGCTGTCCTGGACGGGGAGCCGCTCGCCGATCGGGAGTCGCTCCAGAGCTCGTGAGGCCACCTCGAACACGTGGACGATCTCGTGCCCACGCCGTCCGTGCGCATCGAAGATGTTCTCCGTCACCGCTCGGAGAGTGGCGCCGTCGAGGGTGACCCCGAGTTCCTCGAAGAACTCCCTGCGGATGGCCTCGGCGGCCCGCTCTCCGATCTCGATGCCTCCTCCCGGCATTCGAAGGAACCCCGAGTGGTGCGCGGTGGGCGGGTACTCCTCAGCCAGGACATGCCCGTCGTGCACGAGCAGGCCGACGACGATGCTGCGGATGCGCTCGGCCTGTCGGAGCTCGCCCGCATACGCCTCGACCGCCCGGGTGTAGGCGGGAAGGTGCGGAGCGAGTGCGCGCAATGCGACGCGCAGGGCCTCGGCCGGTTTGCCGTCGTCGTACAGAGCGAGCGAGCGGAAAGCGGCGGCCGCATCGGCCAGCGGGTCATCGGTCTCGACGTCTCGCAGCACGCTCAGAGCGGCGGACGGCTCGCCGACATTGCGCAGCGAGCTGGCGAGCTGGATCCGCGCCTCGGTGCGGGCGCTGCCGGCAAGGCCTCCGGCCAGCGCTGCCCGGTAGAGCGGGACGGCGCGTTCTTCCTCGCCCAGGTAGTCATGCAGCGATGCGCGCTCGAAAAGCGCATCCGGATCCGAGGAGACGCGTTCGACGAGGATCGCCTCGAGGCGAGTCCACAGCCGCGCCGCATCGTGTCCCTCGGCGTCGCGCCAGAACGCGCCGATCCGTTCTTCCCACGTCTCGGGCACCCGTTCCCCATTCATCGGCTTCGTCAGTCCCCCAAGATCTTGCGGATCTTCTCGAGCCGTGCGGCGATGTCGCGCTCCAGACCGCGCCCCGAGGGACGGTAGTACTGACGGTCGCGCAGTTCGTCGGGGAGATACTGCTGCGTTGCGACCCCCACCTCGAGATCGTGCGGGTAGACATAGCCCTTGCCATGCCCCAGCCTCTTGGCGCCCGGATAGTGGGCGTCGCGCAGATGAGGGGGGACCCGCCCGAAACCGCCCGCGCGGACATCCGCGATCGCACGGTCGATCGCCGTGTACGCGGCGTTGGATTTCGCGGTGGTCGCGAGGTACGCCGTCGCCTCGGCGAGCGGGATGCGTCCTTCCGGCATCCCGATGAAAGCGACGGCATCGGCGGCGGCGACGGCGATCTGCAGCGCCTGCGGGTCGGCGAGCCCGATGTCCTCGGCGGCGGAGATCACCAGGCGACGCGCGATGAATCGCGGATCCTCCCCCGCCTCGATCATGCGGGCGAGATAGTGCATCGCCGCGTCGACGTCGGACCCGCGGATGGACTTGATGAACGCGCTGATGACGTCGTAATGCTCGTCGCCCTGCTTGTCGTACCGCAAGAGGGCGCGGTCGACGGCCTGCGCGACGTGGTCGGCAGTGATGAGGGGAGGCTCCTCCGCCGCGTCGGGGGCGTCGTCGGCATCGGCTGCGGGAGCCACCATGGCCGCTGCGGCCTCGAGCGACGTCAATGCGCGCCGCGCGTCGCCGGACGCGAGATGCACGAGGGCATCGCGGGCTTCGGGCGAGAGTGTGACGGCGCCCGCGAGGCCGCGCGGATCGATCACGGCGCGGTCGATGAGCTCGCCGAGGTCGGCTTCGGTCAGGGGCTGGAGCGTCAGCAGCAACGACCGGGAGAGCAGTGGCGAGATCACCGAGAACGACGGATTCTCCGTCGTCGCCGCGATGAGGATCACCCAACCGTTCTCCACACCGGGAAGCAGCGCGTCTTGCTGGGCCTTCGTGAAGCGGTGGATCTCATCGAGGAAGAGGATCGTCGAGGCGCCATAGAGGTCGCGCTGCGTCATCGCCTCCTGCATGACCTCGCGCACATCGCGGACTCCGGCGGTGACGGCCGACAGTTCGACGAAGCGGCGTCCTGACGTCCGGGCGATGGCCTGCGCGAGTGTCGTCTTGCCGGTGCCGGGCGGCCCCCAGAGGATGACCGAGACGGCGGAACGCGGGGTCGCTCCCCCGTCGGCGAGGGCGACGAGGGGGGAACCGGGACGCAGGAGGTGGGCTTGACCTGCCACTTCGTCCAGTGACACGGGCCGCATGCGCACAGCCAGGGGTGTCTGCCCCGAGAACAGGGCGCTGGGGGTGGTCACCGGTCCAGGCTAGCCGCGGTCACCGACGCCGGCCGCGTTTGTCGGCCGCGGCAGGCTCCCCGTAGGCTTTCCCTGCCCCGGGCGTCCGGGAATCGAGGGAGGTCCTGTGGCTCTGGGGTCGGGAAAGAAGGGTGCGCGCGACGCGCGCGCCGCACGTGAGCGCGCGCGTCTCTACCAGGCGCGCCAGGAGTTCCAGGCCTCGATCGTCCGGCGTCGCCGTCGCGACAACCTGTGGGCCGGGGTCGTGGGCGGCGCGCTCATCCTCGCCGTGATCGGTGGTCAGGTCGCGTACTACACGCTGGGCCCCGGCCAGCCCGAACCCGCGCCGACCTCCACGCCGACGCCCACCACTCCCGCGCCGTCGCCGACGGACAGCCCGACGCCCACCGACAGCCCGACGCCCACTCCCACTCCCTGACGGCTGCCGTATAGGCTGGCAGCCGACCGAACCCCCAGGCGGCGTGAGCCGCGACGAGGTGCTACCCGTGACTTCCGCTTCCCCTGACTCCGCATCGAACGACACCCCGCTCGAGCAGTCGTCCGCTCCCATCCCGACCCCCGCCACCATCCCGGTCCCGCGGCCTCCGGCAGGAGCCGCACGGCCGGCTGCGTCTGCGGCCCCGAGCGAGACCTGGGGCCGCGTCGATGAGGACGGAACGGTTTCGGTGCGCGAAGGCGAAGACTGGCGCGTCGTCGGGCAGTACCCCGACGGCACCCCCGCCGAGGCGCTTGCGTACTTCGAGCGCAAGTACGTCGACCTGGCCGGTGAAGTGACGTTGCTGGAGGTCCGCCACCGTCGCGGCGGCGCGTCGGCGTCGGATCTGCGATCGACCCTCCAGGCGGTTCGGGAGCGGGTCGTCGGTGCCGCTGCGGTCGGAGACCTGGCGGCGCTCGAGGCGCGACTCGACGCGCTCGACGGCGCACTGAGCGAAGCCTCGGCCGAAGAGGCGCAGGCGCATCGCGAGGCGGTGGATGCGGCCATCGCCGAACGCACGGCACTCGTCGAGCAGATGGAGGCGATCGCGGCCCGCGATCCGCGCTCGATCCAGTGGAAGCAGACCACCGCAGACGTCACGGCCCTGTTCGAGCAGTGGCAGTCCCACCAGAGCACGGGACCGCGCCTCCCGAAGTCGGTCGGGCAGCAGCTCTGGAAGCGTTTCCGTGACGCTCGTGCGATCGTCGACAAGAACCGCCGCGAGTTCTACGCCGCCCTCGACGAGACCCACAAATCGGCCCGTGACGCCAAGGCCGCGCTCGTGGAGCGCGCCGAGGCTCTCGCTCCGCAGGGCGAAGACGGCATCGTCGCCTATCGTGGGCTCCTCGATCAGTGGAAGCGTGCCGGTCGGGCCGGCAAGAAGGCGGACGATGCCCTCTGGGCACGCTTCAAGGCCGCCGGCGACGCGTTGTACGCGGCTCGTGCCGAGCGCGAGGAAGCTGACGCCGAGGCGTCGCGGGAGAAGATCGAGGCCAAGAAGCAGCTTCTGGCCGAGGCCGCGGACATCCCCAAGGAGAAGGACACCGCCAAGGCGCGGGCTCTGCTCACGGGCGTCCAGCGGCGCTGGGACGAGATCGGCCGCATCTTCCCGCGCGAGGCCGAGCGGAGCCTCGATGACGACCTGCGCAAGATCGAGCAGTCGGTGAAGGCTCGCGAGGATGCGGACTGGAAGAGCAACAACCCCGAGACCAAGGCGCGTCAGAACGACATGACGCAGCAGCTGCACGACGCGATCGCCAAGCTCGAGGAGGAGCTCGCCGCCGCCGTGGCCTCGAAGGACAAGCGCAAGATCGCCCAGGCCGAGGAAGCGCTCGAGGCGCGGAAGGCGTGGTTGCGGGCGCTCGGCGGCTGACCCTCCCCGGGCATCGCACCCGAAGCGCTGTCCACAATCCGCGTCACGGCAACGCTTCCGGTGTCTCGCGTGCGAGAGAGTCGAGGGGTGACGTCCCCCTTCCTCTACTACGCCGGAGATCGCCTCACCCATGCCGAGCTGATGTCGGCGCGACTCGACGGCGATGTCGTCGAGGTCGGAGAGGCCTACATGCCAGCCGACGCGGTGGAGACGGCGGAGATCCGGGCGGGATCGCTCCGCGACCTCGGCGGTGACAAACTCGCTTTCACTCACGAGTCGGCAGCATGGGTCTACGGGGCTTTGGAAGATCCGCCGAAACGGCACAGTCTCCAGCGTTACGCGCCGACGCGTCCTCACCACATCCTCGACGCGCGCGTCCGCTACCGCGATGTCCGCCTTCCCGCCGCCGACGGGAGAGCGATGGCCGGCGTCGTGGTGAGCACCCCGGTGCGCACGGTGGTCGACCTTCTTCGCGACCGTGTCTTCCGCGACGGTGCCAGCCCCGCCACGGTCGAGACGCTGCTGCGCAACGATGCGACACTCGCGGCAGCCGCCCTTCGGTGGAGCGCCCAGGCAGCGCCACTGCCCCACAAGCGAGCGGCGGTGGCGTTCCTGCGGGAGTGGGAGCTCAGGACGAGGTGACGCGATAGACGTCGTAGACGGCGTCGATCCGGCGCACCGCGTTGAGCACGCGGTCGAGATGCACGATGTCGCCCATCTCGAAGACATAGCGGCTGAGCGCGAGGCGATCGTTGTTGGTCTGCACCGACGCCGAGAGGATGTTCACGTGGTGCTCGCTGAGAACCCGGGTGATGTCGCTCAGCAGCCCGGAACGGTCCAGCGCCTCGACCTGGATGTGGACGAGGAAGACGCTCTTGGTCGTGGGCGCCCAGGACACCTCGATCATCCGCTCGGGATCGTCCTTGAGCGAGCGCACGTTCGTGCAGTCGGCGCGGTGGACCGATACACCGCTCCCCCGGGTCACGAACCCGACGATGTCGTCACCGGGAACGGGAGTGCAGCACTTTGCGAGCTTGACGAGGATGTCGGGCGCTCCTCGCACGAGAACGCCCGAGTCGCCTCCTCGCGGGGCGCGGGAACGTCCGACGGGAGGGAGGTCGATCGGTCCCGTGGAGGTGTCCTCTTGCGCGCCGACGAGCGCGGTGACCTTCTCGATCACCGATTGCGTCGAGACGTGTCCCTCGCCGACGGCCGCATACAGGGCGGTCACGTCCTCGTAGCGGAGCTGATGGGCGACCTCGGTGAACGAGTCCTGGCTCATCAGCCGCTGCAGCGGCAGGTTCTGGCGGCGCATCGCGCGCGCGATGGCGTCCTTGCCCTGGTCGACGGCCTCCTCGCGCCGCTCCTTGGTGAACCATCCGCGGATCTTGCTGCGCGCGCGTGTGGATTTGACGAAGCCCAGCCAGTCCTGACTGGGACCGGCGTCCGGGTTCTTCGACGTGAAGACCTCGACGACATCCCCCGAGTGGAGCTCGGACTCGAGAGGCACGAGCCGTCCGTTGACCTTGGCGCCCATCGTGCGGTGCCCCACTTCGGTGTGCACCGCGTACGCGAAGTCGACGGGCGTGCCGCCGGCGGGAAGCCCGATCACCCGGCCCTTCGGGGTGAAGACGTAGACCTCCTTCGCACCGATCTCGAAGCGGAGCGAGTCGAGGAACTCGCCCGGGTCGGCGGTCTCGGCCTGCCAGTCCGAGATATGTGCGAGCCACGCCATGTCGGTGTCGAGGGCCTTTTCGCCCGTCTTGCCGCCGTTGACGCGTTCCTTGTACTTCCAGTGCGCCGCGACTCCGTACTCCGCCTGCTGGTGCATCTCATTCGTGCGGATCTGGATCTCGACCGTGCGTCCTCCCGGCCCGATCACGGTCGTGTGCAGCGATTGGTACAGGTTGAACTTCGGTGTGGCGATGTAGTCCTTGAACCGACCCGGAAGGGGTGTCCACCGGGCGTGGATCGCGCCCAGCACCGCATAGCAGTCCCGCACGGTGCCCACGAGCACGCGGATGCCGATGAGGTCGTAGATGTCGTCGAACTCCCGGCCGCGCACGACCATCTTCTGGTACACGGAGTAGAGCTGCTTCGGCCGACCCATGATCCGGCCACGAATGCGCAGATCGCGCAGATCCGCCTCGACCGCATCGATCACCGTCTGCACATACTGCTCGCGCTGCGGCGTGCGTTGCTTGACGAGGCTGTCGATCTCGACATAGAGCTTGGGGTGCAGGACGGCGAAAGAGAGATCCTCGAGCTCGCTCTTGATCGCCTGGATGCCGAGCCGGTGTGCCAGCGGTGCGTAGATCTCGAGGGTCTCCGTCGCCTTCTTGGCCGCCTTCTCGGGCGGGACGAAGCCCCACGTCCGCGCGTTGTGCAGGCGGTCGGCGAGCTTGATCAGGAGCACCCGGATGTCCTTGGACATCGCGACGATCATCTTGCGGACGGTCTCGGCCTGTGCGGCGTCGCCGTATTTGACCTTGTCGAGCTTCGTGACGCCGTCGACGAGCATGGCGACCTCATCGCCGAACTCGGCGCGGAGCCGATCGAGTCCGTAGTCGGTGTCTTCGACGGTGTCGTGGAGCAGAGCGGCCGCGATCGCGCGTGGGCCGAGGCCGAGGTCGGCGAGGATCTGCGCGACGGCCAGCGGGTGCGTGATGTAGGGCTCGCCGCTCTGGCGCTTCTGTGAGGAGTGGGCGGCGGCGGCCACCTGATACGCGCGCTCGATGATCGCGAGGTCACCCTTGGGGTGATGCGTCCGCACCGTGCGGATGAGCTGCTCGACCCCGTTGCGCGACGGCGCGCGCGAGAACAGCCGCGGGACGAGCCGGCGGAGCGAACTCTGAGGAGGATTCTGCGCCGACGACGGGACGGTCTCGGTCATCGGGTCACCTCCACCGCTTCAGAATCCACTCATCTTACGCTCGTGAGAAGCGGGTCAGGCCGTCGCGAGAGCCTTCTCGCGGGCCGCGAGGACGCGGGCGTCGCGCTCCTTGATGTCGGGCTCGTTCTCTCGCATGAGCGAGAACAGAGGAGCCGCGACGAAGAGCGTCGAGTAGGCCGCCACGATGGTTCCGACGAAGATCGACAGCGAGATGTCGGTGAGGGTCTGTGCTCCGAGCCACAGCGCGCCGATGAACAGGATCGCCCCCGTGGGGAGAGCTGCCACGACGGTCGTGTTGATGGAGCGGACCAGCGTCTGGTTGACCGCGAGGTTGACCGATTCGCCGAAGGTGCGTCCCGACTTCTCGCCGTCCTCGCGGGTGTTCTCCCGGACCTTGTCGAACACGACGGTGGTGTCGTAAAGCGAATAGGACAGGATCGTGAGGAACCCGATCACCGCCGCCGGCGAGATCTCGAATCCGAACACCGCGTAGACGCCGACCGTGATGACGAGGACGTCGACGAGTCCGATGATCGCGGCGACCGACATCTTCCACGTGCGGAAGTAGATGGCGAGGATGAGGAAGGTGAGGGCGAGGAAGATCGCGAGTCCCCACAGCGACTGACGGGTGACGTCCTGTCCCCAGCTGGGGCCGATGAACGAGGAGCTCACCTTGGACTCGGCGACGTCGTACGCCTCCGCCAGTGCCGTGGTGACCTCACGCGTCTCGGCGTCGGTCATCTGGTCGGTCTGCACCCGGACGGCGTCATCACCGATCGTGGTCACCTTGGTCGTCGACCCGGGGACGACCGACTGCACGGCGGTTGTCGCGAGGGTCTGGTCGGGAGCGGTCACGCCGCTGACCGTGAACTGCGATCCGCCGGTGAACTCGATCGAGAACTGGATCGGCCGGAAGACCGGCACGAGCGCGGCCCCGATGACGAGCACGGCGGCGATGATGAACCACAGCCGACGCCGGCCGACGAAGGGGAAAGAGGTCTTCCCCGTGTAGAGGTCGTTACCGAATTCGTTCATGGAGCGCATCAGTCGTCTCCCTCCGTCGTGGAGCGGCTATCCGCGGACTGCTGGGCGAGCTTGCGCTCGGCGATGGTCTGACGACGTTCCGCTTCGCCGCGTGACCGCGACGCCCGACGCTGAGCGGCATTGCGGCCGCCGGCCTCCACGGGAGAGCGGAACTGCGCGCGGCCGCGATAGACCGCTCCGAGCGCCTCCGGGTCGAGCCCCGACAGGCGGTGTCCGCCGCCGAAGAAGCGGGTGCGTGCGAGGAGCTGCAACACCGGGTGGGTGAACCAGATGAAGATCAGGATGTCGATCAGGGTCGTGAGGCCGAGCGTGAAGGCGAATCCCTTCACGGTCGCGTCCGCGAGGATGTAGAGCACCACCGCCGCGAGGATGTTGATCGACTTCGAGATGTAGATCGTGCGCTTGGCGCGGCCCCAGCCGTCCTCGACGGCTCCCGTGATCGACTTCCCGTCACGGAGCTCGTCTCGGATGCGTTCGAAGTAGACGATGAACGAGTCGGCGGTGAAGCCGATCGTCACGATGAGGCCCGCGACACCGGCGAGCGACAGGCGGAAGCCCATGCGCCACGCGAGGATGCACAGCGTGATGTAGGTCAGGACACCCATCACGGCGAGCGACGCGATGATGACGAACCCCAGCGCGCGATAGACCACGAGCGAGTAGATCGCGACGAGCGCAAGACCGATGAGACCGGCGATCAGACCGATCTGCAACTGCTGGGAGCCGAGCGTGGCGGAGATGGAGTTGGAGCTCTGCACCTCGAAACTCAGCGGCAGTGCACCGTACTTGAGCTGGTCGGCGAGAGTCTTCGACGTCTCCTGCGTGAAGTTGCCGGTGATCTGCGGCTTGCCGTCGAGGATCACGGCGTTCATCGACGGGGCCGACAGCACGCTGCCATCCAGCACGAACGCGAACTGGTTGCGGGGCGCCGTCTCGCCGAACAGGCGCTGGCTGATCTTGCCGAAGACCTCGGTGCCCTTGGCGTCGAACACGATGTTGACGGCCCACTGATTGTTCTGCGTGTTGAGGCCGTTGGTGGCATCGGAGATCGACGAGCCGTCGAGCTCCACGGGACCCAGGATGTACTTCGCCGTCCGCGTGTCGTCACAGGTGATCAGCGGCTGGTCGGCCGGCTCGTTGGCGGGGTCGTTCGCGGGGTCCTCACAGTTGTAGGCGAGGAACTTCGCCTGCAGTTCGTCGGTGATCCAGCTCGGGTCGCTGCCGTTGGTGGGTGCGGCGGTCGGGGTCGCGTTCAGCGTCGCGGCGGGGCTCGGGTAGGGCGTCTCCTTGCCGTCCTCACCGACGAACGAGGTCGCGGGGTTGCCGGTGAAGAGCACGGCGCGCAGCTGGAGCTGCGCCGACGACTGGATGCGGTTGCGCGTCTCCTCGTCGGCGGGACCCGGCACCTGCACGACGATCTGGTTGCCGGCCTGCGTCGTGATGTCGGCCTCGCCGACGCCGGAGGCGTCCACGCGCTGACGGATGATCGAGGCGGCCTGGTCCATCTGCTCCGCCGAAGGCGGGGCGCCGTCGGGCGTCTTCGCCGCCAGGATGATCTGCGTTCCTCCCTGGAGATCCAGCGCGAGCTCGGGCGCCCAGGAACTGGCCGGGTTGCCTTCCGCGTCGGTGAAGGCGAACACGCCGAGGGCGTTGATGCCGAACAGGAGCGCAGTGAGGACCAGGAGGCTGGTCAGGGCGCGCCAGGCATGTCTGACGGGAGTGGGAGCGGCCACGGAAGGTCCTTCGGGATGGACGACGGAGGAGGAGCGATCAGCCCTTGGGCTTGTCGTCCGCGTCGGGCTGGGCGTCAGCGGCGCCGGAGGTCAGACCCGGTTCCGGGTCGACGGCCGCCTGATCGGAATCGCTCTCGATGAAGTCGTCTTCCGTGAGGGTCGGCTCCTCGGGCTCGACGACGCGGAGCACGGCCTGGCTGTGCACCTCGATCGGAACGCCGGGCGCGATCTCCACGACCGCCGGAAGGGAGAGGTCTTCGGCGTCGAACGACACGAGCGTGCCATACAACCCGCCCTGCAGGAGCACCTTGACGCCGGGCACCATCGCCTGCTGCTTCTTCTCCTGCTCGACCTTCATGCGCTGCGCCCGACGACGCGAGCTCCAGAACATGAACACGATGAGCGCGAGCAGCAGGAGGAGCAGGCCGTACTGGGCGAAGAACGACTCCACCGGACCGAGCTGCTGCTGTGCGGGCGGGGTCTGGGTCGAGGCAAAGAACATGAAGGTGAGTGCGCCTTTCGCGGGTGCTCGTCGCGAATCGCGACAGGGGAAATCGGCGGCCTGAGCCTTCAGTGATTATAGGTCATCGAATCTCAGCGCCTCGTCGGACCGCGGAATTCGCAGATGTGCGTACGCTTCCGGCGTCGCGACGCGGCCTCGCGGGGTGCGTCCGAGGAAGCCGATGCGCACGAGATAGGGCTCGACGACGGACTCGATCGTCTCCGCTTCCTCCCCCACGGTGACGGCGAGGGTGTTGAGGCCGACGGGACCGCCGCGGAAGCGACGGATGACCGCGTCCAGCACCGCGCGGTCGAGGCGGTCCAAGCCGATCGCGTCGACGTCGTAGAGGTCGAGCGCCGCAGACACGTCGCTCTCGGACGCACTGCCGTCTTCGTCGCCATGGACGATGACGAAGTCGCGCACGCGGCGCAGCAGACGGTTGGCGATGCGGGGGGTGCCGCGCGATCGACGCGCGATCTCCTCCCGAGCCGGGGCAGGCACGTCGACGGCGAGCATGCCCGCTGAGCGCGCGATCACTCGCTCCAGCTCTTCCGGTTCGTAGTACTCCAGGTGAGCGGTGAAGCCGAAGCGGTCGCGCAGGGGATTCGGGAGGAGGCCCGATCGCGTCGTCGCTCCCACCAGGGTGAAGGGGGCGAGATCGAGCGGGATGCTCGTCGCCCCGGCGCCCTTGCCGACCATGATGTCGATGCGGAAGTCCTCCATGGCGAGGTAGAGCATCTCCTCGGCCGAGCGCGCCATGCGGTGGATCTCGTCGATGAAGAGCACTTCGCCCGGAACCAGGCTCGACAGCAGCGCCGCGAGGTCGCCGGCGTGCTGGATGGCGGGACCGCTGGACATCCGCAGAGGTCGTTCGCTCTCGTGAGCGACGATCATCGCGAGCGTCGTCTTGCCGAGGCCGGGAGGGCCCGACAGCAGGATGTGGTCCGGAGGTCGCTGCTGGATGCGTGCCGCGTCGAGCAGCAGCTGGAGCTGCCCGCGCACCTTCTGCTGTCCGACGAACTCCTGCAGCGACATGGGACGCAGGGCGCCCTCGACGGCGAGCTCCGTCTCGTCCTCGGCCTGGCCGGGATCGCGCGGTTCAGCCACGACCCGTCTCCTGCCGCGCGGGACCCAGGTGAGCCAGGGCGAGCTTGAGGAGTCCCGACACCGATCCGAGCGCGCTGGCGTCGGCATCGGCGGAGACCGCCGTGACGGCTTCGGTGGACACGCGTTCGTTCCAGCCCAGGGCGACGAGCGCGGCCACCACCTGCCCGGTGATCTCCGGGCCGCGTGCACCCCCCGCGCGGCCGCTCGCCGGCGCGGTCGAGGTCACGGTGAGCTTGCCCGCCAACTGCACGACGATGAGCTTCGCCGTCTTGGGGCCGATCCCCGACACGCGTCGGAACGGCGCGTCGTCCTCGGCCGCGACGGCGTCGGCGATCTGGGCGACCGTCAGCGCGGAGAGGACTCCGAGAGCCGACTTGGGCCCCACGCCCGACACGCCGAGGAGTTGGGTGAACACGGTGAGCTCCTCGCGATCGGAGAAGCCGTACAGCGACAGCGCGTCTTCGCGCACGATGAGCGATGTGTGCAAGGTGACCTCGTCGCCGACATGGAACTCGCGCGCGAGCTGCGGGGTCACTGCCACCGAGAAGCCGACACCGCCGACGTCCACCACGACGCTCTCGGACTCCACGAGGAGCGCGCGCCCGCGCAGCGAAGAGATCATGCTCCGAGCCTAGGTGAGCGTTCGCATCTATGTTCGATCGACACGCGGTCAGCGGCGGGCGAGGCGCTCCGCGTCCGCCCATGCCCGCTGCGCGGGAGTGAGGCCGTTCTGTGCCGGCACCGCGTCGCCTCCTCGGCGCCACGCGTGGCACAGCGCGATCGCGAGGGCGTCGGCGGCGTCGGCGGGCTGCGGAAGCGTCTCGAGGCGGAGGACGCGAGCGACCATCGTCTGCACCTGTCGCTTATCGGCCGAGCCGTAGCCGGTGATCGCCGCCTTCACCTCCGAGGGTGTGTGGGTCGCGGCGGGAAGCCCGCGTTCCCCCGCGATCAGGAGCGCCACGCCGCTCGCTTGAGCGGTGCCCATGACCGTCTGCCGGTTCTGCTGTGCGAACACGCGCTCCACGGCCACGACGTCCGGGGCGTGTGCATCCAGGACCTCACGCAGGCCGGCCGCGATCGTCGCGAGGCGTTCGTGGATCGGTGCTTCGGGATCGCTGCGCACCACCCCGATGTGCACGAGCGAGGCAGAACGGTCCCGGCGCACGTCGACCACTCCGACCCCACATCGGGTGAGCCCGGGGTCGATCCCGAGGACGCGGAGCGTTGCAGCCATGGCGCTCACGCTACGTTTCGCCGCGGCGGGAGAGCGTCAGGCGCGCCCGTCAGTCGTCCGACTCGAGTTCGGCCTGCACTTCGGCGCTCAGGTCGAAGTTGCTGAAGACGTTCTGGACGTCGTCGCTGTCCTCGAGCGCGTCGATGAGGCGGAAGATCTTGCGCGCCGTATCGGCGTCGATCTCGACCTTGAGGTTCGGAACGAACTCGACGTCGGCCGACTCGTACTCGATCCCCGCATCCGCGAGGGCGGAGCGGACGGCCACGAGGTCGGAGGCCTCGGTGATGACCTCGAATCCCTGCGCGTGCGGCTCGACTTCCTCGGCGCCCGCTTCCAGCGCGGCCATCATGACGTCATCCTCGCTGGTGCCTTCCTCCGAGACCACGATGACGCCCTTGCGGGTGAAGTTGTACGCGACCGATCCGGGATCGGCCAGCGTCCCGCCGTTTCGGCTCAGGGCGGTGCGCACTTCGGCGGCCGCGCGGTTCTTGTTATCGGTCAGACACTCGATCATGAGGGCGACGCCGTTGGGGCCGTAGCCCTCATACATGATCGAGGAGTACTCCACCGACTCGCCGCCGATGCCGGCGCCGCGCTTGATGGCGCGATCGATGTTGTCCTTGGGGACCGAGGTCTTCTTGGCCTTGAGGACCGCGTCGAAGAGCGTGGGGTTTCCCTGGAGGTCCGGGCCGCCGAGCTTGGCGGCGACTTCGATGTTCTTGATGAGCTTGGCCCACGACTTGGCACGGCGCGCATCGATGACGGCCTTCTTGTGCTTGGTCGTTGCCCATTTGGAGTGTCCGGACATATCGACCAGTTTACTGGTGCGCGTGGACGGCGTCGTGCGCGGCGGCGCGTTGCTCGATCAGGCGGCGGCGCGTTCCTCGATCAGATCGAGCAGCAATCGGTGGAAGCGCACGTCTCCCGTGACCTCGGGGTGAAACGACGTGCCGAGGACCGATCCCTGCCGTACCGCGACGATCCGCCCGTCCTCGATCGTTGCGAGGATCTGGACGGCCTCGCCGGCCTCGACCACGATCGGGGCGCGGATGAACACGGCCCGTACGGGAGGGGCTTTCCACCCGGAGATCGCGAGCTCGGTCTCGAAGGAGTCGAGCTGACTGCCGAAGGCGTTGCGCCGCACCGTGACGTCCAGGCCGCCGAAGCTCTGCTGACCGGCGGCGGCATCCACGATCCGGTCGGCGAGCAGGATGAGGCCTGCGCAGGTGCCGTAGGTCGGAAGCCCGGCGGCGATGGCCTGTCGGATCGCCTCATGGAGACCGAACGAGCGCGCGAGCTTGTCGATCACGGTCGATTCGCCGCCGGGGAGCACGAGGCCCGAGACGGACGCCAGCTCCTCGGGGCGTCGCACCGGGACCGCGACGGCTCCCAGGTGCTCGAGCACCCGGACGTGTTCACGGACGTCGCCCTGCAGGGCGAGCACTCCGACGCGCGGGCTACCAGCCACGTTCGGCGAGCCGGTGAGGTGCCGGCAGATCGGAGACGTTGATGCCCACCATCGCCTCCCCGAGACCGCGCGATACCTCGGCGATCACGCGCGGGTCGTCGGCGAACGTCGTCGCCTTCACGATCGCCGCGGCGCGCTTGGCCGGATCGCCGCTCTTGAAGATCCCCGAGCCCACGAACACGCCGTCCGCCCCCATCTGCATCATCATGGCGGCGTCGGCCGGAGTCGCCACTCCCCCGGCGACGAAGAGGACCACCGGCAACGCTCCGGTCGCGGCGACCTCGGCAACGAGCTCGTACGGGGCCTGCAGCTCCTTCGCCGCCACGTACAGCTCGTCGCGGGAGAGCGCGTGCAGCGCCGCGATCTCGGAGCGGATCGTGCGGATGTGCTTCATGGCCTCCGAGACGTCACCCGTGCCGGCTTCGCCCTTCGACCGGATCATCGCCGCGCCCTCGGTGATGCGACGGAGCGCCTCGCCGAGGTTCGTGGCGCCGCAGACGAACGGCACCGTGAACCCCCACTTGTCGATGTGATGCACGTAGTCGGCGGGCGAGAGCACCTCGGACTCGTCGATGTAGTCGACGCCCAGCTCTTGCAGCACCTGTGCCTCGACGAAGTGCCCGATGCGAGCCTTGGCCATGACCGGAATGGACACGGCCTCGATGATCCCGTCGATCATGTCGGGGTCGCTCATCCGCGACACGCCGCCCTGGGCACGAATGTCCGCCGGCACCCGTTCGAGCGCCATCACCGCGACGGCCCCCGCGTCCTCGGCGATGCGGGCCTGCTCGGGCGTGACGACGTCCATGATCACGCCGCCCTTGAGCATCTCGGCGAGGCCGCGCTTGACCCGCGTAGACCCGGTGGTGGCGGAGGAGGACTCGGTGTCGACGGCGCGATCATTTGACATAGGCCAAAACATAGCATGACCTGTCACATAGACTTGTCGCGTGACCGATGCCCCGCCGATGCACAGTGTGCGCATCCTCGGTGCAACGGCGACCGAGATCGCCGACAGTGTGCGCCAGCACGTGGAGCGCGGTGTGCTCGCCCCCGGCGACCTCTTGCCGCCGGTGCGTGCCCTCGCGGAAGACCTCGGCGTCAATCGCAACACGATCGTCGCGGCCTACCGGCTCCTCACGCAGGCGGGACTCGTCGAGGCGCGCGGCCGCGCCGGAACACGCGTCGCCGTGCACACTCCCGTCGCTCAGGAGGGTTTCGCCCAGGGCACGGTGTTGCGCGACCTCGCGGCGGGCAACCCCGATCCGCGGCGCCTCCCGGATCTGCGTGAGGCCCTGGGGAGGATTGCCGCTCGCCCGGTGCTGTACGGCGAGCCGGTGATCGACAGGGAACTGGAGGCCTGGGCCCAGACGTGGATGCACGAGGCCGTCGGTGATGACCGACCACTGCGGCTCACGATCACGGGGGGCGCCTCCGACGCGATCGAACGCCTGCTCGCACAGACGCTCACGCGCGATGACGCCGTCGCGCTGGAGGACCCGTGCTTCCTCGCGAGCCTCAACACCGTCCGTCTCGGCGGCTACCGGCCCGTTGCGGTTCCCGTCGACGAGCAGGGCATGACGGTCGAAGGACTGCGCTCGGCGCTGCAGGCGGGCGTCCGCGCGGTGCTGTTGACCCCGCGCGCCCAGAACCCCACCGGCGCGAGTTTGAGCGCTGCGCGTGCGGCGGCGCTGCGCGACCTGCTGGTCGATCATCCCTACGTCCTGGTGATCGAGGACGATCACTTCTCACTGCTGTCCTCGCAGCCGCTCCACTCCGTGATCGGCCCCGAGCACCGACGCTGGGCCCTCGTGCGTTCCGTCTCGAAGTTCCTCGGTCCCGACATGTGCCTCGCGGTCGTCGCTTCCGATCCCGAGACCGCCGAGAGGCTGGCCCAGCGACTCAATCCTGGGGCCACCTGGGTGAGTCACCTGCTGCAACGCCTTGCGCTCGAGCTCCTGACCGACCGTGAGGCGGTTCGGGCGGTCGCTGACGCATCCCAGCACTACGCCGCCCGCAACAGGGCTGCGGCCCGAGCGCTCTCCGAGCGCGGCATTCCGGTCGCCGCCGGCGACGGCCTCAGCCTCTGGGTACCGCTCCCCGTGCCCGCGCGCGCGGTGTCGGAGCAGCTCATGCGGCGCGGCTGGCTCGCCCGTCCCGGCGACGAGTTCGTGTTGGAGCATGATCTCGCGGCGCGGCACCTGCGCCTCACCGTCCACGATCTGACCGATGCCGAGCTCGAGCGTCTGGTCGCCGACCTGGCCGCCGCGAACGCCGCGGTCGCGACCCCGAAAGCAGGATGATCTCCGATGAAGATCCTCTCGATCCAGTCCGCCGTCGCCTACGGACACGTGGGCAACTCCGCCGCCGTCTTCCCGTTGCAGCGCATCGGCGTGGAGGTGCTTCCCGTCTACACCGTGAACTTCTCGAATCACACCGGTTATGGCGCGTGGCGCGGGCCGTTGATCTCGCCCGACGACGTGCGTGAGGTGATCACGGGCATCGAGGAGCGCGGAGTGCTGGGGGCCATCGACGTGGTGCTGAGCGGCTACCAGGGCGGCGAGGGCATCGCCGACGTCATCCTGGACGCCGTTGCCCGAGTGAAGGCCGCCAATCCGTCGGCCGTGTACGCGTGCGATCCGGTGATGGGGAATGCGAAGAGCGGCTGCTTCGTCGCGCCCGCCATTCCCGTGCTCCTGCGCGACCGCGTGGTTCCGGCGGCGGACATCATCACGCCCAATCAGTTCGAGCTGGGGTTCCTCACCGACACCGATCCGCACGACCTCGCCTCGACGCTGGCGTCGGCGGACGCCGCACGCGCGATGGGCCCGCGAACGGTCCTCGTCACCTCGGTCGAGCGTCCGGACGCGCCCGAGGGGACGATCGAGATGCTGGCCGTCACCGACGAGGGCGCCTGGATCGTGCAGACGCCGCGGATCCCGATGAAGGCCAATGGCTCCGGCGACGTCACCGCCGCGCTCTTCACGGCGCACCTGCGGACGACGGGCGACCCCGCCGACGCCCTCGCCCGAACGGTCTCCAGTGTCTACGATCTGCTCCAGACCACCTTCGACTCCGGTGAACGAGAGCTCCAGCTCGTCGAAGCGCAGGAGTTCTACGCCCATCCCCGTCTCCAGTTCGAGGTGACCCAGGTCCGCTGACCTCAGCCCGCTCCGCAGGCTCGCCATCCCCGTTGGCCGCAGGCCGGAGAGCTCCCGCGCTCAGACAGGTGCGTAGGGCCAGCGGCTCGGGAGTTCGGCCGAGATCGCTTCCATCCCGGCGTGGAGCCGTGCCACATCGCCGTCGGTCGGATCGTCGATCTTCTCGAATGCTCCGAGGAGATGACCCGTCATGATCCACTCCGTGACAGACAGGTGCATCGCATGGAAGCGTGAGATCGACCGCTCGCCGTCCGTGTGATCGAAGAACCACACGTCGCCGCGAGGACCGAACCACCATTCGTCGCCTTGTCCGTTGTCTCCGATCACGAACCACTCCGCGGCGACCTCGAGATCGACCCAGTAGATCGGGTCCTGCCGCTCACGTGTCTCTGCGACGGCACGTCGTGCGTCGAAAGCGGTGACATCACCGCTCAGCTCTACGACGCCGGCCGGAAGGGCGCGCAGCCGGTGTTCGGCGGCATCGACGCCGGCCGCACGGTCCGCTGTCATTCCGTGGGCCAGGCGGTGGCGAGGGACTCCCGCACCTCTCCCAGGAGCTGCGGGAGGGCCTTTGTCCGCGCGATGATCGGGAAGAAGTTCGCGTCCGACGCCCACCGCGGCACGATGTGCTGATGCAAGTGCTCGTCGACGCCGGCACCGGCGACGGCGCCCTGGTTCATCCCGATGTTGAATCCATCGCACCGGGAGACCTCCCGCAGGATCCGCATGCCCGTCTGGGTCAGCGCACCGATCTCCGCGACTTCCTCGGTCGTCGCCTGATCGTAGGTGGCGATGTGACGGTACGGGCAGACGAGCAGGTGACCCGAGTTGTACGGGAAGAGATTGAGCAGGACGTACGCGCTCTTCCCGCGATGCACGATGAGGCCATCGGCGTCCGTCTTCTGCGGTGCCGCGCAGAACGGGCATCCAGAGCCGCGCAGCGCCTCCGCGCCTGTGTTGATGTAGGCCATCCGGTGCGGCGTCCACAGCCGCTGGAAGCCGTCGGGGACACCGGCGAACGCGCTCGCCTCCTCGAGGCGGCGGTCGCCGGTGTCCTCCGTGGTCACGCGAGGTCCTCCGCGGAGTTGACGAGGACCTTGTCGGCGATGGCCGTGGTGATCTTGGCGATCGCTTCGTCAACGGGGATGCCGTTGGTCTGGGAGCCGTCGCGGAAGCGGAACGACACCGTGCCGGCGCTGCGATCCTGCTCCCCCGCGATGAGCTGCAGGGGCACCTTCTGGGTCGTGTGCGTGCGGATCTTCTTCTGCATACGGTCGGCGGAGTGATCCACCTCGGCGCGGACCCCGGCCGAGCGGAGCCGGGCGACGATGTCGTCGAGATAGGGCGCGAAGTCCTCTGCGACGGGGATGCCCACCACCTGGACGGGGGCAAGCCACACCGGGAATGCGCCGGCGTAATGCTCCAGGAGGATCGCGAAGAACCGCTCGATCGAGCCGAACAGCGCCCGGTGGATCATGATCGGGCGGTGCTTCTCGCCGTCGGGCCCGGTGTACTCCAGGCCGAAGCGCTCCGGCAGGTTCGGGTCGACCTGCACCGTGGACAGCTGCCAGGTGCGCCCGATGGCGTCCTTCGTCTTCAGGTCGATCTTCGGGCCGTAGAAAGCGGCCTCGCCCGGCACCTCGGTGAGCTTGAGACCACTGGCCACAGCCACGTTGCGCAATGCCTGTGTGGAGGAGGCCCAGAACTCGTCCGAACCGATCCACTTCTCCTTCTCGTCGTCGCGCATCGACAGCTCGAGCTCGAACTCGTCGAGCCCGAAGTCGCGCAGCATCGAGATGACGAACTCCAGTACCCGGGTCGCTTCCTCCTCCAGCTGATCGGGCGTCACGAACAGGTGCGAATCGTCCTGCGTGAATCCGCGGACGCGAGTGAGCCCGTGGAGCGCGCCGGAGAGCTCGTTGCGGTACACCGTCCCGTTCTCGGCGAGCCGGAGCGGCAGGTCTCGATAGCTGCGCGCACGTTCCTTGTAGATGAGGATGTGCATCGGGCAGTTCATGGGCTTGAGGTAGTAGTCCTGGCCCTGTTTGGTGACGACACCGTCGGCATCGCGCTCCTCGTCCATCCGGATCGGAGGGAACATGCCCTCCTTGTAGGTCACCAGGTGGTTGGAGGTGAGGAAGAGGTCCTCTTTCGAGATGTGCGGCGTGTAGACGTACGAGTAGCCGCCTTCGATGTGGCGGCGCCGCGCGTGCTGCTCCATCTCACCGCGGACGATCCCGCCCTTGGGATGCCAGACGCTCAGACCCGAACCGATCTCGTCGGGGAACGAGAAGAGGTCGAGCTCTCTGCCGAGCTTGCGGTGGTCGCGCTTGGCGGCCTCTTCGAGACGCTGCTGGTAGGCGCGCAGCTCGTCCTTCGTCGCCCAGGCGGTGCCGTAGATTCGCTGCAGCTGCGGGTTCTTCTCACTGCCTCGCCAGTACGCGCCCGCGATCCGGGTGAGGTCCCAGCCGTTTCCGACGACGCGGGTGGAGGGCACGTGCGGCCCGCGGCAGAGATCCTTCCAGGCGACCTCGCCGTCGCGAGTGACGTTGTCGTAGATGGTGAGCTCGCCGGCGCCGACCTCGACGGATGCGCCCTCCGCCGCCTCCTTCGTACCCCCCTTGAGCCCGATGAGCTCCAGCTTGAAGGGCTCGCCGGCCAGCTCCTCGCGCGCTTCGTCGTCGGAGACCACTCGTCGGACGAAGCGCTGTCCCTCGCGGACGATGCGCTCCATCTCTTTCTTGATGGCCTTCAGGTCTTCAGGGGTGAACGGCTCCTCGACGCCGAAGTCGTAGTAGAAGCCGTCGACGATCGGCGGACCGATGCCGAGGTTGGCCTGCGGGCGCACGCGCTGGACGGCTTGCGCCAGGACGTGGGCCGTGGAGTGGCGGAGGATGGACAGTCCGTCGGCGCTGTCGACCGCGATCGGCTCGACATCGTCGGTGGCCTCCACGACCGTGGCGAGGTCTTTCAGCTCGCCGTTCACGCGCAGAGCGACGATGGAACGGTCGGGGTACAGCGCGAATCCGTCGGTCGGATAAGACGCTTCGGCCGGGGTGATGGCGTCAGTCAAGGGAACTCTCCCGTCAAGGCTCGAATCAAGGCTACTCAGCTTCGAGCGCATCGCGCGCTCCGCCCGCTCAGGCGTGAAGCGTTCGCGTGCCGACGACGGTGACCGCCATCATCGACCTGATCCGGAGCGGTTCCATGGTGCCCAGTCTACCGAGGTGCCGCGGGGGGGCCGACGCGCCCCCCCCGCCGGCGGGGAAAGCCGGCAGATGGTGGGCCGCGTGGTGGTGGGGTACTGGTTAGCGGTGT
>NZ_JASGDO010000068.1:0-34623 GCF_047607225.1 Microbacterium sp. | reverse complement strand
CGAAGACGGAGACCCGCTCGAAGGTGCAGAAGCAGTCGGTCACGGTCGGCGGCCGCACGTACCAGTTCGAGGGCGTGTCGACTGAGGAGGTCACGACCAAGCCGACGGCCGGCTCGTTCCTGGCTGGGACGAAGGCGGCGGAGGCGCGGATCAAGGGCTTCGGCGACAAGCTGAAGCGCCTCGCGGACAAGAAGTTCGACCCGAAGCTGCTCGAGGAGCTCGCGCTGCTGGGCGTGGAGAACGGGGAGCCGATCGCGGACGCGCTGCTGGGTGCGACGGCGTCGCAGGTGTCTCAGATCAACGCGTCGTACGGGAACATCGGGTCCCTGTCGGCGGTGGCGGGTCAGACCGTCGCGGACGCGAACTTCGCGGCTCTGATCACGGAGGCGCAGAAGGACCGTGACGCGGCGAAGAAGAACGCGGACGACATCAAGAAGAAGCTCGAGACGGAGACGACTCGGATCATCTCGAAGATCACCGACGCGCTGAAGGCGGGCGTGAAGAAGGCCGGCGGTGGTCCGATCATCGGCCCGGGCACGTCCACGTCGGATTCGATCCAGGCGTGGCTGTCGAACGGTGAGAACGTGTGGGACGCGGCGTCGGTGGACCGGTGGGGTGGGCAGGGGAACGTGGAGCGTCTGAAGAGGATGCGTCCCACGTCGCCGCAGTTCACCTATCAGGGGCCGCCGGCGTCCGGGTTCGACTCGGCTCCTCAGGTCGTGATGCCGTCGACGCTCGTCGTTCGTGACCAGGATGGTGCGCTGATCGGGCGGATGCGTGTCGAAGCGGACCGGCAGATGACGGGGCGCTTGTCTCACGCGATGCAAGGTCTCGGGCAGGAGGTTGCCGAATGGTGATCGTACTCGCGTCCCCGACGCCTGTCGTCGCTCCCGACGGTTCGTCCGTCGAGATGACGTGGACAGGGTGGGACGGGTCAGTGTGGTCACTGCACGACGGCATCCAGGGAGTGATGATGGAGGCCCGCGGGCTCGTTGGCCTCCACAACCCTCCGATCACGAAGTTCGAGTCGCAGGCTCGGGGGATCCCCGGGTCTCGGCTGCGGGGGTGGCGTGCGGGGAAGCGTCCCGTGAAGTGGCCTGTGATGGTCGAGCGCCGCTCCCGCGCCGAGGACTGGTTCACCGCGTACGACGCGTTCTTCAACTCGATCCACCCGCTCAACGAGGGCGTGTGGGCGGTGACCGTCAACGGGCACACCCGCACCCTCCGCCTCACGGGCGAGTTCGACGGGGACCACGCGTACCAGGTCGACCCGCTGCTGCTCGAGTGGGCGCAGTACGACGTCGTCCTCGAGGCGGCGCAGCCGTTCTGGGAGGGCGAGAAGATCGCCCCGGACCCGTGGAGCGCGGGAGAGCCCGTGGACTTCATCGACGAGGACGGGGCGCCGAGCTTCCACCTGTCGGAGTCGTCGACGTTCGCGAACGCGACGGTCGACAACCCGGGCGACGTGGACGCGTTCCCCGTGTGGACGTTCCGGGGCCCGTTCGACGAGGTGTCGGTCACCGTCGACGGGAAGACGCTCGCGGTGCCGTTCGAGCTGGTGGAGGGGAGCGTGCTGCGCGTGGACACGGACCCTCGACGCCTGTCCGCCGTCCTCGATGGTGTCGATGCGCGCCGGGATCTCGGGTTCCAGTCGTACGGTCCGGTGCCGGCGAAGGGCACGTCGAAGATCACGATCGGCGCGTCCGGGACGGGGTCGGTGGCGATGGAGCTCACTCCGCTGTACTTCCGGGCGTTCTGATGATTGAGTTCGAGTTCCTCGACGGTGCCAGAGCGTTCCGCAGGCAGCCGTACCCGGCCCGCTGCGTCGTTGATCTGCTGTGGAACGACGTGTCTACCGCGACGCTCACGTTCGACGACGACAGCGACGTGTGGGACGTCCTGGACGACGACACGCGTGTGCGGGCGCATCGCTCCGGCGAGGTCCTGATGACCGGCGCGTTGTCGAAGAAGGGCGGGAAGGGTCCGGTCGGGCAGGGCACGATCGTGTTCGCTGACGACTTCGCCGACCTGAAGAACCTCGGGTGGCCGAACCCGGCGGCGGCGATCACCGCGCAGACCTCGGAGTTCGCCCGCTACACGGGACCGGTCGAGACGGTCGTGAAGGCGGTCGCGGCGGGCTTGTCGGCTCGGTTGGGTTACGGGTGGACGATCCCACCGTCGACGGGTCTCGGGTCTCCTCGCACGGTCCGCGCCGAGTTCCGCATGCACCCGCTGTTCGACCGGCTCGTGGAGCTCGTGAAGGCGGAGCGGCTGACGTGGTCGCTGATCGACGGGGTGATGGACGTCACCCGTGGGAAGACGCACACGAACCAGCTCACTGTCGACTCGGGTCTCATCGAGTCGTACGAGTGGGAGTACACGGCGCCGACAGCGACCCGCGTGATCGTCGGGGACGGGGAGAGCGGCACGAGCCGCACCTTCGGCCGGTTCATCGACACGGCGCGTGAGGCGCAGTGGAAGCGGATCCGTGAGGTGTTCAAGGATGCGGGCACGTCGACGGGGCAGGACCTCGCGACCGACGCGGCCGAGGTCCTCGCCGCCGGCGCACCCACCGCGGCGGTGTCGGTCGACCTCAACGAGGGCGAGTGGTTCCAGTACGGCGAGTACCACCTCGGCGACCTCGTGCCGCTGAAGCTCGGGTCGCTGGAAACGACCGACGTGATCAGCCAAGTCACCTTCACTGATGACCCCGAGAACGGGGAGACCGTGAAGCCGCACATCGGCACCCTGCAGGTGTCTCAAGAGGGCCAACTGATGGCCGCGATCAGCAAGATGGCGCGCGGGCTGCGCGCGCAGGGGAGGCGGTGAGCCGTGGCGATCACGTCGAAGGGCTATGAGAAGGACATCAACTACACCGACTGGGCGGCGATCACCTCGCACCTCGGCGGCACGTACGGGGTGTTCGGGGGTCCCGGTTCGCTGGCGGCGACCGCCGGCTCCGGCGACCGGCAGGTGGTCATCGCGCCCGGTGAGGCCGGCGGCGCGGGCATCCTGGACAACATCGACTCGCCGGTCACGGTGTCCGGTGCTGCGGTGTCGTCGGGGTCCCGGTGGGACATGATCGTGCTCCGCCGCGAGTGGGGGGCCGTGAAGGCGACAACGGTCGCGATCAAGACAGGCAGCGCATCGAAGGCGCTCCCGTCACGCGCGGTCGGCCCGGGCGCCCTCGACGAGCAGCCGTTGTGGCTGGTGCGGTTCACCGCCGGGCAGACGGCGCCGCAGGAGTTCGTCGACCTTCGCGTGTGGCATGGCGACGGCGGGTTCTTCGCGAACGACCTCCTCGTGCGGAACTACATGAGCCGCGTGGGCACGCAGCTCCGGATCGGTGCGAGCGTGTGGACGCGGATCCTGTCGGGCGGCGTCGCGGTGTGGTTCGAGACGAAAGACGAGCCGCTGATCCCGTACTCGCGGCTCACCGGCGTCCCGGACCCGGCCGAGATCAAGTCCGGCGTGCAGTTCCTCCGCGTCGGGTCGGACAACGCGGGACCCCGCCTGTACGCGCCCCGCTCGCTCATCTATGACCGCACGTACACCAAGGTGAACCCCGGGTCATTCGAGGAGTCGCTGGTCGTCGTGACGCCGGCGGGCACGCTCGGACGGATGGCGTACCCGATCGGTATCGCTGGTGGCGGCACCGGCGCGAGTACGCGGATGGAAGCGCTGTTCAACCTGGGCGTGTTCGCCGACGAGTGGTCCGGGCAGCGCCTCAATGCGGGGCAGAGCAGGGAGTACACGATCTCGCTCCCCGGCAACAACACCCGATACTCGGTCATCGCTCAGCCGTCGCAGCGGAACCTCGGGATCCAGTGGGTGAGGACGTCGAACATGATCACGATCAAGGTGTTCAACGAGACATCGACCGCGATGGACTTCTCGCTCAGTTTCCAGGCGATGCTCCCGACCTGATCGGGTCCGCCCTCACTTTCACCGCCCCCGCAGCGCCGGGGGCTTTCGCATGTCTGGAGGCATGATGTCCGCTCTGCTCGCCGCGTTCTACAAGTCGCGTGTGTCTCGGAAGTTCTGGGCCTTCGGGCTCGCCTACACGATCGTCCGGTACCGGCACATCGGGATCGACATCGCGACGACCGGGGACGTGCCGGCGCTGCGTGCCGGGCGCGTGGTCCGGGTCCGGAAGACCTCGACGATGGGGTACGTCGTCGTGGTGCAGGTCGGGCTGCTGTTCTTCGCGTACTGCCACCTGTCGTCGCAGAAGCTCCCGAAGGTCGGCGACAAGGTGAAGGCAGGGGAGGTCATCGGCCGGCTCGCGTGGAGCGGTAACCCCCGCTCTGAGGGGTACGGCGGCACCCTGTGGAACGGTCAGCACCTGCACCTGGTGGTCACCACCCACGCCGACGGCGCCTACCAGCGGGTGGGCGCGTCGTACTTCGACCCGGCGCCGCTGATCCGCGACACGCTCACGATCCCCACGCAGCGGACCGCGCAGGTGGCGACGTCGTCGACGAAGGTGTACGCGGCGCCCGACACGGATGCGCCGGCGCTGCGGATCCTCCGCAAGGACGAGAAGGTCTCCACGGTCGGCGCGAAGGTCGGCAAGTTCGAGCGGATCATCGTCGACGGCGCGATTGGCTACGTGCTCGCGTCCCGGCTGATCTGGCGGTTCCGGACGGTGAACACGCCCGGGTCGCGTCTGAACTACCGCAACGTGCCGCAGGACGTGAAGGGCTCGAAGGTGCTCGGCGCGCTGAAGCACGGGACGAAGGTCGAGATCCTCGGCACCGACTCCAACACGGAGTCGTCGAAGTGGGCGTGGATCCGCGTCGGCGGCGAGAAGGTGTGGGTCTCGCGGAAGTTCCTGAAGTGATCCTACGGGTTCGTCGGCTGTGGGACTCGATCACCGAGCCCCGGCACATGAAGGCCGCGTACTTCGTGCTGTACACGGTGCTCACCGGCACCGGCATCGCGACGTTGCTCGTCCCGCCGACGTCCATCGCCGGCGAGCTCGGGCAGCCGCTCTCGGTCGCGTGGTCCGTGTTCTGGATCCTCGGCGGCTTCGGGGGGATGCTGACCGTCTTCCCCGGGTGGTGGTGGGCGGAGCGCCTGTCGATCGTCCTGATGTGGGCCGGGTTCGCGATCTACGGCCTCGTCGTGTTCTCTCTGCACTTCACGTCCAGCGGATCCCGGCTCACTCAGTTCGGGGTGATCGTGTTCGCGTCGGGGGTCGGCTACATCCGGTGGCTTCAGATCCGGAAGTACAGCTTCGAGCCCCGGGGGACGTGATGGAGCAGACCCAGATCATCACCCTCATCCTCACCTCGACCGTCGTCGGCGGCATCGTCATGAAGCTGTTCGACGTGACCCGCGACGCGATCGCCGGTCACCTGCAGAAGCGGCGGGCGGAGGTCGACAAGGCGATCGCGGAGCGCAACAAGGCGCGCGCGGATCGCGACTGGTGGGAGCGGTGGGCGGACGTCCTCGAGGAGTCCCTGCGGATCCACCGCCGCCAGATGATCGACGCGCCCTGCCTCGACGTCGACGACATGCCTCCGTACCCATCCCGTCCCAGCAAGGAGAAGTCATGACCAACGAGATCGTTCCCCCGGAAGTGAAGCTCGCCGCCAAGCGCGCCGCCGCTAAGACTGCCGCGCAGGCCGCGCGGGGTGCTGGCGCCGCGATCGTCGGCACGATCGGGCTGTCCGTGCTCGGCGTCGACTGGCTCGCCGTCGCCGCCACGGCCGGCGCCAGCCTGATCACCGTCGCGTGGGCGGCCGCCGACGCGTACCTCGACAAGATCCACAACGGGATCCCCGTCGAGTACGTCGCCGCTGGTCTCGTCGAGAGCGACGACGCCGCTGCGGATGAGTCCGCAGGGGAGGGGTGATGGCAGACTACTTCGACCTGAACCTCGCGATCGACCCGGCGACGAACACGATCATCGCGGGCGCGACGTTCCAGGCGTACCTCCCCACGGACCTGTCCCGGTCGACGCCGCTGGCCGTGTTCGAGGCGACGTCGGGCGCGGCACTGTCCGCGCTCGTCTCTTCCCCGACGGGCGTGCTCCCGCAGTTCCGGGTGGAGGGCGACCCGACGGAGATCATCCTGAAGTCGGGCGGGTTCGAGACGCGTCTGACGTCCGTGTTCGGCCGGAAGGGCGAGCCGGGTAAGTCGGCGTACGAGTCCGCCGTGGAGGGCGGCTTCGTGGGCGACGAGGCGACGTTCTACGAGTACCTGTCGAAGGTCGGCCGCGTGATCCAGTCCGCGACGATCGACCCGGAGACCGGGCACCTGGTGATCACCACCCAGGACGGGGACACGTTCGATGCCGGTGTCGCGCAGGGCGCGGCCGGCGGCGACGGCGTGAGCATCGTGTCGGTGAACGTCTCCGACGGGAACCTCATGGTGGGCCTGTCGAACGGGGAGACCGTCAACGCTGGCGCGCTCCCCGCGGGCCCGCCGGTGCCGGTCATCGGGTCGACGTCGGGCCAGGTGTACACGTCGACCGGTCCGGGGTCGGCGCCGATCTGGGCGAACCCGACCGGAGGCTCCGGGATCATCGGAGCTCCGACGACGTGGCCGTCCGAGTTCCCGCCCGCGAACCATGTGCAGGACGTCGGCACTCTCCGCGACGGCACGTCCGTGCTCTCCGCTCAGGTGCTCTCACTGCTCCGTGCGGACGACGCGGCCGCGGCTCGCGCGGCGATCGGTGCGGGCACGGGCGACGGGTCATCGAACCTCGCGCTCGGCACGACGGGGTCGACCGCGGCGCGCGGCGACCACACGCACCCGGCGTCCGCGATCACGTTCACCCCGGGTGGGGGAGTGACCGCAACAGACGTGCAGGCCGCGATCGTGCAGGCCGCGGCGCTCGGCGGTGGTGGAGGCTCCTCGTCTCTGCTCGGTGGCCTCGCGGTCATGATCTGGGACGACGGGTGGCCGTCACGCGTGTCCGGGGCGGTGCTGGGGCTGTGGCTGTCGCCGCACACCGACATCGCGACCGAGCCCGACATGCCCGATGGGGACATGTGGATCGCGTCGAAGGCGACTCTGGAGGCGATGTGACCGCGCTGCTAATCCGCCAGAAGGACGGGAGCCTGTCGGGCATCGGCCTGCCGGTGTACTCCCACGCGGAGTACGGGGCCCGTGACGGGGCGTACCCGGTGCCGGCGGGTGCCGTGTTCGTGTCGACGACGGGCAACGACTCGACCGGGTCGGGGACGCTCGCGGCGCCGTACGCGTCGATCAAGAAGGCGCTCAGCGTGACCGCGGCCGGTGGGACCGTCGTGGTCCGCGGTGGCTCCTACCATGAGGGCGGCACGCAGGTCAGTGGCCTCGGGAACGGGTTCACGTTCCCCGCGTCGAACATCACCCTGCAGCCCTACCCGGGTGAGGAAGTGTGGTTCGACGGGTCCGTGGTCGTCACCGGGTGGGCGTCGTACGACTCGGGGAAGTGGCGGGCGCCGTTCGCGCACACCCTCGACCGGGCGCCGACGCAGGTCCGTGGGGAGACGTCGTCTTCGTACGGGTCGTTCATCATGTCGACGTATCCGATCGCGCATTGGCCGGAGATGGTGCTCCTCGACGGGGTGCCGTTGACGCAGGTGCGGACGCTCGCGGAGGTCGGTCCGGGGAAGTTCTTCGTCGAAGGCTCCTACCCCAACAGCTCGGGCACGAACCGGAACATGTTCGCGTCGACGGCGTACGTCATCGGCGACAACCCGGCCGGGAAGGAAGTCCGGATCGCGAAGCTGTCCCGCGCCGGCTCGAGCAGCCGGTCCGGGACGCGGATCCGGGGGATCGGGTTCCGCCGCTACGCGAACACGATGCCCGACTTCGGGTGCCTGTACATCGACGCGGCCGGCGTGACGATCGAGAACTGCACCTTCGAGGACATGTCTGACTACGCCGTGCACCTCACGGGCCTCGCGCCGGTGATCCGCCGCAACACGTTCCGACGGATCGGGCGGAAGGGCGTCGGCCTGAACTACGCCGACGGCGGGCTGGTGGAGTGGAACCTGTTCCAGCAGACCAACTTCCGCCGGTTCAACTACGGCCCCGATGGGGGAGCGATCAAGGTCGGCCGGTCCTGGGATCTCACGATCCGCACGAACCGGTTCATCGACAACCGGGGACACGGCGTCTGGTACGACGAGTCCTGCTACCGCGGGAAGGTGCACGGGAACTGGTTCACCGGGAACTACGGCACGGGCGTGCTATACGAGATCGGGGACTCGGCGCTGATCGTCGACAACATCTTCGTCGACAACGGCATCTACTCCACCGACACCCCGTCCGGCCGCCGCCCCCACAACTGCCCCGCGATCGACATCAAGGGGTCGAACCGGTGCCGCGCCTGGTTCAACACGATCATCAACGCCGAACGCGGAGTGATGTTCAGTCAGGGGTGGCGGTTCCCGTTCGGTGAGGGGTCGTTCGGTCGGGACCCGCGGCAGCCGGCGTCGTTCTACGAGTCGGACATGACGTGGGACTTCCGGTCGGGTGAGTTCTGCAACAACGCGATCATCGGCGCCGCCGGGATCGACCAGGTGCAGTCGTCGATGATGGCGTTCTACGACGAGAACAACGTCAAGAGCAGCAGCGAGTTCGGGGTGAAGTTCGAGGGGAACCTCTACGCCCGCCCCGACGGCACCCACCCGGCGCGGTTCGTGCTCGGGTGGAAGTCCCCGGCGGGGCAGACGGTCGTCTACTTCACCCCGACCGGCGCGCCCTACAACGACACCGTCCCGTGGAACACCGCCACCGGCGACAAGGGGTCGAGGTGGGCGACGGTCACCGCACCGTTCACCAGCCGCCCCGTCGGCGCGTTGTCGGCGCTCGCGCTGGCCGGGACCACCCCGGCGGCCCCGATCCCCAGCGACGTGCGAGCTCTGCTCGACGTGTCCCCGTTCACCCGGCAGCCCCTCGGCGCCGGCTTCAGCAAGGAGTAGCCATGACACGGTTCTTCAACACGCATGACGGTGGCACCGCTGACACGGCGATCACCGTCGCGAACAGTGGCGGCGCGTCCGGCACCGCGTTCTCCGCGATCGGTGGGACGGGCAGCCCGACGTACAAGGCGGCCGCGGCGATGCACGGGGCGCTCGGGTGGCAGACGGGCGCGACGGCCGCCGCGGAGTACTTCACGTCCGACGTGACCGCCGCGGCCGGTGTCGCGGCGCGCGTGTACTTCCGGCTGGACGCGCTGCCTGGCACCGACTTCCACCTGCTGCGATTCATGAACGGCTCCACCCGTCTCGTGTCGTGGCACGTGAACGCGGCGAACAAGCTGCGGTTGTCGGACGCGTCGGGCACGTCGGGCGTGTGGACGGCGGCGAACGCGCTGCTCGCGAACACCTGGTACCGGCTCGAGCTGTACGCGAAGCCGGGCACCACGTCGAGCAACGGGGTCATCAAGGGCGCCTACTACCTGGGCGACTCGACGACACCGGTGGAGACGATCTACTCGTCGACGACCGCGAACGTGGGGACCAGCACCACGATCGACAAGATCCAGCGGGGGAAGATCACCGCGACCGCGACGGCCGCGAAGTTCGACTCACACGCGTGGGACGACAACGCGTCGGATCTGATCGGCCCGTTCAGCAACCCGCTCGACACCCCCGAACCGGTGGTGACGGGGTACGTGAATCCGACGACGATCGCGGGGACGGATGGGACGGCGACGGTGACGTGGGCGGCGGTGTCCGGCGCGGTCCGTTACGACGCGATGATCGCGCACACGGCTGAGCCTCTGCAGGGCGACTTCACGCTGAAGCAGACGGGTGTGACCTCGCCGTACACGTTCACGGGTCTCGGCGCGGGGACGCACGCGCTGGGGATCATCGCGAGGTCGGCATGACCGACTCCCTGATCGGGTACACGGTCGTCGGCCTCGCCGACCCTCCACCCCCGGGGGACTCCCAGGTCGGCTACGCGGTGGTGTCCCTGCTCCCACCGGCCGGAACGGGGGACTCGCTCGTCGGGTTCACGACCGTGACCCTCACCCACCCCCACCTCCCGATCGCGGTGAAGACCGCGACCGGACTCGACTTCGTCCGCATCCTGACGAAGACCCCAACCGGCTTCGAGTGAAGCCATCCCCATGAGACAGCCCCTCCCTTCGCTTCGGCGCGGGAGGGGCTGTTTCGTTGTTTCCGGGGTCCTAGTCGGCGCGGACGCTGAGCATCTGCCACCCGTCGGGCACGAGCGCATCGAGCTGCTCCCTCGTGGGCGCTTCGATCTCCCGTACCTGGTCGCGGCGCGCGATCGTCGCGACGGCCGTGAGCTTCGTCGAGCCCTTGATCATCGTCACCGGCGCCGACAGCAGCTCCCACCCCGCCGGCGTCGCCTTCCGCGCGGCCTGCTCAATCTCGGCGAGTGAGTGACCTTCGAGGTCGATGGTGCGGATCTCGACGAGGCGGATGCGTGCGGCGGGCATACGGTCCAGCCTAGGAGGCGGTGATCTCGTCGACGGCCCCGACCCACACCCAGCAGCGGTGGGTCTGCTCCCCGATGGTGAACATGATCCCGACCGCCGAGGGCGTCCACCGGGCGGCGACCGCGTCGACCTGGACGGGCACGTTCCCAAACCTCACCCACGCCCGCACCCGACGGTGGGGCTTCGGGTCAACGGTGAGCGGCATCTCATCGAGGCGGAGCTCGGTGTCGGTGAGCGACTGCAGGGGAGCGTCCCGCGCGATCGTCTGCAGCACCCGTTCATTCATCTGCCGGTCGACGGCGTCCGCATAGCGCCTGTTCGTTCCCATGACCGTGGGATCCCTCCTGTTCCCCGGCCGGTGATCATCGTACGCGGCGACCACCGACAAATGCCCCAGAGAGCGCCCCACCGGGCTCACCCCATGTCAGGGTGGCCGGGTGGGGCGTTTCGTGCGTCCACGGGTCTGATACGGACGCCTGCACGTGGTTACGCCGCTAGGCTCCCCGCATGGACAACGTTCTGTGGATCATCGGCGGGGCGCTCGTCTCGCTCATGGCTCTGTACTTCATCGTCTACTGGGCCGTGCTCGCCGCTCTCCGGGAGCATTCCGTGTGGCAGCTCGAGGGCGGTGCGGAGAAGGCGCTCCGGATCCGCAAGGAGAACAACGGCGAGGCGTAGCGTCACGCCGCGACCCGGTCGTCGAACCGGGGCCGGATCACTGTTGCCGCCGCCACCCTTCGCAGCGCCTCCGCGTCGAGGTGAAGGTATCGCTGTGTAGTCGCGAGTGACGCGTGACCGAGCATCGCCTGAACCGCGCGAATGTCCTTCGTCGCGTTGTATGCCGCCGTCGCGCCAGCGTGGCGCAGAGCGTGCGGGTTGTAGCCGGTGAGCCGGTAGATGATCTTGTGCACCGACTGAGGATGCAGATGAGGTCCGGTGAGCCCGCGGAAGTAGAAGCCGGCCCCCTGCTCATACTCGAGCGCTCGCAACGCGGCGAGGAGTTCGGTGTTGACGCCGACCATCCGTTCCTTGTCACCCTTCCCGATGATGCGGAGCATGTCGCCTTCGCGGTGCCGCGTGTGCAGAGTCGTCAACTCTGTGAGCCGCAGACAGGCGTAGCGCGCGAGCAGCACCATCGCGCGCTGCGAAGCCGTCGCTCTCGCGAGAGCTCTCTCGATCGCCTCATCGGTCGCGACTCGCGGCACTCTCACCGGCACCCGCACGGATTCGACGTCGCGCGTCGGATCATCCAGCCGGAGTCCCTTCCGCACGGCGAAGGCGTAGAACAGCCGCCACGACGACAGGGCCGACTTCCTAGTCTCAGGAGCGTCGTCGCGGCGCCGGAACAGCAGACGTTCGATGTCGTCGCATGTCGCCGTGAGCGGGTCCACCGATCGGGCGAGCTCGCGCACGTACCGCATGCGGAGCTTCACTGTGCCGGCTGATCGACTGGTCGACAGCATCCACTGCTCGAAAGCGTCGACGGGGTCGGAGTGTAGGGGCATGTCTCTCCTTCGAGACTCGGCCCCCGGGCTCACACGATCGTCACGGTACGGGAACGGGATGACCTCCGCTACCACGCCACTGCCTCGACCGTGAGCAGCGCGACGCTCACTGACGGGATCCTCGCGCCGCCGCGATCTTCTCGATCGTCTTCCACACCGCGAGGTAGTCCTCGCCGAGCGCCATCTGGTCCCGCACGAGCTTGTCGAGCGCGACCCGCACTTCGTGGACCATCTGAGGCTCGTCAGGGGTCTGTCCAGTGGTGATCATCGTCCACCCCCGATCGCGACGATCGGGGCCGGCGTGACGGCTCGGAGGGGCTGGCCGAAGTCAACCGGGATGACGTTGCCCGTCATGAAACCGATAGGTTCTTGGTTCGAGTCCAAGCCGGGGAGCCAAACGGCTTCGAGCTCCACCTCGAGGCCGTTTCTCTTTGCCTCGACGACGCCGGGAGCCTTCGCATAGATCTCCTCTACTGCACCACGGCGTCGTTGTGGTGACGCCTCGCGGCAGGAGCGCTAGCGTGAGGTCATGGCTTCGATTCGCTGGCGGAGGATAGGGATCGTCGCTGTGCTTATCGGTGGTCTGGGACTGTGTCTGACCGCCACGGCCCTTCGATGGTCCATCTGGGTTCTCCCCGCAGTGATCGGAGTTGGGCTGCTTCTCATCGCGGCACTCTCTGTTTCCAGACCTCATCGCACGGGAACGCCCGAGCTCTACGCCTCGGATGAGTACTCCGACGCCCAACTGGGGCGCGGTCGACCCACTCACCCCTACCAGGATCCAGAGGCAGCATCGCAGATCGGCGCGGCGCTGCCGGCTGATCCGCTGCGGCTACCGGACACACCATTCAGTCAGAGCTGAGAGGCGGCCTTCGGTCGTCCGTTCATCGCTCCCCGTGGCACCCGAGATCTCTCCTGTGGGAAGAATGACACGACGGGCGCGTACCAGCCGGCTGTTCCCTCCTCCGTGCTGCGTGATCGTTCGGCACGGGCGACGCGGTCGGCCCTGTGAACGCGTCAGGCCTCCAGGTCGTCCACTCCCGGCATCCACGAGAGCCCCGGACGCCCCCACCCGCGCTTCCGCGCGATCTTCTGCATGGTCTTCGCGTCGGAGCCGCTCAAGCGGTCGATGTAGAGCACGCCGTCGAGGTGGTCGAACTCGTGCTGCATGATGCGTGCGCGCCAGCCATCGACCTCGATACGGACCGGAGCGCCGTCGAGATCGATGCCGGTGACGAGGACGGCGTCGGACCGGCGGAGCGGGAAACGCTCCCCGGGCACGGAAAGGCAACCCTCGGACTCTTCGTCGGGGTCCGGTTCACCCGGCTCCAGCGGACGCATCCACAGTTCCGGATTCAGGATGACACCGCGCCACGGCGCACCCGCGTCGTCCTCGTAGCTATACGTGTAGATGCGGAGCCCGACGCCGACCTGCGGCGCCGCGAGACCCACCCCGGGAGCCGCATCCATCGTCTCGAACATGTCGGCCACGAGCTGACGCACCTCGTCGTCGACCTCGCCGACGGGACTGGCGGGAGCGTGCAGGACGGGATCGCCCATGATGCGAATCGGGAGAACAGCCACGTCCTCAGCCTATCCAGGCGCGCTGCCGTTAGTGTCGAGGGGTGGGAATCGCGGAGCTTGCCATCGATGACCTCACCGAGGAACTCGTGGGGGTCTTTCGCGACCCCGGGATCCTCATCGGCATCCCGCTCGCCCTCCTCGGTGCCGTGTTCATGTCGTTCGGCGCCCAGTACCAGCACCGCGGCGTGCAGAAGGTCGAGCGCCTGACGAAGGTCGATGGCGGCACCGGTCTCACCGGTGGGCAGCTCCTCAACCTCCTGCGCCGTCCGTCGTGGGTCGTCGGCACTCTCATGCTGGGCCTCGCCATCGTCTGCCAGCTCGCGGCGCTCACCTACGCCCCCCTCATCCTGGTGCAGCCCCTCGGGGCCGTCTCACTGGTCATCACGACACTCCTCAACGCACGGATCTCGGGGCACCGTCCCACCCGCCGTTCCATCGCGGCCATCACCATGTGCGTCGGCGGCATCCTCGTCTTCGTCACCATCGCAGCCCTGTACGCCACCGAGACGCCCATCTCAGACGGACAGCTCATCACGGTGCTGATCATCCTCGCGGCGGTCGTGCTGGTCCTCTCGGGGCTGTGGGCCTGGCTCCGCCACCGCATGGGCGCACTCTTCTACATCGTCGCCGCGGGCATCGTCTACGGCTTCGTGGCGACGCTCGCCAAGGTCGTCATCAGCCGGATCTCTTCGGGCGATTTCGAGTGGCTCACACTGCTGTGTGTCGCCGCCCTCCTGGCTGGGACCGCGGTCGGCGCGTACTTCGTGCAGACGGCGTATGCGTCGGGCCCGCCCGATCTCGTCATCGCGGGACTGACGGTGGTCGACCCCATGATCGCCATCGTGATCGGGCTCGTCGTGCTGCGCGAGGCGGAGGGTGCGCCCTTCGGGGCCTACATCGGATTCGCCGCGGCGGGTGCTCTGGCGGTCGCCGGCGTGTTCCAGCTCGCTCGTTATCACCCCGAGGTCGTGAGCAACAGCCAGGAGATCCCCATCACGAGGGGGAGCAGCGGCTCACCCTCCGATGTGCCGACGACGAAGACCGGCTCGATCCGCATCACCGAGGCCGTGTCGAAGGTCTGGCCCGACCCTCCCGTCGATGACGACAAGGATCTCCGGCCGCGCCGGTAGACCCACGACGGTAAGCTCGGGGGGAGCGGCCCAGTGGCCGTGGCCGGCGTTCACGCCGGGAGGGGCGGTGGCCAAGCTGGTCAAGGCAGCGGGCTCATAACCCGACGATCGTGGGTTCAAGTCCCACCCGCCCTACACGCTCGATGACCCGCCTCACTACCGAGTCACGCGGCGAGGTCATTGACGAGACGCAGCGAACCGGCTCTGCGGACCTCGACCGCATGAGTAACGGGGACCCTCGGCCGCAGCGACTCCGACGGTGCAGAACGAGAGACCGCCCTCCCCGTCGACGGTGTCAGCGGGGAGGGCGGTCGGCGTGAAAGGTCTCGCTTACTTTGAGTCCGCCTTCGCGGCTGCGGCCTCGGCCGCAAAACGGTCGTCACGAGCCTTGCCGGGTACCCAGCCGGTGTCGACGACACGACGCTGGAAGACCGACGCTCCCACCACGAGCGCTGCGGCGATGACCACGCTGAGGATCGCGCCGACGATCGGTCCGCCGATGAACCCGGCGCCGATGAGCGAACCGAACCAGCCGAAGTCGGCGTCACCGAACGTGGAGTTCGCGAATCCGAGCTCACCGAACACGAGCAGCAGGAGAGCGGGAAGGATCGTGATCAGGATGCCGTTGACGAACCCGCCGACGACCGCACCGATACGACCGCCCGTCGCGTTGCCGAAGACCCCCGCGCCGCCACCGGTGAAGAAGTGCGGAACCATACCCGGAAGGATCAGCGCGAGACCGAACACCGGGTTCAGCCACGCGGCGATCACGGCGAGGGTCAGCAGACCACCGGCAAACGAGGAGATGAAACCGATCAGCACCGCGTTGGCGCCGTAGGGGAACACGATCGGGATGTCCAGAGCCGGCTTGGCCCCGGGGACGACCTTCTCGGCGATGCCCTGGAAGGCGGGCACGAGCTCACCGAGCACGGTGCGCACACCGAAGAGGATGACGGCCACACCCACTCCGAACTGCAGCGCCTGGGCGAAGGCCGCCATGATGTAGGCGCCCGCGTCCGCCGAACCGAAGATGGCGAGGGCATCTGCCTGCGGGAGCACGATGAGGCCCCAGATCGCGAAGACCCAGTAGATGAGGACCATCGAGAGCGCGGTGGCGACCATCGAGTCGCGCAGGAAGCGCAGACCCTGCGGGAAGTTGATCTCCTCGGTCGAGCGGCTGCGACGTCCGGTCGCCTGTCCGGCGGCACCGGCGGCGATGTAGCCGAGCGTGCCGAAGTGGCCGATGGCGATGGAGTCGTCGCCGGTGATCTTGCGCATCCACGGCTGCGCGAAGGCGGGCATGACGACCATGATGACGCCGAGGAGCACAGCGCCCAGCGGCACGACGAGCCAGCCCAGCTCCGCACCGAGACCGGTGGAGATCACGACGGTGAGCATGATCGACATGAACACCATGTGGTGACCGGTGAGGAAGATGTAGCGCAGCGGAGTGAAGCGCGCGAGCAGCAGCATCACGATGAATCCGAGGACCAGGACGTACGCGCCCTGCGTGCCGTACTTCTCGGACGCCAAGGCGGTGATGACCTCGTTGGTGGGGATGACGCCCTGTGCACCGGTGACCTTGAGGATGAGGTCGCCGAGCGGGGTGAGCGAGCCGACCACGACGCCGGCGCCGGCGCCGAGGATCAGGAAGCCCATCGCGGCCTTCAGACCGCCGCCGATGACCTGTCCGGTGTTGCGCTTGAGCGCGATCAGACCGATCGCGGTGATGATGCCGATGAGGTAGGCGGGAACGTTGAGGATCTGCTTCCCGATGAAGTCGAGGATGGCGACGAGCCACTCCATTGTGGGGTTCCTTTCTGCAACGGAGGCGGGATGCCTCCCTGAATGACGGGATCGCGGGCGCGAGGAAGCGCCGCGGGTGGAGCGACCACGATGCCGTGGCCGTGGGACGGTGCAGAGGAGTCCCCGCACCGATGATCTCTGGGCTCAGGCCCGACTCACTCGAGTGCGGCGCTGATCTTCTGCGTCACCTCGTCGACGCTCGTGAAGTTGTTGATCACGACGACCGTGGCGGGCACCTCGCCGAGTTCTTCAACGAGGTCGGCGGACGTGAGCACGAGGTTGGCGGTGCGAGCAGCTCCGCGGGCCGTGCCGATGTCGGCCGCCTCCACATCGGCGTCGACACCGAGTGAGCGCAGCGCCTTTTCGGCGTTCATCTTCAGGAGCACGGAGGTTCCGATACCCATTCCGCAGACCGTGACGATCTTCATACGTGTTCCCCTTCCGTGGAGTTGAGCAACTCCGTGGTCGTTTCCGGCGCATGGTGGGCATGCATCCGCTGTCGGAGGTCGGCGGGCGAGTCGGCCGCCAGGAGGTCGGCGAGCAGCGCCTCGTCCGAGATGGTGGTCGCGAGTTGGGACATCATTCCGATGTGCCCGTCGTGGTCGGTCGCCGCAAGACCGAGCACGAGGCGTACGGGGTCGTTCTCCTCGTGTCCGAAGGGAACGGGATCGGCCAGCGTCACCCAGCTGATGCCGGTACGCTGCACCGCCGGCGAGGGGCGCGAATGCGCCAGGGCGATGCCCGGAGCGATGACGATGTAGGGGCCGAGTCGTTCGACGGTCTCGATCATCTCCCCGGTGTAGGCCGGGATCGTCGCTCCGGTGGCGACCAGGCACTCGCCCGCGAGTGTGATCGCTTCGCGCCAATCGGCGGCGTGTGCCTGCGTGCGGATGGCCTCTTCGGGAAGCCAATCGGCCAAACTCATCCGTCCTCCTGTGGTCGTCGCAAGTGGAGCTCGCGGTAGGTCAGCGCCCACGATAGCGAGATTCGCGCCTTTTGTACAGTACTGATCTAAAGATCGCGGAGGAAGCAGGGTCCGTCAGCATCAGCGCAGGAAGTTGTCGATGCGACCGATGTCGAACACGTGGTCCTGGGCGAGAAGAGCAGCGCCGCGCACGCCCGCGCGGCGACCGAGGCGGCCGCGCTCGACGACGAGCCCGCGTCGGCCATAAGGGTGGGCGGAGCCGAGGAGCTCGCTACGGATCGCGCCGAGGAAGCGATCGCCGGCATCCTGCAGATTGCCGCCGATGACGACCGCCTCGGGGTTGAACAGGCCCACGGTGTCGGCCAGCGCAGCTCCGATGATGGTGCCGGCGTCGATGAGCGCGTCGACGGCGCGCGGGTCGCCCGCCTGTGCGAGCGCGACGATGTCGGCGCTCGTGCGCGCCGAGACGCCCTCGAGCGCGAGGCGGTCACAGATGGTCCGGCCGCTGGCCAGATCCTCGAGCGGGCGCAGCGGGCCGCGCTCACCGGCGGAACGCGGTGCACTCAACTGGCCCGCGCCGCCGCGCATCCCGCGGACGATGCGCCCCTCCGTCACGAAGGCGCAGCTGACGCCCATGCCGACTTTGAGCACGATCAGGTCGGAGTAGCCCGGCCATCCCAGGCGCGCCTCGGCGGAGGCGAGGACCTGCACGTCGCGCCCCACGGCCACGAGGCCGGAGAAATCACGGAAGACCTCGGCCACGTGCACGCCGTCCCACCGGGGGTCGGGCTGGCCGAGGCCGAGCTCGCCCGTGCGGGGGTCGACCGGACCGGGCACGCCGATGCCGATCCCGACGACGTCGGCGCGGGTGCGTCCGAGTCGAGCGAGGAGGAAGTCGTACACCTGCCTCGCCCACTCGAAGATGTCCTCCGGGCCGTCGTCATTCCCGATGTCAGCCTCGTCTTCGTACAGCACCTCCGAGACGAGATCGGTGACGGCGATACGCGTGTGCGAGCCTCCGATGTCGAGGGCCAGCAGCACGCCGGCATCCTTCGCGACGGCGAGCTCCTGGGGCGGGCGCCCGCCGGACGAATCCAACGCGCCCGACGTGGTGATCAGCCCCGCCGTCTGCAGGTCGTCAAGACGACGAGCGAGGGTCACCCGCGACCAGCCCAGGCGATCGATCAGCGCCTTCCGCGTGGTCGCCTGACCAGTGCGGATGAGTTCCAGTACGATCCCCGGGCCGGTGGACACGGTGGCTCCTTTCCCGCGTGGGCTACCTTTTGAACATGTGTATCCGAAAGTAGATACATGCGCAACGATGCAGTCACGATAGCGCCTCCGGCGGGGCGTTCAGCGTCTGCTCGGGGGAGTGTGACGCTGGGGCGTTGCTCCGGCCCGCAGTGATGCCTCTCCCCGCGCGGGCGAGAGGAATGACAGGCTTGTCATTCCTCCAGCGCGTCCGTCATACTGAGAGCACAACCATATACATCGCCGCACATCGGCTCGCACCGTTCAGGTCGTAGGGGAAGACGTACCTGACGAAACGGAGAGAACGATGGCGACACATCAGGCGCGTGGAGTGATCTTCATTCACTCCGCGCCACGCGCGTTGTGCCCCCACCTGGAGTGGGCGGTGGGACGCGCCCTCGGTCATGCCGTGAACTTCGACTGGGCCGACCAGCCGGTGCTCGCGGGCAGCCGCCGCGCCGAGTTCTACTGGGAGGGCAACGTCGGAACCGGCGCCGCCCTGGCCACCGCCATCCGTGGGTGGGAACACTTGCGGTTCGAGGTGACCGAGGACCCGACGCCTCGCAGCGACGGCGGACGCTGGCTGCACACGCCGGGCCTGGGCATCCACTTCGCCCAGACCGACACGGCCGGCAACGTCGTGATCGGCGAGGACCGCATCCGCTATGCGATGGAGATCGCGGCCGGCGACGTCGCGGAGCTCCAGCGCGAACTCGATGTCGCCCTCGGCGCGGCGTGGGATGAGGAGCTCGAACCCTTCCGCCACGCCAGCGACGACGCACCCGTCGTCTGGCTTCACAAGGTCGGCTGAGCCCCCGCGAGACGAACCGGTCGTCACCGACACCTCTCTGACGAGGGGCTCACCGGGCCGGTTGCACAACTTCACACACCAGGCGGCGCAGGAGCGCCAGTACCGCCCTCGGACGGCTTCCCGGGGAGTGGGAACACGTGCCGGCCGTCTCACCCGAAAGAAGGACGCCCTCCGCAGGCTTCGCGGAGGGCGTCCTTTCGACTCGGTGGGCGCGTCAGACCGACTCGAAGGCCACGACGGCGTTGTGCCCGCCGAACCCGAAGGAGTTGCTGATCGCGAGCTGGTCGCCGTCGCCGAGGGGCATGGGCTGGCCCGAGAGACGGAAGGGGACCGCGGGATCCTGCTCGGTGAGGTTGATCGTCGGGGGTGCAACGCGGTTGCGGAGCGCCAGAACCGTGAAGATCGCCTCCAGAGCACCCGTGCCACCCAGAAGGTGACCCGTCGAGGCCTTGGTGGCCGACACCGGGATGTCGTCGATCCGATCGCCGAAGACGCTGTGGAGCGCGACGTACTCGTTCGGGTCCCCGACCGGTGTCGAGGTCGCGTGCGCATTGACGTGAGTGACCTCGTCCACGGAGCGCCCCGCAGCGCTCAGCGCCAAGTGCACGGCGCGCGCGGCACCGGTCCCCTCGGGGTCGTTCGCCGTGATGTGGTAGGAGTCGGCCGTGACGCCGCCTCCGACGACGGCCGCGTAGATCTTGGCTCCGCGCGCCTTGGCGTGCTCCTCGGTCTCAAGGATCAGCACACCGGCACCTTCGCCCATGACGAAGCCGTCACGGTCGATGCTGGCGGGGCGAGAAGCGGTCTCCGGAGAGTCGTTACGACGAGACAGCGCCTGCATCGACGCGAACGAGGAGATGGTGATCGGGTGGATGACCGACTCGGTCCCCCCAGCGATCACGACGTCGGCGAGGCCGGCTCGCAGGTGCTCGACGGCGTTGACCAGCGACTCCGTGCTCGAGGCGCATGCGCTGGCCACGGTGCGCGCATACGCACGGGCGCCGAAGTGGAGCGAGAGGTTCCCGGCCGCAGCGTTCGGCATGAGCATGGGGACCGTCATCGGCAGAACGCGGCGAGGTCCCTTCTCGCGCAGCGTGTCCCACGCGTCCAGCAGGGTCCACAGTCCACCGATCCCCGTGGCGAAGTCGATCCCGAGACGCTCGGGTTCGACGTCGGGGGAGCCGGCATCGGCCCACGCCTCCATGGCGGCCACGAGGGCGAACTGCGACGAGGGATCGAGCCGCTTGGCGACCGGTCGCTCCAGCACTGTGTCGGGCCGCACCTTGGCCTGGGCGGCGAAGGTGACGGGAAGCGAGTACTTCTCCACCCAGTCGTACTCGAGGGTGCTCGTGCCGGATGCGCCGGCGAGGAGAGCCTCCCAGCTCTCTGGGGCGGTTCCGCCGATGGGGCTGGAAGCGCCGATTCCGGTGACGACGATGCGCTTGTTGCTCATGTTTTCCTCATACTGCGGCGACGGGGACGGATGCGAGTACCGCACCGTCCCCGTCGGGGCTCGTGCAGGTCAGGCCTGGTTGGACGTGATGAAGGTCACCGCGTCGCCGACGGTCTTGAGGTTCTTGACCTCTTCGTCGGGAATGGTCACGCCGAACTTCTCCTCGGCGTTGACGACGATCGTCATCATCGAGATGGAGTCGATGTCGAGGTCATCGGTGAACGACTTCTCGAGCGCGACCTCGTCGGCCGAGATGCCGGTCTCGTCGGTGATGAGCTCGGCGAGCCCTGCGAGGACCTCGTCGTTGGTGAATGCCATGGGATGTCTCCTTGTTTTCTGATGGTCTGGATGAGGTGTCACCGGCACACGGCCGGTAGCAAGTCTAGGTGCGCGACGCGCCGCCTCACGGGAGGACGACCACCTGCGCCCCGAAGACGAGCCCGGCGCCGAAACCGATCTGGAGGGCGAGGCCTCCCGAGAGTTCCGGCTGCTCCTGGAGCAGGCGGTGGGTGGCAAGCGGAATGGATGCCGCCGAGGTGTTGCCCGTGGTCTCGATGTCGCGGCCGATCGCGACACTCTCAGGCAGTCCCAGCTGCTTGGCGAACTCATCGATGATGCGCATGTTCGCCTGGTGTGGAATGAAGGCCGCGAGATCACTCGGCTCGACGCCCGCCTCTTCGAGCGCACGGCGGGCGACCTTCACCATCTCCCAGACCGCCCAGCGGAACACCGTGGGGCCTTCCTGTCGCAGCGTCGGCCATGGCGCGGCACCGTCGCGGAACTCCACGAGGGTGTGGTTCATTCCGACCGCGTCGGCCTTCGATCCGTCCGATCCCCACACCGTCGGCCCGATCCCCGGGAAGTCGCTCGGTCCGACGATCACGGCTCCCGCGCCGTCGCCGAGAAGGAAGGAGATGGACCGGTCGGTGGGATCGACGATGTCGCTGAGTTTCTCCGTTCCGACCACCGCGACATACGTAGCGGCGCCCGCTCGGATGAGCGCGTCGGCCTGAGCGACACCGTACGCGAAGCCCGCGCAGGCGGCGTTGACGTCGTACGCTGCCGCCGGGTTCGCGCCCACCCTGTCGGCCACGATCGCCGAGACCGACGGGGTCTGCTTCGGGTTGGAGATGGTGGAGACGATCACCGCGTCGACGTCCGAGGGCGCCACTCCGGAGCGGGCGATCGCCTCGGCGACGGCGTCGGCGGCCAGATCGATCGCCGTGACGTCGCTGCTCGCGCGCGCGCGTGTGACGATGCCGGTGCGCTGTCGGATCCACTCGTCGCTCGAGTCGATCGGACCTACGAGATCCTCGTTCGGCACGAGGTTCTCGCCTCGGGCGGCGCCATAGGCGTAGATGCGCGTGTGCGCGGGACCGGTGGACTGCTTGAGCGTGACGGTCACGCGGCGCCTCCCTGGGTGTCGTTGTCGGTGGAGAGCAGCGCGACGGCCGCATCGAGGTCATCCGGCGTCTTGAGCGCGACCGTGGGAACACCGCGCAGCGCCCGCTTGGCGAGACCGGTGAGGGTGCCCGCGGGAGCGAACTCGATGATCCCGTGCACGGCGTGGTCGGCGAACGAGGCCATGCACAAGTCCCAGCGGACCGGCGAAGCGACCTGTTCGACCAGCAGCTCAAGCGCTGCATGGCCATCGGTCACCACGGAACCGTCGTGGTTCGTCCACAGGGTGCGGGCCGGCGCGGCGGGCGCCACTGCCTGCGCCGCGGCGCGTAGCGTCTCGACGGCAGGCGCCATGAAGCGCGTGTGAAAGGCGCCCGCGACCGCGAGCGGGATGACACGTGTCGCCGGCGGCGGTGTCTCGGACAACGCGACGAGGGCCGCCGCGGCACCGGCGGCGACGATCTGGCCGCCGCCGTTGTAGTTGGCCGGGGTGAGGTCGAGCTCTGCGAGTCGAGCGACGACCGCGTCCTGGTCGCCGCCGAGAACGGCGCTCATCCCGGTCTGCGCGGACGCAGCGGCATCGGCCATCGCGCGACCCCGGATGCCGACGAGGCGCATGCCGTCGGCGTCGGAGAGGACACCCGCGGCGGCGAGAGCGGCGATCTCACCCACCGAGTGACCGGCGACGCCGTGGGGAAGCGTGGGAGCACGACTCTCGAGTGCGTGCCACGACAGGAGGCTGGCGGCGACGATCAGTGGCTGCGCCACGCGCGTGTCGCGGATCCGATCGGCGTCCCACTTCGTCCCGGCCGCCTCGAGGTCGACCTCAGCGAGCTCGGAGAAGCCCGCGAGGCGCTCGCGCGCGCCGTCGAGCTCGAGCCACGGCTCGAGGAAACCTGGTGTTTGCGACCCCTGACCGGGGAAGACAGCAATGATCACTTCCCTATCCTCCCAAGAACACATGACCGTCGACTGGCGAAACAGTCACAAGAAACATGAAGACCTTTGTGCGCGTCGGACAGCGAACGCATCCGACTCAGGCTCGCCGCGGCGACGGCGGGCGCCGCCGGGTGACATCGGTCCCGATCGAGCCGATGATGAGTGCGGTCTGAAGGATGAGCGCTTCCCGGGGTCCCGTCGCGTCCCAGCCGATCACGTCCGAGACACGTTTGAGGCGGTATCGCACCGTGTTCGGGTGGACGAACAGCTCTCGCGCCGTCGCCTCCAGCGACCGGCCGTTGTCGAGATAGCTCCAGAGGGTCGCTACGAGATCGGTCGAATGCGCCTGGAGCGGGCGGTAGATCCGCTCGACCAACGTCGCCTTGGCGAGCGGATCTCCCGCCAGGGCGCGTTCGGGGAGCAGATCATCCGCCTCGACCGGGCGGGGTGCATGGCGCCAGGCCTTGGCGACGGCGAAGCCCGCGAGGGCCGCACGCGCACTCTGGCCGGCGTCGACGAGCGCGGGGACCGGGGGACCGAGCACGAGATGTCCGCTGCCGAACCCGGGCTCGAGCCGCTTGGCGATCTCGGGGAACGAGAGCTTCTCCTCACGCTCGCTCGCTCCCGGCGCATCGGCTCGACCGATCACGAGCACGAGGCGGACCCCCTGCACGCCGATCAGCACGTCGACGCCGAGCTTGCGAGCGAGGCGGCGAAGGTGGTCGACGTCGAACTGCGGGGGAGTGGTGCCCACGAGCACGGCCACCTCGCCGTGTCCGTGCCAGCCGAGAGCGGCGATCCTGCTCGGGAGCTCTTCGTCGGACTCGCCCGTGAGGATGGAGTCGACCACGAGCGCTTCGAGGCGCGCGTCCCACAGCCCGCGGGCTTCGGCCGCCCGGGCGTAGACGTCGGCGGCGGCGAAGGCGACCTCTCGCGAGTAGAGCAGAGTGCTCTCACGGAGATCCTCGCCTCGACCGGCGACGCGTTCCTCGGTCACCTCAACGGTCACCCGGATCAGTTGGAGGGTCTGGGTGAGACTCACGCTGCGGAGCAGTTCGCGCGGCGCGGCGGCGAAGATGTCGGCGGCGATCCACGGCTGGGCCGTGGGGTCGTCATACCACTGGATGAACGCCGAGATCCCGGCCTGCGCGACCAGACCCACCGCGGAGCGCCGCGCGGGCGGCATCTCCGCGTACCACGGAAGGGTGTCCTCGAGACGCTGAATCGTCGCCGTCGCGAGGTCTCCCGAGATGCGGCGCAACCACGCGAGCGTCTCGGCCTTCTCCTGCGGGGTGGGTCTGGTCGGCATGCGCGAGCTCAGCTCTCGCCGCCTGCGTTCCCGCTCGTGCCGGCGGTCACATCGTGCAGACGGTACTTCTCGATCGCCTGCGCCGACAGAGAGCGGTCGACCAGACCGTCCTCCGCGAGGGCCTGCAGGGTGCGGACGACGATCGACGGGCCGTCGATCTTGAAGTACCTCCGCGCCGCGGGACGGGTGTCGGAGAAGCCGAAGCCGTCGGCGCCGAGCGTCGCGAAACGACGCGGCACCCACGGACGGATCTGGTCCTGGACGGCGTGCATGAAGTCGCTGACCGCGATCACGGGGCCTTCGGTCTCCCGAAGCCGGTCGGACACGTAGGCGGATCGCGGCTCGTCGAGCGGGTGGAGGAAGTTGTGCTCGTCGGCGGCGAGGCCGTCGCGACGCAACTCCGTCCAGCTCGTGACCGACCACACGTCGGCCACGACGCCCCAGTCGTCCTTGAGCAGCTGCTGCGCTTCCAGCGCCCACGGCACACCGACGCCCGAGGCCAAGAGCTGGGCACGGTGTCCCTCGCCCTCGCCCGACGAGATCCGGTGCATGCCGCGCACGATGCCCTCGACATCGACGCCCTCGGGCTCGGCCGGCTGCACGAGCGGCTCGTTGTAAAGGGTGATGTAGTACATCACGTTGGGGTCGGGGTGGTTGCCGCCGTACATGCGCTCGATGCCCGCGCGCACGATGTGTGCGATCTCATAGCCGTAGGCCGGGTCGTACGAGATGGTGGCGGGGTTGGTCGAGGCGAGCAGGTGCGAGTGCCCGTCGGCGTGTTGGAGCCCTTCACCGGTGAGCGTCGTGCGTCCCGCGGTGGCGCCCATGATGAAGCCGCGGGCCATCTGGTCACCGGCTGCCCACTGCGCGTCACCCGTGCGCTGGAACCCGAACATCGAGTAGAAGATGTAGACCGGGATCAGCGGCTCGCCGTGGGTCGAATAGGCCGTGCCGACGTTGGTGAACGCTGCGACCGCTCCCGCCTCGTTGATGCCGACGTGCATGATCTGCCCCTGCGGGCTCTCCTTGTAGGCCAGGAGCAGCTCGCGGTCGACCGACGTGTAGTTCTGGCCGTTGGGGTTGTAGATCTTCGCCGTCGGGAAGAACGCGTCGAGCCCGAAGGTGCGCGCCTCGTCGGGGATGATCGGCACGATCCGGTGACCGAAGTCCTTCACCCGCAGGAGGTCTTTGAGCAGCCGGACGAATGCCATCGTGGTGGCGACTTCCTGCGTGCCGGACCCCTTCTTGGGGAGGGCGTAGGCGTTGTCGTCCGGAAGGGCGATCGGCACGTGGTGCGTGCGGCGCTCCGGAAGGAAACCGCCCAGCGCGCGGCGCTTCTCGACCATGTACTGGATCGTCTCGTCCTCCATGCCGGGGTGGAAGTACGGCGGGAGGTACGGGTTCTCCTCGAGCTGCGCGTCGGTGATCGGGATACGCATCGAGTCGCGGAAGTGCTTCAGGTCGTCGAGAGTCATCTTCTTCATCTGGTGGGTCGCATTGCGGCCCTCGAAGTGATGACCGAGGCCGTAGCCCTTGATCGTCTTGGCGAGGATCACGGTGGGCTGGCCCTTGTGCTCCAAGGCGGTCTTGTAGGCGGCGTACACCTTCTGGTAGTCCAGGCCACCGCGGCGGAGCTTGCCCCAGATGTCGTCGTCGGACCAGTCCTTCACCATCTCGAGCGTCCGCTCGTCGCGCGCGAAGAAGTGGTCGCGGATGAACTTGCCGTCCTCGGCGCGGTAGGTCTGGAAGTCGCCGTCGGGGGTGGTGTTCATGAGGTGCACGAGCGCACCGTCACGGTCGCGCTCCAGCAGCTCGTCCCAACCACGGCCCCACACGACCTTGATGACGTTCCAGCCGGCGCCGCGGAAGAAGCTCTCGAGCTCCTGGATGATCTTGCCGTTGCCTCGCACGGGCCCGTCGAGGCGCTGGAGGTTGCAGTTGACCACGAAGGTCAGGTTGTCGAGGCCCTCGTTGGCGGCGACCTGCAACTGACCGCGGCTCTCGACCTCGTCCATCTCCCCGTCGCCGAGGAAGGCCCAGACGTGGGAGTCGGAGAGGTCCTTGATCCCACGGTTGGTGAGGTACTTGTTGGTCATCGCCTGATAGATGGCGTTGATCGGTCCGAGCCCCATCGACACGGTCGGGAACTGCCAGTAGTCCGGCATCAGTCGCGGGTGCGGGTAGGAGGGGATCCCCAGCGGTGCCTGCGACTTCTCTTGGCGGAACCCGTCGAGCTGGTCGGCGGACAAACGTCCCTCGAGGAACGATCGCGCGTAGATGCCGGGGGAGGCGTGGCCCTGCACGAACACCTGGTCGCCGCCGCTCGGGTCGTCCAGACCCCGGAAGAAGTGGTTGAAGCCGACCTCGTAGAGAGAGGCAGAGGAGGCGTACGTCGAGATGTGGCCACCGACGCCGATGCCCGGGCGCTGCGCACGGTGAACGGTCAGAGCCGCATTCCAGCGGATCCACCGGCGATAGCGCCGCTCGAGTTCCTCGTCACCGGGGAACTCCGGCTCGTTCTCCGGAGCGATCGTGTTGATGTAGTCGGTCGTGGGGATCTGCGGCACGTTCAGCTGCAGCTCACGGGACGCCTGCAGCAGGCTGAGCATGATCTCGCGACCGCGGCCGGCACCCTTGGCGTCGACGAGCTGATGCAGAGATTCCTGCCACTCATGCGTCTCTTCGGGATCGCTGTCCTGCGGGCCCTGGGAGTACGGATCCTGATCGTTGACAGTCACGGGACACCTTTCGTCTTCTGGCAGGTCATACCAGGGATGGGGCTGTGGAGGCGTCGGGCTTTGTGAAGCAACGACAACGCATCCTGGATCAGCCTAGTCACTCACCGCACCTCCCGGTGCCGTCGGGCGGAGTCGAGAGCTGCGGTGCGGCGCGCCGCTAGACTCGACAGCGCGGGCCTTTAGCTCAGCTGGTAGAGCGCCACGTTTACACCGTGGATGTCGTCGGTTCGATCCCGGCAGGGCCCACATCCGTTCCGCGAACGCCGCGTCGACCGCGCAGGCGTTCCCTGCCGTTGGTCCCTCGCGTGCAGAACCGCAAGGCGAACGCCCCGGCGAGCAGCACTGCAGGTCGAACCCTGCTTCAGTCGGGGAGTTCTTCGACGATCTGCTCCAGCAGTTCGATCAGACGTCGATCGCTCGGGACCGGCACCTGGATCCCATGGCGCTTACGTGCCCCGAGCGACTCGGCGAGTTCGTCGATCATCGCGTGGAGCTTCTGCTTGTCCGCCATGCCAGGACTCTATCGAGGGCGCGCCGAGCGGAATCCTCGGGGCACGTCCCGATCAGCCCTCGCGTCCGACGATCTTCGGCTCAGCGGGGTTGAGGTACGGCGCGTCGTCCTTGCCCAGACGGGAGTGGCTTCGACCGTAGGCGAAGTAGATGACGAAGCCCAGGGCGAGCCAGATCAGGAACCGCAGCCACGTCTCGACCGTCAGGTTGAGCATGAGATAGGTGCAGATGGCCGCGGAGAGGGCCGGAAGCAGGGGGCTCCACGGCACGCGGAATCCCCGCTTCAGATCCGGGCGGGTGCGTCGGAGGACGATCACGCCGACCGACACCAGGACGAAGGCGGAGAGCGTCCCGATGTTCACCATCTCTTCGAGGACCCCGACCGGAGTGAGGCCGGCGACGAGGGCGACCACGATGGTGACGATGATCGAGATCACCCATGGCGTGCGACGCGTCGGGTGGACCTTCGCCAGGGAGCGGGGCAGGAGAGCGTCGCGGGACATGGCGAAGATGATGCGCGTGGCACCGATGAGGAGGGTCAGGACGACCGTGGTGAGGCCGGCCACGGCACCCGCCGAGATGACGGTCGCCATCCAAGCCTGCCCGTGATGGGCGAAAGCGTTGGCGAGAGCTGCCGCCGGGTCGAGATCCGCATACGACACCATGCCGGTCACGACGAGGGCGACCGCGCAGTAGAGCACGGTGCAGATGACGAGCGAGGCGATGATCCCGATCGGCAGGTCACGCTGCGGCCTCTTCGTCTCTTCGGCCGTGGTCGCCACGACGTCGAAGCCGATGTAGGCGAAGAAGACCAATGCGGCACCGGCGAAGATGCCGCCAAGGCCGAACGCCATCGGCTCGATCCCGGAGATGAACTGCAGGAGCGGCTGGGTGAGCCCTGTCGCCGTCTGCCGAGGGGCGGCATCCGGGACGAAGGGTGTGTAATTCGCCGGGTTGACGAACAGCAGCCCCGCGACGATCACGAAGAGGACGATGAACAGCTTGAGGCCGACGAGCACCATGTTCACTCGCATCGACTCGCGAATCCCGTACGTCATGAGCGCGCCGAGGACGAGTACCAACAGGATCGCCATCAGGTCCACAGTGCCGCCGTAGCCGATGGCTGCAGGAATCGGCAGCCCCAGCTGCTCGAGGAGAACGCCGAGGTATGCGCTCCATCCCTGCGCCACCACGCCCGCGCCCAGGAACATCTCCAGGATCAGGTCCCATCCGATGATCCAGGCGAACAACTCGCCCAGTGACGCATAAGAGAAGGTGTAGGCGGATCCGGAGACGGGAACCGTGGACGCGAACTCCGCGTAGCACATGGCCGCCAGGCCGCACGCGATGGCCGCCACCACGAAGCTCACGACGATGGCGGGGCCCGCCACCTCGTGTGCCACACGGCCGGTCAGAGTGAAGATGCCGGCACCGATGACGACTCCGACCCCGAAGACGGTCAGATCGAACGCGGACAGCGACTTCTTCAGGCGGAACTCGGGTTCCTCTGTGTCGGCGATGGATCTCTCGACGCTCTTCGTCCGCATCACGCTCATCGTGCTGCTCCCTCCGCGGCCCGCACCACATCGTAGTCCCGAGCGGGATTCCGTCAGGGAGCGGGCCGCCGGCGTGTGGATACGCGCGATAGGTTGGACTGCGTGAAAGCCAGCCCCACGGACCAGCGCCGCCTTCTCGACCTCGCCACGCTCGATGTCACGCTGCGCGCGGCCGACCACGCGCGCAAGAACCCCGCCCAAGCGCAGCGGGTTCAGGAGCTCCTCGTCCAGCGCCAGGCCCAGTCGGTCGAGCTGACGAGACTTCTCGGCGCGCGCGATGACCTCGCTGCCGAGCTCTCGCGCATCGAGTCCGACGTGGCGGTCGTGGACGCCCGCGCCGCACGTGATACCGAGCTGCTGGCCGCCACGAGCAGCGCGAAAGACGCGCAAGGGCTCGAACACGAGATCGCCTCGCTCGCCAAGCGCAAGAACGATCTGGAAGAGGCCGAGCTCGAGATCATGGAACGCATCGAAGCGGCGGAATCCGAGATCGCCGCGCAGGAGGCCCTCATCGCCGCCACCAACGACGAAGGTGCTCGCCTCAGCGCCGAGGGCAAAGCTGCCGTCGAGAGCGCGGCGGCCACCTACGACGGGGCCTCCCGCGACCGCGACGCCGTCGCTGCGACCGTCCCTGCAGATCTGCTCGCGATGTACGACCGGCTCGCGGCGCGCGGCAACGGCGCGGGGCTGCTCCGCCAACGCACCTGCGAAGGATGTCGGATGGTGCTGGCCGGTTCGGACCTGCACCGCCTGGCCCAGGCAGCAGAAGACGACGTCGTCACCTGCCCCGAATGCGGCTGCATTCTCGTGCGCACCGAGGAGTCGGGCCTCTCATGAGAGCGCCCGCCATCCGCCCGTGACCGACGCGCGATGGCGTCTGGTGGCACGCCAGGCACCGCGGGAGATCGTGCTCGTCGATCTCGACGCCTCCGGTGCTGAGCACCGCCATCACGTGATCGTGGGCACCGAGCTCACCCAGTGGGCGCGGGACTCACCACCCGGACTCCGATGGGTGTGGAACGATACCGCGGCGTGGTATCCGGCACTCTTGTCCGACGGCGTGGAGATCGAGCGTTGTCACGATCTGCGCCTCTCGCACGCGATCCTGCGCACGAGCGCTCTCGTCACCGATCCGACGGAGCTCCGCGCCGCGACGGCCTGGTCGGCAGCGGCGGCACCCGCCGGCGGCGATGCGCTGTTCGATCTCCTGGACGACCGAGAACGGTTGCCCGAGGACATCGAGGAGGTGCGAGCCGAGTTCGATCGTCAGCGGCGCGCGCTGGACACGGCCACCCAGCCCGACCGACTCCGCCTCCTTCTTGCCGCCGAATCGGCCGGCGCGCTCCTCGCGACCGAACTGCACGCTGCGGGCCTCCCGTGGCATCGCCCCACCCACGAAGCTCTCTTGGAGGATCTCCTCGGTCCCAGGCCCGTCCCCGGGAGCCTGCCGAGGAAAGCGCAACGGCTCGCGGACGAGGTGCGCACGGCGCTCGGCGACCCTCACGTCAGCCTCGACTCGCAGCCAAAGCTGCTGCGCGCCCTCCACCGGGCGGGCATCGGGGCACAGACCACCAACAGGTGGGAGCTCGCGGAGTATGACCATCCCGCGATCCCTCCACTCCTGGCCTACAAGAAGCTCACCCGACTGCTGACGGCGAACGGGTGGGCGTGGCTCGACGAGTGGGCCTCCGACGGGCGGTTCCGCCCTGTGTACGTCCCCGGAGGCGTCGTCACAGGGCGGTGGGCCTCATCCGGCGGGGGAGCCCTGCAGCTGCCGCGCCTCCTTCGGCCGGCTGTCCGCGCCGACCCGGGATGGGTGTTCGTGGTGGCCGACGTCGCTCAACTCGAGCCCCGAGTACTCGCGGCGATGGCGCGAGACACGTCCCTCGCGAGCGCGGCCCGGGGAACTGACCTCTATGCCGGAATCGTCGCGGGTGGAGTCGTCACGACGAGGCAGGAAGCCAAGATCGCGGTGCTCGGCGCCATGTACGGGGCGACCACGGGAGACAGTGGCCGGCTGGTGCCCGCCCTTCGTCGCGCCTATCCCCGCGCGATGGGGCTCGTGGACGATGCGGCCCGCGCGGGGGAGCGCGGCGAAGCAGTCACGACGTGGCTGGGCCGTACCAGTCCCGGCCCTTCGGAACGGTGGAGAGGCGCGCAAGCGAATGCAAGCGATCCCGAGGCACCGGCGAATGCCGCCGAAGTGGCGCGCCGTTCGGCGCGTGACCGCGGTCGCTTCACCCGCAACTTCGTCGTGCAGGGGACGGCCGCCGAGTGGGCTCTGTGCTGGCTCGCTGATCTCCGAATGAGACTGCGGACGTTTGCGAAGACCGCTTCCGGAGCACCGGCATCCGGTCCGGTCTTCGGGCAGCGCGCTCATCTCGCCTTCTTCCTCCACGACGAGATCATCGTCCATTGCCCCGAACGGGATGCCGACGCCGTGGGCGAGGCCGTGCGGGACAGCGCCGCCGCCGCCGGCGAGTTGCTCTTCGGAGGGTTCCCGATCGACTTCGCACTCGACCTGCGGATCTCGATCGACGCCGCGAAGTCGTGATCGTCGCGACCGGCCAGGCTCCGGGCGGCGTCAACCGCAGGTGAGCGGTGTGGGATCCCGTTCGTCAGCCGCGCGCAGCAGCGGAGTGCGCAAGAGCGTCGGCTCGACCGCACCGGCGACGGGGGAGACGAACCGGAACTCGAGCTCCACCGACTCTCCCGGTGCGAGATCGACCTCCAGCGCGCTGGTCGGGATGTCCCCGTCGACGACGTCGACGGCCCCCATGAGTTCGCCGTCCTTGCGTGTGCCTCCGAAAAGCCACTGCGAGGGTGCGGCGACCGAGACGACTGTGCCGATGTGTCCGGCCTCGACGCCCCAGTGCCCACCGCCGGTCATACTCCGGGGCCACCGGGAACCGGCATCGGCAGGGGCGTCGTTGCGCAGCGTGACCTGCACGGCCACGACGGCGTGTCCGTCGGCGCGGCAGGACGCGGATACGGTGCCCACCGCGACGCCGAGACGACTGTCCATCTTCCCGCCCGTGCTGTCGTTGAAGTACAGGGCGAACGCGCCGGACCCAGCGGCGAGATGACGGGCACGCGGGCCGCCGAAGACACTCCCGGCGAAGACCGCCGCCTCGTCGTCGTGTGCGCTCCACACCGAGACGCGTCCCTGCTCGACGGGCGTGCGCAGGGCGGAGAAGAACTCCGACGGGGAGGTGGGCGACGAGGTCAAAGCCGTGAAGTACCGCTCGGTGAGAGCGGCGAAGTACTCGCTCTGCTCCGAGCCCGACAGTGTGAGGTACGGATCGACCATGACGTCACGAACGAAGGTGTCGTGCGTCAGCGGCTTGCCGTCGGGGAGTGTCAGGTCACCGGTCACCGGGAGCAGCGCCCGGAGGACGATGGGATCGATGGCGATCACGACGTCCGGCGAGTGTCCGGTGAACTTCTTCCACCACGCCGACGCGAGTCGACCCGACAGGTCGAAGTCGGGGGTCGAAGTCGCGTTCTGCACGAAGCGGCCGACGGTGTCGCCGTACACGGCGGTCGTGGTCTCCGGGACGGGAACGACATCCTCATCCGCGCGACGGAAGTCGCTCGAGTCCGCTTGCCGCGCGAGTCGCAAGGCTCCGCCCTCGGCGCGAATCTCCGCGAACGAGCCGGTGATCCCGCCTCCGGAGCGCAACTCGGCGTTGTTCTGGAACATCACGAGGATCGTGCGTTCGCCATCGCCACCGAGCATCGCCGGCAGCACTCCCGTGATGTCAGACATCGGACCGAGGGAGGCCGACAACGTGGCCGTCAGGTGACGCGCCTTCTCCACGCCGTCGCTGACCTGATCAACCGTCGCATCGGTCGATATCGCGTCCAGTCGCGCGCGCACCTCGTCGAGTGATTTGGAGGCCCCAGACGCCGTCTCGTGGAGGGAATCCACGAGCGCGAGGTCGATCGCCCCGTCCACCAGGAGACCGCGTTCACCGATGCCGGCCAGCGCGTCTGCCATGGGTGAGGCCACCGAGGCGGACAGCGTGCGCAGCTCCTCGACCGTGACGCGAATCGCCTGCAGATTCGGCCCCGCCAGCGGCACGATCTCGGCGGCACGCCAGACCGGGTCGCCCACCGCTCCTGCGGCGGCCGCGGTCCGCGTGTCGAACTCCCGCGCGATCGAGTCGAGCCGACCGACGTCGCCCTTCGCAATCGCCGCTCGCGCGTCGCCCTCGAGCGTCGCGAGGGCCTGGGCCTCGCCGTTCACCGCCAGCACGCGGGTGAAGACCCACGCGCTGGCGGCGACGATCACGAGGAGGAGGGCCAGCGCCGCCCATCCGACCACTCGCCGCCCACGGCGGCGGGGATTTTCAGACGGCGCGTCCTCCATGACTCCGGAGACGGATCAGTGAGCGCGGCGGCGGCTGTAGACGAACAGTCCCGCACCGACGAGCAGCACCGCTCCGCCGCCCAGGAGGAACGGCAGCGTGGCGGCGTTCGACCCGGTCACGGCCAACGTCGACTCCGCGCTGACGCCCGCAGGCGCACCCGTCACGGCAGGCCCGCAGTTCCCGGCGGGGTAGCTCAGCGCCACCTCGACCTCGGGATTCACGACGACCTTGGCGGAGATGTCGCCCCGCGTCCACGCGAAGTTGTCCGAGGTCTGCACCCACGTGCCGTCGACCTTCCCGAATCCCGGCCAGCCGTTGGCGGAGCCGTCGGCAGCCACCGAGGCACCGGGCCACAGTACGCGACCCGACAGCTTTCCGTCGGCCCCGAGATCGCCCAGGTCGATCGTCGTGGAGTGCGACGCGTCCGAGAGGACGAGGTGCGCATCACGCTCGGTGACCTGATTGTCGGGATCCGTCAGGGTCACCGAGTACGAGATCCACGGAACGTCGTTCTCACACACGCTCGAGACATCGGATCCGGCGAGCGTGACGCTGCCACCGACCCCCGGCGTGTAGTCGTCTCCTGTCGCCGCGTGTGCCGCCGTCGGCAATGACAGCAACAGCACCCCTGCGAAGACCGCGCGCGCGAATACAGACTTCTTCATGACAAGCCCCCCAGCCTGCTCATCGGGCCCAACCCCAGAGGGCCCACACATCGAGGACTCTACACTAGTTCCCGGATCCGCGCGCTAGACTCACCGACGCGAATGGGTCGGCTGGACGGTCGCGTGGCGGGAGACCGCACCGAGGAACGTCCGGGCTCCACAGGGCAGGGCGGTGGGTAACACCCACCCGGAGCGATCCGCGAGACAGTGCCACAGAGAGCAGACCGCCCGCCGTCTTCGGCGGGTAAGGGTG
>NZ_JASGDO010000067.1:0-88807 GCF_047607225.1 Microbacterium sp. | reverse complement strand
GGGGGCGGCGCGCGCCGCCCGCCGCCGCGACGGCTTCTCGGCCCGCGTGCTCGCGCTCGTCCCGCAGGCGCGTGTGACCGGCGATCCGTCGCACCGGCTCCCCGGCACCGCGAGCTTCACGTTCGCGGGGGTCTCCGGCGAGTCCGTGCTGCTCGAACTGGAACGTCGGGGTGTCGTCTCGTCGAGCGGCTCGGCGTGCGCGGCGGGAAGCGACGAACCCTCGCACGTGCTGCTCGCTTGCGGCATCGCGCCCGAGGTGGCGCAGACGGCTGTGCGATTCACCGTCGGACACGGACGCGACCAGGATCTCACGCCGGTCGCGGACGCCGTCGCCGACGCGGTGGCGGCGGTACGATCGGGCGGGTGAGCACTCCCGTCGTCACGGTCATCGTCCCCGGTCGAGACGTCGCAGCGTATGCGCCGGATGCTCTCGAGTCGCTGCGGAATCAGACCTCCACCCAGTGGCGCGCGATCCTCGTCGACGACGGCTCGATCGACGACACCTCCCGGATCTTTCAGGAGGCCGCCACCGACCGTCGGTTCGAGCTCATCCGTCACGACGTGCCGCAGGGCCTCGGTGCGGCGCGCAATGCCGCGCTGGACCGCGTGGAGACGCCGCTCGTGACCTTCCTCGATGCCGACGACGAGTACACGCCGCACGCGCTGGAACGACTCGTCACGACCATTTCCGAATCGGGGAGCGACCTCGCGGTCGGCGCGTACGTGCGCCTGCGTCCGGGCGTGGACGGCTACGTCGAGGGCCCGGTGCAGCCCTGGGTCGCCGCCTCGACCTCCCCCGCGCGCCGTGGAACCACCCTGCGAGAGCATCCCGCGGTCTCGGGCAACATCGTCGCGTGGTCGAAGATCAGCCGCATCGAGTTCTGGCGCCGGCACGATCTGAGGTTCCCCGAGGGACGGATGTACGAGGATCAGGTGGTCGCTCAGCGGATGTATACGCTCGCCCGGGCCATCGACGTGATCCCCGATGTCGTCGTCCGCTGGCGTGAGCGCGCCGACGGGTCTTCCATCACCCAGCACAAGGACGCCGTGGACGTGCTCGTCGACTACGTCACGGCGATGCGCGACGGCATCGCGGTCCTCGACGCGGCCTCCCAGCGCACCGCTGCGGCCGAACGCGTGCGGCTGATCCTCCAGATGGACACTCCGCCGCTCGTCCGGATCGCGAGCACGCACGACGACGCGGCCTACCGGCGCATCGTCGGCGACTTCGTGCGGGAGCTCACCGCGCGAGCGGACGGGGACGCCGTCTCGGTCGACACCGACGCGAGGGGGCTGCTCGACGCCGCGAGCCTGTGGTGAACTCCCCACCGGGTCACCGCGCGCTGCGCTCCTCCGGGCCCGACCCCCACGAGGGTTCTCGATGCGACTCGAGCCCCTCGATCCGCGCCGCCGCCGTCTGCTCCCTCGCGAGCTCCGCGTAGAGTCCGCCCTTCGCCAGCAGCTGCACGTGCGTCCCGGTCTCGACGATCCGACCCGCGTCGATCACGTGGATGACGTCGGCGCCGATCACCGTCGACAGACGGTGGGCGATCGAGAGCGTCGTTCGCCCGCGAGCGACGTTGTCGAGCGCTTCCTGCACGACGCGCTCCGACACGGTGTCCAGCGCCGAGGTCGCCTCGTCGAGCAGGAGGATGGGCGGGTCTTTCAGCAGCACCCGGGCGATCGCGATGCGCTGCTTCTCCCCTCCCGACAGGCGATATCCGCGCTCCCCGACAACGGTGTCGTAGCCCTGAGCGAAGCCGCGGATGACGTGATGGATGTTCGCCGCCGCGCACGCCTCCTCCAGCTCGGCCGAGGTCGCGTCCGGCTTGGCGTAGCGGAGGTTCTCGGCGATCGTCGCGTGGAACAGGTAGGTCTCCTGCGACACGATCCCGATGTGGTCGACGATCGACTCCTGCCGGAGCGTCCGCACGTCGGCCCCGGCGAACATCACCGATCCGCCGCTGGCCTCGTACAGTCGGGGCGCCAGATAGATGACCGTCGTCTTCCCGGCTCCCGACGGACCGACGAAGGCGACGTGCTGACCCGGGTCGGCGACGAAGCTCACACCGTCGAGCGTGGGACGGGAATCCGGCCCCGCATCCGGATAGCGGAAGACGACGTCGCGGAACTCGATCCGCCCGATCGGCCCCGGTGCCGAAGCGACGTCCGTTGCGCCGGGGGCGTCCACGATCGCCGGGCGCAGGTCGAGGTACTCGAAGATGCGGGCGAACAGCGCTCGGGAGGTCTGGAGATCGAGGGCGACGCGCATGAGACCCATGAGCGGCTGGAGGAGCCGCGCCTGAACCGTCGTGAAGGCCACGACCGTGCCCGCCGTGATCGCTCCGGCACCGCCCGCGATGAGCCAGCCGGACACGAGGTAGATGACGGCGGGGACCGACGCCATCAGGACCTGGACCACGGCGAAGAAGCCTTGCCCGCTCATCGCCCGGCGCACCTGCAGCCGGATCTGGTTGACGTTCTCCTCCTGGAAGCGCGCCGACTCCGTGCGTTGCCGGTTGAACGCCTTCGACAACAGGATCCCCGAGACCGACAGCGTCTCCTGCGTGATGGAGGTTAGCTCCGACAGCGACTCCTGGGTCTGGCCGGCGATGCGGGCACGCACCTGTCCGACGCGGCGCTGCACGAACACCAGCACCGGCATCATGACCACGGCGATCGCGGTCAGCCGCGCATCGATGATGATCATCGCCACGAGGGCGGAGATGACCGTCACGGCGTTGCCGAGGATGCTCGTGACGGTGTTGGTGAGCACGCCCGAGACCCCTCCGACATCGTTCTGGAGGCGCGACTGGATGACTCCGGTCTTGGTGCGGGTGAAGAACCCCAGCTCCATCGCCTGCAGGTGCTCGAAGAGCTTCACACGCAGATCGCCGGTCACGGCGTTGCCCACCGTCGCGGTGAGCCAGGTCTGCAGCACACCGAGGGCCGCTGTGAGGAGGAAGAGGCCGATCATGACGGACACGAGCACGCTCAGCAGCCGAAGGTCGGGGGCGGAGCCGGTGACGGGGAAGAGCGCGTCGTCGAAGATCCGCTGCACGATCACGGGAGGGATCACCGCAATCGCCGCACCGAGCACCACCAGGATCCCAGTGACGACGATCCGCCCGCGGTAGGGACGGAACAGGGCCATCACGCGCCGCCCGAGACCGTCGATGCGGGGCGCGTCGGCGTTGCTGCGTCGCTGCGCTTCCTCGTCGACGCCGCGGAATCCCCCGCGGCCGCCGAACCCGCCGCCCATGCTCACCCGCTCACTCTAGAGCGGTCCCGCGACGTCGGGGCCGGTCAGCCGAGCGAGGTGACGAGATTGATGACGGTCGCGAGGATCACGGCGCCGAAGAGGTAGGCGAGGAGCGTCTGGGCGATGACGATCCGACGGATCTCGCCACGGGTCACGTTGGTGTCCGCCACCTGATAGGTCATCCCGAGACCGAGCGAGAAGTAGGCGAAGTCGGTGTACGCAGGAGGCTCCTCCTGATTGAAGTCGATCCCGCCGCCGGGGGTGCCGTAGTAGATGCGGGCGTACCGCAGCAGATAGTCGACCTGGATGAGCCCCCACGATGCGGCGACGGCCACGACGGCGACCCCCGCCAAGGCGAAGGAGGTCGCGGGAGCAGCACCGTGCGTCTGCAGCAGCACCACCACGACCGCCCCGAGACTGGCGATGCTGCCCACGACGGCGACCAGACGAGCGACACGACGGCCGGGGTCCTCGATCTGCGCGTGCGTCCGGGTCTGGGACGCGTTCATCGGCCAGATGACCGCCACCACCCAAACGATGTCGACGAGCGCGAGAGCAGCCCACCCCGCCAACAGGCCCGCGGCGAGGCCGAGCGACGGCGCCACCAGCAGACCGATCACGACGCCGATCGCCACGGCCGCCGCTTCACGGACCGCCGCTCGGCGGGGGTGGAGACGGCGCATGCGGCCTATCGTTCCACGAACGTGAGGCGGATCGGGGAATAGCGTGTCGGCGGTGCGGGTTAGTCTCGTTCAGGCGCTCGGGCTGTGACGGGCGTTCCGCCTCTTTCCGCCGTCTTCGCCCGAGGAGCTTCATGACGTCTGCGACGACCCGCCGTTCCGCCGCGCCTCTGCTCGGCCCGGCCGAGAACCGCATCGTGTGGCTCCTGCTCGCCGCGGCGTTCGTGGCCATCCTCAACGAGACGACGATGGGCGTCGCGATCCCGCACCTCATCGACGACCTCGGCATCACTGCCGTCTCCGCGCAGTGGCTGACGACGGCCTTCATGCTCACGATGGCCGTCGTCATCCCGATCACGGGCTTCCTGCTGCGCCGCTTCACGACGCGCCAGGTGTTCATCACGGCGATGAGTCTCTTCTCGCTCGGCACGCTGATCGCGCTCCTCGCGCCCGGGTTCCCGGTGCTGCTCGTGGCCCGCGTCGTGCAGGCGATGGGCACCGCGATCATGATGCCGCTGCTCATGACGACGCTCATGACGATCGTCCCGCCGCACTCCCGTGGGCGCATGATGGGTCGCGTCTCGATCGTGATGTCGCTCGCCCCTGCCATCGGGCCGACGCTCTCCGGGTTCCTGCTCGAGCTCGGCTGGCGATGGATCTTCGCGGTCGTCCTGCCGATCGCTCTCGTGTCACTGTCGGTGGGAGCGCGCTGGATCCGCAACCTCGGTGAGACCACGCGAGCTCCGATCGATCTCCTGTCGGTGGTCCTGTCGGCCTTCGGTTTCGGTGGGATCGTGTACGGCCTCAGCCAGATCGGTGGGGCCGCGACGCACGGTTCCACCGAAGACGCGGCCGCCGAGGCAGCCGCCCAGAGCATGTCGAGCATCTCGCTCGTCGTGGCTTTCGCGGTCGGTGCGGTCGCGCTCGGCCTGTTCCTGTGGCGACAGATCGTCCTGCAGCGCGCCGACGACGCCTTGCTGGATCTGCGCGTGTTCCGCGATCGCAACTTCAGTCTCGCGATCGGTCAGATGGCGTTGCTCTCCCTCGCCTTCTTCGGCACGATCACTGTGCTGCCGCTCTACATGCAGCGCGCGCTCGGGCACAGTGCCCTCGAGACGGGGCTCGCGGTCCTGCCGGGATCGCTGCTGATGGGTCTGGCGGGCCCCGTGATCGGCCGCATCTACGACGCGCGAGGCACCCGGATCCTGCTCGTTCCCGGTGCCGTCCTCGCGGTGGCCGTGCTGTGGACGTTCGCGATGACGTTCACGGCGACCACGCCGTTCTGGTTCATCGCCGCCGCTCAGACCGTGCTGTCGCTCGGACTCGCGCTGTCTTTCACCCCGCTCTTCACGGCGTCGCTGGGTTCACTGGAGCCCCGCTTCTACAGCTACGGGTCAGCCGTGCTCGGCACCGTGCAGCAAGTCGCCGGAGCAGCCGGCATCGCCGTCATGATCACCGTGATGTCGTCGGTGGCCGCCACGGCTGCGGAGACCGGCGTGGATGTCCAGACGGCCGAAGCGCAAGGCGCCCACTCCGCATTCCTGCTTGCCGCGATCGTGTCGTTGCCGCTGCTGATCGGCGCGTTCCTGATCCGCAAGCCGGCGGACAACGCTGTGGGGGCACCCGCACCGGCAGGCGGCTCTCACTGACCGCGCCGACCGATACGCGTTCAGCCGAGCTTCTGAGCCAGTGCCTCTGACTCTTGGGAGATCGTGTCGGCTGAGACGAGATCGGATGCCTGTTCGTTCAGCACCTCGGTCCACTCCTGGAGCAGCTGCGCGGCGGTGCCGGACTCGATGAGCTCGGACTGCAAGCGCTCGAGCGCGGACTCGTAAAGGGCGTGGAACTCGTCGTTCGCGAGGAACCTCTCGGCCAGGACGTTCGATCCGCCACCGCGCCGGCCGTCCGCGTTCCCCATCGCCGCAGTGGCCGCCATGTCGGTCTGCTCAGTTTCATCGGGCCGCTCCGGCCGGTCGCCTCCGTCGCCGGGTGCCTGACCGCCACCACCGCGGCCGGGTCCCTGACCGCCGCCGGCGTCCTGGCCACCGCCACCCGGCGTCGCACCGAAGGCGAGGTTGAGATCCCAGTTGACCACGGTCATCCGCTGGGTGTCCGTGTCGTAGTACAAATAGGAGTTGTTTCCCGGACCATCGATGTCGTCGAAGTTGTCGACGATCTCCTGAAAAGCCAGATACGTCGCGAACGCTTCGACGTCGAGCCGGTCGGAGAGACCTTCGGCGAACTCCGCGTCGTCGCTCTCGTTGATCCACTGCAGGAACTCGATCAGTGGCGTGAGGTCGTCTTCGCCCGCTTCTTGATCGAAGACGTCCTCGTATGACGCGGGATCCTCGCCGCGGTAGCTGTAGTCTCCACCGGCCTCGGCTTTGTACAGGAGTCCGGAGCCCAGCTCACGGTCGGACCATTCGTCACTGGGGTTCTCGATGACGAGTCTGAGCGATTCGTCGGAACCGGCGACGGAGAGTCTCACCGAGACGGCCTGCTCGGCGGCGAGGCCGGCCTTCTCGAGGAGCTCCAGCGCCAGTGCCTCGTTAAGCGATGTCTGAGAACTGTTGCCCCTCACCACCAGCTCCGTCGTCCCCTCGAGGTTCTGGCCGTCCACGAACTTGTCCAGCCGGATGATCCAGGGCAGGTCTTGAGGATTCTGCGAGCTCAGGTCCGCATCGGCATCGGTGGAGAGGCCCCGAAGAGACGAGTTCCCCTTGAGTTTGAGTCCGACGTCGGAGAAGGTCTGACCGTCGATCACCACGGTCGCCGAGATCCACTCCTTTTCCCCGGTCGACAGATACGTGTCGATCATGTCCGTGTACTCGTCAGCGTCGTAGTCGATGGAGATCGAGTGCACGGTCGATGAGTCCCACAGCGCCGCGTCCAACGAGGATGCGACGGTGGCGGACGATTCCGACGACGCTGCGTTGTCGACGGTGACCGAACACGCCGCTAACGAGCCGCCGAGAAGGCTGAAGACGATGACGGGGGCGAGGACGCGGGAAGCACGAGAGGTCATTCCTCTATCGGAGCCGACGCCCCTTTGCGCGACGCACAGGGAACCTATGCGTCGTGTGCGAATGCGCGGGACTCAGCCGCAGGTGCCGCCGCCGCAGCACGACCCTCCCTCGGAAAGGACCTCGATCAGGTTCTTGTCGTCGGGAACGGACTGCAGCTGCGGGGTCGGAAGGTTCGACGTGGCCATGTCCCCATCCTACGACCGTGCAACGACTCAGGCGCGGCGATACGTCGCGGCCATGGGGCAGTCGAACGGGTCGCGTGCGCCCAGGCCCACCCGGTTGAGATAGGCGATCACGATCGCGTACGACCGCCACAGCGTGGTCTCGGTGTACGGCACGTCGTAGGCACGGCACTGGTCGATGACGATCTCGCGCGCACGGGAGAGAGCGGGGCGCGGCATGTTGGGGAAGAGGTGGTGCTCGATCTGGTAGTTGAGACCACCCATCAGCCACGTCGCCCACCAGCCGCCGCCGATGTTGCGCGAGGTCCTCACCTGCTTGCTGAAGAAGTCGAGCCGAGCGTCGGGCGCGATCACGGCCATCCCCTTGTGGTTCGGCGCGAACGATGCGCCCATGTACACGCCGAACACGGCCAGCTGAACGCCGACGAACGCGAACGCCATCCCGAGGGGCAGGAAGACGAACACGGGGGCGACGAAGACGATGAAGCGGGCGACGAGCAGCCCGAGCTCGATGAAGCGCCCCTTCACGGGCGCACGTCCGAGCAGGTGCCGGATCGCGAGGGCGTGGAGGTTCAGGCCCTCCAAGGTGAGGAGCGGGAAGAACAGCCATCCCTGGTGCCGCGTGAGGAGGCGCTGGACACCTCGCGCTCTCGCGGCGTCCTCCTGCAGGAACGAGATGGTGTCGACCTCGATGTCGGGATCCTTGCCGACACGGTTGGGATTGGCGTGGTGCCGGGTGTGCTTCGTCGACCACCACGAGTAGCTCATGCCGACGACGCCGTTGCCGAGCAGACGCGCGAGCCGGTCATTGGCGGGACCCGACGCGAGGATCTGCCGGTGCGCCGCCTCATGCGCGAGGAAAGCGACCTGCGTGAACAGGATCCCCAGCGCCGCCGCGATCAGCAGCTGGAACCAGCTGTCGCCCAGCAGGACGAAGCCGGTGATGCAGCCTGCGAAGGCCACGGCGATCGCGGCACCGACGAACCCGTAGAACCACGGCGTCCGCCGGAGGAGTCCGGTCTCTCGCACGACCTGCGCGACCTCGGTGTAGGCGCGGGTGAGGGGCGGGAACTCGTCCGTCCCGGCGTAGGTCTGTCGAAGCGGCCCGAGGCGAGGGGCAAGAGCGGGAGTGGAGATGGAGACACCTGCTAGAGATCGGGACCCGGAGGCCGGAGAGCCAAAGGCGGACGCCGATCGCTATGCCCCACCGTACGCAGGCCCACATGGCGGCAGCGGCATGGGCCTGGACAAACGAAAGCCGGGCCCCGTGCAGTACGGAGCCCGGCTGACGGGAAGTCTCAGAGCGCGCGAATGTTCGCTGCCTGCATGCCCTTGGGGCCACGCTCGGCGTCGAACTCGACCTTCTGGTCTTCGCGGAGTTCCTTGAAGCCTTCGCCGGCGATCGCGCTGAAGTGAGCGAACAGGTCGGCGGAGCCGTCATCGGGAGCGATGAAGCCGTAGCCCTTCTCGGAGTTGAACCATTTCACGGTGCCAGTGGCCATCGTGTCTTTCCTTCTGTTGTTCGGGCCGCCGAGGCGACCGGGGTGCCGAGCCGAAGGTTCCGACTCGGACGTATGTGGGTGGTGTGGAGGACAGGCGAGCGGATCGCGTGTCGGAATCGGAGGACACCGGAGCAAACCATCATCAACCCGTCTGCATCGAGAGAGCAGAGGATCGGGGACGAATCGGCCGGACAGGACGACTGAGCCTAACACGGTCGCCTGCTGCGCCGTCAGTGCCTGTGCGTAAGTTGTCAACCCCCTCTTTCGTGTCGGCGGGCCGACCTAGCCTGCCGTCATGACTCACCTCAGCGGAAAGAAGGTCGCCTTTCTCGCGACCGACGGCTTCGAAGACAGCGAGCTCACCTCGCCGTGGGAGGCGGTGACATCCGCCGGAGCGGAGGCCGTGCTCGTCGCCCCGTCGAGCGGCAGCATCTCCGGAAAGAACGGACACACCCAGTCCGTCGATGTCACGACGGACGGTGCTCGGGCCAGCGACTTCGACGCGCTCGTCCTTCCCGGCGGCGTCGTTAACGCCGACCACCTGCGGCTCGACGCGGCGGCAGTCGACTTCACGCGCGACTTCTTCCAGCAGCACAAGCCCGTCGGCGCGATCTGTCATGCCGCCTGGATCCTCGCGGAGGCCGATGTCCTGTCAGGGCGGACGCTCACGAGTTACCCGAGCCTGAAGACCGATCTGCGCAACGCCGGTGCCACGTGGGTGGATGAGGAGGTCGTGGTCGACGAGGGACTGGTCTCCAGCCGCACACCGGATGATCTTCCCGCCTTCAACGCGAAGGTGCTCGAGGAGATCGACGAGGGCGCGCACTCGGGCCAGACCGCATGACGCGGCGATGATCGAGAGGGTTCGTATCCACACCACGGGAGCGGATGCCGTCGAAGAGACGTGGCATTCCGTGGTGCCTTCGGCGCATCTCCGACGCGCCTCCCACCAGCAGTATCGGTTCTCGTGGTCCTCGGCCACCTGGGAAGGGGTTTCCGTCGTCGCCTACGACCTCGACGCCCCGGTGCGCTCGCACGCGGCGCCCGAGGACCAGATCATGGTCTGCCGGCTGACCGTCGCCGGCGGCGCCTGGGACGAGGAGGGTGCGCTGAACGGCGACCTCCCGTGGGCGACCGACGGACGCCCCATCAGCGCGCGGTGGGACGGTCGCGGCCGGGTCCACGCTCTCGTGTTCGACCGTTCCGAGCTCGAACGGGCGGCTCATGCGCTCACCGGCCGGGAGCATCCGCGTCCGCATCGGTGGGACACCCGTCCGATCTCCGGCGCGGCGGCGCGTCATTGGGACCGCACCTATCGCTACGTCGCCTCGTCGGTCCTCGGTGACCCCGACGAGCCCAGTGCGCTCGCGGCAGTCGAGCTCCGGCGCCTCGCCGCACACGCGACCCTCGTGGCGTTCTCGCCGACCTTCCTCGACGACGCCGACCGCACGTCGCAGCGGCGCGCGGCCCCGACGAGCGTCCGACGCGCACTGAGTTTCATCGAGGCGCACGCTGACCAGCCGATCGCACTCGACGACATCGCGCGTGCGGCCGGAATGTCGACGCGCGGACTGCAGTACGCCTTCCGCCGCGCTCTCGATGTCACGCCCATGCAGGCGCTCCGACACGCACGACTCGTCGCCGTGCGCGAAGAGCTGCGCCGGGAGGAGACGACGAGCGTCGCCGAGATCGCCCGCCGGTGGGGGTTCATCCACCCGTCGCGCTTCGCCGCGCACTACCGTGCCGCGTTCGGCGAGAGCCCTCACGCGACGCGACGGAACCGCGGATGATCACACAGCCCGGACCCTGTCGCCGGAGCGGGCCGGTTCCTCACCGATCGACGCTTTCGTTTAGCGGCTCTCGCCTTCGTCCAGGGGGCACTGCGATCTCGCGGGCCCCGTGGCGACCCATGCTGGTGCCGGTGAGCAGACTGGTCTACGACGGACGTCATCGCCTCGTCACGGACGACCGCACCCTCCGTCACCTGCAGTGGGTCATCGGGGACAAGCTGCGTCGGCACGAGCCGTTCATGTTCACCTGGACGCAACCTCCTGAGGAGGGCGGGGGCCGCCTGGCGGTGTGGGTCACGCCCGACGTCGGGCTCGCCTACGCCTTCGACGAGCGCCGGAGCGGACCGCTGAACGCCCGCTGGATCCAGGCGCTCGCGCTGGCCGCACACACACCGGCCGGCCTGTGGCTGGTCCCCGAGCCCGTCGACGAGGATGGGGAGACGGAGACGAGCGGCCCCACCCACCAGGAGGTTCCCCAGTGACCGACACGCCCCCGGCGGACACGGACGATCTCATCGCTGCCATCGCCCGCAGATGCGAGGAGACCGGGACGCACGTCGGCGCCGTGGAGTCGCTCACGAGCGGAGCGATCGCCACCGCCCTCGGCCGCGGTGAGGGCGCCTCTGCGTGGTTCCGAGGCTCCGTCGTCGCGTATGAGCTGCAGACGAAGCATGACCTCCTCTCGCTCGAGCCGGGCACCGACCCCTGCTCCCCCTCGTGCGCCCGTCAGCTCGCCGAGGCGGGTCTGAGGGTCCTCGCGGCGGACGCGTGCGTGTCGGCGACAGGAGTCGGCGGGCCCGATCCCGCCGACGGACACCCCGCGGGCGAGGTTCATGTCGGGGTGGCGACCCGCTCCGGAGTCACGACCCAGGCGTATCAGTTCGACGGATCACCCGAGGAGATCCTGGATGCGACGGTGCGCGCGGCGCTCCTGGCGCTCTGGGACCTGGGCGAACAGGACGGCTCCGCCACCGTGACGGCAGACGAAGACGGCGTGCGGATCGAGCCCCTCCGCCCCGACGATGCCGGCGAGGTCCTCACGGTCCAGCGCGCGGCCTTCGTCAGCGAGGCACAGCTCTATGGCTCGGCCGAGACGCCGCCGCTGACGCAGACCCTTGAACAGGTGGAGGCAGAGCTCGCCGACGCGGACGGCTGGGTCGCCCGCCGTCACGGGCGTCTGGTGGGGGTGATCCGCACCCGCCAGCATGACGACACCCTCCTCATCGGACGGATCGCAATCGCACCCGATCAACAGGGCCAGGGCGTCGGCCGACGGCTCCTCGAAGCCGCGGAGTCGCACAGCACGGCGCGTGTCGCGGAGCTGTTCACCGGCAGCCTCAGCGAAGGCAACCTCCGGCTCTACCGCGACTGCGGCTACCGGGAGAGCGAGCGCGTCGACCAGGGAGACGGAACGGCGCAGGTGTTCCTCCGAAAGCCGCTCCGCGACTGACCGATCGATCACCCGGCGATCCGGAAGGCATCGATCACGCCGACGGGTCGAGCACGACCTTGATGCAGCCGTCTTCCTTCTTCTGGAACAGCTCGTAGTGTTCGGCGGCTTGTCCGAGCGGCGGCCGGTGAGTGACCAGATCCTCGGTGCCGAGCGGATCCTCCGGCGCCTCGACGAGAGGCATCAGCACGTCGGTCCAGCGCCGGACATTGCACTGCCCCATCCGCAGGGCGACCTGCTTGTCGAAGAGGGTCTTCATCGGCGACGGGTCGGCCTCCCCCGCGTACACGCCGCTGATCGAGAGCGTTCCTCCGCGCCGCACCATGTCGACACCACTGAGAAGAGCCGCCGTCCGATCGAGACCGGCGGTCTGCAGGAGCGGCTGCGCGAGGGCGTCGGGGAGCGCGCCGAGCACGTGATGCGCGGCGCTGACGACCGGATTGCCGTGAGCTTCCATTCCGACCGCGTCGATCACGGCATCCGCCCCGCGACCCCACGTGGCGCCCCGGACATCCTCGACCGGGTCGTCGATATCGATGGCACGGACGCCCTGTCGCTCGGCCATCGCCCGGCGCTCGGGCACCGGATCGATCCCGACGACGTCGTACCCGAGGTAGCGGCCGATGCGAGACGCGAACTGTCCGACCGGACCCAGCCCGACCACGGCGAGCGTGCCGCTCTCAGGGACATGGGCGTACTGTACGGCCTGCCACGCCGTCGGCAGGATGTCGCTGAGGAACAGATACCGGTCGTCGGGAAGATCGTCGCCGACGGGGATGGCGTTCGCATCGGCGAGCGGGACCCTCAATCGTTCGGCCTGGCCACCCGGAACCTGTCCATAGAGCTTGGTGTACCCGTAGAGCGCCGCCCCCGACTCGTACTCGCGCACCTGAGTGGTCTCGCACTGAGACTGGAGGCCGCGAACGCACATGAAGCACTGTCCACACGCGATCGTGAACGGGATCACGACCCGCTGGCCCAGCGCGAGCGATCGCACCGCCGAGCCCACCTCCTCCACGACGCCCATGGTCTCGTGACCGAGGACGTCACCGCGGTCGAGGAACGGGCCGAACACCTCGTACAGGTGAAGGTCGGAACCGCAGATCGCGGTGGACGTGACACGGATGATCGCGTCGGTCGGTTCCAGGATTCGCGGATCCGGCACCTCTTGCACCTCGACGCGCCGCCGTCCTTGCCAGGTGAGGGCCCTCATGCGTCGCCCTCCGCGTCGGAGGTGTCGGGGACCTCGGTGCGCAGATCGCGCGGCCCGTCATCCGGATCGGCGGGGTCGGTCAGGTCTTCGGGGCTGAGGTCACCCTCCCCCTCCTCGCCGATATCGGCGATCAACGGGTCTTCACCCTGCGATTCCGGCTGGGCGGTGGACGAGGGGAGGTCCGTCTGCGGAATCTCTTCCGTGCTCTCGGCCTGGTCGTCGTGGGGGAAGCGGTCGGAGAAGTCGGCTGCGGTGGTCATGCCCCCACGTTCAGGGCGCAGACTCGGCCGGCGAAGGGGGTTGCGTCGGCTGCGCAGTGCCGCTAGCGACCCGAGCGCGGCTCAGCCAGGTGAGGACGGCGGCGAGGAGCACCGTCGCGGCGACCACGGAGAGCCACAGCATCGGGATCGCGGGTAACGACGACGCAGCGAACCAGAAGGACGTGCAGGAGTCGGCCGTGGTGCCCGCAGGGCACGCGGTCGCCTGCACCAGCGGCGCCCAGAGCACGGTGGCGACCAGAACGATGGCGGCGGCTGTCAGCCACACGATGGCGAGGACGCGGCGTGGTCCGCGACCCGGCTGTTCCCCCTCCGAGCGGTTCATCGAGCGCTCCCCTCGTCGCCCCGTCCGGCTCCCGATGCTTCCTGGATCTCCGCGGCGAGGTGAGTTGCGAGTGCCCGCACATGCTCACGGCGCGCGCGAGCGGCGGATTCCCCCTCGCCGACGAAGAGCTTCGCCAACTGCGGGAAGACGTGCCAGCCGTCGGTCAGCGTGACGATCGAGAGGAGCAATCCTCCGGCTGCCTCACGAGAGACGCCCGGGAGAGCGGCCTGGACGGCGGCCACCTTGTCGAGGCAGTGCGCTTGGCGACGCTCGAGCGCGGCCACCTCGACGCCACGGACGAGCCCCTCCCACGCCATGAGACGTGGGAGCTCGGGATGGGCGGACACGTGATCGAGCAGGCGAGCCGCATAGTCGCCGATCGCCTCGGGACCCGTCCCGTGGATCGGGACGTCGGCGGTGGCCAGCCCGAGCTCATGTGCGACGACCGCGTCGAACAGCCCGTCCTTGCTCCCGAAGTACTGGTAGATGCGCTCCTTATTCACCGTCGCCCGCTCCGCGATGCGGTCCACGCGCGCACCCGACAACCCGTGTTCGCTGAACTCCGCCGTCGCCGCTTCCAGGAGCAGCTGGCGCGTGCGTGCCGTATCGCGTGCCATGACCGGAGTGTACCGCTTTCCAACTATTCGGTTGCCTCGCGTCTGCCCGAGCCCTATGCTCGGAATAGTCGAACCAACCAGTTAGTTGGAGCCCTCATGCACAATCCCACGTCTCCGTCGTCTCCTCTCGCTCCGTCCGCCGAGGGCGCCACCTCGCCGACCGCGATGCCGACTCCCCCGCCGATGCCGAGCATCCACGTGCGGGCGTTCCTCACCTGGCTCGCGATCTTCCCCCTCGTCACGCTCGGAATGACGGCGATCAGCCCCCTCACGGAGAACTGGCCGATCGTCCTCCGCGCGCTCGTGTTGACCGCCATCGTGGTTCCGGTCGCGGTCTACCTCGCGATGCCGCAGTTGCTGCGTGCCCACGGCGCACTCGCGCGCCGGCGGGCTCGCCGCACCGTGCGCTGAGCGTCCGACCCTTCAGCTACTGAGGATCCGCTGGAACAGCAGGTGATCCTGCCAGCGGCCGGCGATGCGCAGATACTCCGGAGCCATGCCGATCCGTTCGAACCCACAGCGACGCAGCACCACCTGCGACGCGCCGTTGCCGACCAGCGTGCTGGCTTGGATCCGGTGGAGACCGATGGCGGTGGCGGCCAGCGCGACCGTCGCCTTCACCGCTGCGGTCATCAGCCCGCGCCCGGCATACTCGGCATCGATCCAGTAGCCGAGGTTCGCGCTCTGGAAAGCGCCGCGAGCGATGCCCGAGAGAGTGACGCGACCGATGACCCGGTCCGCGTCGAGCAGCACCAGCGGCACTCCTCCCCCTGCCCGCTCATCCGCGAGCCCGCGCTCGATCTCCGCGCGCTGCCCCTCCTCGGTGAAGAACGTCTCGTCGCGTGTGGGCGACGTGGGTTCGAGGTGAGCGCGGTTCCGCAGATACGCCTCCGACACAGCGGCCGCGTCGGCGAGGGCGAGTGAGCGGAGGCAGATGCCGTCGGGGAGCGCGATCTCGTGGTGCACTCGAGGGACCCTAGTCCGAGGTGCGGCGCGGAACCAACCCGCGTCACCCGGCGCGGTCAGGACTGCGCAGTCCAGTCGTCGCCGTCGCGCGTGTAGGCCACCCGGAGATGACGGCGGTCCGCGGAGCCCTGCCAGAACTCGACGCGTGTCGGCACGACACGCCACAAGGTCCAGTCGTCGGGATCGACCCCGAGCTGAGCGGTCGCGCTGCGCGCACGGAGGTCGGCGACGCTCTCCTCGCGCGGGGCCGCGACGACGCGACCTCGCACACGGACCGAGCGGACGAGCGGCTGCCACCAGAAGGTCAACGCCGCGTGCGGCGCGGCCTCCAGCTGGCGGCCCTTGGCACTCGACCGCGTGCCCGCGAACGCCCAGCCACGGTCATCGACGTCCTTCAGCACGAGCACCCGCGCGTCGGGGACGCCGCTCTCGTCCACGGTCGACAGCGTCATCGCGTGCGGCTCGGCAACCCCGGCGCGGCGGGCGCCGTCCAGCCAGGCCAGGAACAGACTCACCGGTTCGCCGGGAAGGTCGTCCACGTCCCACGACGGTGCGGTGCCGGAGAGGGAGGGAAGCGAACGCAGCATCGCGCGGGTTTCTTCAGTCATGCTCTCCTCCACCGGTCGGGTCGGGCCCGGCCTGTTGCCGCATCCGGCACCGGCATCCGACTAGACGTTGAAGCGGAACTCCACGACGTCGCCATCCTGCATGACGTAGTCCTTGCCTTCCAGGCGCGCCTTGCCTGCCGCGCGTGCCGCAGCGACCGACCCGGCGGCGACGAGATCGTCGAAGGAGATGACCTCCGCCTTGATGAAGCCCTTCTCGAAGTCGGTGTGGATCACTCCGGCTGCCTGCGGCGCCTTCCAGCCCTTGCCGATCGTCCAGGCGCGGGCCTCCTTCGGTCCGGCCGTCAGGTAGGTCTGCAGACCCAGGGTGTCGAAGCCGATGCGCGCGAGCTGGTCCAGCCCCGATTCGTCCTGACCGGTCGAGGCGAGCAGCTCGGCCGCGTCCTCGGGATCGAGGTCGATCAGCTCCGACTCGATCTTGGCGTCGAGGAAGACCGCGGAGGCGGGGGCGACGAGCGCCGCCAGCTCCGCGCGACGGGCGTCGTCAGTGAGCACCGACTCGTCGACGTTGAAGACGAAGATGAAGGGCTTGGCCGTCAGCAGACCGAGCTCCTTGATCGGCGCGAGGTCGAGGGAAGACGCCGAGAGGAGCTCACCCCGCTGCAGCACCTCCAGCGCCTCCTGCGCGGTGGACAGGACGACGGGATCGAGCTTCTTCCCGCGGACCTCCTTCTCGTACCGCACGATCGCCCGCTCCAGCGTCTCGAGGTCGGCCAGCTGCAGCTCGGCGTTGATCGTCTCCATGTCGGAAGCGGGATCCACCTTGCCGTCGACGTGCACGACGTCGCCGTCCGCGAAACCGCGAACGACCTGGGCGATCGCGTCGGCCTCCCGGATGTTGGCGAGGAACTTGTTGCCGAGACCCTCGCCTTCGCTCGCCCCGCGGACGATACCGGCGATGTCGACGAACGAGACCGCCGCGGGGAGGATCCGCTCAGAGCCGAAGATGCCGGCCAGGGTCTCCAGGCGCGGGTCGGGAAGGTTCACGACGCCGATGTTGGGTTCGATCGTGGCGAACGGATAGTTCGCCGCCAGCACCTGATTCTTGGTGAGGGCGTTGAAGAGCGTCGACTTGCCGACGTTGGGGAGACCGACGATTCCGATGGTAAGAGCCACGGGATGTCAGTCTACGTGGGCTCCCTGCCCTCTCCGCGCCCGGGCGTGCGGGCACGGAAGGCTCGCGTCACATAGGGCAGCGACACCTCCGCGTCGCCGACCGCACCGATCTCGTCGAACAGCTCCGCGATCTCGGCCTCGATGCGCGAGCGTTCCGCCGTCCCGGCCGTGATCACATAGCTGCGCGAGCGCACCATGGCCGTCAGAGCGGCGCGCGTCATGGGGCGCTCCCACGACCACCGCTCCTCCTCGAGACCCGCGAACGGCGGCCTCACCTCTGGACCGCCGTGAGCCAAGAGCTCCTCCGCGTGGCTGCCCTTCATGACCGCGGTCAGCCGAGCGACCCAGGGCACGCGCTCGTCCCGCAGGTTCCACACGAGCCCCAGCACACCACCCGGCCGGAGGACCCGGGCGGCCTCGATCGACGCGCCGGCGGGGTCGACCCAGTGCCACGCCTGCCCGAGCACGACCGCATCGAGCGCGCCTGCGCCCTCCCCCGCGCTCGGCAATGGCAATGCCTCCGCACTCCCGACGAGCGTGGTCACGCCCGGGACGGCGGTTCGGAGGGCCGCCAGCATCGCCGGGTCGGGGTCGACGGCCACGACGCCCGCACCGAGGCCCCGCAAGACCCGGGTGAGCTTGCCCGTCCCGGCCCCGACGTCGGCGACGCGAACCGGTGCCATGCCGACGACGGGTTCGAGCATCCACCTCACCGCCTCGACCGGATAGTCCGGGCGACCCGCCTCATAGACGTCGGCGGCGCGGCCGAACGACCGGGAGAGATCCTGCGCATCGCTCATGTCCCGACCCTACGCTCGCGCGCGTCGGTGGGGCCGAGCGGGCGTCCGCCGCAAGAGTTCGCGGCGCGCCTTCCTCACGCGAACCGGACGCGGGGTGAGTCTGGGGACGTGCCCCTGGACTTCACCGCGATCGACTTCGAAACGGCGAACTCCTCGAGCGCGTCGGCGTGCTCCGTGGGGCTTGCGCGCGTGCGCAACGGCCGCGTGGTCGCCACGGCGGGGTGGCTCATCCGCCCGCCGGCGGGCCACGATCGATTCTTCGAGATCAACACGCGCATTCACGGCATCCGGGCCGAAGACGTCGTCGACGCGAAGAGCTGGAGCGCTCAGCTCCCGGATCTGTGCGACTTCCTCGGCGACGACGTCCTGGTGGCACACAACGCCGGATTCGACATGACGGTGCTGCGTCGGGCCTGTGAAGCCACGGGAGACCTGCATCCCGCGTATCGCTACCTGTGCAGCCTGCAGGTCGCGCGCAAGACCTACGAACTGGAGTCGTACCGCCTTCCGCTTGCCGCGGCCGCCGCCGGCTACCTCGACTTCGCGCATCACGACGCCCTGGCCGATGCGATCGCCTGCGCGCACATCGTCATCGACGCCGCCGCCCGGGCGGGGGCCGCAGACGCCGTGGAGCTGGCGATGATCCTCGGCCTGCGCGTGCCGCAGGTGCCGGTCACGGAGCGGACGCCCACGCTTTCCGACGTGCCCGCGGTCGCCTGACGCGGCGATGTCGGAACCTCCGAGGAGGATGGCTCCATGAACGACACGCTCCTCCTCGTCGCCTGCCTCATGTGCGTGCTCGTGGGGGTCGCGGCAGGCTGGCTCGGCGGAGCCGCGCGCGCCACGGCGCGGGCTGCGGCGGATCGCACCACCACGGCGGCACGACTGGCCGCAGCCGAGGCGGAACGGGCCGCGCTGACGGCACAGCTCGATCAGCAGCGCGAGGTGACGCGGGAGCTCGCGGCGCAGGCACGATCAGACCAGGCGATGCGCGACGAACGGGAGCGCCGGGAGCAGCACGTCTTGCGCGCGCTCGCACCGGTGAACGACGCTCTACAGGCGATGCAGCAGAAGGTCGACCACCTGGAACGCGAGAGGCAGCAGCAGTACGGCTCGCTCGCCGAACAGCTCCGGCGGGCACACGAGCAGGGAGAGCAGTTGCGCGCGAGCACCGAGTCGTTGTCGGGCGCCCTGCGATCGACCTCGGCACGCGGAGTCTGGGGCGAGACGCAGCTCCGGCGGATCGTCGAGTCGGCTGGGCTCACGCGATACGTCGACTTCGAGATCCAGGCATCGGTGACGTCCGACGCGGGAGCGGGGCGCCCCGACCTCGTCGTGCGCCTCCCCGGCGACAAGGCCCTCGCCGTCGACGCCAAGGTTCCTCTCGATGCGTATCTGGAGGCAAGCGAGATCCCGGTGACGGCGACCGGAGCCGAAGGCACCCGTCGCAAGACCCTCCTGGATCGGCATGTGAAGGCCGTACGCTCCCACGTCGACGCGCTCGCGAAGAAGAGCTACTGGTCCGGGCTGTCGTCGAGTCCGGAGTTCGTCGTGTGCTTCATCCCGAGCGAGTCGCTCCTGGCCGCCGCGCTCGACGAGGATCCTTCACTGTTGGACTATGCGTTCACCCGCCGCGTGGTGCTGGCGTCGCCGGTCAACCTGTGGGCCGTGCTCAAGACCGTCGCCTACACCTGGACCCAGCAAGACGTGTCCGATGAGGCGCGCCGGCTCTTCGACCTCGGGAACGAGCTCTATCAGCGCCTCGGCGGCCTCGTCCGGCACACCGACGATCTGCGGCGCGCGATCGAGCGAACGGTCGACAGCTACAACAAGCTCACCGGTGCGCTCGAATCTCGCGTGCTCGTGAGCGCGCGGCGCTTTCCCGGCATCGATGCCACCAAGCTCGACGCAACGGCGACTCCGACCGCGATCGAGAGTTCTCCGAGGCGGCTCACGGCGCCCGAGTTCATCGACCCTGCGACCACCAGCGCCGAGACAACCAGCGCCGACGTGGGTGAACTGCGTGACCGCTTGGACGAGATCAGCCGCCCGGGAAGAAGTTCATGAGGCCGACCACGGCGGCAGAGACCGCGACGAACGCGCCGATCATCCACCACGCGCTCACCTGGTGGTCTTCGGGAAGTCGACGACGCAGCAGCACGTCGGGGCGGCGGGCGGGGTCGATGGGTACCGCGATCTGACCGGTCTTCGGACTGTTCATTGCTGCGGACATCAAGACTCCCAAGTCATGTGGAGGGCGACGTGTCGCCGATGACACCGCTCACCATTCTGCCAGAGGGGGCTGTGAACAGCCTCCATCCGATGGTGTCCCGCGTGGCGGATCCGTCTCGATCAGGTCACAGCCACTTCGAGGTGAGGTGCTCCGACGAAATGCGCCGCAGCGTCCCTGACGCGCCGCGGAGGACGACCGACTCGGTGTAGACGTAGTCTCCTTCGCGCCGCACGCCGGCGACGAGCTCACCGTTGGTCACCCCGGTCGCCACGAAGATCGTGTTCTTGCCGGTCACCATCTCGTCGGCCTCGTACACGTGATCGTCGAGCTTGAGCCCCGCGTCGATGCCGCGCTGCTTCTCCTCGTCGTCGCGCGGCCACAGGCGGCCCTGGATGTGTCCCCCCAAGGCCTTGATGGCGCAGGCCGTCACGATCCCCTCGGGACTGCCGCCGATGCCGATGCACATGTCGGTCCGGGCGTTGTGACGCGCCGCATTGATCCCACCGGCGACATCGCCGTCGCTCATCAGCCGGGTGCCGGCACCGGAGGCCCGGATCTCCTCGATCAGCCGCGCATGCCGCGGACGATTGAGCACCGAGACGACCATCTCGTCGACGGGCTTTCCCAGCGCCTTGGCCAACCGGTGGACGTTCTCGGCGACGGGAAGGCGGATGTCGATCACCCCGACCCCCGCGGGGCCTGTGACGATCTTGTCCATGTAGAAGACCGATGAGGCATCGAGCATCGCACCACGGTCGGCGACGGCGAGGACGGAGAGCGCATTGTTGCGCCCCTCCGCCGTCAACGTCGTGCCGTCGATGGGGTCGACGGCGATGTCGCACTGCGGGCCGCGTCCGGTGCCGACGTGCTCTCCATTGAAGAGCATCGGGGCGTTGTCCTTCTCCCCCTCGCCGATTACGATCACGCCGTCGAAGTTCACGGTGGACAAGAAGGCCCGCATCGCATCGACCGCCGCGCCGTCGGCGAGCTCCTTCTGACCGCGGCCGATGAAGGGTACGGAACGAATGGCCGCCGCCTCCGTCGCGCGCACCAGTTCCAGAGCGAGGTTGCGGTCGGGATGCAGCGGACTCATGTCCGCGGTCAGGCTCACCATGGGCTCAGACTACGCGGCCGCCGCACGCTGATCCGCGTTTTTCGAGTGCGGCGACATGAAGGAATCGCGTTTCTTGCCAGTCATGAAGACCTCGCGCCGCGGGGGCTTTTCCTGGCGGCCCGCGCGTCGATGCGGAGTGTGCTTCGCTAGAGTGACCGAGGAATCACCGCCGCATTTATGACCGAGGAGCCGTCATGCCCGTCGCAACCCCTGAGCAGTACACCGAGATGCTGGATCGTGCGAAGGCGGGCGGATTCGCCTACCCCGCGATCAACGCCGCGAGCTCGCAGTCCGTCAACGCCGTGCTGCAGGGACTCACCGAGGCGGGGTCCGACGGCATCCTGCAGGTCACGACCGGTGGCGCCGATTACTTCGCCGGCCACACCGTCAAGGCCCGCGCCACGGGGGCACTCGCCTTCGCCGCCTACGTGCACGAAGTCGCCAAGAGCTACCCGATCACGGTCGCCCTCCACACCGACCACTGCCCGAAGCCCGCGCTCGATGACTTCGTCCTCCCGCTGATCGCCGAGTCGGAGAAGGTCGTAGCCGACGGCGGCCAGCCGATCTTCCAGTCGCACATGTGGGACGGATCGGCCGTGCCGCTCGATGAGAACATCGAGATCGCGAAGGAACTGCTCCCCCGGATCAAGGCGATCAACGCCATCCTCGAGGTCGAGATCGGCGTCGTCGGCGGCGAGGAGGACGGCGTCAAGCACGAGGGTTCCAACGAAGCCCTGTACACGACCACCGCCGATGTCGCCAAGGCCGTCGAGGCCCTCGGGCTGGGCGACCAGGGGCGCTGGATCGCCGCGTTGACCTTCGGCAACGTCCACGGCGTCTACAAGCCGGGCAACGTGAAGCTCCGCCCCGAACTCCTCGGCGAGATCCAGGCAGGAATCGCCGAGAAGTTCGGCACCGGCCCGAAGCCCCTCGACCTGGTGTTCCACGGTGGCAGCGGTTCGACGGATGAAGAGATCGCCCTCGCGGTGGCCAACGGCGTGGTCAAGATGAACATCGACACTGACACGCAGTACGCCTTCACCCGCTCGGTGGCCGGCTTCATGTTCCAGAACTACGACGGCGTCCTCAAGGTCGACGGCGAAGTGGGCAACAAGAAGGCGTACGACCCGCGGGCCTGGGGCAAGATCGCCGAGTCCGCCATGGCCGCCCGTGTCGTCGAGGCGACTCAGCAGCTCGGATCGTACGGCAAGTCCACGTCCTGATCCCCTCACGCCGATGCCGTGGCGCCCTTCGGGGTGACCACGGCATCGTCTTTTCGGCGTCGGAGAGGTGATCCCCGCGCGTGGCAGGCCCCGATCCACCTCGCGGCGTCGCTCAGTACGAGGCCGTGCCCAAGAGGTCGCGCGGGTAGAGGATCTTCGCGACGCCATCGACCTTGACGCCGAGGTGGAGATGCGGCCCCGTGGAACAGCCCGTGGAACCGACCTCACCGATCTTCTGTCCCGCTTTGACCGTCTGGCCGTTCTTGACCGAGAACTTGCTCAGGTGCGCGTAGTTGAGCTCGAACTCGGTCCCATCGATCACCGAGGTGATACGCACCTGCTTCTGGCGGGTGTTGTTGGGTGCCCATGAGGGACAGCCCGACGTGATCCACACTTCTTCCACCTTCGCCTTGCCCCCGCGCATCGCGTAGACGGGGGTGCCGGTCGGCTCGGGAAAGTCGTCGCCGCTGTGGCCCGAGTACGTCGTCATGGTCGCGGACGGACGGATCGGATAGGCCCAGCCGTATCGGCCGGGAGTGCTGCCGGTGGCGGCGGTCGCGTCGGAGTAGACCGGGAGCTTCTTGTGGTCCCAGGTCCACAGACCGTCGACTTCGACCAAGCGCAGATTCCCGCTGTTGTCGAGGGTCAGCGCGCTCACGGCGTACCCCGTGGTGCCCGACTGCCACGCCGGCCGGTCCGACGACGAGTAGACCGCCAGCAGCCCGTCTTCGCGCAGGACGAGAATCGGGTCGATCGTCCCCGTCGTCTTCGTCGACCGAAGCGGTGTGCCGTTCTTCGTGAGGACCACGTTCCCATCCCCCTGCACGGTGAGGCGGTACGTGCCGTTGGGTGAAGCGAGATAGGTGCCGGTGCGCATGGCCGTTCCCGGTCGCAGCACGTCGCCGAGCGACCACGACGCGGACCGCTTGGCGGATTGACGGGTCACGGTGAGGTAGCCGCTCTTCTTCGCCGTCACCTCGACGGTCACCAGCCGACCCGCCGCCCACTCGGGGACGGTCCAGGTGGAGGAGGTCGCGCCGGCGACGTCGGAACCGTCGACGCGCCACTGATAGCTCAAGGTCGGCGCCGGCTTCCACGTCCCGACATCGGCACGCAGTTGCCGGCCCGCGGCGACGGTTCCCGTGACCTTGGGAGAGGGCGAGGCGGTGAAGCCCCACTTGGCGTCTACCGTGCCGCTGGTGCGGGTGACAGTGGTGTACCCGGACTTGGAACCGGTGATCCGCACGGAGATCTCGTGGCCGGCGTCCGCCGACACGAGCGTGTACGTCTTCTTGGTGGCACCACTGATCGTCTTGCCGCCGCGGAGCCACTCGTAGCGGAAGGTGACCGGCGACGGCCCCCACGTCCCGGGCTTGGCAGTGAGCACGGAACCGACCGTCGGTGTGCCGCTGAAGGAAACAGTGGACGGGACCGTCAGGACCTTGGGCACGCTGACGGCGTCGGAGGCCGTGGTCACCGTCGTGTAGCCGCTCTTGGTCGCGGTGACCCGTACCGACACCTTCTTGCCGGCGTCCGCCGCGACGAGGGTATAGGTCTTGCCGTCGGCTCCGGAGATGACGCTCGACCCTCGATACCAGCGGTAGGAGAGGGTGACGGGTGCCGGCGCCCATGCCGCGTGGCTCGCCGTGAGCTTCTTGCCGACGGCGACCGTCCCCGAGATGGTGGGAACGGGCGCATCCGTGAAGGCGCGGCCGACCTTCTTGCCCTCCGTCGTGGCCGACGCCGTGACGTAGCCGTCTCGCGTGGCAGTGACCTTGGCGGAGACGGTCGCGTCTGCATCGGCGGCGGTGAGCGTGTAGGTCGAAGCGGTGGCTCCGGAAATGGCCTTGCCGGATCGCAGCCACTGATAACTGAAGACGCTGGGCGTGGGCTTCCATGTCCCCGGCGCGACACGGAGGGTGCGTCCCACCGTGGCCGTGCCCGACAGCGTCGGCTCCCCGACCGCGGCGAACGGCTTGGGGCTCGGCGTCGGCGAGGGAGTGGGCGACGGCGAGGAGGTCGTTGTGGGCCGAGGGGTAGGCGTGGAGGCGGTCGCGACGTTGTTCGATGCGATCGTGGTCACGGCGACGCCGGAAAGGGCCTGCGCGGGAACGACACCGAGCACCACGCTCGATGCCGCGAGCAGCGCCAGCGAGAGCGTCAGGGCACGACGACGGAGGGCACGGGGCATTGCTCGCTCCCTTCGGGGGGTCTCGGGGCGCACGCCTGAGCGCAGCGTCACCGTACCAGACCCGTGGGGCTGGTGTGACGAATGAAGCGGAAGTTGTCTCCCGTGACGTCAGCGCGTGCGGGCCAGTTCGCCCATCAGAGCGGGGTCGGTGACCAGGGGAACGCTCAGGCAGAGGCTGACGACGAGGAAGGACACGACCGCCCCGACGATCGGTATCCACCACGACCGCCGGCCGCGCCGGATCGCACGCCACGACGCGAGGGCCGTGAGCACCCACCCGACGGCGAAGGCCACGGCGCCCGTGATGCCCCACGCGCGCCCTGACGCGGTGACCTCGAAGGTCGCATCGATCTGGGCGAGCTCCATCCAGGTCTTCACGAAGCCGCCGTAGTCGATGAGCTGACCCATCGTGGAGACGACGACGAACAGCCCGTAGGCGAGGAGTGCGATCGTGACGAACCGATCACCCCGGCGCACCGGGGTCGCCTCCGAGACCTCGGCCACTCCCCCGGCAGCCGGACGCGGCAGGGGTGATCCGGTCCGCCCCGCTCCTGCGGGCTCCGCCTGCCGCGGCGCCCCCGGGCTGTCCTCGCCGTCACGGAAGCGTGCCTGCTGCTCGGGCGTCGCGTACTCCCCGTACCTCGGCGGGGGCGCCTGATCCTGGTCGCTCACGCGCGACCCCGGCCACCCAACGCACGCTCGTCACGGCGACCGGCGGCGTCCTGACGCAGCTCCTTCGGAAGGGAGAACATGAGATCCTCCTCGGCGGTGCGCACTTCCTCGACGTCGCGGTAGCCGGCGCCGGAGAGCTCCGCAAGCACCTCGCGAACCAGTACTTCCGGAACGGAGGCACCGGAGGTCACCCCGACGGTCTCGACGTCGTCGAGCCACGCCTGATCGATCTCGTGCGCGTAATCGACCCGATAGGCCGCCTTGGCGCCGTACTCGAGTGCCACCTCGACGAGCCTCACGCTGTTGGACGAGTTCGCGGACCCCACCACGATCACGAGGTCCGCATCGCGGGCGACCTTCTTGATGGCGACCTGACGGTTCTGGGTCGCGTAGCAGATGTCGTCGGAAGGCGGATCCTGCAGCTCCGGGAAGCGCAACCGCAGCCGCCGCACCGTCTCCATCGTCTCGTCGACCGACAGGGTCGTCTGCGACAGCCAGACCACCTTGCTCGGGTCGCGCACTTCCACGCGGTCGGCCTCCTCCGGCGAGTTCACGACCGTCACGTGCTCCGGCGCCTCGCCAGCGGTTCCCTCGACCTCTTCGTGCCCCTCGTGACCGATGAGGAGGATCTCGTAGTCACTGCGCGCGAACCGGACCGCCTCGCGGTGCACCTTGGTCACGAGCGGACAGGTGGCATCGATCGCGCGGAGCCCCCGCTCTTCGGCCGCACCGACGACAGCCGGGGACACACCGTGCGCGCTGAAGACGACGTGCGCTCCGGAGGGGACCTCGTCGACCTCCTCGACGAAGATCGCCCCCTTGGCCTCGAGCTCGGTGACGACGTGAATGTTGTGGACGATCTGCTTGCGCACGTACACCGGCGCGCCATAGCGCTCGAGCGCCTTCTCGACGGCCACGACCGCACGGTCGACGCCCGCGCAGTAGCCCCGGGGCGCCGCCAACAGCACCCTCTTGTGTCCGGCGACCGGGTTATCCTGGAGCCGCCCACGGGCCCCGGGAATGCGGGGCAAGGGCAGGGGGACGGCGGAAGTGCTCACCCCTTGATTCTACGAGTCGCCGGTCGGCAAAGGCCTGAACGTCCCGATCGGGGCGACCTCGCGTGCGGAGCCGCCGGGCGAAGGAGGACGAGTGACCGCGTTCGAGACGGCAACGGGCGACGCCGCTCCGCCGGATGCCGTGCATCCTCGGGACTCGAGCCCGCAGGCGCCCACCTCCGTCTCCCGCCTGAACGAGACCATCCGTGACTTCGTGCAGCGATGGAACTCGGTGTGGGTCGAGGGCGAGATCACCTCCTGGAACGTCCGCGGCGGCCACGTGTTCGGCCGCCTCAAGGACTCCTCCCTCGACGCGGTGATCTCCTTCCGCCTGTGGGCCTCGACCCTGCAGCGCCTCCCCGAACGCTTGGCGGTCGGCGATCGAGTCGTGGCGTGCGTCAAGCCCGACTACTTCGTCAAGACCGGTGACTTCACCTTCACAGTGTCGGCGATGCGCCACACGGGGCTCGGCGACCAGTTGGAGCGGCTCGAGCGACTTCGCGCGCAGCTGCGGTCGGAGGGACTGTTCGATCCGTCGCGGAAGCGCCCTCTCCCCTTCCTCCCGCATGTCATCGGCCTCATCACGGGCGAGCGCAGTGACGCAGAGAAAGACGTCCACCGAAACGCCGAGCTGCGCTGGCCGCACGTCCGGTTCCGCACGATCCACGCGGCGGTGCAGGGCGACCGTTGCGTCCCTGAGACGATCGCCGCGCTGACGACACTCGACGCCGATCCCGAGGTGGACGTCATCGTCATCGCTCGGGGAGGAGGCGATCCGCAGACCCTTCTCGGCTTCTCCGACGAGCGGCTCCTGCGCGCCGTCGCGGCAGCCCAGACACCCGTCGTCTCGGCCATCGGACACGAGAACGACCACCCGCTCCTCGACGACGTCGCCGATCTCCGGGCGTCGACCCCCACCGACGCGGCCAAGCGCGTCGTGCCCGACGTCGCCGAGCAACGCGCGCTCGTCCGACAACTGCGCAGTCGAGCGGGGACCCGCCTCTCGCAGCGGGTCGCGCACGACATCGGACAGCTCGAACAGCTGCGCTCCCGCCCCGTGCTGCGCGATCCCGAGACGATGCTGACCGGTCGCGCCCAGGAGGTGTGGACGTGGGCGTCGCGGGGGCGAGAGCAGGTGCGCACGCGACTGGACGACGCGCGTGCGACGACGGCCGAGCTCCGCGCCGCACTCCGAGCCCTCTCGCCGGGGGCGACCCTGGCCCGTGGATACGCGATCGCCCACGTCGACGACGGCGTGATCGTCCGCGACGCGGCGCAAGCGCCCGCAGGGACCGAGGTGGTCGTCACGGTGGCGCGCGGGTCGTTCGCGGCGCGCTCGGCGGGTGAGCTGACGCAGGACCCCGGAAGCCACGACGACGCTCCCTCCGGATCGAAAGCGACGTCGTCGCGGGAACATAGGATGGACGCATGAGCAGCGACGGCACCGCCGACATCGCCGACCTGTCTTTCGAACAGGCGCGCGACGAGCTCGTCCGCGTCGTCGCCGAGCTCGAGCAGGGCGCCCCCACGCTCGAGGAATCCCTCACCTTGTGGACGCGCGGCGAGGCGCTCGCGGCACGTTGCGAGGAGTGGCTCCTCGGGGCCAAGCGCCGACTCGACGCGGCGCGAGCCGCCGACGCGGAGTCCTGATGGCATCCGGCCCGCGCGTCGTCGCGGAGCTCGGGCGCCCCGAGACTCCGGAGGAGACAGCCGCCCGCAAGGCGGAGTCCTCGCGCGTCTACCGCTCCAGTCAGACTCTCCGCAATCTCGTGGCCGCGCTCGTGGTCACCGTCGCCGTCGTCGCGATCGTCTATTTCGGTGTGCCTCGGGGCACTCCGCCGGAGCCGGAGCCCGCCGATGTCGCCGCCGCTGCCGCTCGGGTGTCCGCCTCCCTGGACCGTACCGTGCTGGTGCCTGAGGTGCCGGCGGGCTGGCGCGCCAACTCGGCACAGATGGATGCCGGGGCCTGGGTGACGGTGTATGCACCGGGTGATGGCTTCGTCCGGATCGCACAGGGATTCGACGCCGACGAGCAATGGGCCGCAAGCCTGTTGGGCGGGTTCGCCCCCACCGGGACGACCACCGTCGATGGCATCCAGTGGGACGTCTACGATCTCCCCGGCACGGCGCGACTCAGCTACGCCCTGGCGACCGACGCCGGAGCCGACACCGTGGTCGTGTACGGGTCGATGTCGGCCGAGACTGCCGAGACCGCCGCAGAGGGATTGACCGACCAGATCCGCCGACTCCGGGAGGAGACGCCATGACCGCACCCCGCCCCGCCCCGGCGACCGTCTGGGAAGAGATGCGCCGCGGCAACGCACGTTTCGTCGCCGGCGAACCGCGCCATCCCCGCCAAGACGTCGAACGCCGCCACGAGCTGGAGGCCGCCCAGAAGCCGCGCGCGGTGCTGTTCGGCTGCTCCGACTCCCGCTTGGCGGCCGAGATCATCTTCGACAAGGGCCTCGGCGACCTGTTCGTCGTCCGCAATGCCGGCCAGGTCGTCTCCGATTCCGCCATCGCGAGCATCGAGTACGCCGTCGCGGTGCTCGACGTCTCGCTCATCATCGTGCTGGCACACGATCAGTGTGGCGCCGTACGCGCCGCGATCGACTCCACAGCCCTGGACGCCCCCGAGCTCCCGCCCCACATCTGGCGGTTGATCGCGAAGATCGTTCCGGCCGTACGACGGGTCCTGCGCTCCACCGAGGGCGCCACACCCGACACGGTCGACGCGGAACTGGTCGGACGGGAACACCTGCGCAACACCGTCGATGAGCTGATGGCCTCGTCGCGCCTCATCAGCGATGCCGTGACCGAAGGCCGCCTGGCCATCGTCGGGGCGAACTACCGCTTGGGCGAGGGAACCGCCATCGCGCAGGTGAGCGTCGGCATCGACGACTGACCCTCCCCGACTCCCGGAGCCACCACAACGGCCCCTGACAACACACCCGCACGAGGAAACGAGGACGTGACCGCCATGACCGACACCGAGTACCGCATCGAACACGACACCATGGGCGAGGTGCGCGTCCCGAAGGATGCCCTGTACGCCGCCCAGACCCAGCGCGCGGTCGAGAACTTCCCGATCTCGGGGAGCGGCTTGGAGTCCACTCAGATCGCGGCCCTCGCGCGGATCAAGAAGGCCGCCGCGCTCGCCAACAAGGAGCTCGGCACCCTCGACGCGGCGATCGCCGACGCGATCGCCTGGGCGGCCGACGAGGTCACCAGTGGCCGCTACGACGACCAGTTCCCCGTCGACACGTACCAGACGGGGTCCGGCACCTCGTCGAACATGAACATGAACGAGGTGTTGGCGACCCTCGCCACTCAGCACCTCGGGGCGCCCGTGCATCCGAACGATCACGTCAACGCCTCGCAGTCCTCCAACGACGTCTTCCCCACCTCGGTGCACATCGCGGTCACCCAGGCGCTCGTCGACGACCTGATCCCTGCCCTCGACCACCTCGCCGTGGCGTTGGAGGCCAAGGCCGACCTGTGGAAGGACGCCGTCAAGTCGGGGCGCACGCACCTCATGGACGCGACGCCGGTGACGCTCGGCCAGGAGTTCGGCGGGTATGCCCGACAGGTGCGACTGGGCATCGAGCGTGTGCAGGCCGTCCTCCCCCGGGTGGGCGAAGTGCCGCTGGGAGGAACGGCGGTGGGCACGGGGATCAACACGCCGCTCGGCTTCCCGCAGAAGGTCATCGCGTTGCTCCAGGAGGAGACCGAGCTGCCGATCGTCGAGGCGAAGGACCACTTCGAAGCCCAGGCCAACCGGGACGGCCTCGTGGAGGCGTCGGGAGCGCTCCGCACGATCGCGGTCTCGCTGACGAAGATCAACAACGACATCCGCTGGATGGGCTCCGGACCCAACACGGGTCTGGCCGAACTGCACATCCCCGATCTGCAGCCGGGCTCCTCGATCATGCCGGGCAAGGTGAACCCCGTCGTCCCGGAAGCGACGCTCATGGTCTGTGCGCGCGTCATCGGCAACGACGCCACGGTCGCGTGGGCGGGAGCATCCGGCGCGTTCGAGCTGAACGTCGCCATCCCGGTGATGGGAACCGCCCTGCTGGAGTCCATCCGCCTCCTCTCCAACGCCATGCGCGTGCTCGCCGACAAGACCATCGACGGCCTGCAGGCCAACCTCGATCGCGCCGCGGCCTACGCCGGAATGTCGCCCTCGATCGTGACGCCGCTCAACAAGCTCATCGGGTACGAAGCGGCGGCCAAGATCGCCAAGCACTCGGTGGCCAAGGGCATCACGGTGCGGGAAGCGGTGATCGACCTCGGGTACATCGAGCGGGGCGAGCTGACCGAGTCGCAGCTCGACGAGAAACTCGATCTCCTGTCGATGACCCACCCGGGTTGATAATCGGAGAGTGAACCGCACGAACTCCGTGCATTCCCGCCGTACGCGCACTCTGGGGCTCCTGGTCGCCGTCGTCGCGGCGGGCTTTGCACTCGCAGGCCTGGGCGACGCCGTCGTCCACGTCCTCACGGACCAGCCGCTGCCCTGGGCAGCGGTCCCGGTGTACATCGTGATCGCCGTGGCGACGATGGTCGTGACCGCCGTCGTCGGGTGGGCCGTGATTCCTGCCGTTCCGCTGGGCGGCTTCCCCGCCGACGGCGACGAGACCGCTTACGAGGCCCAGCGCCGGCTCTTGGACGACGTGCGTCACGAGCTCAAGACACCCATCACGATCGTGCGCGGCCATCTCGAGGTGATGAACCCGCAAGATCCCGCCGACGTTGCGGCCATCCGTGAGCTCGGGATCGCAGAGCTCGACCGGATGACCCGGCTGATCGGTGACATCGACCTGCTCGCGGCGGTGGAGACCGACAAGTTCACGATGACCGACGTCGACCTCGCTCTCTTGACGCAACGCGTCGGAGAGCTCGTGACCGTCATCCCCGACCATCTCTGGCGGGTCGAGCACAGCGCCGCCGCTGTCATCCGTGGCGACGGGGATCGACTGCTGCAGGCCTGGCTCCAGCTCGCCGACAACGCCGCCAAGTACACCCCTGCCGGAAGCTCGATCGAGGTGGGCAGCGCCGTCCACCCCGGCGGCGTCCAGTTGTGGGTGCGCGATCACGGTCCTGGCATCCCGCCGGCCATGCGCCACCGGATCTTCCGCCGCTTCGATCGCGGCGCCGGGAAGCGCGCGGTGGGCGGGTCGGGACTGGGCCTGGCGATCGTCGACGCGATCGCCAAAGCCCATCGCGGGCACTGTTCCATCGCTGAGACCCCCGGCGGCGGTGCGACGTTCACGCTCGAGATCCCCGTGGGGACCCGAGCACACGTCCCTTCACCGGTGCGCGCCGGTGATGTACTGCTGCAACGGGAGGCCTCCGCATGACTCGTATCCTCGTCGTCGACGACGAACCGCACATCGTCTCACTCGTGACGCGAGGTCTCGCGTCGGAGGGATACGAGACCGTCGTGGCCGAGGACGGGGCGGAAGCCCTGGAGCTCGCGATGGAGCCCGATCTCGACCTGATCATCCTGGATGTCGGCCTGCCCACGATGGACGGCTTCGACGTGCTCCGCCATCTGCGCGCCCGAGGCAACACCGTTCCGGTGATCATGCTGACAGCGCGCAGCGGAACCAGTGACACGATCGAAGGCCTCGATGCCGGTGCGAGCGACTACGTGTCCAAGCCGTTCGCCGTCGCCGAGCTCCTCGCGCGCGTGCGGTCGCGTCTGCGCGAGTCTCCCGCGACCCCCGTCGTGCTCACGCGGGGCGATGTGAGTCTCGATGTCCTCGCCCGCCGCGTCACCGTGGGTGACCGGGAGGTCGACCTGTCCGCCCGCGAGTTCACCCTGGCCGAGCAGTTCCTCCGCCACCCCGGTGAGGTGCTCACGCGGGAGGTTCTCCTCAGCCGCGTCTGGGGGCTCGACTTCGACCCGGGCTCCAACGTCGTCGACGTCTACGTGCGCTATCTGCGCTCCAAGCTCGGGCCGGATCACATCGTGACGGTCCGCGGCGAAGGCTACCGGTGGGATTGACCTCGTGACGCTTCCCTCCCGTGACACGCGTGTCACCTATCCCGACGGCGCCGTGGTCAGCGAGGCGACCGTGCTCCACGTCAGCGACAGTGGTGACGGACGCAAGATCGTCCTCCTCGACCGCACCGCGTTCCACCCCGTGGACACGGCCTGGCCCGACCAGCCCTCTGACCGTGGCAGCATGAGCGACGGCGTCCATCGTTGGAGCGTGCCGGAGGCGGTCACGGGAGGAGTCCACGAGGGTGAGCTCTTCCTCGGCGCCGACCTGCCCGTTCGCACCGGAACGGAGGGGTGGGTCTTCGTCGTCGGCCATGTCCTCGAGGAATCGGCACCGACCGTCGGCACGCCGGTGCGGGTCGAGGCGGACCCGGTGCTCCGGACGGAGTTGTCGCTCGGGCACACCGCGTGTCATCTCGCGTCGCTCGCGCTCGACCTCGCTCTGCGCGACTCGTGGACGAAAGAACCTCCGCGTGACGGTCTCGGAAGCCCCGCCTTCGATGCGCTCGCGATCCAGCGTTCCCGCATCGAGCCCCGGGGGTCGGTCGACACGTATCGCATCGGCAAGTCACTCCGCCGCAAGGGATTCGACCCATCGGGACTCGACGACCTCGACGCCGTTGCCGCTCGCGTCGACGAGGCTCTGGGACGGTGGCTCTCGCAGGCTTCAGACGTCCGCATCGAGCGCGACGCCGACGAGCTGTCGGCCCGGCGGGCATGGAGCTGCCGCCTGGATGGCACCGACATCCGCATCCCCTGCGGTGGGACGCACGTGGACTCCCTCGCACGGCTCTTGTCGGTGCACGTCGATCTGGAACGGCGGGAGGTCGAGGGCGGTCTGGAGCTCGTCATGCACACGCGCGCGGTCGCCCATGAGGACGACCGCGCGCATAGCGCCGACTCGATCAGCTGAGCTCTCCCTGCTCCAGCAGGTCGGTCACCAGTGCCGCGATCGCCGAGCGCTCCGAGCGCATCAGCGTCACATGTCCGAACAGACCGTGGCCCTTGAGGGTCTCGATCACGGAGGCGACGCCGTCGTGGCGCCCCACTCGGAGGTTGTCTCGTTGGCCCACGTCATGAGTGAGCACGACACGCGAGTTCTGCCCCATGCGGCTCAAGACGGTGAGGAGGACGTTGCGTTCGAGTGACTGCGCTTCATCGACGATGACGAACGCATCGTGCAACGAACGACCACGGATGTGCGTGAGCGGCAGCACCTCGAGCAGTCCGCGCGCGACGACCTCTTCCAGCACGTTTCCCGAGACGACCGAGCCGAGTGTGTCGAAGACGGCTTGCCCCCACGGGTTCATCTTCTCCGCCTGGTCGCCGGGGAGGTAGCCGAGCTCCTGCCCGCCCACGGCGAACAGGGGGCGGAAGACGATGATGCGCTTCTGCTGCTGTCGTTCGAGCACCGCCTCCAGACCCGCGCACAAGGCGAGCGCGGACTTTCCGGTTCCGGCCCGGCCGCCGAGGGAGACGATGCCCACCTCGGGGTCCAGGAGCAGATCGATGGCGATCCGCTGCTCCGCCGATCGTCCGTGGAGGCCGAACACGTCCCGGTCGCCGCGGACGAGGCGGAACTCGCCGTCACCGGTCACCCGGCCCAGCGCGGATCCGCGCTCGGAGTGGATGACGAGGCCCGTGTTGACGGGGAGCCCCCGGACATCGTCGCTCAGCGCGAGCTCGGTCTCATAGAGGTCGCTCATGTCGTCGCCGGACACATCGACGGTCGCGATTCCCGTCCATCCCGAGTCCACGGCCTGCTCGGCCAGGTACTCCTCGGCATAGAGGCCGAGCGAGGCGGCCTTGACTCGCATCGGCATGTCCTTGGAGACGACGGTGACCGCGTGGCCCTCCTGCGCCAAGTGCATCGCGACCGAGAGGATCCGCGTGTCGTTGTCGGCCAAGCGCATGCCCACGGGGAGGATCGACGGGTCCGTGTTGGTGAGCTCCACACGCAATGTGCCTCCGTCGCCGACCGGCACCGGGAAGTCCAGCCGGCCATGCTCGACGCGGAGTTCATCGAGATGACGGAGGGCCTGCCGTGCGAAGTAGCCGATCTCGGGATCGTGACGCTTTCCCTCCAGTTCGCCGATGACGACGATCGGGACGACCACCGAGTGCTCGGCGAATCGGAAGAAGGCTCGGGGATCACTCAGCAAGACGGAGGTGTCCAGCACGTAGGTGCGAAGATCCTGAGCCGCGGCGGCCGAGCCGCTCGTGCTGGTGGAGCGCTGCTTCTCTGGTGCTCGTGTGGTCACAACCCACTCCCGCCCCGGGTGAGTCTCACCCGGCAGTCACGAGTCGACCAGGGGCCACGAGTCAGTGGATGGCCGACTCGAACGGGCGCCTTGCCCGATGAGATGAACGTACGTCGCCCCGTCGTCGGGTTCGCGACGCGACACGCGGGCGCAGATGTCCTTCTCGTTAACTCTCCAGAGCGACGACCGTGGGAGGAGCGAGTACGGTCCGACGCGCCGCGACCTCGGCGAGCGCATCCCCGAGCAGTTGCAGGGTGTCCGCTCCCGTGCCGGCGTGGGCCCCCACGCGCACCACGCCGCCGCGCGCCGTGGCCGTCACGCCGTGGTTGGCGAGAGCCGCCGCGAGCGGACCGGCGTCGGCGGGGTCGGGTTCGAGCGCCACGATGCCCGAATGCGCATTCCGAGGCGTCAGGACGGGGATCTGATACCGGTCCGCCAGTGCCATCACGTGGCGCGCGCGATCGGCGACCTCCGCAGCGACTGCCGCGATGCCCGCGTCGACGAGCTCGGAGGCGGCCACGGCGAGCCGTCCCGCGGCGAGGGAATCGGTCCCCGTCACGGCGAACGCATCCGCTCCCGCCCGGGGGGCGCCGAACTCGCCGGCACCGAGCTCTCCCTCGAGCCCCGCGAAACCGGCCAGAACCGGCTCGATGCGTTCACGCGCGGCCGGGGAGAACCGAACGAATCCCGTGCCGTATCCGGCACGCAGCCACTTGTACCCGTTGCCGCAGAGCACGTCGGCAGCCGCGTAGTCGGCATCGACGACACCGACGGCTTGGACCGCGTCGACGATGAGGAGGCGATCGCCGATGACCTCCCGCAGGGCGCTCAGGTCGACCGTGTACCCGGTGCGGTAGTCGACGAGACTGACGAGCACCGCATCGATGTCGTCGGTGAGCGCCTCGCGCACCGTCTCGGGTCGGAGCATCCCGTCGGACGGGGCGAAGTCGCGCACGTGGAGACGGCCACGCGCCTCGCCTGCCCGGCGGGCCGTGACCGGCAGCGCCGGGTACTCGGCGGAGGAGACGAGGACGGTTCCGGTGAGCCCGAACAGGGCGTGCATGAGGCCATAGGTGGTCGAGGGCTGAAGCGAGATCTCCTCGGCGGGCACTGTCAGGAGGTCGCCGAGCGCACGGCGCGCCTCGTCGCGGTGGGCCGAGACGAGCGCGATCCCGGAGGCCCGGCCCGACGCGAGCAGTTGCGCGTCGGCGCGGCTCTCTTCCAGCACCGTCGGCGACAACGGACCGAAGGCCGGCCAGTTCAGGTATCCCGGTTCCTCATCGAAGCTGTCGAGAAACGACTCCAGCGCGCTCACCCTTCCAGTCTGTCACGGGGCGCGCCGCCGGAGACGACGGTCTCACCCGCCGTAGCGACGGTCTCGGGAGGCGTAGTCCCGGATCGCTCGCAGGAAGTCCACTTCCCGCAGGTCGGGACCCAACGCCTCGACGAAGTAGAACTCCGAGTGGGCCGACTGCCAGAGCAGGAAGTCGCTGAGCCGCTGCTCGCCGGACGTTCGGATGACGAGGTCGGGGTCGGCCTGACCGCCCGTGTACAGGTGCTCTCCGATCTGCTCAGGAGTGAGGTGAGCCGCCAGCTCCTCCAGCGATCCCCCGCGCTCCTGGTGCTTGGCGACGATACGGCGGACGGCGTCGACGATCTCGCTCCGCCCCCCGTAGCCCACCGCGAGGTTGACGTGGAGTCCCCGGTGCCCGGCGGTGCGCTCCTCGGCCGTACGCAAGGCGCGGGCGAGATCGGTGGGGAGGAGATCGGCACGGCCGACGTGTTGCACGCGCCACTCGGGCTCGAGGGAGATGGCATCGGCCAGCTCGGCGATGATCTCGATCAAGTCGGCGAGCTCGCGCGAGTCGCGCTTGGTGAGGTTGTCGGTCGACAGCAGGTAGAGCGACACGACCCGGATGCCCAGTTCGTCACACCAGCGGAGGAACTCCCGCATCTTCGCGGCTCCCGCGCGGTGTCCCTCGGCGACGGTCGGATATCCGGCCTGACGGGCCCATCGACGGTTACCGTCGATCATCATCGCCACGTGATGCGGGACCGTCTGCGGCGTGAGACGTCGGCGCAGACGAGAGATGTACAGCCGGTAGAGGGGACCGCGCCCCTCCCCCGAACCGTTCGCCGTCACGAGGTCTACCGTACCCCTCACGACTCGGAATCCTCCGTCTCGACGGGCTCTTCGCAGCGCGGGCGTATGTGAGGGTGGGCATACGGCGCGGCGTAGGCTCGGGTCGTGACCACCCCACCCGAGGGTGCTGAGATGCCTCAGCTCCCGCTCCTCGATGCCGCTGCGGCCGGCGCCCAGGTCGAGCTGAAGCCGTCGTGGCGCGGCTGGATCCACGCGGCGACTTTCCCCGTGGCCATCGCCACCGGAGTCGTGCTCATCGTCCTCGCCCACGGCGCGGCCGCCAAGTGGGCCAGCGCGGTGTTCATGGCGACTTCACTCCTCTTGTTCGGAAACTCCGCGCTGTATCACCGCTTCCACTGGGGCCCGCGGACCAAGGCGGTCCTCAAGCGCATCGACCACGCGAACATCCTGCTCCTCATCGCGGGAACCTATACCCCCATCGCGGTGCTCGCCCTCCCACGCGACAAGGGCGTGCTCCTGCTCACGCTCGTGTGGACAGGGGCACTCCTGGGGATCCTCTTCCGCGTGTTCTGGATCAACGCCCCGCGCTGGCTGTACGTCGCGCTTTACCTGCTGCTGGGCTGGGCGGCCGTCATGTACATGGTCGACCTGTTCCAGGCGAGCGTGCCGATGATGATCCTGGTCATCGTGGGCGGTCTTCTCTACACGGGCGGGGCGATCGTCTACGCCCTCAAGCGTCCGAACCCGTGGCCGGGGCATTTCGGCTTCCACGAGATCTTCCACGTCTGCACGGTCTTGGCCTTCCTGTGCCACTGGACGGCCTGCCTGCTGATCGCGCTGTCGCCCCTCACTCCTTCGCTGGGCTGGGCGGGGTGAGGCTCGTCCCGTCGGCGTCGCCATCCCGCGCGTCCGCCGCCTCCGCGTCGAGCTGTTCGGCGATCTCGGAACGGTAGCGAGCCCGACGGATGCGTCGCTGCATGTCGATCAGCAGGAGCACGACGGCGATCGCGATCACCGCGATCCCGATGAAGCCGGCGACGCCGGGAGTGACCCGGTCGGGGTCGATGAGGGTCGGGGACGGCGAAGGAGTCGGAGTCGCCGTCGCGAGCCACAGGAGCGCGTACATCTGTCCTCGTTCTGCGCGCGGAGCGCATAGCCTGGAACTCCAGCCTAGAAGATCCCTCCGCGCGTCCCGACCGCGTCGTCGGGGAGCGACCACGACCGACGGAAGACGATGACCACCGAATCCACGCAGGCGATGCTCGACGACCGGTACGGGCGCTCCTCCGCCCGGAGCCGCCGAACGCGGTGGATCGTTCTGGGTGTCATCGCGGCAGCGCTGGTGGGCTACCTCGGTTGGACGACGATCGCCCGCACGATGAATCAGGTTGACTACGACACGACGGGCTTCCGAAAGGTCGACGACCATCAGATCACGGTCGATTTCCAGGTCACGGCGCAGCCCGACACCGCCGTGGCTTGCGCCATCGAGGCCCAGGACACCGAGCACGGCATCGTCGGCTGGAAGGTCGTGGAGTATCCGGCCGACCCCGCTCACACACGTCGCTTCAGTGAGACCGTGCCGACGACAGCGCTCGCGACGACCGGTTTGGTCACCTCCTGCTGGATCCCGTAGGCTGAGTCGACACTCATGCGCCCCGGCTCGGCTGCCGGGGCGTTCGGTTTAGGTCCGATCCCATCGGGCCTCTTCCCCCTAGGAGACGACGTGTCCAGCGACAGCACTGTGACCTTCCTCACGCAGGATGCCTACGACCGGCTCGCCGCGGAGCTCGAGCACCTCTCGACGGTGGGCCGCGAGGAGATCGCGAAGCGTATCGAAGCCGCCCGCGAGGAGGGTGACCTCAAGGAGAACGGCGGATATCACGCCGCGAAGGACGAGCAGGGCAAGCAGGAGGCTCGCATCCGCACCCTCCAGCAGCTACTCAAGGACGCCCAGGTGGGCGAAGCACCCGAGTCCGACGGCACCGTGCAGCCGGGAACCGTCGTCACCGCCGTCGTTGCGGGAGGTGAGGAGGTGTTCCTCCTCGGCAACCGCGAGATCGCGGCCGGTTCCGAGCTTGACGTCTACAGCGAGGCCTCCCCCCTCGGCGCGGCCATCCTGGGACTGGCGGAAGGGGCGAAGACCTCGTACACGGCCCCGAACGGGCGCGAGATCTCGGTGGAGATCATCAAGGTGGAGACCTACGCGGGTCAGTAGCCCGTCAGTCGGAGACGACCCGCGGCTGGAAGCCCGCGTCTTCGAGGACGGAGATCACGTGGGCGCGGTGGTCCTCGCCGCGGGTCTCCACGCTGAGCTGAAGGATCACCTCGCTGATCTGGAGCCCTTGTCCGTGCCGGGTGTGCAGGACCTCGATGACGTTGGCCCCGGCCACCGACAGCAGCTCGGAGACGCGGGCCAGCTGGCCCGGGCGATCCGGGAGCGGGATCTGGAGGGTCATGTACCGCCCGGAGGCGGCGAGACCGTGGGCGACGACGCGCTGCAACAGAAGCGGGTCGATGTTCCCTCCGGAGAGGATCACGACGGTCGGGCCGTTGGCCACGACCTTTCCGGAGAGGATGGCCGCCACCCCGACCGCGCCGGCGGGCTCCACGACCTGCTTGGCGCGCTCGAGGAGGACGAGGAGGGCACGCGCGATGTCGTCGTCGGTGACGGTGACGACCTCGTCGACGAGGTCCCGGATCACCTCGAACGGCGCCGCGCCCGGGCGGGCCACCGCGATGCCGTCCGCGATCGTGGGTGTGGTCTCGATGGTGACGGGCTCCCCCGCCGCCAACGAGATCGGATACGGCGCCGAGTTGGCCGCCTGGACGCCGATGATCCGTACGACGCGTCCGTCGGCCGCCGCGCGCGCTTTGATGGCCGCCGCCACGCCGGCGATGAGGCCGCCGCCTCCGATGCCGAGGATCACCGTCTCGACGTCGGGCACCTCGTCGTAGATCTCCAGACCCACGGTTCCCTGCCCGATGATGACGTCACGGTGATCGAACGGGTGGATGAGGACGGCCCCCGTGCGCTCGGCGAACTCGGCCGCCAGCCGCAGCGGCGTCTCGACGGTCGCGCCTTCCAGCACGACCTCGGCACCGTATCCGCGGGTGGCGAGGAGCTTGGGCACCGGAACGCCGAGAGGCATGAAGATCGTGGCCGGGATGCCGAGCTTCTGCGCGGCGCGGGCGACACCCTGTGCGTGGTTGCCGGCGGAGGCGGCCACCACGCCGCGCGCGCGCTCGTCGTCGGTCAGCCGCGACATCCGATAGGCCGCGCCGCGGATCTTGAACGACCCGGTGCGCTGCAGGTTCTCGAGCTTGAGGGAGACCGGCACACCGAGGACGTCACTGAGGAACTCGGAGTCCTCCAGCGGCGTGCGCGCGGCGACGTCGCGGAGGAACGCCGCGGCATCGTGGAACTCGGCAAGCGACGGGTGGGTCGCGGTGCGGGGGTCGGTCACAGGGCACTCCTCTTCGCGCGGGGCACGGTACTCCAGATCAGGTCGTCGGGTCCCAGCCGCGCCCCGGTCTCCCATTGACGGCGCGACAAGTACAGCGTGACGACATTGACGAATGCGGCCAGCGGCACGGCGAAAAGCGCGCCGGGGATGCCGGCGATCATGGCGCCACCGGCCACCACCAGCACCACCGCGAGCGGGTGGACCTTGACGGCTGCGCCCATCATGAGGGGCTGCAGGACGTGCCCTTCCAGCTGCTGCACGCCGAGCACGACGATGAGCATCCACAGCGCGATCCAGGGACCGTTGTAGACGAGCGCGAGGAAGACCGCGAGGCTCCCCGTGACCACCGCTCCGACGAACGGGATGAACGAGCCGAGGAAGACGAGGACCCCGATCGGGATCGCCAGCGGAACGCCCAGGAAGAATGCTCCGAGCCCGATGCCGATCGCATCGATCGTCGCGACGAACAGCTGGGTGCGGGCGTACGTCACGACCGTCTTCCATCCGGCGTGACCGGCTCCGTCGACCGCCGGTCGTGCGGCGGAGGGGAACAGACGCACCACCCAGCGCCAGATGCCACTGCCGTCGGCGAGCGTGCAGAGCAGGATGAACAGAGTGAGCAGGGCGCCCGTCGCCACGTGCCCGACCGTGGATCCGATCGCAAGGGCTCCCGACCACAGCGTCTCGGCCTGCTGCTGGAGGAACGTGCCGGCCTGGGCGAGGAGATCGTCGATCTGCTGAGCAGTCAGATGCAGAGGACCGTCGATCAGGTACTGGCGCAACTGTCCGACCGAGGCCTCGGTGCTCGCACGCACGCGCGGCCACTCGCGTGTGATCTGCCAGATCGCGAGGTAGAGCAGTCCGGAGACGATCGCGATCGTACCGAGCACGCTGATCACGAGCGACAGCCACCGCGGAACCCGGTGGCGCAGCATCCAGGTGAAGGCCGGCCAGACCAGTGCCGTGATGAGCAGGGCGACCAGCAGCGGGATGACGAGGAGCTTCAGCTGGATGACCAGCCACACGAAGATCGCGAAGGCGGCGGCGATGACGACGAAACGCCACGAGTAGGCGGTCGCGATCCGCAGCCCCCGCGGGATCGACTCGCCGATCTCGGTGGAGACCGTGCGATTGCGCAGCGCATCCCGGAACGTGCCGCGGGGCTTCGGATCCGACGACTTCGGGGCTGAGCCGGTCATCCCGCCAGTCTACGACCGGGTGTATGCGTCACCGGGAACGCGCGACACGACTAGAAGCGACCGCCCATCTCGTGCAGCCGTGAGATGCGGTCGGGCAGCGGTGGGTGCGTCGCGAACAAGCGTGACATCGCCCCCGGACGCAGGGGGTCGCTGAACCACAAGTGCGCCATCGACGTGCTCTCCTTCGCGAGAGGGCGACCCTGATCGGCGAGCTTGGCCAGCGCCGATGCCAGTCCGTCGGGGTCACGCGTCGTGAGCGCGCTCGTCGCGTCGGCCAGGTACTCCCGCTGCCGCGAGATCGCGGCCTGCACGAGTCCGGCCAGCAGAGGCGCGACGACGGCCGCGACGACGCCGAAGATGAGGAAGACGATCTGCGCCTGGTTGTTGCCGCGCCCCCGCCCTCCGAAGAAGGCGACCCGCATCATGACGTCGGCGAGGATCCCGACGGCCACGACGAGCCCGAACACGATCAGCGAGACGCGGATGTCGTAGTTGCGGATGTGGCCGAGCTCGTGGCCGAGCACCCCCTCCAGTTCCCGGTCGGTCATGAGCTCGAACAGACCGGTCGTCACCGTGATGGAGGCCTCTTCCGGCGTGCGGCCCGTCGCGAACGCATTGGGCGCGGGGTCGTCCACGACGTAGAGGCGAGGCATCGGGGTGCCCGTGGTGATGCACAGGTTCTCGACGAGACGGTAATAGCGGGGCGCCTCTTCGCGGGTCACCGGTTGGGCGCCGGCGAGAGCGAGAGCCTCTTTGTCGGCGACGAAGTACTGCACCGTCGCGTACCCGGCCGAGAAGATCAGGACGAAGGCGGTGATCCACCAATTGTTGCCGGCCAACCAGCCCGCCAGCAGACCGATCGCCCCGAGCACGAGCACGAATCCGATGAGGATGAACCACGTGTTGCGCTTGTTGCGCGCGATCGCCGAGTACACCTCATCACCTGCGGTTTCCCGCGGCGCTCATCGCTGACCTCAGAACTGGATGCGCGGAGGCTCGGCGATGGCGGCGCCGTCGACGACCTCGAAGAACTCGCGCTCGCTGAAGCCGAGGTTGCGCGCGAAAAGGTTGTTCGGGAACACCTTGATCTTCGTGTTGAGCTCACGCACTCCGCCGTTGTAGAACCGCCGAGACGCCTGGATCTTGTCCTCGGTGTCGACCACGGCCTGCTGCAGCTGCAAGAAGTTCTGGCTCGCCTGCAGCTGCGGGTAGGCCTCCGCGACGGCGAACAGCGACTTGAGCGCCTGCTGCATGTGTCCCTCGGCCACCCCGGCATCGGCGGGCGTGGAGGCCGTCAAGGTCTCGGCCCGCGCGCGCGTCACGTTCTCGAAGACCGCCTTCTCGTGCGCCGCGTATCCCTTGACCGCTTCGATCAGGTTCGGCAGAAGATCGGCGCGACGCTTCAGCTGGACGGTGATGTCGCTCCACGCCTCATCGACGCGGACGTTCAGCGCCACGAGCGAGTTGTACGTCGCCCAGAGGTAGATTCCGACGATGACGACGAGTCCCACGACGATGAGGACGGGGATCAGCCACTCCATAGCACTCCCAACGGTTATGTGCTCATCCTATCCAGGCGTCGAAGGCGCACGAACCGCGACCGCCTCACTCCCAGCCGTTACTCACCGAGGACGCGGTCGAGATAGGCATTGCGGAAGCGCCGATCGGGGTCCAGGCGGTCGCGTAGCGCCACGAAGTCGTCGAAGCGCGGATACTCGGTCCGCAGGTCGTCGGCCGTCCGGGTGTGCATCTTCCCCCAGTGCGGCCGCCCGCCGTGGGAGCGCATGATCTGCTCGACCGCGGCGAAGTACTCGCGATGGTCGGCACGCCAATAGCGGTGGACCGCGATGTAGCCGGTGCGTCGTCCGGACGCAGTGGACAGCCAGAGGTCGTCCGCCGCGGCCGTCCTCACCTCGATCGGGAACTCGATGCGCCATCCGCGGGCGCGCACCAGTTCTCGGACCTCGGTGAAGGCAGATGCGACGCGTTCGAGGGGAACCGCGTACTCCATCTCGCGGAATCGCACGCTCCGCGCCGTCGTGAAGACGCGCGACGAGGCGTCGGAGAAGGTCCGGTCGCCCCACACCCGCGCGGACAGCCGATTGATCACGGGAACGAGTGGGGGCACGACCCTCCCCGCGCTGCAGACCAGTTGATGCACGCCGTTCCCGACGACGACGTCATCGATCCATCGCGTCACGGGCGGGAGGGGCGCCGTCGGCTCGCCGGGTGGGAGACGGGTGTTGGTCTTGGTGAGCGCGACATCGGTATGGGGGAACCAATAGAACTCGAAATGGTCGACCGCCTCTGCGCGGCCGAGGAGTCCAGCGACGACGTCATCGAGCGGTTCGGGGCGCTCGACCGCTCGGAGCCCGAACGCGGGCACGCACTGCAGCGTCACGTCCACGATGACGCCCAGCGCACCGAGGCTGAGAGCGACGGCCGGAAGGAGCTCGGGCTCGTGATCCTCGTCGATCGTGAGCAGCTCACCGTCGGCGGTGACCAGGGTCACGGCGCGCACCTGCGTCGCGATGCCCCCGAACGCCAGGCCCGTCCCGTGCGTACCGGTGGACAGGGCGCCGGCGAGCGACTGTCGGTCGATGTCGCCGAGATTCTCCATGGCCAATGCGTGCGGTGCGAGCAGCGCCGGGATCTGATGGAGCCGGGTCCCCGCCCACAGCCGCACCCGGCCCCGGTCGACGTCGACCGAGACGATGCCGGTCAGATCGGAGAGGTCGAGCAGCACGCCCGGAGCGACCGCGATCCCGCTGAAACTGTGCCCGGCTCCGACGGCTTTGACGGCGAGGCTGCGCGCGGCGGCGGATCGGACGGCGCGACGGACCGCATCGAGAGTCGGCGGATACTCCACTCGCTGGGGGCGGACGCTCTCGGTGCGCGCCCAGTTCCGCCACGCGCCTCCGGGCCGCGTCACAGGAAGGACCTCCCCTCGCCCCGGTACGTCGGTGTCTCGCCGACCAGCTCCGACCCCCGCGTGAGGTGGTATCGATCCAAGCGCTCGGCGAGCTCCCCGCTCTTGGCGTGCCGGAACCAGACGCGATCCCCCACGCGCAGGCCTCGGGCGTTGGCGCCCTGCAGGGGGGTCTGCACCTCTCCGGTGCCCTCGCGTCCGAGTGTGCGCAGGCCCGTCGGCCAGACGGGACGCGGCTGGCGAGAGGACACCGGCGGGCCGGAGGCCACCCAGCCGCCACCGAGCACGGTGGCGATGTCGGTGGTCGGACGGCGCACGACCTCGAGGGCGAAGGCTGCCGCGGGCGCCGGATCGAAGGCGCGGTAGCCATCGAAGAGGTGGCCCGCGAGCAGCCCGCTCCCCGCCGTTGTCTCGGTCACCGCCTGGTCCGCGGAGGTCGACTCCAGCGAGCCGGTCCCACCCCCGTTGACGAACTCCAGGGGTGCGATCTCCTGCAGTGCGGCCACGATCGCCGCGCGGCGGTCACGCAGTTCGTGGTCGCTGCGCCGCTGCATCCACCGGATCACCGGGTCGCCGGGGCCGACGTCGTCGGGCTGACCGGCGATCTGCGCCTCGTACATCATCAGGCCGACGAGCCGGAATCCGGGCCGCGCGACGATTCCCCGCGCGAGCCGGGAGACTTCGGCGGCATCGTGCACGGGCGACCGGCGCACCCCGATGTGCCCCAGCACGGGTGCCCGCCACGAGGCGTCGGCGTCGATCGCCACCCGAAGCGTCCCGCGGTGCGAGGGAGCGGCGACCGCGTCGATGAGGTCGAGCTGGGCGAGGTCGTCGACCATGAGCGTGATGCGGGCAACCGCCGTCTCGTCGGCGGCGAGCGAGGCGATCGCCGCACGGTCCGCCGTCGGATATCCCAGGACGATGTCGTCGTACCACTGCGCAAGCCAGAGTGCCTCGGGCAGGGTGAAGGCGAGGATGCCCGCGTACCCGTCGAGCGCCAGGGTCGCATCGAGCACCTCCCGCACGCGGATGGACTTGCTCGCGACCCGGATCGGGACTCCGCTGGAACGGACGACGAGGTCGAGGGCGTTGTAGCGCAAGGCGTCGAGATCGATCGTCGCGATCGGCCCCGACAGCGGCGCGACCGCGCGGCTGCGGGCCGTCCAGTACGCCTCCGGGTCGCGCCACGGCGCGAGCGCACCCGCGGGTTCGGAGAGGAGATCGAGGACCATGTGAGGCTCCTTCGCACGTCGAGGCTCAGCCTAGACGCCAGCGGCACCGGGCACCCGCATCCGTCGCCGGCGGCGCGCGCTGACGATGTCGGACGATGTGGGACGATGCGTAGGATGTCCTCTCCCGATGCCGAGCTCCGCCAGCTCCGCCAGCGCGCGTACGGCCGCCACGCCGATCTCGATGCCGCCGGGCGACACCGACTCGAAGAACTGGAGGCGCTCGAGCGAACGGCGCGATCGAGTGCTCCCGCTGCGGTGGGCCCGGCGGGCGCCGACGGTGGGGAGCCGGATCAGGGCGACCGGAACCGGGATCAGCCAGACGGGGATGCCGCCGAGGCATCGCCTGCGCCGGGGCACTCGCCCGACGCCGATTCTCTCCGCGCGCCCTCCGCGACGGTGATCGAAGGCCCGGGATCCCGACGCGGTGTCCGCCGACGCCGATGGCTCTATGCCGCGTCGCTGGTTCTGGTCGCGGCGGTCTCGGCAGCGGTCACCTGGTCGCTGTCGACCGTCGCGCCCGTCGTCACCTCGAGCGGTGCACGCCAGGTCGCGACGCTCGAGCAATCGGGTCAGCCGGTGCCCGGATTCTTCAGTTCCGCGGGCGAAGGAACACGCGTGTACGAGTTCCGCGGCATGACGATCGTTCGCACCGAAGGCTCCTTCTATGGGACGGCCGGCGAGTGCATCATGGCCTACCCGTCCCTGAACGCGTCCGCCTCGGGCGACGCGATCACTGGCCCGACCTACTACGGCTGCCGTGCCGGCGACTTCCCCGCGACAGTCCAGTTCACGGTGAGCGCCGACGACCCTGCGGAACTACGGGATTCCGTCGGCGAGGGGAACGGGGCGCAGTTCGTGCTGGATGGTGACATCGTCGGTGTCTTCGTGAGCGAACCCTCCTCCGACGACTAGGTGAGCCGGCGGGACTCGTCGCGCTCAGACACCGGGGACGTGAGGAGCTGGAATCGTAACAGCACTCCCCCGCTGACGAGCCACAAAATCCACGGGTCCCCGGTGACGGGATGCGCGGAGAGCAGGGCTCCCTCGTCGTGCGGGTCTTCGATGAGCTCCGTGTCGTGGGCGAAACGCTTGCCCAAGACGACGAGGTTCCCCCGACCCTCCGCCAACTCCGCGACGCTGAGCTCGAGCCAATCGCCGAGCTCGTGCGCGTGCGGCGAGAACGTCATCCCTCCGACGGGGCTCGGATCGGGGACGAACGCCGTCTCCTCCGCCATGTCGATATGGATCATCCGTGCCCAGCGCTCGGCGAAGATGAGACCACAGGTCTCCAGCTCGCCCCGTACGCCGCGTATGGCGTCGACGGCGTCGGCGTGCGCGAGTGTCGGACTGGCCGTCAGCGCTTCGAACTCGTGGAACGGAAAGGCCGAGCGTCCCCGCACCACCGTCGTCGTGCGCCGCACGCCATGTCCACGCTCCGCGCTCCCCGCGACATCGGAGCAGAAGTCGCCGAGGTGGCTCAGCATCACCGGCCCCCACTCGGGGACGAACCCAATCGGCGCCAGCTCCTGCATCGCCCGATCCCAGGCCGTGTACCACTGCGTCCCGTCCTCAGAGACGAGACGAGCCTCGGTCGCCACCGCCGCGAAGACCTCCAGCGCCTCGAACCGGCTGGGCGCGGCCTCCAACTCCTGACGTACCGTGCGCACCGGCATCTCTTCCTCCCGCGTGGGAGCCTATCGAAAGCGTGACCTCCGCCCGCGACGCTCTCCACACACCACGCGGTCGAGGAGATCACACTGCTGCGCGCTCCTCGGCAGAGAACGGACGTACCCCCGCTGGGACTCGAACCCAGACTGAAGCGATTTTAAGTCGCCTGCCTCTGCCATTGGGCTACGGGGGCCTGCGCCCACGATAGCCCGCGGGTCAGCGCGCGGTGGTCTCGGCGGGCTCCTTGGCGGCCGCCTTCTTGGCGGGTGCTTTCTTCGCCGCGGGCTCAGCCGGGGCCTCTGCCACCGCCGGACGCGGGCGAGCGGCGAACTCTTCGAAGACGTACCGCGGATTCTGCACGGTCTGCAGAGACACGTTGTCGCGGTTGAGCCAGAAGTTGTGCCACCAGTCGCCGATCACGCGCCACTTGCGCTCCCACGACGGCATCGCCAAGCCGTGGTAGCCCCGGTGGGCGACCCAGGCGATGAAGCCCTTGAGCGCGATCTTGCCGGACTGGAAGACACCGTTGTAGAGACCGAGACCGGCCACCGCACCGAGGTTCTTGTGGATGTACTCACGGGGCACCTCGCCGCGCATGACGGCGACGAGGTTCTTGGCGAGCAGCTTGGCCTGACGGACGGCGTGCTGAGCGTTGGGCACGCAGTATCCGCCGACTCCGGCGCCGGTGAGGTCGGGAACGGCCGCGACGTCTCCCGCCGCCCAGGCGCCCTCGACGGCCTCGTCGGGCGTGCCGACGCGGAGGTCGGCACGGGTGCGGATCCGGCCGCGCTCCTCGACGGGGAGGTCACCGCCGCGCACGACGGTCGGGTTCGCCATGACACCGGCGGTCCAGATGATGAGGTCGGTGGGGATGACCTCGCCGGTGGAGAGCTCGACGTTGCCGTCGACGGCACCGGTCACCTGCGTGTCGAGGTGGACGTTCGCGCCCCGCTTGGCGAGGTCCTTGAGGACCCACTCGCTGGTCTTCAGCGACACCTCGGGCATGATGCGCCCCATCGCCTCGATGAGGTGGAAGTGCGTGTCCTCGAAGCGCAGCTGCGGGTAGAGCTTGAGAAGGGACGACGCGAGCGCGCGAGTCTCGGCGAACACCTCGATACCGGCGAAGCCGCCGCCGACGACGACGACGGTGAGCAGGCGGTCGCGCTCCGGGCCGGCCGGCAGGTTGGCGGCGCGATCGAAGTTCGTGAGGATGCGGTCACGGATCGCGACGGCCTCCTCGATCGTCTTCAGACCGATCGCGTTCTCGGCGATGCCGGGAATCGGGAACGTACGCGAGACCGCTCCGGCGGTCACGACGATCTGGTCGTACGTCTCGGTCCACGGCTCGCCCACCTCGGGCGTGATGGTCGCGGTACGCGTGGCGTGGTTGATGCCGGTGACCTTCGCCACCACGACACGGGTCTTCTTGAGGTGTCGACGCAGGCCGACGACAACGTGACGCGCCTCGATCTCCCCCGCGGCCACCTCGGGAAGGAAGGGCTGGTACGTCATGTACGGCAGCGGGTCGACGATCGTGACCTCCGCCTCGCCCTTCCGGAGGTGCTTCTCGAGCTTCCACGCGGTGTAGAAGCCGGCGTAGCCGCCTCCGACGATGAGGATCTTGGGCACAGCGCTGGTCGCGGGGGCGAACGCAGGGCTGGTCGCGGTGCTGGTCACAGGACGCGGAACTCCTTGAATCAACGGCTCGACGTGCGGGAGGCGCGCGCCGATCTAACTCGCCGGGCAGCAGCGGTGACGCCGAGCCCCACCATTATAGCCACCACGGTACCGGCCAAGAGCGGCACGGTGCCGTACCTCAGGCTGTCCGCGCTGGGCAGGAGCGCCGATTCCGGCGGCGTCGCCGCCTCCGGAGCGGGAAGCGGCGGGACGACGACAGGCGCCACGGTGGGCGTCGGCTGCGGCTTGACCTCCTGGCGCCGGTACAGCCGGATCCACTCCGTCAGGCTCCCCATCGGGTTCTCATCGACCCGGGCCACTTTCGCCGACACCGCGGCGGCGGCATCGACCAGGCCGTAGCCGTACAGCGCCGGCTTGGCCCGGGATTCGGGAGTCGATCGTGCCGTGCGGATGATCCGGTTGATGACGTTGTCGGCGTCGAGCTCGGGGTGGGCCGCCCTGACGAGCGCGGCGATCCCGGCCACGATGGGGGCCGCCCCGCTCGTGCCGTCCCAGATCACGATCTGACCGTCGGGCGACACCCCGAGCAGTTCCTCACTCGGGGCCATGATCCCGATCGAGATCCCCTGCGTCGACGCTTCGACGCTGGCCTTCCCGGATCGGTCGACGCCGCCCACCGTGAGCACGCCGGGGATCGTCGCGGGGGCACCCACCTCGTCGGTACCGGTGCCCCGGTTCCCTGCGGCGACCACGACGACCACGTCGTGCTGGAACGCATAGAGGAATGCCTCGTCCCAGCTCGGATCCCACTCCAGGGTGTTCGTGGTGAAGGACAGATTGATGACATCGGCGCCGTGATCGACCGCCCAGCGCATGGCGTCGGCGATCTGGTCGACGAATGGCACGGCCGCCGATGAGCCGAAACCGACCGACAGCGACAGGAGCGTCGCCTCGGGGGCGACCCCGAGCATCCCCGCCCCGTCCCCGGTGCCCCGCGACGCGGCGAGCGAGGCCACCCAGCTGCCGTGGTTCGAGTCGACGGCTCCGACAGGATTGCGTCCGTCCTGCGCGCCGACGCCCGAGAAGTCGGCGCCGCCTCGCACCCCGTCGAACTCCACCGGGCCCTTGCCGATACCGGTGTCGATGACGGCGATCGTGACCCCCTCGCCCCGCGTGGTCTCCCACGCGGTGCGGATCCCGTAGTCATCGAGCCAGTACTCCAGCGACTGCACGGGATCGATGTCAGCCTCGTCGTCGGGCGGCACCGTCGCGGCCGTCGTCCCCCCGAGGACGATGAGGAACGCCACGGCCGCCGCGCTCCAGCGCACCCACCGGCTCCACCGGGCCGTCATGCGGCGCCTTCCGTGAGGGGACCGGGCCGCGCGCACGTGCACGTCGACGGCGACCAGTCACCGCGCTCGAGCGCCCGGTCGCCGATGGGGTTGACGCCGGGACCTGCCGCCAGGGCGTGCCCCGCGAGCGCGTGAAGACACTTGACGCGCGAGGGCATGCCACCGGCCGAGACACCCGCGATCTCGGGCACCTCGCCGTAGACCGCACGATCGGCCAGGTACGCCGCGTGCGCAGCCGCGTACGCGCGCGCGACCTCGTCGTCCACCGCCAGCAGCTCGGAGAACTCGCGCATGACCTGCGTCGCCTCCAGAGCGCTCATCGCGGCGGTCGCGCCCGGGTGGGTCAGGTAGTAGAACGTCGGGAACGGAGTGCCGTCGGGAAGCCGCGGCTCCGTGGCCACGACCGTCGGATTGCCGCACACGCACCGTGCGGCGATCCCGATGACGCCGCGCATGGGCCGACCGAGCTGCTCGCGCATGATGTCGAGGTCGCGGTCGGTGGCAGGCGTCAAAGGCACCCGTCCAGGCTACCCGGCCGCACCTGGGGCCCCGCTGCGCCCTCGGTCGTGACGGGCGTGGCGGCGAAGACGGACCGACGGCCGCTCCCTCCGCTCACTCACCCACGGCGGGCCGCGCGAGGCCTGCGGCAGCGACGGACCGTACGAGCTGCGCCATCCAGTCGGTGCGCGCCTCCTCCACGTCCTCGCTCACGGGGGCCTGCTCCTGCGGGATCGCGGAGGGGGGAAGATCGTCGTCGACGAGATAGACGACCTCACCGGGCCGGTAGTAGTAGAGCCGCTCCCGTGCCTGCGCCGTGACATAGGCGGGATCCGCCCAGCGCTCCCGCTCCAGCCGGAGCTCGGCGATCTCGTCCTTGCCGAGCGTGACGGCCTGACGCAGGGCCGCGATCTGCTGCCGCTGATCGAGATACGTGCCCACCGATGGCACGAGGACCAACGCCGCGAGCACGACAAGCCCCAGCATGATCCCGGTGAAGGCGGTGAGGCGCAGACGCCCCACCCAGTCGCGGACATCCACCTGGGACCGGGACGGCGAAGAGGGAGCCGACGCGGTGCGTCGGGCTCCCTCTTCGTTCATGTCTTCCAGCCTACGTCGCGGGTGCACGCGCCGCGGCAGGCGCTCCGTCAGCCGGCGAAGCGCGGGAAGGCGGCGCGCCCGGCGAAGACCGCGGCGTCGCCGAGCTCCTCCTCGATGCGCAGCAGCTGGTTGTACTTCGCGACGCGCTCGCTGCGGGCGGGCGCTCCCGTCTTGATCTGGCCGGCGTTGACCGCCACCGCCAGGTCGGCGATCGTCGTGTCCTCCGTCTCGCCGGAGCGGTGCGACAGCATCGAGCGGTAACCGTTCTGCGTGGCGAGGGAGATCGCGTCGAGAGTCTCCGACAGCGTGCCGATCTGGTTGACCTTCACCAGCAGCGCGTTGGCGACCCCGAGGTCGATGCCGCGCTGCAGACGCTGGGGGTTGGTGACGAACAGGTCGTCGCCGACGAGCTGGACCTTGGAGCCGATCGCGTCGGTGAGCGCCTTCCACGCGTCCCAGTCATCCTCGGCCAAGGCGTCCTCGATCGTGACGATCGGGTAGTTGGCGACGAGGTCGGCGAAGTAGTCGGTCAGCTGCTCGGCCGACCACGCCTTGCCCTCGACGGTGTAGACGCCGTCGGAGAAGAACTCGGTCGCGGCGACGTCGAGGCCGACGGCGATGTCCTTGCCGGGCTGGAAGCCGGCCTTCTCGATCGCCTTGATGAGGAAGTCGAGCCCCTCGCGGTTGCTGGGAAGGTCGGGAGCGAACCCGCCCTCGTCGCCGAGGCCCGTCGCGAATCCGGCGGCCTTCAGCTCGCCCTTCAGGACGTGGTACACCTCGGTGCCCCAGCGCAGCGAGTCGGCGTACGTGTCGGCGCCGATCGGTGCGAGGAAGTACTCCTGGAAGTCGATGCCGTTGTCCGCGTGCTCGCCGCCGTTGATGACGTTGAAGAGCGGAACGGGGAGGACGTGCGCGTTCGGGCCGCCGAGGTAGCGGAACAGCGGCAGGTCGGCGCTGTCGGCGGCAGCCTTGGCGACGGCGAGCGAGACGCCCAGGATCGCGTTCGCGCCACAGCGCGACTTGTTCTCGGTGCCGTCGGTCTCGATGAGGATCTCGTCGACGATGCGCTGCTCGCTGGCCTCGACACCTTCCAGCGCCGGACCGAGCTCGTCGACGACCGCGGCGACGGCCTTCAGGACGCCCTTTCCGCCGTACCGGCTCTTGTCACCGTCGCGCAGCTCGTACGCCTCGAACGCGCCGGTGGATGCGCCGGAGGGAACGGCGGCGCGCTGGACGATTCCGTCGTCGAGCAGCACCTCCACCTCGACGGTCGGGTTGCCACGCGAATCCAGGATTTCGCGTGCGCCTACAGCCTCGATCAGTGCCACAGGGGACTCCTTGCTTGTGGAGGATGGATCTGGGAGCGTCGTCGGTCCGCTCCCGAGTCTAGTGATGCCGCGACGGGTGTCACAGAGCGCCGCCGCCGGGTCAAAGCTCCCCTGCGCGGACGACGACGGCGAGGGCGATGCCGTCCCAGCCCTTGAGATCGAGGGTCTGCAGGGCAGTCGCGTCGAAGCGTGGGTCGCTCCCGAGCATCCCCAATCCGCGCTGGGTGCCGACCACACGCGGGTCGGTGGCATCGGGATCGGCCACCTCGCCGCCCCGTGCCACGTTGTCGACCACGACGACCGTTCCCTCGCGCCCCAGCCGCGCCGCCCAGTCGAGGTAGAGCGTGTTGGACTCCTTGTCGGCGTCGATGAAGACGAAATCGAACGGCTCTTCGTCGGCCAGCGTCGGCAGCACGTGCTCTCCCCGGCCGACGCGGATGTCCACGAGCGATCCGACTCCGGCACGATCGATGTTCGCGCGCGCAACCCCGGCGTTGGCCGGCTCCGCCTCGATCGTCACGACCTGGCCGTCGGCGGGCAGGGCGCGAGCGAGCCAGATCGTCGAGTAGCCGCCGAGCGTCCCGATCTCCAGCACCCGGCGAGCGCCGCTGAGGCGGGCGAGGAGATGGAGGAACTTGCCGTTGACCGGCGCCACCTCGATCGCGGGAAGGCCCGCGTCGCGCTGCGCCTCCACGGCCTCCTCCAGCGCGGGATCGTGCCCCACGAGGGTGTCGACGAAGTAGCGGTCGACGGCGAGCCAGCCGTCAGGAGTGGGCGACGCAGATGTCATGCCCCCAGCGTCGTTCCGCCTGGTCACCCCGTCAAGCCGCACCGCGATCGGAGCGGCGAGCCGCACGGGCGGCGAGTGCGGTCAGCACCGAGGCCCCGGCCGCCGCGTCGTCGACGGTCACCGTGAAGGTCTTGCCATTCCGGCGACGCACCTCGATGCCCTCGCCTGCGCGCATCACGACCCCGAAGCGCCCGGTGGGCGCCCAACGGAGCCCCCACCCACCGAACTCCGCCATCGGGTCGACCTGAACGACGACCGCCTCGGCGACATCCGCGAGGGGGACGCGCAACCGCGGCCATCCGAGCGCCGAGGTGACGGCCAGACCTGCGTCATCCACGCGCACATGGAAGACGAGGTTCATGCCGACGAGGAGGACGATGAGCACGGTGGCGCCGAGCATCACCGCCTGGCCGACCGGGTCGATGCCGGCGAACCACGTGATGACCGTGATGACCACCATGAGAGCGGTCGCCGCCAGCAGGACAACGATGCCACCCCGCGCCATCACGGCCCGCTGGAGCCAGACGACCTGTTCCCCGTCGTCGACCTCGAACGGCGCGGCATCACCGAGCCGCGTCGGGACGAAGTCGACGCGAGGCTGGATCACGAAGCCGGCCGCACCGGCGACGGCGCCCGCGACCACGCCCGCGAGAAGTGGCACCCAGATCGCCGGACCGTCGGCGGCCTCGGGGAGTCCCGCCTGAGCCGCGGTCGCGACCGTCACGAGAGCCGTGAGGAACGCGGCGAGCCCCCACGACACCGCGCCGAGAAGCCGCGGAGAGCTCCCGATCCGGCCACGCCGCAGCGCGGGAAGCGTCGTGATCGCCAGCAACAGCGAGGTCGCGACGACGACGGCGAGGAGAACGACGATCACGAGCCACAGGGGCCCGAACCCGTCCGGCCTTCCACTCGCACCCCAGTGCACGGCGATCGGGTCGGGCAGTGCGTCGGCCACCGAGAGCAGGACCACCAGACCCGCGGCGACCGTGAGGAGCGGAAGCACGATGGCGACGAGGACGAAACGGCCGACCGCCGCGCGAGGCGTTCCCGCCTGGGGGGTCGAGGGCTCAGCGGTCATGGGCTGCCTCCTTCACGAGAGCGGCGAGGGTGTCGGGCGAGAGCGAGAGGGCGCGTGCGCGTGCGGCGAGCGCGGTGATGTCGTCGTGGAGGTCGGCGAGGGGGGCGACGGCGCCGGTCACGACGGCGCCCCGTCCCGGGCGCAGATCGACGAGGCCCTCGTCACGCAGTCGCTGATACGCGTGGAGCACCGTGTGGAGATTGACCTCGAGAGCCCGCGCGAGTTCGCGCGCGGCGGGAAGACGATCGCCGGGCCTCATCCGCCCGGCGGCGGCGTCCATCCGGATCGATGCGGCGATCTGCTCGAACAGCGGTGCGCTGCTCGCCGGGTCGACACGAACGATCATGCATCCATTCTATGACAACTAGAACAACGAGAGTGCGACAACGGACCGCACTCCGCTCCCCCGACACGAGGAGACGGAGCCGCCAGAGAGACGGGTCAGTCGAGCGTCTTGACCTGGAGGTCGGCGCGCTCCTGGCCGGCGGTGACCGTCGCGAAGGAGGTGTAGCCGTCGGCGGTGGCGCGCTCGAGGAGACCCTTGAGGTTCTTCGTCCGCTGCTCGAGGCGAACGCGGGCCCCCTCCCCCACGAAGGCCGCTTTGAGCCGCGCGAGCTGTGCCACCGGAACGTCTCGGTCGTGGACGAGCACGACGGCGTCGGACGCCGTCGCGGTGCCGGGTGACACGAGGTCGACGATCCGCTCGAACCCGAGGGAGAAACCGACCGCGGGCACGTCCTGCCCGAGGAAACGCCCGATCATCCCGTCGTAACGCCCGCCGCCACCGAGGGAGAAGCCGACGGAGGGGTGGGCGAGCTCGAAGATCGTGCCGGTGTAGTAGCCCATTCCGCGCACGAGGAACGGATCGAACACGAGGGGGACGTCGGCGACCGGGATGCCGCGGGCGGCGGCCACCGCTTCGGCGATGCCGGCGAGGTCGGCGGCGGCCTGCCGCACTTCCTCCGGCAGGAGATTGACAGGAGGGAGCACCCGCAGGATCGCCTCGAGCGTGACCGGGACCGACAACCCCGTCGACGAGGCACCGTCGGTGCCGGGCAGGAGGGTCCGCAGATACTCCGCGGCGGCATCTGCCGGCACGCCGTTGTCCCGCAGTTCTGCGACCACGCCGTCGGGGCCGATCTTGTCGAGCTTGTCGAGGGTGATCAGCGCGGAGGCGGAGACGTCGTCGCCGATGCCGAGCAGGTTCAGCATGCCCCGCAGGATGCGGCGGTCGTTGACGCGGATCGTGCCCCCGTCGAGGCCGAGGGCGTCCAGCGTGTCGAGGCTCGCCGCGAGAAGCTCGGCCTCGGCGCGCGCCGACGCGTCGCCGATGATGTCGATGTCGCACTGCAGGAACTGCCGGTACCGGCCCTTCTGGGGGCGCTCGGCGCGCCAGACGGGAGCGATCTGGATGGAGCGGAAGACCGCGGGGAGCTCCGCGCGGTGGCTCGCATAGAAGCGCGCCAGGGGCACCGTCAGGTCGTAGCGCAGCCCGAGGTCCGACAGCGCGGCGGGATCGTCGGCGTTCGCCCGGATCGCGTCGGCATCCATCCCCCGCTTGAGCACGCTGAAGGAGAGCTTCTCGTTGTCGCCGCCGATCCCAGCGTGCAAACGCGCGTACTCCTCGACGACGGGCGTCTCGATCTCGTCGAATCCGTGCGCCCGATAGCGGTCACGGATGACGGCGAGCACGCGCTCGCGACGGGCCTTGTCAGCGGGGAGGAAGTCGCGCATGCCGCGCGGCGGGTTCACGGATGCCACCCGACCATTCTCCCAGGTCTGTGCGGCTCCCCCGGTCCGTGTCGTGGGCTGGGGAGAGCCGGGCCGCCGATGACGGAGCGGGTTCTGGAGGGATCAGGCGCCACGGCCCCCGGATGACTCGGCCCGGCGCACGTCGGCCTCGACCCCGCGCAACCGCTCACGAAGCGCCCGCTCGGCGTCCCAGCCGTGCACGCGGGCAGCAGCCACCAACGCCAGGAGAGCGTCACCGAGCTCCGCTTCGGATGCGGGAGCCGGGGAGGGCGGCGCCGGCGGGTCGATCGTCGCCCCGACACGCCCGAGCATCTTCTGTGCCAACGCCAGCGCGGGCATGTGGGGCGAGAGGCCGTCGAGCACGCTCGTCCGCGCGCTCTTCTCCGCGGCCTTCGCCGCGTTCCAGTGCACGAGCACCTCTTCCGGCGTCCTCGCGACGGCGTCGCCGAACACGTGGGGATGCCGGCGCACCATCTTCTCGGTGAGCGTGCGGGCCACATCGTCGATGTCGAACGGGTCGTCGCGGTCCTCGGCGGCGATCTGGGCATGGAAGAGCACCTGCCACAGCAGGTCGCCCAGCTCCTCCCGCAGATCCTCACGGGTGCCGGCCTCCACCGCGTCGACGAGCTCGGCGGCCTCCTCCTGCAGGTAGGGCACGAGGTCGCGGTGACTGATCCGGGCGCTCCACACACAGCGCTCGCGGACCGCCTGCATCGTCGCGACGGCACGGCGGAGCGGATCGGGGTCGGTGTCCATGCGGCCACCCTAGATCGTCGCCGTCACCGCGGCATCCGACGTCACACGTGACGAGCCGGTAACAACCTGCCGTTACCGTTGAAGCCATGCGTGAACTCACCCGGACCGAAGCCATCGACCTCGTCGGGCGCGGCGAGGCCGAGCAGGAACTTCCCGAGCAGATGCGCGCCGACGTTCGTCTGCTCGGAGGGCTCCTCGGCCGAGTGCTGCGCGAGAGCGGCTCGCCGGGCCTCTTCGAGGACGTGGAACGGCTCCGGCTGGCCACGATCGCCGCGTACACCGACGAGTCCCCCGAGGCGTTCGAGCGCGCCGAAGCGATCGCCGAGTCGTTCTCGGTGGCCCGTGCCGACGAGGTCGCCCGCGCCTTCACCGTCTACTTCCACCTCGTCAACCTCGCCGAGGAACACCAGCGCGTACGGGTGCTCCGGGAGCGCGACGGACGCCCCGACCGCGAAGACGTCACCGACTCGGTCGCGGCCGCCTTCGTGCGCCTGGCGGCGGAGGTCGGCGACGACACCGCACTGGAACGCCTTCAGCAGATGCGGTTCCACCCCGTGTTCACCGCTCACCCGACCGAAGCACGTCGACGGGCCGTCTCCTCCAGCATCCGCCGCCTCGCGGCGCTGCTGACCGAGCACGACGCGGCCCTCCGAGGCGGCGCCGACGAGCGCCGCGCGGAACGGCGCATGCTCGAGGAAGTGGACACGCTGTGGCGCACCGCACCGTTGCGGGCCGAGAAGCCGACCCCGGTCGACGAGGTGCGCGCCATCATGGCCGTCTTCGACGAAACCCTGTACACGGCTGTTCCCCACGTCTACCGCCGAGTCGACGACGCGCTGCAGGGACCTGCTGCCGGCGGCCGCGCTCCCGTGGTCCGTCCGTTCGTGCGACTGGGCACCTGGGTCGGCGGCGACCGCGACGGCAACCCCTTCGTCACCGCATCGGTCACCAAGAAGGCGGCGGCCATCGCCTCCGAGCATGTGCTCCTGGGTCTCGAGCACACCGCGGAGCGCATCGCGCGCACGCTCACGCTCTCCGCCGACACCACTCCCCCGTCTCCCGCGCTTCAGTCGCTGCTCCAGCGCCTGGCGGCGGCCGACGAAGAGGGCGCGACCGACGCCGTCAAGCGCGCCAGCGGCGAGCCGCACAAGCGGGCGCTCCTGCTCATCACCCGCCGGATCACGGCCACCCGCCTGCGCGACGCCGACCTCGCCTACCGCGATCCGGAGCATCTGCTCGCCGATCTGCGCGTGGTCCAGGACTCCCTCGTGGCCGCGCACGCGAGTCGTCAGGCCTACGGCCACCTGCAGCAGCTGCTGTGGCAGGTCGAGACCTTCGGGTTCCATCTGGCCGAGCTGGAGGTGCGTCAGCACTCCGCCGTCCACGCCAAGGTGCTCGCGGAGTGCGAGGCGGGCGGGCCGCTGAGCGATCAGGCCGAAGAGGTGCTGGACGTCTTCCGCACGATCGCGCAGGTCCAGCAGCGCTTCGGCCCCCGCGCGGCCGGCCGCTACATCGTCTCCTTCACCCAGTCGGCGCAGGACCTCGCGAACGTCCACCGGCTCGCGCGCCACGCCGCGGGCGCCTCGGGCGTCGTGCCCGTGCTCGATGTCATCCCGCTGTTCGAGACCTTCGCCGACCTGCAGGCAGCGCCGGCGATCATGGCGGAAGTAGTGGAGTTCCCCGAGTTCGCAGCGCGTCTGGCCGCCACGGAGCGTCGGCTGGAGGTGATGCTCGGCTACTCGGACTCCTCGAAGGACGTCGGTCCCGTCGCTGCCAACCTCGCCCTCTACGAAGCCCAGGCCAAGATCGCCGCGTGGGCGAAGGAGGCGGATATCCGCCTCACCCTCTTCCACGGTCGCGGCGGCGCGCTCGGACGCGGCGGTGGACCGGCGAACTCGGCCATCCTCGCCCAACCCCCGCACTCCGTCGACGGCCGGTTCAAGCTCACCGAGCAGGGCGAGGTCATCTTCGCGCGCTACGGCGACCCCGCCATCGCCATGCGGCACATCGACCAGGTCGCCGCCGCCGTACTCCTGGCCTCGGCACCCTCCATCGAGAAGCGCAACAGCGACGCGGCAGACCGCTACGCCCACGTTGCTGCGACGATGGACACCGCGTCGAGGGAGCGGTTCTTCTCGCTCGTGAAGGCGGACGGGTTCGCCTCCTGGTTCGCGACGGTCACCCCGATGGAGGAGATCGGACTGCTGGCGCTCGGTTCGCGCCCGGCACGACGGGGGCTGTCGGTGGAATCGCTGGAAGACCTCCGCGCGATTCCGTGGGTCTTCGCGTGGTCGCAAGCCCGTATCAACCTCGCCGGCTGGTTCGGTCTCGGATCGGCGCTCGACGCCGTCGGTGACGAGGAACTCCTCCGAGAGGCCTACGAGCAGTGGCCCCTCCTTCGCACCGTCATCGACAACGTCGGCATGAGCCTGGCCAAGGCCGATACCCGGATCGCCCGCCGCTACCTCGCCCTCGGCGATCGGCAGGACCTGGCAGAGCTCGTGCTGGCCGAAATGGACCTTACGCGCGACTGGGTGGTCCGCATCACGGGAGGCGACGAGCTGCTCGCCAACAGGCCGATCCTGCAGCGCGCCGTGAAGATGCGCGACCCCTATGTCGATGCGCTCTCGCTCCTGCAGTTGCGCGCCCTTCGCGTGCTCCGCACCGACGACGCCGCCACGTCGCCGGACTGGCAGCGCCTGCTGCTACTCTCGGTCTCTGGCGTCGCCGCGGGGCTCCAGAACACCGGGTGACGGGTGGCCTCTGCCGCGTCAGTCCTCGAGCCGCCGGTCGCCGGAGTGGCGGGAGAGCGATGACGCGTAGCGTTCGGTGAGCTGCGTCATCAGGTCGGGCGTGTCACGGTCCAGGCCGAAGACGAACCCCGGGAAGTCCAGGTCGTGCTGACGCTCCCAGATCTCCTCGTGACGGTCGGGCGAGAGGACCTCGGCCGGGTCACCCACCGCGACCCAGCCGATGGGCACGACGGTGCGCGGCGGCAGGACCGTGCGCAGGTGCACGACCGCATTGATGCGCACTTCGCTGCCGGTGCCGATACGCGCCCCGTTGAACACGCGCGTGCCCGTGGCGAGGAAGACCTCGTCCTCCACCACCGCTCCCGACACGCTCGCCATCGGCCCGACGAGCACATGATCGCCGATATGGACGGGGTGACTCGCGCTCGCGCGAACGAGGGCGTTCTCCATCACGATGACCGACGCACCGAGGGTCACCGGGCCGCCCTCGGCGGTGAGAACAGCGCCGTGCAGGATCTGGCATCCCGGACCGATCGTCACATCCCCGGAGATGACGGCGGTGGGAGCGACGACGGCATCGGGGTGGATTCGGGGCTGTGTCCCGAGGTGCTCGATTCGCATGCCGCCAGCGTAGGGCCCGTCGTCATCTGCGTCGAGGTGACCCGCGAGCGCCGCTAGGGTGAAACCCGGACCTCGCTCCACCCCGACCCGCCGCACCCGTACGGCAGGGCTCCCCGCCACATCCCTCGGCCAGAAAGCTCCACCCATGACCGAAACGCTCACCGCCCTGCCCGCGTCCGTCCGGGAGGTGTTCCAGACGGTCGTCGCACGCAATCCGCACGAGCCCGAGTTCCAGCAGGCCGTCCACGAGGTCCTGGTGTCGATCGCCCCGGTGCTGGACGAGCACCCGCAGTTCGTCGACGGGGGCATCCTCGAGCGCATCGTCGAGCCCGAGCGCCAGATCATGTTCCGCGTGCCGTGGGTCGACGATGCCGGACGTCTGCAGGTCAACCGCGGCTATCGCGTGCAGTTCTCCTCCGTCCTCGGCCCATACAAGGGCGGCCTTCGGTTCCACCCGTCGGTCAACCTGTCGATCGTGAAGTTCCTCGGCTTCGAGCAGATCTTCAAGAACGCGCTCACCGGGCAGGGCATCGGAGGCGCGAAGGGCGGCAGCGACTTCGATCCGCACGGCCGCTCCGACGCCGAAGTGATGCGCTTCTGCCAGTCGTTCATGAGCGAGCTGTACCGCCACCTCGGTGAGCACACCGACGTTCCCGCCGGCGACATCGGCGTCGGCGCCCGCGAGATCGGCTACCTGTTCGGCCAGTACCGAAAGATCACCAACCGGCACGAGTCGGGCATGTTCACCGGCAAGGGCGTGCAGTGGGGCGGTGCCGAGGTGCGGACGGAGGCCACCGGCTACGGCGCGGTGTTCTTCGCCGAGGAGATGCTCCACGTCGAGCGCCGCTCGCTCGAGGGCATGCGGGTGTCGGTCTCCGGGTCGGGGAACGTCGCGATCTACGCGATCGACAAGGCCTGGCAGCTCGGAGCGACCCCCGTGACCGCGTCAGACTCCTCCGGCTACGTCGTCGACGAGGAGGGGATCGACGTCGCCCTCCTCCGGCAGGTGAAAGAGCAGGAACGGGCTCGGATCTCGGAGTACGCAACCCGCCGCCCGCACGCCCGCTTCGTCGAAGGCGCGCGGCCCTGGGAAGTGCCGGTGGATGTCGCGATCCCCTCGGCCACGCAGAACGAGCTCGACGAGAACGACGCTCGTGCACTCATCGGCAACGGCGTTCGTGCGGTCGCGGAAGGAGCCAACATGCCCTCGACTCCCGGCGCCGTGGCGGCGCTGCAGAGCGCCGGCGTGCTCTTCGGACCCGGGAAGGCCGCCAATGCCGGCGGGGTCGCCACGTCCGCGCTCGAGATGAGCCAGAACGCCTCACGTCAGCGCTGGAGCTTCAGCGACAGCGAGCGCAAGCTCCGCTCGATCATGAAAGACGTGCATGACGCGGCCTTCGAGGCCGCCGATCGGTATGGACACGGCGGCGACTACGTCGTGGGGGCCAACTCGGCCGGCTTCGAGCGCGTCGCCCACGCGATGCTCGCCCAGGGCGTGATCTAGCCCCGACGCGTCGCTCGCTCCGGCGGGCCGAATCGCGCGCGAGATCACTCGTCCGCCGCACGACGCTCCGGAATCGGGAACATCTGGTCGAGCAGCTGCCGCGTCCACGCCAGCAGATCGTCGGGAGCCACCGGCTCCCCTCCCGCCGTCGGCAGCGGGACGATCATCGCCTCGCCGCCGGCGAGGACCTTCGCCTTCGGGTGCAGGCGCTGCAGACGCACCCGCAGGGAGTCGGGTAGGTGAGCGGGCGCGATCCGCAAGTTCGGTCCCATCGCCACGACGTCCGTCAGCTCGGACTGCGCGGCCCGGCGACGCAGGCGCGCCACGGCGAACAGCGCCTCGACCTCACGAGGCGTCGCGCCGTAGCGGTCGCGCAGCTCTTCGGCGACGAGGTCGATGGCGTCTGGCGCGGCGGTGACCGAGGCTGCCGCCGACAGTTTCTGATACGCCTCCAACCGCAGGCGCTCACTGTCGATGTACGACTCGGGGATGCGCGCCTCGATCGGCAGTTCCAGCCGGAGCTCGGCCGGCCCCTCGGTGTCCTCGCCACGGAACGTGGCGACCGCCTCGCCGATCATCCGCAGGTAGAGATCGAACCCGACGCCGGCGATGTGTCCGGCCTGCTCGGCGCCCAGAAGGTTCCCCGCTCCGCGCAGCTCGAGGTCCTTGAGTGCGACCTGCATGCCCGAGCCGAGATCGTTGTTGACCGCGATGGTCTCCAGGCGATCCGCGGCGGTCTCGCTGAGCGGCTTCAACTCGTCGTACAGGAAGTAGGCGTACGCGCGTTCGCGCCCACGGCCGACCCGGCCGCGCAGCTGATGGAGCTGGCTGAGCCCGTACTTGTCGGCGCGGTCGATGATGATCGTGTTGGCGTTGGAGATGTCCAGCCCGGTCTCGATGATCGTGGTCGAGACCAGGACGTCGGCGCGACGCTCCCAGAAGTCATCGACGACCTGCTCGAGCGCGTGCTCACCCATCTGCCCGTGGGCCACCGCGATCCGGGCCTCCGGCACGAGCTCGGCCAGATGAGCGGCGACCCGCTGGATCGACTGCACCCGATTGTGGACGTAGAAGACCTGTCCCTCGCGCAGGAGCTCACGCCGGATGGCGGCGGCGACCTGCTTGTCGCTGCGCGGACCGACATAGGTGAGGATCGGATGGCGATCCTCGGGCGGCGTCTGAAGGGTCGACATCTCCCGGATGCCGGTGACCGCCATCTCCAGGGTGCGCGGGATCGGCGTTGCGCTCATCGCGAGGATGTCGACGTTGGTCTTGAGCTTCTTCAGCTGGTCCTTGTGCTCGACACCGAAACGCTGCTCCTCGTCGATGATCATGAGTCCCAGGTCGCGGAAGACCACCTTCTCGGTGAGGATACGGTGCGTGCCGATCACCATGTCGATCGTGCCGTCCAGGAGCCCGGCGATCGTCGCGCGCGCCTCCTTCTCGGACTGGAACCGCGACAGAGGGCGCACCTTCACGGGGAACCCGGCGAAGCGCTCCGTGAACGTCTCCAGGTGCTGTTTGACGAGGAGGGTCGTAGGCACGAGCATCGCAACCTGCTTGCCGTCCTGGATGGCTTTGAACGCGGCGCGGACGGCCACTTCGGTCTTCCCGAAGCCGACGTCGCCGCTCAGGAGACGGTCCATCGGGATGGGACGCTCCATGTCGGCTTTGATCTCATCGATCGTCTGGAGCTGATCCTGCGTCTCGGCGAAGGGGAAGGCCTCCTCCAGCTCGCGCTGCCACGGTGTGTCGGGCCCGAAGGCGTGTCCCTTCGCCGCCATGCGCGCGGAGTAGAGCTTGACGAGCTCGACGGCGATGTCGCGCACCGCCTTTCGCGCGCGCCCCTTGGCCGCCGCCCAGTCGCTCCCGCCCATCTTCGAGAGGGTCGGAGCCTCACCGCCGACGTAGCGGGAGAGCTGGTCGAGCTGATCGGTGGGGACGAAGAGCTTGTCGCCCGGGAACCCGCGCTTGGACGGGGCGTATTCCAGGACGAGGTACTCACGCTGCGTCTTGACCGCGTGGCGTCCGCCGCTGGAGACCTCGCGCTGAACGAGCTCCACGAAGCGTCCGATCCCGTGGGTCGCGTGCACGACGACGTCGCCGGGCTTGAGCTGCAGCGGATCGACGACGTTGCGGCGGCGCGAGGCGAGCTTCTTGACGACGCGGGAGTCGCCGCCGATCGTCCGGCCGTAGAACTCGTTCTCGGTGAGGACGGCGAGCCGTGCGTCGGAGGACTGGAAGCCCGACTCCAAGGAGGCCACCACCGCGGTGGCGACCCCCGGCTCCGGCGCCGCCTCGAGCTCCGCGACGGTGCGGGCGGCGACGCCGCGCTCGGCCAGGACGTCCCGCGCGCGGTCGACGAGGCCGGTGCCACTCGCGGCGATGACGACGCTCCACCCCTCGGCGACGAGTCCGGCGACGTGACCCGTCGCGCCCTCGACATTGCCCTGGAACGCCGGGACGGCCGTTGCCGGCACCCGAACCGATCCGTCGGCCTCGACGAGCCCCTCGGCATGCGCGTCGGCGGCACCCGAGTCGAACCCGCTGAACGTCCACCAGACTCCGCCGCGTTCGGTTGCCGTCTCCCGAAGCTGGGGAAGCGTCAGGAAGTCGCCCGACCCCAGGTCGACGGGGGTGTCTGCTCCCGCGGTCGCCGCACTCCAGGCCGCCTCCAGGAACTCCTGGTTGGTCTCCCCCAGGGTCATCGCCCGCGTCACGGCGCGCTCCGGGTCGACCACGGCCGTCGCCGTCCCGCGAGGAAGGTAGTCGAGGAGGGGCACGACGGCGTCGGCGACGGCGGGAAGGAGCGACTCCATTCCTTCGACGGGGATCCCCTCGCTCATCTTCTCGAGCATCGTGCGCAGGCCCGGAAACGCGTCCTGAAGACCGGCGGCCCGCTCCCGCACGCTCGGAGTGAGCAGGAGCTCCCGGCTGGGGACGAAGGTCGCCGAGGCGATCTCGCCGGGGAGAGAGCGCTGGTCGGCGACGGAGAAGGCGCGGATCTGGTCGATCTCGTCGCCGAAGAACTCGACGCGCACGGGATGGTCGGCCGACGGCGCGAAGACGTCGAGGATCCCCCCTCGCACCGCGAACTCGCCGCGCCGCGACACCATGTCCACGCGGTGATAGGCCAGATCGATCAACCGGCGAACGACGCCGTCGAGCTCTTGACCGCGAGCCCCGACGGTCAGCTCGACGGCACCGGCGGCGGTGAGCCCGGCCGCCAGCGGCTGCAGGGCGCTTCGCACCGAGGCCACCACGATGAGGGGTACCGAGCCGTCCCACGCCTCCGCACGACGAAGCACCTCCAGACGGCGTCCGACGGTCTCAGCGCTTGGACTCAGCCGCTCGTGGGGAAGGGTCTCCCAGGCGGGGAACTCTCGCACGTCCGCCGTCGGGATGAGCGAACGCAGCGCCGCCCCTACGCTCTCGGCACGGCGTCCGGTCGGGGTGATCACCAGGAGCGACGGCGCCCCGCCATCGGCGGTACGCGCGTCGAGGAGGGCGGCGATCAGCGGCGCGTCGAGGCCAGCGACGACGGAGAAGTCGGCATCGCGGCGGGCGTTTCGGAGGACCTCTGCGAAGGAATCGGACTGCGAAAGGGCGCGCACGATCCCGGCGACTGTCATCCCTCCAGTCTAGGCGCCGGGTCCGACATCGCGTCGCGCGGGAGCGTCTCCCCCGGCGACATCCGGCATCCTCTCGCCGTTCACCACGCCGTCACCCCCGCTGCGTAGCGTCGCTCGTCCGACATCCCCGCCAGACCCCCGCGCTGGACTCGAGAGGCCGACCGATGAGCACGCAGACCCTGACGCGCACCCCGGTGGGCGTGCGCGTGGGGCTGCGCCCTCCCGCCGAGGCCTACGCGTTCATCGGCGCGGACCAGCCCCTCCAACCCATCGCCGTCCTGGAGGTCACCCTCCAGGAGGGCGAAGCCTTGGCCGCCGTCGAGCTCGCGACGGTCTGTGAGTGCGATCTCCGCACGACGGGCTCCTCGCGCGCAGCGACGGTCCCCCAGATCCTCGGTCATGAGCAGGTCGGCCGGATCGTCGCGCTCGGCCCGGGCGCTCCGGCCGTCACCGCCGACGGGCGCGCCCTCGCGCTCGGAGATCGGGTGCTCTGGGCGCGCGAGGTCGCGTGCGGGCGGTGCGACGCGTGCCGCACCAGCTCGTCGGGAGGAACCGAGCGGACGACGGCGTGCCTCCGGCCTCACCGCTACGGGAACGAGCGGGCGACACGAGGGTGGGAGCTCTCGGGCGGCATTGCCACTCACGTGCATCTGCTCGCCGGAACCGTCGTCTTTCGCGCGCGTGACTGGGTCCCGGCCGAAGTGCTCGCCCCCGCCTCCTGCGCCGGCGCCGCGGCATCCGCCGCGCTCGCCTGCGCCGCCCGGGAGCACCCACTGGAGGGCGCCCGCGTCGTGATCTCCGACGCAGGGATGCGCGGGGTGACCGCGGCGGCGATGGCTGCGGCCCGTGGTGCGGTGGTCACCGTGCTGGACGCAGACCCCGTCCGCCGGGAGCGTGCGCTCCGTTTCGGTGCCGCCGCCGTCTCCACCCCCGACGCCCCTCCGGCGGGGCACGACGTCGCACTGGACTTCGTCGGAAGCGCCGAGGCTCTGGACGCCGTCGCCGCCGGGACGCGACACGGTGGCCTGATCGTCGTGTCGGGCGACGCCGCCCCGCCGCAGAGACGTCTCACCGAGACCGCCTCGGTCATCTCGCGCGGGCTTCGCGTGCGGGTCGTCGAGAGGGCGGACCCGGCACACGTCGGCCGGGCGCTGGCGTTCCTCGAGCGCGCCGACGCCGCCGTGTTCGCGGAGGCGGTCGGTGAGACCGTGCCGCTGCGCGAGGCGCCTCGCGCGTTCGCGGCCACGTCGCCCCTGCGCCTCCGAACCGCGATACGGCCCTGAGAGTCCCGCCTCGACGACGTCGCGTCGGCCGGTGGGTCGGCCGGCGCGTCGGGCCCTGCGTCGGCCGGTGGCGCGACTCTAGGCCCGGGGGGCGTGCCAGCGTTGCTGCGCGGCCAGAAGGCCCTCACCGACCACCTGCTCGACGGCGTCCGCGGCGTCGGAGACGAGCGAGGGGAGCACGGCGCGCTCGGTCGCCGAGAACGGATCGAGCACCCAGTCTGCGGGGTCCTGGCGGCCGGGGGGCCGCCCGATGCCCACCCGCACACGAGTGAACTCCGGCGTGCCGAGAGCCTTGGCGACGTCGCGGACCCCGTTGTGCCCGCCGTGGCCGCCGCCGACCTTGAGCTTGAGCGTGTCGAACGGGATGTCCAGTTCATCGTGCACGACGATCACGTGGTCGGCCGGAATGCCGTAGAACGCCGTCAATGCCGACACCGGGCCGCCCGATACGTTCATGAAGGAGTTCGGCTGAGCGAGGACCATCTTCGAGGCGCCCGGGCGCAGCCACGTTTCCGCGACGCGAGCGTTGGCCTTGTGGGAGCGGAGTGCCTCGGAACGTCGAGCCGCGAGCTCATCCACCACGAGCTGTCCGATGTTGTGGCGTGTGCGCTCGTATCGCGGGCCGGGGTTGCCCAGTCCCACCACGAGCCAGGTGTCAGCCATGCGCATGCCTTTCATGACAGTGCCCGCCGTCGCCAGGAGCGGCGTCGGCGGGCATCGTCACACGAGAGGGAGGTCGCGATTACTCGCTGTCCTCCGCCGACTCTGCCTGGCCCTCGGCCACGGCCCCGTCGGCAGCCTCGATCTCATCGGCCTCGGCGATCGTCGCGGCCGGGACCGAGATCGCGACGATGAGCGTCTCCGCGTCGGTCACGAGCGACGCGCCCCGCGGCAGCGTGAGGTCGGCGGCGGTGATGTGCGTGCCGTCCTCGAGGCCCTCGACATCGACCTCGATGTTCTCGGGGATGTGGGTGGCCTCGACCTCGAGCAGAACCGTCGTGTTGTCGAGGTTGGCGATCGTTCCGGAGAACGGCTCACCGACGACGACGACGGGGACGTCGACCTGGATCTTCTCGCCCTTCTTCACGACGAGGAGGTCGATGTGCTCGATGATCTGGCGCACCGGGTCCTTCTGGACGTCCTTGACGAGCGTGAGCTGCTCCTTGCCGTCGACCTCGAGCTCGAGGACCGCGTTGGCGCGGCGGACGAGCAGGGAGACCTGGTGGCCGGGGAGGGCCACGTGGACGGGAGTGGTGCCGTGGCCGTAGATGACGGCGGGGATCTTGCCGGCGGCGCGAAGGCGACGCGCGAAGCCCTTGCCGAAGTTCTCGCGGGTCTCGGCGATGACCTTGGTGTCGGTCTCGGTCGACATTGTTGTTCTCCTTGTGGACCGCTACCGGCCCGGATGTGGGGTCTGTGGTTTCGACTCGAACGCACGCGCGTGAGGAAGCCATCAAGAGGAGGAAGGAGGAAACCCGCCGCCTACATCTCCAGGCCGAATCACCGCGTCGATCACGGATGCGAGAACGCACCCCTCGCCGAAGGACACCCTGAGTCTACCAGGACGCCCGCTACGATGGGGACGAGCCCGCACCGACCAGGAGGAACCATGGACTACGGCTGGATGTCGCACGCACTTCTGTGGCTGATCGGCCTCATGTCGATCGGAGCCACGCTGGGAGCGCTCGGCGCGCTGTGGTCGATGGGACGCTCCAACTACCGCAAGGACTGAGCCTCGCGGAGCGACGCGATCCGGCCGACCACCGATTCCAGGTCGGCATCATTGGCGACGCGGATCCCGGCCTCGTCGGTGGCCAACGGCTCGAGGGTGGCCAGCTGGGAGTCCAGCAGCGACGGCGGCATGAAGTGATCGCGCCGCGACATGCGGGTCTTCAGCTCCCCCTCGCCGACGACGAGCTCGACGAACCAGGCGTCGCCACAGGTCGCGCGGATCCGATCGCGGTAGGAGCGCCGCAGCGCCGAGCACGCCACCACCACGGGTGCCTGTCGCACGAGAACAAGGGCCACGGCGTCGAGCCACGGTGCCCTGTCGACATCGTCGAGCGGGACCCCCGCCGCCATCTTGGCGACGTTCGCCCGCGGGTGGAGGTCGTCACCGTCGACGAACCGTGCGCCGTGCCGGGCGGCCAGTGCCGCACCGACGAGCGACTTTCCCGATCCGCTCGGTCCCATCACGACGATCCGGGTCATTCCGGTTCCTCTCTCCTACGCGCGATCTGACGCATCCGGCCCACGCGTCCCGTCGGGGGCCCTTCGGCTCGGCCGCCCGATGTCGAGCCTAGGCGCTGACGACATCCGGCCACGCGCCCACACGCATCCGACTACGCTGAGAGGTACCCCGAGCGTGTGACGGCGCCCCGCCGCGTGTCGTCGCCCCGAGCGTCTATCTGAGGAGATCTCTGTGCCGGACCAGCCTGTCGCCAACATCGGAGTCGTCGGACTCGCCGTCATGGGATCCAACCTGGCGCGCAACCTCGCCTCGCGGGAGGGCAACACCGTCGCGGTGTACAACCGCAGCCGCTCCAAGACCGACGAGCTGGTGTCCGCCCACCCCGAAGCCGGCTTCGTGCCGGCCTTCTCCTACGAGGAGTTCGCCGCTTCGCTCCAGAAGCCCCGCACCGCGATCATCATGGTCAAGGCGGGCCGGCCGACCGACGCCGTCATCGAAGAGCTCATGAACGTGTTCGAGCCCGGCGACATCATCGTCGACGGCGGCAACTCGCTGTTCACCGACACGATCCGCCGCGAGAAGGCGGTCGGCGAGCGCGGGTTCAACTTCGTCGGCATGGGCGTGTCCGGCGGCGAGGAGGGAGCCCTGCACGGCCCGTCCCTGATGCCCGGAGGCCCCGACGCCTCCTGGGTCACGCTCGGTCCGATCCTCCGTTCGATCGCGGCGGTCGCGGAGGGCGAGCCCTGCGTCACCCACGTCGGACACGACGGGGCCGGGCACTTCGTCAAGATGGTCCACAACGGCATCGAGTACGCCGACATGCAGCTGATCGCGGAGGCGTACGACCTCATCCGTCGCGGCACTGGCAAGAGCCCCGCCGAGATCGCGGACATCTTCGCCGAGTGGAACCAGGGCGAGCTCGAGTCCTACCTGATCGAGATCACCGCGGAGGTCCTGCGACAGAACGACGCCGCGACGGGGCTCCCGCTCGTCGACGTCATCGTCGACGAGGCCGGCGCCAAGGGCACCGGCGCGTGGACCGTACAGACCGCGCTGGATCTGGGCGTGCCGGTCTCGGGCATCGCGGAGGCCACCTTCGCCCGGTCGTTGTCCAGTCACCGCGAACAGCGCGATGTCGCGGGATCGCTTCCGGGTCCGAGCGAGGACTCGTTCACGGTCGAAGACGTCGACGCGTTCGTCGAGCAGGTGCGCCTTGCCCTCTACGCCTCCAAGATCGTCGCCTACTCGCAGGGCTTCGACGAGATCCGTGCCGGAGCGGCGCAGTACGGCTGGAACATCGACCTCGGCGCCATCTCGAAGATCTGGCGTGCGGGCTGCATCATCCGGGCGCAGTTCCTCAACCGCATCGCCGACGCCTACGACGCCCAGCCCGATCTGCCCGTGCTGCTGACCGCCCCCTACTTCGTCGACGCGCTCACCCGTGCGCAGGACGCGTGGCGTAAGACGGTGACGATCGCCGCAGAGGCGGGGATCCCCGCGCCGGCGTTCTCGTCGTCGCTGGCGTACTACGACGGGCTGCGGGCCGAGCGCCTGCCGGCCGCCCTCATCCAGGGACAGCGAGACTTCTTCGGGGCGCACACCTATCGACGCACCGATGCGGCCGGCACCTTCCACACCCTGTGGTCGGGCGACCGCTCCGAGGTCGAGGCCGAGGACACCCACTGAGCGGCACCATCGATACGACTGCGTTCCGCGTCCAGCGAGTCGCGGCGCGGGTCGTGCTCGCACTCTTGTCGGCGGCGTACCTCTGGGCAGTCGCGTGGATGACCCTCCGCGCCGCCCCGTACGGGTCGGACATCGGCGCGGCGCTCGACCGGCTTCTCGCGTGGTTGGCCGAGCGGCCGTCGACGGCCTGGATCACGTTCGACCGCATCGAGTTCGCCGCCAACGTGGCGATGTTCGTCCCGCTCGGCATCTTCGCCGTGCTCTGGTTCGGCGTGCGACGCTGGTGGGCGGCACCCGTGCTCGGCTTCCTCGCCAGCGGGGCGATCGAGCTGACCCAGGCGGCGTTCCTGGACACTCGCGTCGCCGACGTGCGCGACCTCGTCTCCAATACGCTCGGGGCGATCATCGGCATGCTGTTGATGCTTCTGCTCGCCTTCCTGCTGTCCTCCTCTCGCCCACGGCGCTGAGAACCCCGCATCCCCGCCGCCTGCCGCGCTCGGCCCCCAGGGGGAGGAAAGGAAGCGAGCGCGGGAGCGACGGGGACGCGAGGAGTCTTCCGGTCAGCGGGTGATGTCGCGGACCGTGCCCTTCTCCAGCCGCAGTCGACGGCGCGCCCGGCGCGCCACGGCGGAGTCGTGGGTGACGACGACGAGCGTCAGCCCGTCGGCGTTGAGGGCGTCGAGCACGGCGAGGATCTCGTCGCGCATCGACTCGTCGAGGTTGCCGGTGGGCTCGTCGGCCAGCAGCACCCGGGGGCGCTTGGCGATGGCACGAGCGATCGCCACGCGTTGCTGCTGACCGCCCGACAGCTCCCCCGGGAGGTGGTCGGATCGCTCCCCCAGACCGACACGGTCGAGTGCATCGGCGACGCGGGCGGAACGTTCGGCACGGTCCAGGCCGAGTGGTTCCAGCCCCATCCCGACGTTCTCGGCCGCCGTCAGCGTCGGGATGAGGTTGAACGCTTGGAAGACGAACCCGATCTCCGTCGCCCGTACGCGCTCCAGCACAGCCGAGGAGGCGCTGGCCAGGTCGGTCCCGCCGATGAACACGTGACCGCTGGTCGGAGTATCCAACGCGCCGAGCATCTGGAGCAGCGTGGACTTCCCTCCCCCGGTCGGCCCTTGGATCGTGACGAAGTCGCCTTGGGCGATCTCGAGGTCGACAGCGGCGAGCGCCCGGACCTCCCGCTCCTTTTGCCGGTAGGTCTTCGTCACCGACACGAGTCGGTAGGCGGGAGTGGACGGCGAGGCAACCTCGCCGACCGAATCGGTCTGTGTCATCGTCATCTCTGTCTCCTGAGTGGGTTGGGTGGTCATGCGACGGCGCGAAGGGCTTCGGCGGGACTGAGTCGAGCGGCGCGCCAACCCCCGAAGGAACCGGCGACCAGTCCCCCTGCGACGGCGAGCAGCAGCGCGGCGGCGACGATTCCCACCGACAGCGGTGCGCTCAACGTGATGTCGGCGGTGTTCTGAGCGAGTTGGCCGAACCCGCCACCCATGCCGCCACCTCCTCCTCCCATTCCGCCGGGGCCCATGCCGCCGGCCGAATCGGCGCCGGTCGAGGAGATGGTCGGAGCGGCGAGGGTGATCGCCACCGCACCGGCCACGCCGAGCAGGACGCCGGCGATTCCGCCGATCAGCGACTGGACGATCGACTCGCCCGCGACCTGGCCGATCACGCGACGGTTGGACCAGCCGATGGCCTTGAGGGTGCCGATCTCACGCGTCCGCCGGGAGATCCCCGAGATCGTGAACAGCACGGCCAGTGCGACCGCCACGGCCAGCACGATGATCGACAGCCACGTGCCGAGGCTCGTGATCAAGGAGCTTGCGCTGGCGAGCGAACCGGAGACCGTCGAGGCGAGCTCGGCCTGCGAGCTGACCGTCGCGTCGGGAAGGGCCTCCTCGACGGCCGTCTGCACCGCAGAGATCTGGTCGCTGGAGGCGGCCTGCACGTAGATGGTGGAGACCACGTCCCCCGCACCCGAGAGATCCTGAGCCACGTCCAGCGGAATGTAGACGTTCGCGGCGGTGTCGGCGTCGGCGGAGGTCGACGCGATGATTCCGACGATCTCGAACGAGGTACCGCCCACGTCGATCGTGTCGCCCACGGCGAGCTCCGAGCTCGCGGCGTACGTGGCATCCAACACGGCGACGTCGGCGCCGGCATCGGTGTCGGCGAGGGCGCGACCCTCGGTCAGCTCCACGGCCGACAGCGGGCCGACATCCGAGGCGGCCGCGTCGATGCCCAGCACGCTGAAGGAGTCCACGTCGAACGAGCCGCCGCCGAACCCGCCCATGCCGCCCGACTGGTCGCCGGGATCGCCTTCGGGCGGAGTCTGGCCAGACTCTCCATCGGAGGAGTCGGGACGCTGCGGCAGCTCGCCGTCGAACGTCGTGTTGGTCAGGCTCAGCGCACCGGCGGCGGCAGAGACGCCGTCGACGGAGGCGACCGTCTGCACAGTGCCGGCCTCGAGCGTTCCGCGGCGGAAGTCGGTCATCAGGCGAGACTGGCTGAGGGTGGTCGTTCCGTCGTCGTCAGTGGCACCGCCGTCTTCGTCGAAGTCGAACTGCGGACCTCCTCCTCCCCGTCCTCCTGGCTCGGCCTGTGCACCGGTGACGGTGAGGTCGGTGCCAACGCCGTAGACGGACTCGAGGGTCTGGGCCTGCGCATCGCGGACGCCCGCCGACAACGCGTTGACGATGATGACGAGCGCCACGGCGATCGCCAGCCCGAGCGCGACGATCACGGTCTGCTTGGTGCGACCGGAAAGCTCGCGTCGCAAGTACGTCCAGTACATGTCTCTCCTCATTCGCGCGCCGGCTCGGGCGTGCGCTCCTCCGGCACGCTCTCGACAGCCATGGCGCCGATGTCCCGACGTTAGGAGCGGCGCTTCTGGAGGTCATGTGACGCACTTAAGGGATGCCTATGCGGCCGCGGGCATCGCCCGCCGGGAAAGGGCGGATCCCTCTCACAGAAATCACATAGGCTTCTCCATAGCGGACCCACAGGAAGAGGCGGACACTGGATGTCATGACCACTTCGCCCTCGCCCATCGCCCTCCGCCGCGCCGACGGGTCCCCCCTGCGCGTGCTCGTCGTCGACGACGAGCAGATGCTGACCGACCTCCTGTCGATGGCGCTGCGGATGGAGGGATGGGACGTCCGCACCGCGGGGTCCGGCTATGACGCGCTGACGGCGACGCGCGAGTTCGATCCCGACGCGCTCGTGCTGGACATCATGATGCCCGACCTGGACGGCATGTCGGTGCTTCAGCGCCTGCGACACGGCGGCAACGACGTCCCGGTGCTGTTCCTCACCGCCAAGGACGCCGTCGCGGATCGCGTGGCAGGCCTCACGGCGGGCGGCGACGACTACGTCACCAAGCCGTTCAGCCTCGAAGAGGTCGTCGCTCGTCTCCGCGGACTCATGCGCCGGGCCGGCACGGCGACCGCGGCCGGTGCCGACCCGATCCTGCGCGTGGGCGATCTGACCCTGAACGAGGACTCGCACGAAGTCAATCGCGCGGGCGACGAGATCGAGCTGACCGCGACGGAGTTCGAGCTGCTGCGATTCCTGATGCGCAATCAGCGACGCGTGGTCTCCAAGGCTCAGATCCTCGACCGCGTCTGGAACTACGACTTCGGAGGGAGGTCCAGCGTCGTGGAGCTCTACATCTCCTACCTCCGCAAGAAGATCGACGCGGGCCACGATCCGCTCATCCACACGGTGCGTGGCGTCGGCTACATGATCAAAGCACCCCAGTGAGCGGGCCTCTTCGACGCACACGCGCCCGCCGCTGGAGCCTGCAGACGAGGTTGATCGTCGCGGTGGTGTCCTTCGTCGCGCTCATCCTCGTCATGGTGGGACTCGCCACCGGGACCATCCTCCGCTCGATGATGGTCGAGAACCTCGATGCGCAAGTGCGTGCAGCCGCCGATCGGCTGCACGTCATGCCGACCAGCACCGCCGCCGACGCCCTGTCCGGCCCTCAGGACGCAGGAACGCTCCTGGTGGTCAGCAGCAGCTTCACCGGCGAGAGTGCCGCGTACGTGGCGGAGGACGGCACGGTCGTCGCCCTCTCATCCGACGAGGTGACGACCCTCATCGGCAAGCTCCGCCGCCCCGACCCTCAAGGGTGGGTCAACGCGCGGGTGCCGGGACTGGGTGACTACCGGCTCCGACTGGCTGGAGCGGGCGGCAACACGGCCTACGCGGTGGGAATGCCGACGTCGGAGCTGACCCTCATGGTCACCCAAATCCTCACCACCGTGTCCCTCCTCACCCTGGGTGGCCTCCTCGTGCTCGCCTCGGTGATCGCCTTCGTGATCCGTCGCGCGCTCGCGCCCCTCCGCGCGGTGGCCGACACCGCGACCCGCGTGGCCGCAATGCCGCTGTCTTCCGGTGAGGTCACGATCACCGAGCGCGTTCCGGCTCACGAGTCCGATGCCTCCGATGAGATCGGCCGGGTCGGCGCCGCGCTGAACACGCTGCTCGATCACGTCGACTCCTCCCTGTCGGCTCGGCAACGCAATGAGGACCGCATGCGCGCGTTCGTCGCGGATGCCAGCCATGAGCTGCGGACACCGCTCGCCGCCATCCGCGGTTACTCGGAGTTGTCCCTGCGGGCTCTGCGAATCGCGGGACCGCGACCCACGAAGGCCGTCCTGGCCGCCGGAACGGCGCAGTCCGAACAGGGACTGGAACGTATTCAGGCCGCGTCGTTGCGGATGACGACGCTCGTGGAAGACCTCCTGCTCTTGGCGCGACTCGACGAGGGCAAGGAGCTCGTCTACGGCGCGGTCGACCTCACCCGCATCGTCATCGAGGCCGCTGCCGACGCGCAGGCCGCCGGGCCCGATCACGCCTGGCAGGTCGAGGCCGTGGAAGATCCCGTGGTGGTCGCCGGCGACGAGGCGAGACTCCACCAGGTCGTGGCCAATCTGCTGACCAATGCCCGGATCCACACCCCTGGCGGCACCCGGGTCACGGCGGCCGTGGAGCGCGAGGGATCGGAGGCGGTGATCCGCGTCCACGACAACGGCCCGGGCATCGACCCTGCCGTCGCCGATGAACTGTTCGAACGGTTCTCCCGCGCCGATACCTCGCGCGCTCGCCAGACCGGCGGAAGCGGTCTCGGGCTGTCCATCGTCAAGGCGATCGTCTCTGCCCACGCCGGCACGATCGAGGTCTTCAGCGAGCCCGGATCGACGACGTTCGAGGTTCGCCTTCCCGCCCGTCCGGCCGAACCCGCCACGAACGATCTCTCCGCCGCCTGAGACGGCGAGCTCTGCCACTCGTACCGACCGCCGATGCCGAGGCCCGGGAGTGTCCCGTTCGCAGCAGCGTCCGCGGCAGGGAGATGTCGTGCGGCGAGGTCACCCTCGCATCCCCGCGAACGATTCCCTTGCCGGTCCGGTCGCGGGCTCGCCCCCACTCGTCAGTATCCCGAGAACGCGTCCGTCGTGAGCGACCGCGCCTTCTCGAGCGCCGGTGCGAGCTCGGCGATCAGGCGTGGCGGACCCGAGGCGTAGGCGTGCCGTGCGCCGATGTCGGGGACCATGGTCACGAGCGCGGTCGCGTCCAGGCGCGCCCCCTGTCCCCACCGCCAGTGCGGCGGGAGGGTGGCCGGCTCGTTGCGCGTGAAGACGATCACGGGGACGCCGGACGATTCGAGTTCGTCCCGGAAAGCGAGCTCCTCGGCATCGGAGGCGACGTAGACGAAGACGACGTCACGATCCTCGCCAGAGAGCCGCAGATGGCGCAACTGCGACACGAAGGGGGTGACGCCGATCCCGGCGGCCACCATGAGGACCGGGCTCGTGGGCTTGGCCGGAAGGACGAAGTCACCCCAGACCCCGGTGACGGCCAGGGACTGCCCCGGCTCGACGAGGGCGAGGGCCTTCTTGTAGCTGGACTGCGAACCCTCGCGCAACGCGATCCGGACGGTCGGCAGCTCCTCCGGCGCCGAGACGATGCTGAACTCGCGCCGCGTCCCGCGCGCGTCGGGCCGGGAATGCGGCACCTCGAGCTCGAGGTACTGACCCGCCGTGAAGCGGAAGCGCCGACCCGCGCGGAAGACGAGCTCTCGCACGGTGGGAGTGAGGACGACGCGCTCGACGAGCGTCAGGCGCACGGCGGAGCGGAATGCGAACACGAAGGCCAGGAGGTTGCCCACCAGGAGCGCGCGCTCCTGACCGAGGGTGATCTCCCCGATGGTGAGGGGCCATCCAGCCAGGGCACCGACGACCACGGCGACGGCGAACTGCTGCCAACGTCGCGGTGGGAGCGTCAACGGTTCGGAGAGCATGAACGCACCGAGGAAGAGGAACGGCGAAGACCACAGGATCTGCCAGAACAGCGTCCCGCCGTCGACCTCCAGCCCCGCCGCTTGGAACTGGGTGGCGGTGCGCAAGAGCGCGACCGTGACGGCGATCACGAGGAAGACCGCCACCACGCGCACCTTCTCCGTGCGTATGAGCACGAGGAGGCCGAGCAGCACCACGGGTCCGGCGAGGGCCGGTGAGCCCACCCACCAGGCCGATGAACCCAGCCCGGGGAACCAGATGCTCAGAATCGTGAGGACGGTGGCACCGACGGCGGCCGGATTGAAGATGTGACGGCCCTGCCAGGCGAGGAGGTACTTCGAGGCGGAGGCCACGACACCGGCCACCGCGACCCCGCACAGAGCGAGGGGATCGACCGTCGGCCGCAGCACGAACAGCAGGATGAGAACCGTGATGAGGGTGGATTCCCACCGCCACGAGGTGCGCAGCACGCGGTGCGCGACGGCGTCGGTGACCGTGCAGGCGACGGCGAGCACGGCGTACGTCGCGAGCAGGTCGAGGGGCGTGGGGGCGAGCACGCCGAAGAAGGAGATGACGAACGCGATCACCGCCAGGCAGGCGAGCGAGAAGAGCACGAGCCGGTACATCGAGATGCGGCCGAGGACGGCGAACAGGCGATTCCAGGCCGCAGTGAGGGAGGAGATCACGAGAACAACTCTGCCTTACAGTCGGGCGACCACTCCAGGCGGCCGTCGGTGGTCATACGGACCCATTCCACTCCCCTGCGGTGAGCGAAGGCGGGTCCCCCGTCGAAGAAGAGGGCGGTGGCGACGGCGTCGGCCACCATCGTGTCCGGCGCGACGGCCCAGGTCGCGGCGATCGCCCGTACCGGCTGGCCTGTGCGGGCATCGAGCACATGGTGGAGGCCGTCTCCCCACGCCCGGCGGTTGACCGCCGACGCGCAGAGCGACCGATCCTGCACCGTCCAGGTCCCGATGGCACGCGCGGGGTCGAAGGGGTGCTCGAGGGCGATCCGCTCGGAATGACCGTGCACGGCGATGTCCCCGCTCGCGTCGACCGTGAGCGGCCCCGACACCTCACGGCGCAGGTCGGCGACCACGCGGTCGACGAGCCGCCCCTTCCCGATGGCGCCGACATCGAGGGTCGCCGCCTCCGACAGTTCGAGACGGCCCTCACCCCACCGCACGATCTCCCGCCACGGTCGCGCAGGCGCCGCACCGTGGTCGACGAGCGTGTATCCGGCCCCATACCCCCGCCGGTGCAGCACGTCGCCGATCAACGGGTTCACCGCGCCGTGCGTGGCGACATCGAGCTCCCGGTAGAGGTCGAGCAACGCCTCGGTGTCCGCGGGCGCGGGCACGCGGCCGGGAACCGCTGCGAGCGCCGACACCAGCGAGTCGTCACGAAAGCGCGACCAGTCGCGGTCGAACTCGTCGATCGTCCGCTCGACGCGCCTGCGGGCCTGTGCCGACAACGCGACGGCAGTGTCGATCTGCCACTGCGTGCCGATCGCCGAGAACTCCCACCGGCCGCCGGCGGCCGCGCTCATCACGCGGCCGCTTCGGCCTTGATCGTGTCGATCGCCTCGTTGAATCCGCCACTGGTGAGCGAGGAGCCCGCCACGCGGGACACGGAGATCTCGTCGATGTTCTTGCCGACGACCTCGTCCTTGATTCCCCCGATGAACTTCGCCTGGTACTCCTCCGACTCGCGCTTGGTCGGGTTTCCGGTGACCTCGACGGAGGTAACGACGTCATCGGCGATCGTGACCGTGACCGAAATGGTCTCCACCGACTCCGGAGTCGCGTAGGAACCCTCAGCGGTATAGGTCCCATCGGTGTACGCCGACGTCGTCGCGGTGCCGTCGGTTCCGGACTCGGTCGTTGCCGAGCTCGGTGATGTCGTGGAGGGCGATGTCGCGGACGCCGAGGGGTCGGTCTCCGAGGTCGCCGGAGTCGTGGAGGCGGCGCAGCCGGCCAGCACGGCGATGCCGACGACGGAGGCAGCGGCTGTGCCGACGCGAACGGAGCGGGGAACGGCGGTGGTGCGGATCATGACGGTCCTCCTTCTGTCGTGCCCGGCCGCGTCGCGGGGGCGAAATCCACGCTATCCGGCGCCAGGTCGGCAAAAGCCTATGCAGGGCTATGCATTTGCAGTGAACGCCGAGGAGGCGTTCGCTCCGGTGCGCCGGGCTCCCCCACGCCGGAGTGCCTTGAGCACTTCGACCGCGAGGAAGACGACGACCGAGAACACCACCGGCAGGAGCCATCCCACGAGATCGAGCGGTCGCGAGCCGAACAGGTCGTTCAGGAAGGGCACGTAGGTGTAGAGCAGCTGGAACAGCACGAGGGCTCCCGCGGCGATCCACACCACAGGGTTCCCTCGCACCACATCCAGCGTGAGCGAGCTGCGACCGAGGAACCGGCAGTTGAGCAGATAGGCGAGCTGGCCGAGCGCTAGCATGGTGACGGCCTCCGTGCGTGCCGTGTCGAGGTCGACACCCCGGCCCGTCGCGATCCAGAACACCGCCAGCGTCGCGCCGCCGATCAGGAGAGAGACCACCAGGACGAAGCCCAGTTCCCGCCGATCGATCAGCGAGCCGCCCGTCGGGCGCGGCGGGCGGTCCATGATCCCGCGTTCGGCCGGCTCGTAGGCGAGGGCCAAGGAGAGCGTCACCGCGGTGACCATGTTGACCCACAGCACCTGCACGGGCGTGAGCGGAAGCGTGAGGCCGAACACCACGGCGACGAGGATGACCAGGGACTGGGCGCCGTTGGTGGGGAGGAGGAACACGACCGACTTGCGCAGGTTGTCGTAGATGCGGCGGCCCTCGCGGATGGCGCTGCGGATCGTCGCGAAGTTGTCATCGGCCAGGACGATCTCGGCCGCCTCCTTGGTGGCTTCGGTGCCCTTGATCCCCATGGCGATGCCGACGTCGGCGCGGGTGAGGGCGGGAGCGTCGTTGACGCCATCGCCGGTCATCGCGACCACTTCGCCACGCGCCTGGAGAGCACGGACGATGCGGATCTTGTGCTCGGGACTGGTCCGGGCGTAGACGTCGACGTCGACGACGGCGGCCTTCAGCTGCTCCTGCGACATCTCTTCGAGCTGGGCCCCCGTGAGCACGGCGACCTCACCCGTGGCGAGTCCCATCTCGCGGCTGATCGCGACGGCCGTTCCGGCGTGATCCCCCGTGATCATCTTGACGCGGATCCCGGCGTGGTGGCAGTCGGCGATTGCCTCCACCGCCTCGGGACGAGGCGGATCGAGGATGCCCCAGAGGCCCAGGAACTCGAGGTCCTGGAGATCGTCCTCGGTGACCTCATCGGCGCGGGTGGCCTTTCGCGCCGCCGCGAGCACCCGCAGACCCTCTCCGCTCAACTCGTCGATCGCCGCTTCCCAGAAGGCCCGGTCGAGGGGCTCCGCCCCATCGGCGCCGCGCTGGGTGAGCGAGCGGTCGAGGAGGCGATCCGGCGCGCCCTTGACGAGGATCGCGCGGGCGCCGTCGGAGGATTCCTGGAGGGTGGCCATGAACTTGTTCGCCGAGTCGAAGGGCACCACACCGATGCGACGGGAGCGCGGGCTGCCGCCGGTGCCTCCCTTCATTGCGACGACCTTCAGCGCGCCCTCCGTGGGCTCCCCCACGAGCGTCCATCCGTCCTCGCGTCGGGTGACGTGCGCGTCATTGCAGAGATCGGCCACCGCGAGCAGGGCCCGCAGGTCGTCGCCCGACGACGCTCCGATGATCTCGCCCGCGGGGTCGTACCCGAGACCGGTGGCCTCGTACCGCGCGACGGGTGTCACGAGGCGGCGAACGGTCATCTCGTTCTTGGTGAGGGTCCCGGTCTTGTCAGAGCAGACCGTCGTGACCGAGCCGAGCGCTTCCACCGCCGGCAGCTTGCGCGTGATCGCGCGGCGCCGCGCCATCTGCTGAACGCCGATCGCGAGGGTGATCGTCACCAGCGCCGGGAGCCCCTCGGGGATCGCCGCGACGGCGAAGCCGATCGTGGCGGAGATGAGGTCGGCGAACGGCATGGCGTGAAGGAAACGCCCGATGAGCATCATCGCGACGGCCATGCCGAGGATGACGAGGGTCAGGACTTTGCCGAATCGGGCGAGCTGCCCGGTGAGAGGGGTCTGCAGCGTTCCGGCTCCGCCCACCAGCGACTGGATCTTGCCGATCTCGGTGGCAGCGCCGGTTGCCGTCACGATGCCGCGGCCTTGCCCGGCCGAGACGATCGTGCCCGAGAACGCCATCGAGGCCCGGTCGCCGACCCCGGAGTCACTGGGCACCGCCTCGATCTGCTTCGACGACGGCACGGACTCGCCGGTGAGCGCGGCCTCCTCGATACGCAATTGCGCCACCTGGACGAGCCGCACATCGGCGGGGACCTTGTCGCCGGGGGCGAGGCGGACGATGTCACCGGGCACGAGGTCGGCTGCGGGGATACGTGCCCACTCCCCGTCCCGCCACACGTCGGCATCGGTGGACAGCATGCCCCGGATGCCGGCCAGCGCCTTCTCGGCACGACCCTCCTGGAGGAAGCCGATGACGGCGTTGATGATCGCGACCGCCATGATGACCCAGAAATCGAGCCAGTCGGCCATGATCGCCTTGATCGCCGCGGCACCCAGCAGGATGTAGATGAGCGTGTCGTTGAAGTGACCGAGGAAGCGCAGCCACGCGGGAACCCGACGGGGCTCCGGCAGGACGTTGGGGCCGACCGACGCCAGGCGCGATCGCGCCTCCGCGGCGCTCAATCCTCCGGACGCGGTGCCCAGCGCCTCGACGATGCTATCGACGTCGAGCGCGAACGGTGCATCGACAGTGAAATCGGAGGAAGTCGTAGCGGCGCCCATGTCGCGATCATATGCGTGTGGAACCGGGCCCAGCGAACTGTATCTTTGGCTCCATGCGCTCACGCCCGCGGGCTCGCTTCGGCCGCCTCCTGCCCGTGCTCATCGTCGCGACTCTCGCCGCGGTCGGCTTCGCCCCGCCGGCCGTCGCTCCGCCCGCGGCCGCGACCTCGGCGACCACCTCGACGACAGCGCCGGCACCCACGTCCGTGACGTCCAAGAAGGTGGGGGCCTACGCATACCAGCTCGACACCGCCACGCGCACGGCGACCGTCACGGGCTGGAGCGGGAAGCGGAAGAAGACCATCGCGATCCCGGCGAAGATCACGGTCGCCGACCGGTCCTATCGGGTGACGCGCGTCGGCTACGGAGCCTTCGCCGGCCCGGTGACCTACGTGCTCCCGGACTACTCTCCCCTCCCTGCGACGAAGCTCACCCTCCCCGAGGGCATCGAATCGATCGACGACTTCGCCTTTTACGGGAACGCTCTGCCCTCGGTGACGATCCCGACGACGGTCACCTGGATCGGCACCAGCGCGTTCGATCAGGACCGCATGGCCGGATCTAGCGGGTGGAATCATCCGCTCCGCAAGGTGACCTTCCGGGGAAACGCCCCGCAGATGTCGGAACTCGGCAGCTACATCGTGAGCCCGGGAGGAGGCGGATGGAACGGGTCGGCGCCGTTCGGAGTCGGCAACGGGTTCTCCGTGTTCTACCCCAAGGATGCCGCCGGCTTCACATCGCCGATCTGGGCGGGATATCTCGCCTCTCCGACGGGTTCCGCCTCGGTGCCGGGAGGCTACGGAAGCCGTGTCAAGAACTACGGCATCACGATCTCCCCGACGCCGCTGGCGGGAGCAAAACTGACCGCGAAGCTCCAGGACCTCTATTACCGGTCGAAGTTCTCCCCGAAACCCACCTCACTCACGTATCGATGGGAGCTGCGCGAGCTCGACGGCACCTGGCGTGTCCTCAGCACGAAGAAGACCGCCACGCTGCCACGTGACAGCACCGGGAAAGTCATCCGTGTGCTCCTGATCGCCAAGGGACCGGGCACCCGGAAGGCAGTCCTCCAGCTGCGCGGCGTTCGCACGGTGCTCGACCAGTTCGACAAGACGCCGAAGCCGCGCATCACGCTGCCCGGCGGAAAGAAGAAGGTGACCGTGGGGATGACGTTGCGCGCCGACGCTGCGACGGCCGCCGCGTGGACCCCGGATGCCGATCGCGTGGACTACCAGTGGTATCGCAACGGCAAGGCCATCTCGAAGAACAGCTGGAGTCGCACCTACAAGGTCGTCGCCGCCGACAAGGGCAAGAAGATCACGGTGCGTGTGACCGGGATGAAGTACGACTTCGTCGCCAAGACGCGAACGTCGGACGCGGTGACCGTCGCGCGCTGATCCAGCCGCGGTGAGCCCGGGACGGATTCGTTCAGGCCGCGCCGTCGAACATGCTCGTGACCGAGCCGTCTTCGAACACTTCCTTGATCGCCCGGGCCAGAAGCGGGGCGATCGGCAGTACCGTCAAACCTGGGAACCGCTTCTCCGGCGGCAGCGGGATCGTGTCGGTGACCACGACCTCGTCGATTGCCTCGTCTTGAAGACGGGTGGTGGCCGGGTCGCTGAAGATCGCGTGTGTCGCGGCGACGATGACCCGCTCCGCGCCGTCCTTCTTGAGGGCCTGAGCGGCCTTGACGATCGTGCCGCCGGTGTCGATCATGTCGTCGACGAGGAGGCAGACGCGCCCTTCGACGTTACCCACGATGTCGTTGACGGTGACCTGGTTGGCGACGTTCGGGTCACGCCGCTTGTGGATGATCGCGAGGGGAGCATCGAGACTGTCGGACCAGGTGTCAGCCACGCGAACCCGGCCGGTGTCGGGCGAGACGACGGTGAGCTTGGCACGGTCTTCGGCGGAGAGGCTCTTCTCGAAGTAGTCCAGCAGCACCGGTTTGGCGAACAAATGGTCCACCGGACCGTCGAAGAACCCCTGGATCTGGGCGGCGTGCAGGTCGACGCTCATGACCCGATCGGCGCCGGCGGTCTTGAGGAGGTCGGCCACCAGTCGCGCACTGATCGGCTCGCGTCCGCGGCCCTTCTTGTCCTGCCGCGAGTACGGGTAGTACGGCGCGACCACGGAGATCCGCTTCGCCGAGGCGCGCTTTGCGGCGTCGAGCATGATGAGCAGTTCCATCAGCCATTCGTTGACCGGGGGCCCGAAGGACTGGATGAGGAAGATGTCGCACCCCCGGATCGACACCTCGAAGCGGGTGAGGATCTCGCCCGATGCGAAGGTGCGGTGCTCGGTGGGCACGAGTGTCGAGCCGAGCTCCGAGGCGACCTCCCGCGCAAGCTCCGGATGGGAGCTTCCCGCGGCGACCACGAGCCGCTTCTTGGTCTTCACGACCAGTCCGGGAGCGATGTCGTCCCGATCGGGCTCAGTGGCTTTCTTCTTGCGCGACATCGTCCGCTTTCTCTGCAGACCGAGCACGGGCCGCGGCCTCGGCCGCTCCAGTCCCCGGTCGGTGGTTCTCGACCCACCCCTCGACGTTTCGCTGAGGGGCCACGCTCAGTGCCAGCGCACCAGCGGGAACATCCTTGCGGATGACCGCACCGGCACCCGTCTTGGCGCCATCTCCGATCCTAACGGGCGCGACGAACACGTTGTGCGACCCCGAGTGGACCTCGTCACCGATCTCGGTGCGGTGCTTGGCGATGTCGTCGTAGTTGGCGGTGATGGCTCCCGCACCGAGGTTGACGCCGCGGCCGATGGTGGTGTCGCCGATGTAGGAGAGGTGCGGGACCTTGCTGCCCTCGCCGATCGTGGAGTTCTTCGTCTCCACGAACGTGCCGATCTTGCCTCGGGCTCCCAGCTGCGTGCCGGGACGCAGGTAGGCGAACGGCCCCACTGAGGCCCCTTCGCCGATCACGGCGAGCGTCGCGTCAGAGCGCCGCACCGTGGCCCCCGCGCCGACCTCGCAGTCCTCCAGAGTGGTGTCCGGGCCAACGACGGCGCCTTCGCCGATGACGGTCGCCCGCAGGATCTGCGTGTGGGGAAGCACGGTGACGTCGGGGGCGAGCGTCGCGGTCACATCGATCCAGGTGGAGGCCGGGTCCTGCACCGTCACACCCGCGAGCTGCCACTTGCGGACCGTCCGGGCGTTGAGCGCCCGGGCGGCCTCACTCAGCTGCACGCGGTCGTTCACGCCCATGACGGAGGTGATGTCGGCCACGATCGAGGCGGACACCTCGTACGCATCGGCGCGGAGCATCCCGATCACGTCGGTGAGGTACTTCTCTCCCTGCGCGTTGTCGGTCCCGACCCGCTCGAGCTCCGCACGGAGGGGCCCGGCCTGGAACAGGTAGACCCCCGCGTTGACCTCGCGCACCGCCGCCTGGTCTGACGTGGCGTCCTTCTGCTCGACGATCTGCGCGACGGCACCGTTCTCGTCCCGCAGCACCCGGCCGTATCCGGTCGGGTCCTCCAGCACCGCGCTCAGGAGCGTCGCGGCCGAGGAGGCCGCGCGATGGGCGGCGAGGAAGGGCATCAAGGCGTCGGCGTCGAGGAGCGGGACGTCGCCGCTGAGCACGAGCACGTCCCCCTCGAAGTCGCGGAGATGACTCAACGCGACCTCCACCGCGCGCCCGGTTCCGGGAATCTCGTCCTGATCGACGACGATCACCTCGTCGGAGACGCCAAGGACGGCTTCAGCCACGAGATCGCGCTCGTGTCGGACGACCACGACGACATGGGCGGGGGCGAGATCCCGTGCGGTGTCGAGCACGTGCCCCACCAAGGGGCGCCCCCCGATCCGGTGCAGCACCTTCGGGAGAGACGAACGCATCCGGGTGCCCTGCCCTGCGGCGAGGATGACGACGGCGAGGGAGGCGTCGAGCGCGTTCTCTGTCATGCTCCGCCGCCAGGACTCGAACCTAGACCTCACAGCTCCAAAGGCTGTCGTGCTGCCATTACACCACGGCGGACCGCGGCGCCCCGGTCGCCACTTCTCGTGAAGCGGGCGGGCCGGTGGCCGCCCGACAAGTCTGCCATGCCCGCCCACCCACAGCGAGACGCGCGCACCGGCGGACGGGCGCACGCCACCCGGCCGCAGACCGGGATAATGGGCATCGTGACAGCAGAGCACGACGAGGTCGACCGGATCGTCGACGCGTGGACACGCCAGCGTCCCGACCTCGACTTCTCCCCACTCGAGGTGCTCTCGCGCGTCGATCGGCTCTCGCGTCATCTCGACCGAGCCCGCCGCGAGGCGTTCCGCCGCAGCGAACTGGAGCCATGGGAGTGGGACGTGTTGTCGGCGTTGCGCCGAGCCGGTGACCCCTACCAGCTGAGCCCCAAGCAGTTGCTGCAGCAGACGCTCGTCTCCAGCGGCACGATGACGAACCGCATCGACCGGCTCGTCGGCCGACGACTCGTGCGGCGGGAGGCCGATCCCGCTGATGGCCGGAGCGTCCTGGTCACCCTCACGGGAGACGGGCGAACACGCGTCGACGCCGCCATCACCCGCCTGGTCGACGCCGAGGCCATTCTGCTGGCGGTGCTCTCCCGTAGCGACCGCGACCGGTTGGCGGGGCTCCTCCGCAAGCTCAGCCTCGGATTCGACACCTGATCGGCGTCCGATCGATGCTCGCCGAGGTCACTCCACGGCCTCGGAGAGCTCCAACCACCGCTCCTCCAGCGTCGCCACCTCCGCCTCGACCTCACCGATCGCGCGCATCTTCTCCCCCAGCCCCACATAGTCGGCCTGATCGTGGTCGGCGAGAGCAGTGCGGTCGGCCGCGGCCTGCGCCGTGAGCTTGGCGAGCCGGCGCTCGATCGCCTGCAGCTCTTTCTGAGCGGCGCGCCGCGCCGCTCCGGAGAGCTCCGGGGCGGACGTCGATGCGGGCGCGGACGCGGCCGGGGTGGGGTTGGCGGGCCGGTCGCGCTGCAGCTGACGCAGCCGCAGGTACTCGTCCACCCCGCCCGGGAGGTGACGCAGGCGGTGATCGAGGATCGCGTACTGCTGATCGGTGACGCGCTCCATGAAGTAGCGGTCGTGCGAGACGACCAGGAGCGTTCCCGCCCACCCGTCCAGCAGCTCCTCGATGGCGGCGAGCATGTCGGTGTCGAGGTCGTTGGTCGGCTCGTCCAGGATGAGGACGTTCGGCTGGTCGAGGAGGATGAGCAGCAACTGCAGCCGCCGCTTCTGACCGCCGGACAGATCGCGGACGGGCGTGGACAGTTGTGCGGAAGAAAACCCCATCCGCTCGAGGAGCTGCCCCGGGGTCAGCTCTTGCGCCTTCGACCCGGCCCCGAACGTGTAGCTCGTGCGCAGGCGCGACACGACGATGCGCACCGGCTCGTCGAGGTGCGGATCCAGCTCGTCCATGCGCTGGGTGAGCACGGCGACCTTGACCGTCTTCCCGCGCTTGACCCTGCCCGAGGTCGGCTGCACCGTGCCGGCGATGAGGCCCAGCAGCGTGGACTTGCCGGCGCCGTTGACCCCGAGGATCCCCGTCCGCTCGCCGGGCGCGACGCGCCACTCCACGTCGGTCAGCACCGTCCGCGGCGGACTGTCGGGCGTCGCGGGGTAGGTGACGCCGGCATCGAGGAGGTCGACGACGTCTTTGCCGAGCCGGGAGACGGCGAGCGACTGGAGCGAGACGCGGTCGCGCAGCTCGGGGACGTCGGCGATCAGGACGTTGGCCGCCTCGATCCGGAACTTCGGCTTGGACGTGCGGGCGGGAGCGCCGCGCCGGAGCCACGCGAGCTCTTTGCGCGCGAGGTTCTGCCGACGCGCCTCGATGGAAGCGGCCTGCCGGTCGCGCTCGACGCGCTGCAGGATGTAGGCGGCGTAGCCTCCTTCGAAGGGCTCGACGATGCGGTCGTGCACTTCCCACGTGCGTGTGCAGACCTCGTCGAGGAACCACCGGTCGTGAGTGACGACCAGGAGCGCGCCCGCCTGCGGCGTCCACCGGCGCTTCAGGTGCTCGGCGAGCCAGGCGATCGCCTCGACGTCGAGATGGTTGGTGGGCTCGTCGAGAGCGAGGACGTCCCAGTCCCCGGCGAGGAGGCGCGCGAGCGCGACGCGGCGGCGCTGGCCGCCCGAGAGCGAACCGATCGGGGCGTCCCAGGGCAGGTCGGCCAGGAGCCCGGCGATCACGTCGCGGGTCCGCGCGTCGCCGGCCCATTCGTGCTCGGCCGCGTCGCCGACGACCGCGTGACCGATCGTGTCAGCGTCGTCGAGCGTGTCCTGTTGATCGAGGACCCCGACCCGCAGCCCGCCCACCCGGGTGACCCGCCCCGAATCGGGTGTCATCGTCCCTGCGAGCAGTTTCAGCAGCGTCGACTTGCCGTCTCCGTTACGCCCGACGATGCCGACGCGGTCGCCCTCGTTGAGACCGAGGGTCACGGAGTCGAACACGACCTTCGTCGGGAACTCGACATGAAGCGCCTCAGCGCCGAGTAGATGAGCCATCGCTTCCAGGGTAGACGGGCGCGCTCCTCGGCCCGACCGACGCAGTCCCGCTCAGGCGAGGATCGACACGGAGAGGTCACCCAGCCAGACCACATCGCCGGGCGCAGCCTGAGCCGGGCTTCCCCCCGACTCGAGCTGGTAGACCGTGCTCCCGCGCTGCAGTCGCGAGCCGTTGGCGGACCCGGCGTCGGCGACCGTCACCTTGCCGTCGGCGACCTCGAGGAACAGGTGCACCCGCGACACCGACCTGCTGTCGTCGGTGACGGGCACGGGGCGCGCACCCATCGTGCGGGCCGTATCGGAGGGCTGCCGACCCAGCACGACCTTGCCGGTCACCCGGAGCCGCTGTCCGGTAGGGAGGGCGAGCTCGACGCTCTCGATCGCCCGAGGTGCCGAGGTGACCACCGGTGCGGCCTCCGGCTCCGGAGCGCGTGAACCCTGCCAGGGCAGCGAGCGCGGCAGCGGCACGCCGCCGGACGGAGCGGCGGCGGCACGCGCGCTGGCGGGGGCGGCG